>JBQTHM010000029.1:0-39716 GCA_052389895.1 Alphaproteobacteria bacterium | reverse complement strand
TGCCTCGTGTTCCCGCAAAATCGCGATGACCTGCTCTTCCGTGAACCGCGAACGCTTCATCGTCCGTACCCCTCTCAAGGCGCCGGACTCTACTCATTTTTGGATGAGGTTTAGGGGCTCAGGTCACTGTCTTGGCTCCTATCTTAGTAACAGCGACAATGGGATTACTGGGTTCGCCACTTTCCTTCTTTTCATTGTCACTGGCGGGCTTGTATGGCTCGGCATTGAGCAAGTGCGAACGAGCCGGAAGCAATTGCGGGCCTATATCCAGCCCGATGCAGCGGTTCTCTGCGATGGAATGGGACTGACCCCGCCACAGCCAGCGCGCAAAGACATTCCTGGAGTTGCCTTCACAATTAAGAATGGCGGTCAGACGCCGGGTCTGAAAGTTATTTGTTGGGCCAAAATTGACGTGATTGAGCCTGCCAATGAGGGCAATCTCAAAGCGCCGCAGCTTCAAGATCAGTTCACTTTTACGCTTGGGCCAGGCGTCATTTCGCCAAAGGCTATGTGGTTTGACCGCTCGCTTGGAGCCACTGAGATCGCTGACATCATGGCGGGGCAGCGCGCTATCTATATTTATGGAAGGATTGAATATCAGGACATTTTCAAACGTCCGCAGTGGACTGATTTTCGCCTCTATTACATTGGCAAATTCCCTCCGCCACTCGGCGTGAGTTTCAGCTTCTGCAAGAAGGGGAACGAGTCGAGTTAGCGGCGAGGCAAGCCCCCGCGCTGATGAGGCCATAAGCGGCCCAAGCGCCAACAATCCAACAACAAAAAGAACGCCGACCTGTCGAAAACAGCCTAAAGACCTCGACCGCCACCAGTCAAGTAGGACATAATCGCCCAAATTAGGACACTACCCGCCCCTTGCAGCGCGGCGCTGCGCACACCATCTCTCCTATATCCAGCGAAAAGCGCCCGGGACGCGGGCGGGGCCGAAAGGCTCCGCCCTTTTGCTTTGGCGCGCCTATCGTCCCAAAACCGGACAAAGCGATGGACTACTAGCGACGCTGCCTGAATTTTTGAAAAACCCCTTCGCGATCGGCGCTCGAAGTCTGTCTGCTCCGCAGAGATTCAAAATTTTTGGAGCAAATTCGATGACCCCCTCCTGACCACCCCCATTAAGGGGGAGGAAAACAAGCCTCATTTCTCCCTCCCCTGAAAGGGGCCGCCTTCGCTAAAGCTCCGGCGGCCGAGTGAGCGCACTCTCGCCCGCCGTAGCCTTGGCGTAGGCGGGAGGGTCGGGGAGGGGTCATCTAATCGATCCGCGTCAGCGGATGATTCAGTGGGAGAGGATTCAGCGGAACGTCCTCTTTCCCGTGATCGCGTGATAGGCAACGAGCACCACAATCGCGCCGATGATGGCGACGAACATCGACCACAGGTCGAATTCCCAGAAGACGTTGGCGCCCAGGAGCTTGAACAGCGTGCCGCCCACAACCGCGCCCACCAGTCCCAGCGCGATATCGAGCATGCAACCCTGGCCCTCGCTCGCCACGATCTTGCTGGCGATAAAGCCGCAAATCAGCCCGAACGCGATCCAGCCGAGAAGAGACATGTTTCTCCCGCCTTTGCGCGGGAACATGAGGCGCGTCGCCGCGCCGCGCAAGGCTCTGAATTTCACGTGAATTTGCCGTTCAGGATTTTTGCCGCCTGGCGCGTTATATTCGGTGCAGGTGGGGCGCCTTTGCGGAGACGAACAATGAAGACTATTACCGCTGCTGCCGCGCTCCTGCTGCTGTCAGCCGGCGCGGCTAGCGCGAGCGCCAACTGCCTGCGCCCGGAAGGGTTCCGCAGCTACACCGTGCCCGACAACCAGACACTGATCGTGCGCCAGGGGCCGAACGACCAGTACAAGATCACGCTCGCCATCAAATGCCAGAGCCTGAATTTCGCGCCGGCCGTCGGCATTAAGCAGCTTGCCGACAACATGTGCGTGAGCCCAGGCGATCTGGTCGTTTACACCCACGGTGGCATCGAGCAGCGCTGCATCATCACGAAAATCGAGCCTTACGCACCGCCAAAGAACGAATCGCCAGACGACACGGGCGACTAACGCGGGCCGAGCAGCGCCTCCGCCGCGCGGCGCTCGCCCACAATGTCGCCGCGCGTGTTGCGCACGGGCGCGCGCGCAATTTTGGCCGCCTCGCCCGCGTTCGGCAGCGCTTCCAGATCGACCAGCACCTGCGCGACGGCCGTTTCGGCGGCGCGAGTCGAGCCGTCATCCATCTTGAGCGCCACGCCAAGGCCTGGCTTGGGCAGAATGGCGGCGTATACGCCCTCGGCGCCGGTTTTTACGGCTATCGTGCCGCCGCTTTCCTGGATCAGCGCGGTGCACACGCGCCCGGTTCCCGCCGTCAGCTCCGGGTAGTTGCACATCGCCTTGATAATGCGATTTGCGGCGGCAGCGCGCTCGGGCGAAAGGCCTTTCGGGTTTGCCATGCGTGCCATCGCGCGGGCGAGATTTGCGAGCGGCAGGACAAAATTGGGCGCAGCACAGCCGTCCACGCCCCATTCGAGCTCGCCTGTCATGGCGGCCAAGTCCTTCAGCGCTTCTATCACGGCGCGCTGGACCGGATGATCGACCGTTTCATAGCCTTTTGTCGGGATACCCAAATGTTTGGCTAGCGTCAAAAACCCGGTGTGCTTGCCCGAGCAGTTGTTGTGGATGCGGGTGGGCTTCTTGCCTTCGCGAACCAGCGCCTCGGCCACCGGCTCGAAGCGGATGGGATGCACGCCGCAGGCAAGATCGTCGGCCGTGCAGCCGATGCGCGCAAGCCAGGCGCTCACCCGCTCGGTGTGCATCGGCTCGCCCGAATGCGACGCGCAGGCAAGCGCGATTTCTTCGTCGCTCACGCCGAATGCGTCCGCCGCGCCGGACTCTAGGAGCGGCAAAGCCTGCACCGGCTTCAGTGCGGAGCGGGGATAGATCGGCCGTTCAATGTCGCCCAGCCGGGCGTGCATTCGCCCCTCGGCGTCGCATACAGCAACTGCCCCCCGGTGGATGCTTTCAACACGGTTTCCGCGAGTGATTTCGACCAAAACCGGATTCATCGGCGCCTTATACCATTGTCACGGGCCGCGAACGCGATAGGTTTTCCGGAATGCGGGGCTACTTCGCCATCGGTGTAGACGGGATCTCCAAGGCGATGAACCTTGGCAACCTGCTGCGCTCGGCCCACGCCTTCGGCGCTAGCTTCTTTTTCACCATCAATTCACAGGTGAAACTTTCCGACGCGGCATCGGACACGTCCGACGCATCCGGACACTTGCCCGTCTACCAGTTCCGCTCGGCGGAGGATTTCCGCCTGCCGCAAGGTTGCCAGCTGGTCGGTGTCGAGATCACCGGCGACGCGGCGGTGTTGCCCAGCTTCCGGCATCCGCTTCGTGCTGCCTATGTTCTGGGCGGCGAGCGCTCGTCGCTGTCGCCGCCGGTGCTCGCGCGCTGCGTGCACGTGGTGAAAATCCCCACGCGATTTTCCGTAAATGTCGGCGTGGCTGGTGCTATCGTGATGTATGACCGGCTGATGAGCCTCGGCCGGTTTCGCGAAAGGCCCGTTCGCCCCGGCGGCCCCGCGGAGATTCCGCCGCCGCATCGCTGGGGCGCGCCCATCATGCGCCGAAGGGCCGGCACAAAGTAAACGCGTCCCCCGCGCTTTGCCCTTCAAATTCCTGCCCGAATTGGGGCATAAAAGGCAAAAGCAAACAGGGCATCACCCGCTATGACGTTCAGACACGCCATTCACGTCTTGGGCGCGTCCGCCGTTTGCGCGCTCATGATTCATTCCGCCAATGCGGAACCGGCGGCGATCGGCTCGTTTCGCGACTGGTCGGTGTACACCTCGGGCAGCGGCAGGGATCAGGTCTGCTACGCGCTGGCGCAACCAAAATCGGCGGCGCCCAAAGGCGCGAAGCGCGATCCGATTTTCTTCCTTGTTTCGAGCTGGCCCAAACGCAACGTGAGCAATGAACCGTCCGTCGTGCCGGGCTATCCCTACAGGGAGGGTTCCAAGGCGCGCGTGGAGGTTGGTTCGGACAAGTTCGAATTCTTTACGAAGAACGAGGGCACCAACGGCGGCGCCTGGATGGAAAGCCCGGACGAGGAAAAGCGCCTTGTGGAGGCCATGCGGCGCGGCCAAAGCATGATTATCACCGGCACGTCCACGCGCGGCACGCTCACGCGTGACGAATATTCGCTGGCCGGCATCACGGCCGCGCTCGACAAGGTCAAATCCTCCTGCAAATAGGCCGCGCCGCGCCGCTCCGACATCGGCCTGCGAAAAAATTTTCGCCCGGGTTCAAGTGGGGCTTGAACGGGCTACGCGGGGTCTAAACGGCTGACAAAAGAAGGGAATTGGCTCCGAAAATATTTTTGGACGGGGGTCTTGCAGAGCGGCGCTGCTCACACCAAATCTCTTATATTCGCAAGCAGTGCGGACGCACGGCGCGTGGGCCCCGCCCCCGCGCCGTTTTCGCATCCGCACGTTCCATGCCCAATTCGCGTCGCGGTGTTCTCCCGGCGGAGCGGCGTGCGTTCGCGAATTCTGGGCGGGGCGAACTTTGAACCTGAGGGAATGAAAATGAACGATTGCACGACAAGCCGTCGCGCGCGCAGGCGGCGAAGACCCTAAATTTTGAACCCTTCCCGATCGGCGGCCGAACTGCGCCTTGCGGCAACCCAGTGCGAATTTTCGCTTGCCTTCGCGCGTGTGCGTGCGGGGTCGCAATCGTGTTATACCGGCCCGCAATGACGAACCTTATCGGTCTGGACATGGCCCGCGTGCGCGCGGCGCTGGAGGCGGCGGGCCTTGAGCCTCGGCCCGCGCGCATGCGCGCGCGCCAGCTGTGGAACTGGATCTATGTCCGCGGTGCCCGCGATTTCGCGTCCATGACGAATCTGGCGAAACCTTTCCGCGAGGACATGGCGGCGCGCTTCGGCCTTGCGCTGCCCGAGGTCGTGACCGGCCAGGCTTCGCAGGACGGCACGCGCAAATGGCTGTTGCGCGCCGAACCGGGCGTGGAATTTGAAACCGTTTTTATCCCCGAGGAAGACCGCGGCACGCTGTGCATCTCCTCCCAGGTGGGCTGCACGCTCACTTGCCGCTTCTGCCACACGGGCACGCAGAACCTCGTGCGCAATCTTACGGCGGCCGAGATCGTGGGCCAGGTGATGGTCGCGCGCGATGCGCTGGGCGATTGGCCGTCGACCGCGCACGGGCGGAAGATCACCAATGTCGTGTTCATGGGTATGGGTGAACCGCTCTACAATTACGAGAACGTGAAAACCGCCATTGGCATCATCGCGGACGGCGACGGTCTGGCGCTTTCGAAACGGCGCATCACGCTCTCCACCGCAGGCGTCGCGCCGATGATCCGCAAGGCGGGCGAGGAGATCGGCTCCATGCTGGCGATTTCGCTGCATGCCGCGCGCGATGAGCTGCGCAATCAGCTGGTGCCGCTCAACAAGAAGTATCCTATCGAGGAACTACTCGATGCATGCCGCGCCTATCCGGGACTTTCCAACGCGCGGCGTATCACGTTTGAATATGTGATGCTGAAGGACGTGAACGACAGCCCGGCCGATGCGCGCGCGCTGGTGAAGCTCTTGGCCGGCATCCCCGCCAAGATCAACTTGATCCCGTTTAACCCGTGGCCGGGCGCGCCATACGAATGTTCCGATTGGGCGCAAATCGAGAAGTTCGCGGAAATCGTCAACCGCGCGGGCTACGCTAGCCCCGTGCGCACGCCGAGGGGCCGTGACATCATGGCCGCCTGCGGGCAGCTCAAATCGGCCAGCGTCAAGGAACGCGCGAGCGCGCGCCTCGCGCGTCAGCGCGCCGCCGAACTCGCCCACACGCCACACTGAATATCTCGCGAGGGGATCATGATGGCAGAAGTCCCGAATGCGGAACAGCTTGAATACTGGAACGGTCCTGCGGGGGAGCGCTGGGGCAGCCAGCAGGAAAAGATCGACGAAAACCTGAAGGACATCACGGACGCGCTCTTCCGTTTCGCCGCGCTCAAAGAAGGCGAACGCGTGCTGGACCTCGGCTGCGGTTGCGGCACGACCAGCTTCTTGGCGGAAAAGATCGTTGGCGAAAAGGGCCGCGTGATCGGCATCGACATTTCCAACCCCATGCTGGAAATCGCCCGCGCCCGCGCTAGGAATCTCGGTTCGCATGTGACCTTCATCGAGGCGGACGCCGCGGTGCATCAGTTCGGCGCGTTCCGCTTTGACGTCGTGCTGTCGCGTTTCGGCGCCATGTTCTTCGAGGACCCCGTAATGGGTTTCACCAATGTGCGCCGTGCGCTCGGCGAAGGCGGGCGCCTCGTCTTCGTCTGCTGGCGCGACATCAAGGAAAACGACTGGGCCAATGTGCCCTATCAGGCGGCGCTGCCCCTGCTGCCGCCGCAGGAGCCCGCCGACCCCTGCGCGCCCGGGCCCTTCGCCTTCGCCGATGCGGGCCGCACGAAAACCATTCTGTCGCGCAGCGGCTACAAGGACGTGCACATCGAAAAGCTCGATGCAAAGATGTATCTGGGAAGCACGGTCGAAGCTGCGGCCGAGGAAGCGATGAACATCGGCCCGCTTGCGCGCGCCGCCCGCGAGCTGCCCGAAGAAACGCAGCGAAAAATCCGCGCCGTGGTGGAAAAAGTCTACCGCCCATTCGAATCGAAAGACGGCATCGCACCCCCCGCCGCCTGCTGGCTGGTCAGGGCGAACGTTTAGTCCGTATGTCATGGCCCGCGACTGCGGGCCACCCAGGTGATATAGCGCCGATTGTGCAGAACCCAACTGGGTCGCCCGCATTCGCGGGCGATGACAGTTGGGGCTACACGTCCAAATTCGCCACGTTGAGCGCGTTGTCCTGGATGAATTCGCGCCTGGGCTCCACGTTGTCGCCCATCAGCTTGTCGAACAGGATGTTGGCCTCGTCCGCGTGTGCGACCTTCACCTGCAACAGCGTGCGGGCGTTTTCGTCCAGCGTCGTCTCCCACAGCTGCTCGGGGTTCATTTCGCCCAGGCCCTTGTAGCGTTGCAGCGTCATGCCCTGGTGGCCCCAGGCGAAGATGGCGTCGAGCAACTGCGTGGGCGCGCGCACCTCGCGCACATCTTCCTTGCGGCGCAGCTTGCCGTTTTTGAGATACGCCGCCTGCAGTTCGGGTGCCAGGCGGTCCAGTTTGCGCGCATCCGCGCTTGCGATCACCGCGCCGTCGATGGCCACGGTTTCCTTCACACCGCGCACTTCGCGGGTGAATTTCAGGCCGCCATCCGGCGTGGCTTCGCCCTTCCAGCCCCGCTCGGTTTCCGCCGAGAGCATGTCGAGGCGGCGCGCGATGTAATTGGCGGCCTCCGCCGCCCTGTTCTTGTGGGAAAGAATTTCGGGGTTTAACGCCCCGGCGATGGCTGCCTGCTCTAGCACGAAGCGGGGATAATGCCGCGGGAAACCGTCGAGCGCCGCGCGCACCGCACGCGCCTTGTCTATGAGCGCGCGCAGGTCCGCTCCGGCCATTTCCTCGCCGCTGTGCATGACGAACACGGCGTCCTTGGCGCCTTCCTCGATCAGCGAGAGTTCGAGTTCACGCTCGTCCTTGAGATAGCGCGCGGATTTTCCGCGCGTCGCCTTGTAGAGCGGGGGTTGTGCGATGAAGAGATGCCCGCGCTCGATAAGCTCGGCCATCTGCCGGTAGAAAAAGGTCAACAGCAGGGTGCGGATGTGCGCACCGTCCACGTCGGCATCCGTCATGATGATGATCTTGTGGTAGCGCAGCTTGGTTATGTTGAATTCTTCGGGCCCGATGCCGGTGCCGAGCGCAGTGATGAGGGTGGCGATCTCCTGGCTGGACAGCATCTTGTCGAAGCGCGCGCGCTCCACGTTGAGGATTTTTCCGCGCAGCGGAAGCACGGCTTGGTTGGCGCGGTTGCGCCCCTGTTTGGCGCTGCCGCCCGCGGAATCGCCTTCTACGATGAAGAGCTCGCATTTGGCGGGGTCGCGCTCCTGGCAATCGGCGAGCTTGCCGGGAAGCGAGCTGCCGTCCAACGCGCCCTTGCGCCGCGTCAGCTCGCGCGCCTTGCGCGCGGCCTCGCGCGCGGCGGCCGCCTCGATCACCTTGCCCACGATGGCGCGGGCTTCCGCCGGGTGCGTCTCGAACCAGTGGCCGAGCTGGTCCAGCACCGCCGACTCCACGGCGGGCCGCACTTCGGAAGACACCAGCTTGTCCTTGGTCTGCGAGCTGAACTTGGGATCGGGAACCTTGATGGAAAGCACGCAGGTGAGCCCTTCGCGGCAATCCTCGCCGGTCAGGGGAATCTTTTCCTTGCGCGCGCCCATCAGCTGGTCGCCGTACTTCGTTACCACGCGCGTCAGCGCCGCGCGGAAACCCGCGAGATGTGTGCCGCCATCGCGCTGGGGGATGTTGTTCGTGAAGCACAGCATGTTCTCGTGATAACCGTCGTTCCACGAGAGGGCGGCCTCCACCACGATCTTGTCCCGCTCGGCCGTCAGCATGATGGGCGCGGGGATCAGCGCGTTTTTCGAGCGGTCGAGATACCCGACAAACGCTTCCAGGCCACCGTCATATTTCAGGACGGTCTCCTTCTTTTCCACGCCGCGCTTGTCGGCCAATACGATTGTGAGGCCCGAATTGAGGAAGGCGAGTTCGCGCAGCCGGTGCTCGAGCGTGGCGAAATCGAATTCGGTTTTGGTGAAGGTTTTCGGCGAAGGAAGGAACGTCACTTCCGTGCCGCGTTGGTCCTTGGCGTCCCCGACGGCCTTCAGCGGCGCCACGGGGTCGCCGTCGCGGAAGCGCATATAGTGTTCCTTGCCGTCGCGCCAGATACGCAGGTCCAGCCATTCGGAAAGCGCGTTCACGACGGAGACGCCGACGCCATGGAGGCCGCCCGAAACCTTGTAGGCGGTCTGTTCGAATTTTCCGCCCGCATGCAGCTGGGTCATGATGACCTGCGCCGCCGAGACCTTTTCTTCTTTGTGAATGTCGGTGGGGACGCCTCGGCCGTTGTCGCGAACAGTGCAAGAGCCGTCGGCATTGAGCGCCACATCGATGCGGTCGCAATACCCGGCTAGCGCCTCGTCGATGGAGTTGTCAACGACCTCGTACACCATGTGATGGAGGCCCGATCCGTCATCGGTGTCGCCGATATACATGCCGGGTCGTTTGCGTACCGCGTCGAGGCCCTTCAGGACCTTGATCGACTCGGCGCTGTAGGCGCTGGTCTGCGCTTTCGGCTGAGCCATTTCAGTCCGCCCGCACGAATTTGCCGGCCACGATCATGTACCGCCTGGCGTGCTCGCCAAGCGGAACGAACAGACTCATGTCCGTGCCGGTCATCCAGGCTTGCGTGCGCAAAGCGGCGACCTCCTCGAAAAGCGCGGCGCGCCGCTTCGCGTCCAGATGCGCGGCGATTTCGTCCAAAAGCAAAACTGGCGCGAGGCCGTCGTTCTTTTTTCGCTGAAGCCAGGCATTCGCCAGCACTATCGAAATTAGCAATGCTTTCTGCTCACCGGTCGAGCAGTCGCGCGCGTCCGTTCGCTTGAGCGTGTGGCGCACAAGCAGCTCGGCCAGATGCGGTCCCACGGTCGTGCGCCCCGCCTCGCCGTCGCGCATGCGCGAAGCGGCAAACGCGGCCTGCAGCTTCGCGGCGTCCGCGCCGATGCTCTCGCAGCCGTCATCAAGGCCGAGACTGGCGCAGGGAAACGCGCCCGCGCCGCCGCGCGCCGTAAGCTCGGCATTGAGCATTTCGATTGTCGTATTCCTTGCTTCGGTGATTGACGCGCCTTCGACCGCCATCGTCTCTTCCAGTCCCTCGAGCCAGGAATCGTCGCGCGGACCTTCAGTCAGCACGCGCAACCGCTCGCGCATGGCGCGCTCGAAACGTGCCACGCTGCGCGCATGCGCGGCACGCAATCCAAACACGAGCCGGTCGAGAAACCGGCGCCGTCCGCTTGCGCCCTCCGCAAACAAGCGGTCCATGGCGGGCGTGAGCCACAGCATAGGCAGCAGTTCGGCCATGTCGGCACTTTCCGCGGGTGCACCGTTTAGATGAATCACGCGCCGTTCGCGCGCATCCGGCGCCACGGGCACAAGGCCGGTCCCGATTTCCCACTCGCCGTCGGGGCGCGAGAGAGTTGCTGCAACCGCCCATAGCGCGCATTCCACGGGCTCGGGCGCCTTGCGCTGGATTTCCGAGAGCTTCGCTCCGCGCAAGCCGCGCCCAGGCGAAAGCAGAGAAATCGCTTCCAGAAGATTGGTTTTTCCGGTGCCGTTCAGGCCCGCCAGCACGACGCATGCATGTTCCGCGTGGAACATGGCCGCTTCGTAGGAGCGGAAATTGGAGAGGCTGACCCTCGCGAGCGCAAGCGGCACACGCGTGCCTGCGCGCGCGGCAGCCAGCTCGCCGTTTTCGGCCTTACGCGTCACGCTTGCACGCTGTTTCAAGGGATCACACCCGCATCGGCATGAGGACGAAAAGGGTACGTTCGTCCTCGGTATCCTGGATCACCGTGGGTGAGCCCGCATCGGCCAGCGTGAAGCGCACATCCTTGCCTGTGATTTGACCCGTGATGTCGAGCAAATAGCGGGCGTTGAAGCCGACTTCGAGGGCAGGTGCGCGGTAATTGGCGGGCACTTCCTCGGTTGCCGTGCCGGACTCCGGGTTCACGACGCTCAAAACTACGCGGTCCTTGTCTAGGTTGAGCTTCACTGCGCGAGTTTTGTCGGCCGAAATCGTGGATACACGGTCAACGGCGGACGCGAATTCCTTTGCATCCAGCGACAGCACCTTGTCGTTTCCGCTGGGAATCACGCGCTGATAATCGGGGAAAGAGCCGTCGATCAATTTCGACGTAAGCTCGACGCCCCCGAACGTGAACTGGATCTTGTTGTCGGAAAGCGCGATTTCGATCGCCCCTTCCGCGTCGTCGAGCAAACGGCGCAGCTCGGCAACCGTCTTGCGGGGGACGATTACGCCGGGGATTTTCTCCGCGCCGCCTGGCAATGGCAGTTCGTAACGCGCAAGCCTGTGCCCGTCCGTCGCAACCGCGCGTAGCGTGGACTTCTTGTCGTTCACCGCGTGAAGATAGATCCCGTTGAGGTAGAAACGGGTTTCTTCCGTGGAGATCGCAAAGCGCGTTTTCTCGATGAGCGATATGAGGTCGCTTGCTTCCATCCGGAATCGGTGGGGAAGTGCGCCCGCCGACATTTGCGGAAAATCCTCTTTGGGCAGGCACGCAAGTTCGAAACGCACGCTTCCCGCCGACACGATCAAGCGGCTGGCGTCGCCTGCGGCGAATTCCGCCTGCACCTGCGTGCCTTCGGGCATTTTCCGCACGATGTCGTAGAGCATGTGCGCCGGTGCCGTCGCAGCGCCATTGCGCAGTACGTCGGAAGGGATCGTCTCCACGATTTCAATGTCGAGATCGGTCGCGGTGAGCTTCAGCTTTCCTTTTGCGGCGTCGATCAGCACGTTGGAAAGGATTGGAATCGTATTGCGCCGCTCGACTACGCTTTGCACGTGGCCAAGGGCTTTCAGGAATGCGCCGCGCTCGACGTTAATTTTCATAGGGTCTCGCTGCCGAAAGGGCCCTCAGGCCTTCCGCACGCGGCCCGAAATGGCTCATTTTTTGAGCGGTCCGGGCGACCGTTTTGGCGCCCGATTCCGCGTCGCAAAGAATACCTAGAAATAGCGCCCTTAGCCACTTTTCGGCCGCGCCAAATCGGCGCGGAAGTCCAGGCGGAATCGGCGTTTTTAGGGCCCTGCCGCGTAGCCCGGCAGAGGCCCAGGGAAACTCCGTCCGCATCGCCTCAACTGTGCTTCAATATTCGGCGCAGAAACTCCACTTCTTGCTCCAGCGCAGGATCCGTGCGGCGCAATTCCTCTATGCGCCGGCAGGCGTGGAGCACGGTCGTGTGGTCGCGGCCGCCGAAGCGCTTGCCGATATCGGGCAGGGAACGGCTCGTAAGTTCCCGCGATAGATACATCGCGATCTGACGGGGGCGGGCCACACGGCGAGCCCGGCGCGGCGAGTGCAGCTCCTCCACATGCAGCTTGTAGAACTCCGCAGTCTTGCGCTGGATTTCCTCAACCGAAATCTTGCGCTCACTGTGGGGCGTGTGGGTGGAAATCGCCTGCTCGGCCGCCTCGATCGTGACTTTGCCACCGTTGAGATCGGCGCAAATGAACATGCGCCTGAGCAGCCCGATCAGCTCCCGCGGGCTGATATCCACGCGCTTCGCAACATATTCCAGCACTTCGTCTGGCATCTGCACCCGCGGGTATTTCTTTTTTTGGTCGGCGGCGTGCAGTTTCAGAATCGCGAGCCGCGTTGCGGCGTCGGGTCTGCCGACCTCGACCGTGAGTGCGCCCTGCAGCCGCGAACGCACGTCGTCAGGCAGCCCTTCCAGGGCAACGGGCGCGCGGTCGGCGGCGATTACGATCTTGCGCCGCAGGTCGGTAAATGCGTTCAGCGTGTGCAGGAATTCGCTCACCGTGCTGGGCTTTCCGCAGATGTGCTGGAGGTCGTCCAGGAGTAGCACTTCGGCACTTCTCACGTCTTCTTTGAAGGCCAGTGTTTCGCGTCCCCTGACGGCCCCGATGAAGCGAATCATGAAGTCTTCCGCACGCAGAAACAGAGGCCGCCCGCCGCGGCTGCGGCGGATTTCCAGTGCGATGGCATTCAGCAGGTGCGTCTTTCCGTAGCCAAAATCGCCATGCAGGTAAAGGATTGCGATGTCGCCGTCGTTTCCCTCTGCGAACCGCCGCACTGCGCGGTAGGCAAGTTCGTTCGAAGGGCCGGTCACGAAATTTTCGAAACTCTGTTGTCCATCGGGCTCGCGGTCGAAAATGCCCGACCCCCCCGTCTGCGGTTGTGGCTGGGGCGGCACCTTGCGGATTTGCACGTGACCCACACCGTTTACGGCGCCGTTCATGCGCGCTTCCGCGGGCGCAACCGTTATGACTAGGCTGGAAAACGACTTTGTCTGCTGCGTAAAGGCGCGCTCCAGGCGCAGCGCCAGCTTGGAGGCAACGTAATCGCGGATCAGGTTACCGGGCGCGCTCAACTCCACATGGCCGCACTCCGCCTTGGTGAGCGAAAGCGGCGCGATCCAGCTGTCAAAAACGCCCTGACCCAGTTCGATCCGCAACTGATCGCGCGCGTTCGTCCAGATTTCCTGCCAGGACGGATCCCGTTCCTGCCTCACCACACCGGCCATGTTCGCTCCCCTTTCGTTTTTACTGCCGGAGTTCTCCGGCTGGCCCCTTTGCCTTAACGTGCCCTTTGACGGCGGGCTCGGCCGGTTAACGGTTCATGCAGGCGCCTCCCTCAACTCACCGGAGCAAGCAAACTCGCCCGTTGGCCGGAACACCAAGTTCCTGCCCCAAACGACCTAGACTTAATTTCTATTAAGGAATTACCCCTTGATGACCGGACCAACCTCAAAAACCGCGCCCGAAGACTTGCCGATTACTTTCGGCTTGGCCACCGATGCCGCTGTTTCATTGGATGCCGCCCCGGCTGCGCAAAACGTTAAGCAGGCGGGTTGCAGCGGTGCAAGGGGAGTTAAGCATATTCTTCGCTTGCATCGCGCGTGCGCTACGTCGCAGGAAACTTCTGCAAAAGCATACGGTTAGACGTACACTGAGAGTAAGTTCACGAGGCGACTCAGGGGCTTAGATGACGAGTCCACGACGTTTGGGCGAAGCCTTTGTGATCCTTTCGTCTCATCTGAATACGGACAATATTCGCGCGCAAAAATTTGCTGTGCGCAATCGAGCGCATACGGAACAAAAATCCGTTCCGGAAAAGATCAGCGAAATTAGCCGCTTAGAACCTTGATGCGTGCCGAAAGCCGAGAAACCTGGCGCGCGCCGGTGCGCTTATGAATGATTTTTTTCGACACGCCACGCATAATTTTCGGCTCCGCTTGTTTGAGTGCTTCCTGCGCCGCCGTCTTGTCGCCGGCCGCAATCGCTTCCTCCACCTTGCGTACCGCCGTGCGGACGCGGCTCATTCTGCTCCTGTTCGCGATGGTGCGGCTCCGGGTCTGACGCACGCGCTTGCGGGCGGAAGCAATATTGGGCATACCGTTTCCCCATTAATCTGTTCGAAAGGCCCGCGCCTATAGCCCGCGATGGCTAGGGGGTCAATGCCGCTTCCTAGCGGTCCCTGAATTCCGGTTTTCGCTTTTCCACGAAGGCTTTCATGCCTTCCTTCTGGTCTTCGGTTGCAAAAAGCGAATGGAACATGCGCCGCTCGAAGCGCACGCCTTCTGAAAGTGTCGTCTCATAGGCGCGGTTGACCGCCTCCTTTATCATCATCACGGCCGCAATTGGCATTTCCGCAATTTTCTGCGCGATCCTCAGCGTTTCGTCCATCAACTGTGAAGCCGGTACGACACGTGAAACTAGGCCTGCGTGCTCGGCCTCGGCCGCGTCCATCATGCGCCCCGTCAGGCACATATCCATGGATTTGGACTTGCCCGCGAAACGCGTCAGGCGCTGGGTTCCGCCCGCGCCTGGCATCACGCCCAGTTTGATTTCCGGCTGGCCGAACTGGGCGTTATCTGCGGCGATGATGAAGTCGCACATCATTGCGAGCTCGCAGCCCCCGCCCAGCGCGTAACCGGCCACTGCCGCAATCACCGGTTTGCGCACGCGCGTGACTTGTTCCCAGTTCTTGGTGATGAAATCTTCCTTGTAAACGGCCATGTAGTCCTTGGACGCCATCTCGGTTATGTCGGCGCCGGCGGCAAATGCCTTTTCGGATCCGGTGAGGATTATGCAGCGCACGAATGGATCGGCCTCGAACGCATTAAGCGCGGCGGTGAGCTCGTCCATTAACGCATGATTGAGCGCATTCAGTGCCTTAGGCCGGTTGAGCGTAACGATGCCGACCGGCCCTTTGGTCTCCACCAGGATGTTCTGATAGCTCATGGAAATCTCCCTAACGGGCTATCCAATGCGTGCGCGCGCGGGCAAAGGCAAGGGACCGGCGCGGGGGCTAGTCCGGCACAGGTTTCTGCCGCTGGCGTTTGAGCTCGGACCGTCCTTTTTTGCGCTTGAGCCGGCGTTCTTTGGCGGTCTTGGTTGGCTTAGTTGGTTTGCGCTTCTTGGGAGTGATGGCAGCCTGACGGATAAGTTGCACCAATCGTTCCCGCACGTCCGCCCGATTGCGTTCTTGGCTGCGGAAGCGGCTTCCCTGCAGCACCAGTACGCCCTCCTTGGTCAATCGCCGGCCCGCCAGCGCAATCAGTCGCGCTCGCACATCGTCCGGCAACGATGTGCTTGTTCCGGCGTTGAATCTCAGTTGGACGGCCGTCGCCACCTTATTGACGTTTTGCCCGCCGGGGCCGGATGCGAGTATGAAACGCTCGTCCAGTTCCGCTTCATCGATCCCGATTTCGGGCGTAACGCGAATCTTGGGCATGGTCCATCTGACATAAATGCGGAGCGCGAAACATGGCCAACGACAGGTTCCACTACACGATCTTCATCCGCACGACGCCCGAAAGGCTTTGGGAAGCGCTGCTTAAACCCGAGTTTACCAAGCTCTATTGGTACGAGGCGACGCACGACTCGAACTGGGAGGAGGGCGCGCCCTGGCGCCTTCTTGCTCCCGGCGGCCGTGTGGCGGACAGCGGCAAGGTGCTTCAAATCGAGCGGGGCAAACGCATCGTGCTATCCTGGCAGCACCAGCTGATGGAAGAGATGCGCGCAGAAGGACTTTCGCGAGCCACCATCGAACTTGAGCAGCAGGGAGAGGCGGTGAAACTCACCCTAACCCACGAGATCGGCAAGCAGGGCAGCAGGTTCATCGAGGCCGTGGCGCAGGGCTGGCCCGCGATCCTATCCAGCCTCAAGAGCCTGCTTGAAGCTGGCAAGGCGCTCGAAATGACGCGAACTTGGCCTAAGGACGCGGGCGCGACGCAAAAACAATCGGCGGACATGCCGAAAGTGGGGTGACCCGCTCTTACTTCTGGCAACTCGGGCAGAAGAAGGTGGAGCGCCCCGATTGCACGATGCGTTTTACCCTGCCCTTGCAGCCCTTTCTGCGGCAGTTTTGGTTCTCGCGCTCATAAACGGCGAAGTGGTGCTGGAATTCGCCCAGCTCGCCATCCACCCGCTTGTGGTCTCGCAAGGATGAGCCGCCCGCCGCAATC
Organism: Alphaproteobacteria bacterium; assembly: GCA_052389895.1. Classification (GTDB taxonomy): domain Bacteria; phylum Pseudomonadota; class Alphaproteobacteria; order Micropepsales; family Micropepsaceae; genus CAVVXX01. The sequence goes on along the minus strand of JBQTHM010000029.1, from coordinate 23,531 downwards.
GCATCCCGCAAAACTTTCTTGATCGCCTTCGCCAGCGGTGCCGCGCGCATGCCCGCGACGGTAGATGCGATGCGTTTGGGCGAAATGCTGGCATAGAACAGCGCTTCACACACATAAATATTGCCAAGGCCCGCGACGACGCGCTGATCTGACAGGGCTGCCTTTATGGGCGTTCTCTTTCCTTTCAGGACGCGGTTCAAATAAGTGGCATTGAAATTATCGGATAACGGTTCAATTCCCAGGCCATCGAACAACGGATGTTCGTCCAGATTCGCCGTATCGATTATCGTCATCAGCCCAAAACGGCGGTGGTCGGTGAAAACGATGCGCGCGGGCGCATCCGTTTCTATGACCACATGGTCATGCTTGCCGGTGCCAGCGGAGGCTGGAGCCGCATTATAGACATATTGTCCCAGTGTGCGTTGACGCCCCTGCGAATACACGCTCATGCGTCCGCTCATGCCCAGATGTATGACCAGCGTCTCGCCCGCGTCTAAATCGCCCAGCAGATATTTTGCCCGCCTCCACAAGCGGTTGACGCGTCTCCCCGTGAGCCTCTGAGCAAAGTCTTTTGGGAAGGGCACGCGCAAATCGCCGCGGTGCGTCTCCACGCGCGTAAGCAGGCAGCCCTCCAGCACAGGCTGAAGGCCCCTCCGCACCGTCTCGACCTCTGGCAGTTCGGGCATGCCTCATAGTGTATGATGCCACGCAATGAATAAGGCAAAGACCGCGCCCTTCGGCTACCGCGACGTGCCCGAGGAGGAAAAGACTGCTCTCGTGCAGGGCGTGTTTTCCTCGGTGGCGCCGCGCTACGACCTGATGAATGACCTCATGTCAGCCGGCCTACACCGTCTGTGGAAGGATATGTTTGTTGATTGGCTCAATCCGCAAAATGGCTGGACCGTGGTCGATGCCGCAGGGGGCACAGGTGACATTGCTTTTCGCGTCGCCAGGCGCGCCCCCGGGGCTGATATCGCGGTGTGCGACATCAACCCTGAGATGCTGGCCCAGGGTAGGGCGCGCGCGGAAGCGAAAGAACTCGAAAACATCCGCTGGCTCTGCGCCGATGCCGAAAGCCTGCCGCTGCCGGACGAATTGGCCGACGCTTACACGATCGCTTTCGGCGTCCGCAATGTGACGCATATCGACCATGTGCTGGCCGAGGCCTTCCGCGTACTTAAGCCGGGCGGGCGGTTCCTTTGCCTAGAGTTTTCCAAGCCGGGTCCTGGGCTCGACGTGCTTTACGACCGGTATATTTTCGCTGTGTTGCCGCGGCTGGGCCAATTCGTTGTACGCGATGCCTACGCCTACCGCTATCTCGCCGAAAGCATCCGGCGCTTTCCGGCCCAGAAACCTTTTGCCCGCATAATCGAAGCCGCCGGTTTCGAACAGGTGCGCTACCGCAATCTAAGCGGCGGCATCGCGTCCATGCATTCGGGATGGAAACTCTGATGTTTGGATCCGTAAGCAACACTGGCCGGCTGTTGCGGGCGTTGCGCATCCTCGCTGCGCATGATGCACTGGTGCCGCACGAATATGCGCATCTCGTGCCGGGGTCACTGCGCCTGCTGGCTGCGGTGTTCGGGCCCGCTACGCGGGCGAACAAGACGCTGACCCCAGGCGAACGGTTAGCGATGGCCTTCCAGCAGATCGGCCCTAGCGCGATCAAGCTCGGGCAGCTGCTCGCTACGCGCCCGGACGTGCTGGGCCCGGAAATCACGCGTGGGCTGGAGGCTCTTCAAGATCGGCTGCCGCCATTTCCGGAAGAAGACGCGCGCCGCGCGATTGCGCAAGACCTCGGCAAGCCAGAACTGCTGTTCCGCGAATTCGGCCCGCCGGTAGCTGCGGCCTCCATCGCCCAGGTCCACAAGGCGATCACGACCGACGATCCTCCGGTGCAAGTCGCGGTCAAGGTGCTTCGGCCCAGAATCGAACACGAATTCGCTCGCGACTTCGCCGCGTTCCGCTTCGCTGCTCGGCTCGCGGAAAAATTCTCCGCGGAGGCACGCCGGCTTCGCCTGATTGCGCTTGTGGACACGCTAAAGGCATCGGTCGCGCTCGAACTTGATCTACGGATGGAAGCGGCGGCGGCCGCCGAGCTCGCGCACAATATGCGCGAGGAAAAGGATTTTCGCGTTCCCGCCGTGGATTGGTCGCGCACGGGCGCGCGCACGCTCACGACAGAATGGGTTGGGGGTGCCACGCTGCGTGATCCCGCTGCGCTTCAGGCGGCGGGGCACGATCCCAAGCGCATTGCCTTTGCAGTGATCCAGACATTTCTTGTTCAGGCACTGCGCGACGGTTTCTTCCACGCCGACATGCATCCCGGCAACCTCTTCGTCGACGGTCAGGGCCGCATCGTCGCAGTGGACTTCGGCATCATGGGCCGGCTGACACCGCCCCTGCGCCGCTTCATGGCCGAGACGCTGGCGGGTTTCATCGCGCGCGATTACATGCGCGTGGCACAGGTTCATTTCGACATGGGCTTCGTGCCCCCTGCCCATAACGTCGAAACATTTGCCCAAGCGATGCGCGCCATCGGCGAACCTGTGTTTGGCCACACCATGCGCGAAGTCTCCATGGCGCGCATGCTGGAGCAACTCTTCGAAACGACGCGCCGTTTCGACATGCAAATGCAGCCCCAACTCATCCTGATGCAAAAAACGATGGTGGTCGTGGAGGGGGTGGCGCGCGCGTTATACCCTGACATGGACGTGTGGGATGCGGCCCGGCCTGTAGTAGAAAACTGGATGGTAAACAATCTCGGCCCCGAAGCGCGCCTGCGCGAAGCGGCTGAAAACGTATCCACGATAGGAAAGCTGGCCCAACACCTGCCGCAGCTCTTGCGCAATGCGGACGCGGTTGCGGCCATGCTGGCCGAGGGCGGGCTCAAGCTTCATCCCGAAAGCGCGCTGGCGATCGCCGAAGCACAGGCCGAACGCACGCGAAACGCACGCGTCGCACTTTGGATCATGGCCACGGCGGTTGGTGTGTTGGCGGCAATCGGATTGTTCTAGGCGATTCTGATCTGCCCCGCTTCGCAGGACCGCGCTTCCTCGCCTGTCATGGCATAAACGCGAACGCGAAACACGTGATCGCTAGTACCCGGCGTCTCGGGCACACGGAAGTACAGACTTGATGCACGTAGTTCCTGTACCGTGGCGAGCACGCTACGCACGCCCATTTCCGCGCCCGAGTCCGCTATGGTCAGCACGACGCGCACATCGCGCGAGGCCTTCGCAAGTGCAAAGCAGTCACCTACAATTTCAAGTTCGTCGCCCGCCCTTAGCACGCGCAAGGAAGCGCCAGCCCTATCGGCGGCCGAATCCAGGATTGCGGTAACCGCGAATGTTGCGTCGCTGAAAATAATGCCCGCAGAACCCGCCAGCGTTGCCAGACAGATGCGAAGCATCGCCCTCTCCAAACTTGGATCGCTGTCATCATACGGCCGCCACAGGCCGGTCCAATAGCCGACGCGGTAACAATCCCGAAAGGTAACTGAAGCGAAGCAGCAACAGGACAGCCGCGCATAGGAGTGCAAGCGCGAATGCGAGCCATACGCCTAGCCCTTCCAGACCCGCCCAGTAGGCGAAGCCGGCCGCCGCAGGGAAGCCGATCAGCCAGTAACACCCCCCCGCGATCCACATGGGCACGGTAGCGTCCTTCATGCCGCGCAGGCTAAGCGCGGCCGTTACCTGCAGACCGTCCAGCAACTGAAACGCGGCTGCCACAAGAAGGAACACTTGCGCATAACGAATGACGTCGGCGTTTTCGGGGGCACCCGCGGCAATATACAGTCCCGCGATTTCGCGCGGGAAAAGCGCCAGCACTGCGCCCGCAACCAGCATGAAACCTGCGCTCATAGCAAGCGCGGTCAGGCCTGCCCGCCTGACGCCGACCATGTCGCCTGCGCCCATGGCAAGGCTGACGCGCACGGTTGCGGCCGTCGCAATGCCAAGCGGTACCATGAAGGTTACCGACGGAATGTTCAGGGAAATAGAATGCGCTGCGAGTTGCGCGGCTCCAAAATGACCGATGATGAGCGCGCCCGCGTTGAAGAACATCGCCTCGAAGATGATGGCAAGGCCTATGGGTACGCCGAGCCGGAACACCTCGGCAAGCCTCGCCCAAACGGGTTTCGCGAAGCGGCGCAGAATGCGATAGGAGCGTAATTCATGGCTGACGTATACGAAGCCCAGCATCGCCGCAAAGGCGAAAAAATATGAACCCGTGCTTGCGATGCCGGCGCCGACAAGTCCGAGCCTGGGCGCGCCGAAATGACCGAAGATGAGAACATAGTCGGCGATCGCATTGAAGATCACTGTAAGGATCCCCACAACGAGTGGTGCGCGCGTATGCCCTAGCGCTGTGGAAAAACTGCGCAGCACGTTGAAGGTGAGCGAGAACGGGATTCCCACGCTGAGGATCTGCACATAGGGCCCGGCGGCCAGCGCAAGGTCGCGTGGCTCGCCCAGCGCAATCAGCACGTCCGACGTGTAGCCGAGCAGAACGAGGCAGATCGGCGTCACCAAAATGACCGACCACAGCCCCATGCGCACGCAAGCGCGTACGCCGGCCCGGTCGCGCGGGCGCGCGCCCACGATGTGCGCGATCATAGGTGACACCGCCATGGCCTGGCCGAGGCCGAGCAGCCACGCACCGTAGAACAGGGGCAGACTGAGCGCGGAGGCCGCCAGCGCCTCCTTGCTGTATGCACCTAGCATGATTACGTCGGTCGTGATGACCGCCATCTGGGCCAACTGGGTCAGCACGAGGGGCCAGGCGAGCTTCGCCATGGCACGCGCCTCAGTAATCCAGTCCCGTGCGCGCACCGCGCGCGAGGGCAAGAGCGGCGCCTCGGGTGTGGGAACGGTCTCGAACGGAATGATCTCGGTCATGACACAGGCTTTGCTTCCCAAGTCGGGGACCGGCAACGCTTGGGCAACAAAAAACCCTCCGGGGCGTTGCTGGGCCCGGGAGGGTTGAACGGTTCGGTCTGCGGAAGGCTACCCCGCCGACCCCTCGCGAGCCGACGCAAAACCGATGCCGTACGGCACCGGCGGCGTGTTGTTGAGACGCTGGCTCATTCGTCGACTCGGTTTTCTGCGGGGCCCATCCCCGCAAGGGATGGCGTGGATAGCCGCACAATCTAGCGATGTCAACAACTGCGGCGAGATAGAATTCATGTGTGACTACAATGGCCCGCTTTTGCAGGCCATGACAAAATTGGTTCATGACACTCCGCAAAATCGCGCATAGGGGCGGGGCGGCGCTGTGGCCGGAAAACACACTGTTCGCGTTCCGCAACGCGCTTACATCAGGCTGCGATGGCGTCGAGCTGGATGTCCAGCTCACGCGCGACGGCGAAGTGGTCGTCTTCCACGACTTCCGGATAAAGGCGGACATCTGCCGCGACGTGCGGGGCAAGTGGCTGACCGCACCCGGAGCGTTCATAAAGGATTTGACGCTCAACGAAGCGCGCGTCTTCGATGTCGGCCGCCCCAGGCCCGGCAGCAGTTATGAACGGACGCATCCCGATCTCACGCCAAAGGACGGCGAGCACATTCCGACTTTGTGCGAAGTGATTGGACTCGTTGCGACCAGGCACGATTTCATTCTACTCATCGAAATCAAGACGAATTACCGTGACCGCTGGCAGTCCGCGCCGTTCGATAAGACGGCTGAAGCAGTTGTGGCCGTTCTTCGCGAAGCGGATCTTATCGGGCGCTCGATTCTTGTCGGCTTCGACTGGGCTGCGCTTATTTACGCCCGCAAAATCGAGCCCCTCGTGCGTTGCTGGTTTACGACGCCACGCCTAGCCGAACGGCATGATGCACTTTGGGCGGCCGGGTTTGACCCAAGAAAGTATGGCGGCTCAATACCGCGCGCCATCAGGGAAGCGGGCGGACAGGGATGGCTTGCCAACCGCCGTGATGCCGCGCCCGCAAACGTGCGCGAAGCACGTGGGCTTGGTCTTGCCTTCGCCGTCTGGACAGTGAACGACTTGGAGGAAATGCGTCGTCTTGCCGCCGAGGGCGTTGACGCGATTTGCACCGACAGGCCCGAATTGTTGAAAGCTGTTTAAGAATCTCTAAAGCGCGTATCCCGACGCGCTTTCGCCCTTGCCGCAGTCGAGGCCGCTGGCACGCGCGCGCTGGCAAATATCCTCGATGGAGACTTCATCCAGCTTCGCCATCACATCGTCCTGCAGCGACGCGATCAGCGGCACCACAACGCGTCTGCCTAGCTCGGAGCCGCCGTCGAATTTCTCGCCATTGGGATCGACGCTCATTGCCACGCGCACGACATCGCCCACGCTGATGCGCTCGCGCTCACGCCCAAGGCGATAGCCACCACGGGGTCCACGTACGCCTTTCAGAATGCCTGCCCGCACCAGTTGCTGCATCACCTGTTCCAGGTAACGCTGCGGCACGCCCTGGCGAGCGGTGATTCGTTTTGCCTGAACGGGCCCGCCGCCGGTCGAGTATGCGATGTCGATCACCGCCTCAAGTGCTAACAAGGTTTTACGCGAAAGCCGAAGCATGAGAGCGCCCCCTACAGAATGTCAGATGCCAGAACCAGTCGACCCAAAACCGCCCCGCCCGCGCACGGTCGAACCGAGTTCCGCCTCGTTCCATTCCACGCGCTCGTGCCGCGCCACGATCATCTGCGCAATTTTCATGCCGCGGGTAATACGAAACGGCTCGCGCCCAAGATTGATCAGAATAGCGATTACCTCGCCGCGGTAATCGTTGTCTATGGTGCCTGGCGCATTCAGCACAGTGACGCCATGTTTCAGCGCAAGCCCCGACCGCGGCCGCACCTGTGCCTCATATCCTTGCGGTAGCGCGATGGAAATGCCGCACGGCACCGCCACGCGCCCACCTGGCGCCAGCACGATTTCGCCATCCACAGCCGCCAATAGGTCAAGCCCAGCCGCGCCTTCTGTCGCGTGCTGCGGAAGCGGCAACTCGCAGGCATGCGCTAATTTTTGGATCGCGATTTTCATGCTGCGCGCTTCCCCAGGGCTGCCGCAATGCGTTTTGCCAGCCGCCGCGCCACCTCCGTCTTGGAAAGCTCGGGCCAGGCCTCCTCGCTATCCGCGGTTAACAGGTGGATGCGGTTGTGATCGCCGCCCATCACATGCGTACCCGCGCCGACATCGTTGGCGATAATCCAGTCGCAGCCCTTTCGCGCACGCTTGCCGGCTGCATTCGCCTTTATGTCGTCAGTTTCCGCTGAAAAACCGATCACAAGCTGCGGCCGCTTCGCTTGGTGATGCGAGAGCATAGAAAGAATGTCCGGATTTTCGATCAGCTTGAGCGCGGGTGCAGTGCCGTCCTCACGCTTTTTCAGCTTGGCATTGGCGGCGGGGTCCGGGCGCCAGTCCGCCACGGCCGCTGTGCAAACGGCGACGTCCACGGGAAGTGCTGCTTCGCATGCAGCCATCATCTCGCGCGCTGTCTCTACTTTCAGCAGTTTCACGTGTCGTGGTGCGGCGAACGCCGTCGGCCCCGAAACGAGCGTCGTGTGCGCCCCCGCGTCGGCGAGCGCCTCGGCGATGGCATAGCCCTGTTTCCCGGAGGAGCGATTCGCAAGAAAGCGGACAGGGTCGATGGGTTCGTAGGTCGGCCCTGCCGTGACAAGCGCTTTATAGCGTGCAAGCAGGCGCGATTCCTTTCCGCGCAGGAGCACGGCAACCGCCGCAACGATTTCGTCCGCCTCGGCCATGCGTCCCATTCCAAATTCGCCGCAAGCCATTTCACCTTCGTCTGGCCCGACGAAGTGAACACCTTGCGCCTTCAGCGTCGCCAAATTCTTCTGGGTGGATGGGTGCAGCCACATGCGTACGTTCATGGCAGGTGCCATCAGCACGGGTTTGTCGGTAGCAAGCAGCGCGGTGGAAGCAAGATCGTTGGCAAGCCCGTGCGCGAGTTTCGCCATCAAGTCGGCTGTCGCCGGCGCCACGACGACGAGGTTCGCCGAACGCGAAAGCTCAATATGCCCCATCTCGGCTTCGTCGGTGAGACTGAAAATATCCTGATACACTTTGTCGCCGGAAAGGCTTGCAGCCGAAAGCGCTGTCACGAACTCGCCGCCCGCCTTGGTCAGAACCACGCGCACGCCTGCGCCCTGTTCGCGCAAACGGCGAATCAGCTCGAGGCTCTTGTAAGCGGCGACGCCGCCGCCAATGATGAGAAGAATGCGCTTGCCGCGCAGTTGCGCCTCCACCCCCTGCCTCGGGCGAGCGTATACCGTATTACATAAAGAAAGTGTAGTTCGCGCATGGGACGCCTGATCGGCATTGCAAAAGCTAGAGAAAAGCTCGCGCCAATGCAGGAGGTCGCTTCTGCCTTTGTCAGCGTAGAGGCAGGCATCGAGGATGATGCGCGCGGGCGCAACACCGACCGTCAAGTGACGGTCCTCTTTCGCGAAAGCTGGAAATCCGCTTGCGCCGAATTGCATGCAGATGTGCCGTGGACCGCGCGCCGCGCGAACTTGCTCGTAGAGGGCGTGCCGACGCCACGCGAAGGCGCTCGCATTATGGTGGGTGATGTCGTCTTGCAGGTGACGAAAGAAACAAAGCCGTGCCACATGATGGACGCGGCACATCAGGGATTGAAGGTTGCGCTGCGGCCAGATTGGCGCGGCGGCGTGTGCTGCAACGTAATCAAGAGTGGAACGATTTCTGTCGGGGACGCCGTGTCAGTGTCTGACGAAATTCGCGATAGAGAAAGCTAGACTTAAAGATGATATCCACACCACGGGATGTTCTAGATTTCTGGTTTAAGGAAACGGAACCCAATCTTTGGTTCGCAAATGATGCCGCATTCGATAGACGTGTACGTGCGCGATTTGAGGAGACATGGCGCGCAGCGCGCGACGCGAAACTGGAGGACTGGAAGAAGAATGCCGAAGGCGCGCTCGCATTGGTGATCGTGCTCGATCAGTTTTCGCGCAACATGTTTCGTGGACGTGCTGCGTCGTACTCAACAGATGCGCCGGCGCGTGCCGCTGCCGACCACGCAATCCGCAACAAATTCGATCTGGAAGTGCCAGTTGGTGTGCGTGCCTTTTTCTATCTGCCCTTCATGCATTCGGAATGCATGGGAGATCAGGAAAGCTCGGTGGCGCTGATCGGCGAGCGAGTGGGCCGTGACAGTACCAATTACCCATATGCAGTCGGCCATCGCGCTATCGTTGCTCGTTTTGGTCGGTTTCCAGCGCGTAACGCCGCGCTTGGCCGCTCTTCAACGGCGGAAGAGACGGAATTTCTGCGAAGCCAAAAGGCGCCCTAGGTGTTACAGAGCGTCGTCCATTGACGCCCTTGCGCGCGACAGCCACACGCAGCCACACTGCGGCCAGACGCCCGGGAGAGCCACAAGTGCCGATCGACCCCGCCGTACAGGCGCTGTTCGAACAGATGCCCGATCTGGCCGACCCCAAATTCTGGGCGAAATCCCCGGCCGATGTGCGCACACTGTTCAAGGCCATGAGCCAAATGGCCAACCCGCAAGACCTGCCTATTGGCAAGACCGAGGACGCGACCGTTCCCGGCGAGCATGCGATCGGCGCCCGCGTATACACGCCCGTGGCGGCTGGCGGAGATCCGCTGCCGGCAATCGTCTTCTTTCACGGGGGCGGTTTCGTGGTGGGCGATCTCGATTGTTATGATCCGCTGTGCCGCATGCTGGCAAATGAAAGCGGCTGCCGCGTAATCTCTGTCGACTACCGGCTCGCGCCCGAGAACGAATTTCCCGCGGCCGTCGAGGATTGCTACGCCACGCTGAAATGGGCAGAGGCCAGTGCGGCGGCACTTGGGATCGATGCGAACAGAATCGCCGTGGCAGGCGATTCGGCAGGGGGCAACCTTGCGGCCGTAAGCGTGCTGCTCGCGAAGGATAAGGGAACGCCGAAGCCGGCCTTTCAGCTTCTTATCTACCCGGCGGTCTCGAGCGATCTCAAGAGCGGGTCGGCGCAGGCGTTTGGCGAAGGATTTTTTCTCGACTTGAAAACGATTCGCTGGTTCATGCAGCATTACGCGCCCGGCGCGGATACGCGCGACAAGCGGCTTATACCGATGTCAGCTGACGACGTTTCCGGGCTGCCACCCGCTTACATCATCACAGCGGGGTGTGATCCCCTGCGCGACGGCGGCGCCGCATATGCGGAGAAACTAAAGGCCGCGGGCGTACCCGTGACACACGTGGATTATCCCACAATGATCCACGGGTTCTGTCATATGCTGACGCTTCTTCCTATAGGGCGTGAAGCAGTCTCTGCCGCCGCAAAGGCGGTGAAACACGCGCTTGAGCCCGCGTAGTTAAATCTGATCGCGCAGCGTTAGCGTAATGGTTTTTCCGTCTTCAATGCTGAGAGATACGCGCGTTCCGGAAGGATCGTGCCGCAGTCTCGTTCGCAGGTTGGAAAGCGTGACGTTTCTTGCTTTCTCGCCGTCTACCGAGACGATGACCCCCGCCTGCCTTCAACCCGGCTTGGGTGGCAGGCCCGCCTGCGGTTACGTCCACGATCTTGAATGCGTCCCCGCTCTTGTTGATCCACATGCCGGAGCGGTCGAAAGTGCCCGTGTCGGCTACTGGCTTGGGTGCCGGCTTCAAGTACATGATCTGGTTTTCGTAATCGAAGGTGACGATGAAGCGTTTCGGGATGCCGCTTCCGATGTTGCCCGAATAATCGCCACAGGCGAACGCGCCCTTGCTTTGCGTATTCAGCGCAACAATGATGTCCCTTACCTCGACCGAACCTACCTTTAGCGACATGCCGCGCGTAATGTAGCCGCAAGACGGGCCTCCGACTGCGTTCACCGCTTGGCCCTTTTCGCGTTTTGGCCCGCGGCGCCGAAAGATCCCGCCGTTGATGCCAGCGCTTTTTTCGTCGCCCGAAATCACGAGCCAGTATTCGATCTCGGGCACGTAGTTGACCTCCCAGTTGAATACGTCGCCATAGAACTTCGCGAGCTTGGCGGGATCGCTAGCGTGGATTTCAAAGTGAACGGGTCGCGGCATGGGCCCTCCTTTTAGTCGAAAGCGTTCAAGCACTTGCGCAGCCGCTTGCGAATGTTTCCACACGCAGTAGAGTGCGAGCCACGCGCCGGTTCCCCGTAAGGGGCCAAGAGGGAACGCGGTTCGGAGCTTTGCTCCAATTCCGCGGCTGCCCCCGCAACTGTAAGCGGCGAGCGCGGCTTCACCATGCCACTGGCGAAAGCCGGGAAGGCGAAGCCGGGCCGAGACCCGCGAAGCCAGGAGACCTGCCGGAGCGCGTCGTCCATCCGGGCGCCGGGGTGCGCGGCCGGGGCGGATTGATCCGCTTGCGGCGACGGCCATGGGGCTTGGACGCGGGGTGGATCGCATGCCGCACTTTTTTCGCAAGCACGACGGGCAATTGCCCGCGGCCGGCCTCTTTGTCTCAACGCAAGGAGGTCAACATGCTTCGCCGTCTTCCTGTTGCAGCTTTCATATTGCCGTTCCTTGCCGCGTCCGCCGCCGCTGCCGATGAGCTGGAAACGGTCGTGGTCACGGCGAGTCGCGTTCCCATAGCCGCCAATCAGTCAGGAAGCGCATTGACCGTTATAGAGGGCGTCGATCTCGAAGCTCAGCAGATTCAAACAGTGTTCGATGCGCTGCGCGAAGTGCCTGGAGTCGCCGTCAACCGCAGCGGCGCGCTGGGTTCGTTTTCGCAAATCCGAATTCGAGGGGCGGAAGCGAACCACGCGCTCGTGCTGATTGACGGCATGGAGGCCAACGACCCTGGTGGGCAGGACGAGTTCAATTTTGCTCATCTGCTCACCGACGGCATAGAGCGGGTGGAAATCCTGCGCGGACCGCAATCGGCGCTATGGGGTGCGGATGCCCTGGCGGGCGTGGTGAACGTGATCACTGTGATGCCACGCGAGGGCATCTACGCGAAAGCGCGCGCCGAAGCAGGTTCATTTGGCACGCGCGAGGTTGCCGGACTGTTGAATATTGGATCGGACAGGACCGCGGCGGTCATCGGCGGCGCATATCTTGACAGCGATGGGATCAACATTTCGCGAGCCGGCCGCGAGAAGGACGGCTACGAAAACGCAAGCCTGAACGGGCGCGCGATCGTGTATGTCGCGGATAGTGTCGAGCTTGCTATGAGTCTGCGCCATGTAGATTCGACAACTGATTTCGATTCTGGCTTCCCATTGCCGGTCGACTCTCCTGATTTCACCGAAGCTGATCAATCCTATGGCCGTGCGCAGGTGAAAGCCACGATTCTGGATGGCGCCTTGGAACTGCTCGCTGGCGCATCCTTCATGCGCACAGATAGTGCAAATTTCTCCAGCGCCACGTTCGACTTTCACAACATCGAAAAGATCAACCGCGTGAAGGCGGGTAAAGACAAGTACGATGTGCAAGCGAACGTGTTTTGGACTGGCGCGGTTCTGGGTTTCAAGCTCGATCAGCGACTGACTGTTCTCGGAGAAGCTGAGCGCAAGACATTTCATCAGCGCGTAAAGGATTTTCCCCTGGCCGATCAGGATCAAGCCGCGAGCGATCACGCGGTGGCGGGCGAATACTGGTTTGCCTTTGGCAATGCAGCCTTTGTTTCGTTAGGCGCACGGCACGACTGGAATGAATATTTCGCCGACAGCACCACTTGGCGCGCGTCCCTTTCCGTTCCCTTGCGCGCATGGGATGCACGACTGCATGCGAGCGGCGGCACCGGCGTCAAGAACCCGGATTTCTTCGAACTGTTCGGCTTTGTTCCATCTGCTTTCACCGGCAATGCGGATTTAAAACCCGAAGAGTCGCTAGGGTTCGATCTAGGGCTCGAAAAACGATTGTTCAATGACGCATTCACGTTCGACTTGACGGTCTACATGGCCGACTTGGAACACGAAATCTTCACGGACTTTTCGGTTTTCCCCGCAACGGCGCGCAACGCGAAGGGCAAGAGCCAACGCAGCGGCATGGAAGTGTCGGCGATAGCCGATCTCGCCAACGGTGTCATGTTGAATGCGGCATACACGTATGCAGCGTCATCTGAAAATGGCGCGCAGGAATTGCGCCGTCCGCACCATATCGGCTTCCTTGATATGGAATATCGCTTTGATGAGGGGAGAGGCTTGCTGAATCTTGGCGTGGCGTTTCACGGCGCGCAGAAGGACACAGATTTTACAACTTTTCGGACTGTGACGCTCAAAAGTTACACGCTCGTTCATGGTGCCGGATCGTATGAAATCGTGCCGGGAGTTCTGTTCACTGCGCGCATCGAAAACGCGTTCGACCAAAAGTATGAGGAGGTTCTTGGCTATCGAACGGCAGGGTTTGGCGCGTACGCCGGTTTACGTATTATGCTTGGCGATTCCGAAGAGAGCCGGTGAAATGCAGGGGATGGAGACAAAAATGCTGAGATCTCGTTTTGCGGTCCTGGTGATAGTCATTCTGGCGGCAGCCTTGTCACGCCTCATTCCGCATCCGCCCAACCTGACATCAGTGACGGCCGTCGCGCTGTTTGCCGGTGCGTATTTCACCGACAAACGCCTGGCGTTCCTCGTTCCCTTGGCTGCGCTGTTCGTTAGCGATCTGATTTTGGGATTCTACGGACACATGGAAGTCGTCTACCTGAGTTTTGCCCTTATTGTATGCGTAGGGCTGCTGCTTCAGAAACGCCGCAGTGTGGCCACGGTTGGCGGCGCCGCTGTCGCGAGCTCGCTTCTGTTCTTCGTGATAACGAATTTTGGCGTCTGGCTGTTCGACGGAATGTACCCACAGACTTGGGAGGGCTTGGTCGCTTGCTATGTTGCCGCGCTGCCCTTCTTCCAAAACATGCTGATGGGCGATTTGTTCTACACTGCGCTTCTGTTCGGAGGGTTCGCGCTCGTGGAGCAGCGTTTTTCCGCGCTGCGTAAACGCACAAATTAGAGACCTTAGAAAATTGCGCACCGCCGCCGCCAGCTCGCGTCTTTTTGCCGGTGCCTACGCTGGCGCGCCACTCAATTCCCGAAGCCGTCTTTCTATTCATGCGCCCCCGGCGCGCGCCGGCGCGCCGGGGAGGCGAAATGCCTGTCGAGCCTGCTTAGCCGCGCACGCCCTGATAACTGGGCTCGGGTTCCGGTTGCGGCTGCGGCGCGGGAGCGGGCTGCGCCGCTGCCCGGTCGGTTTGGACCTCAGTGTGTCTCTCTCCCCAAGACGCACAACCGCTCGTGAGAAGGGCAGCTGCCAGGAGAGACATGAAGGCAATTTTCTTGGAAAACGTATGCATAACAAGGACTCCTCTTGAAAACGGGCGGTGCACGGAACTTTCCGCACCTGCACGTGGTCGCAGCGGCGGCACTGTCGGAGCGAAGTCCGCTCGCGCTCTACCGCACCCATCATGTCGGGCCGAACGTATAATGCGATGCCGGGTGATGAGGTTCCGCATGAGTTACAGGACCGCACGAATGTCTGCCTTTTTGGTTGCGCTGGTTCTGGCGAGTTCCGTCGCCGCAGCGCCCTTGCGGTCCGATCCCGCCGACGAAAGTTCCATCACACAGGCGGCCATCATCCGGCTCGTTTCGCAGCCGGGGGCCATAGAACCTACGTTGCAGGCACATGTGCAGGAATTCTATGGAATCACGGGCTTTGAACCGGCTTGGAGCGGAAGTGATGAAGTGGCGGCGCGAGCAAAGGCCGTGCGGCGCGCGCTTGGCCGCGCCGACGTGCACGGCTTGCGTCCGGATGATTATACGTTCCCGCTGATGTCGTGGGCAGACAATCCGGCGCCGGGCCAAGATGCCGCCGAATACGATGTAGCGATGACAGCCGCGCTGTTTCGTTATGCGCTGGATGTTCGCCTCGGCCGTGTCAAACCGAAGGATGTCTACAAGGACGCAAGCCTGCCTGCCCAGCATTTTAAAGTTGGCCGGGCGCTTGCGGCCACTCTGTCCGACAGTTCGATTGATGCGTTTCTTGCCGATTTACCTCCGCCGCATCCGGCCTATCACCGGCTCGTGGAAACGCTGGCACGGTATCGCGCAATCGCCGCCCGGGGCGGTTGGCCAACCGTTACGCGCGGCGATAACGTCGCGCTGCATATCCGCTTGGCGCTGGAGGATCCGCTCATGGCACAAGTTTCAAATTCTTTGTCACCACAATTGCGCGAACCTATTATCCGGTTCCAGAACCGAAATGGTATTCACACTTCGGGCAAACTCGATTCCGAAACGCTGGATGCGCTCAACTTATCCGTCTCGCATCGCATTGAGCAGATTATCGTCAATATGGAGCGTTGGCGCTGGCTGCCGCGCGAATTCGAATCTCGATACATTGCCGTAAATGTCGCGGAACAGAGTCTCGACTATCTGCGGAACGGGCATTCAGAACTGCACTCAAAGGTCGTCATAGGTCGCAAAGACAGCCCAACGCCGATCGTGCGTGCAGAGGTCGAGGCCGTGGTCGCCAATCCGCCCTGGGACATACCGATCGACATTGCAGCCAAGCAGTTCCTGCCACGCTTGAAGGAAAATGCGAACTATCTTGCCTCGCGGAACATGATCTTGACCGATGCGCCCGGCGGCGATCCGCATGGGGCCACAGTGGAGTGGCGCAAACTTGAGCCAAGCATATTCGACTATCGAATCCAGCAGAGGCCGGGGCCCGGCAATGTCCTGGGCAAAGTGATGCTGGACGCTCCTAATACGTTCGGTGTTTACCTGCACGATACGCCCAACAAGGAGCTGTTTCTTCTGCACACGCGCGAGAAGAGCAATGGGTGCGTGCGAGTGGAACGGAGTCTGCAGTTGGCGCAACTGGCCATGGAGGACGAGGCTTTTGGTGAAGATAGCTTGTCGCAGGCGCTGGAATCGGGAGAAACAACCCGCCTGCCATTATCGCAGCCGCTGCTGGTATATTTGCTATATTGGACGGTGGTCGCGAGCAGTGATGGCACAACGGAATTCCGGCCAGACCGTTATAGCCGCGACGCGGCGTTAATCGCAAAACTGGCGGAACTACGAACCGCTGATATGGACATAGCTCGCGCTGGTGCCTTGCAGGCCGCAAACTGAGCGCAAATTGGCGACCCCGAGAGGATTCGAACCTCCGACCTACGGTTTAGGAATTAGCTGGTTGAAAGCTCTCGCTGCGTCCAGTAAGTTCCCCGTATAGCCAAAAAGCAGGAAAAATGGCGAGACGGTAGTTCCTTGATTTCCTCTTCGTTCCCATGTCTTGCCGCATTCTGCTTACCGGCTGCTTACCGAATTGAGGTATTGCGATGGCCGAGGGGAGGATCACAAAACGGGCTGTAGATGCCCTGCGCTGCCCCCCTAGCCGTGATCGCGTGTTCCTCTGGGATGGAAGTCTGTCCGGCTTCGGCGTGGCCGCCCTGGCCTCTGGCAAGAAAGTCTACGTAGCGCAGTTCCGCCAGCACGGGCGTTCGCGCCGCATGAAGCTTGGTGAGCATGGGCGGCTGACGCCCGACGAGGCGCGTTCGGCGGCTAAGAAGGTTTTGGGAGCTGTAGAGGGCGGCAAGGACCCGATTGAGGAGCGAAGGGCTGAGCGTGGCGTTCGCACGTTCGACGAGATTGCGAGCGACTATTTGCGCCTGCACGTGGCACCCAAACGAAAACCCCGCACCCATGCCGAGTATGCACGGATATTGAAGCGGTACGTTTCTCCAGCTTTTGGGTCACGCGGCATAACCAGTGTGAGCAGGGCCGACGCAGCCCGCCTTCATGCCGCTATGGCAGACTCCCCCGGTGCCGCCAATCGCTGCCTTGCCCTTGTCGGCGCGGTTTGGAATTGGGCAGTTCGCGAGCGGGAAGTACCACGCCTTCCCAGCCCCACTATCGACATACATCGCTATCCTGAGAAGGGCCGCGAGCGGTATCTAACTCCGGATGAGCTTCGACGCTTAGGCCAAGCCCTGAGAGACGCCGAAACCAAAGGTGTACCGTGGGAGGTTAATGAAACCGCATCTACGTCCAAGCACATTCCGAAAAACAAGCGTAGCCGAATTATCGATCCCTATGCGGTCGCAGCAATCAGGCTGCTCATGCTTACAGGCGCAAGGCTTGGCGAAATTCTCACCGCGCGCTGGGATTACATCGACTGGGATCGCGGTCTGATGCTTTTGCCCGATTCCAAGACCGGCAAGAAAACGATCTACCTCTCAGACGCTGCGCTCGGCGTGCTCCACCGCATCACACGTATGGACCGCAACCCATTCATCATCCCGGGCCTCAAGAAAAATGCGCCCCGCGCGGACCTCAAGCGACCATGGGCGGCGATCGTGCGAGTTGCTGGCTTGCTGGAGAAAGTCGAAGAGCCCAACACCCACAGCAAGGGCCGGCGCGCCAGGGCAACCGCCACCATGCGGCCCTCCCTTCGCATTCATGACCTACGCCACACATTCGCGGCCATGGGCGTGGGATCGTCGCTGGGCTTGCCTGTCATCGGCAAGTTGTTGGGCCATTCACAGCCCAGCACGACCCATCGTTACGCCCACCTGGACGCGGACCCGCTGCACAAGGCGGCAAACCTGATCGGACACCAAATTGCGGCGGCGCTGGATAGCCACGATTAATCTATTTTGCCCTACTTTAGGTAATCCGAGGCAAAGCCGTGAGGGGCCCGCAGGCGATTGCTATTTCCCACTACTTTAGTGACACCCCCGGTACTCAGGCCAATTCCGACATTCGCAACCCTGCGGATTTGAATTCAGGCCACTTGTCTCGCCCAGCTTCGCGCTTCATACGAGTTAGGTGCGGCTTGAAAAACCCCGTCCGCAAGGGCCTGCCGCCAATCCACAGGGCGAACGCGGCGGGCAACGGCTGGTGGAAAGGAACTGCGCAAAGGTGCGCCTATGGCAAAGTTGAAAAAAAAGAAACTCCATCGCCATGTCGCACTCGATGGTACGATTTACGATGGCGAACTTCGCGAGCCGATTCGGTTGCCGAACCTGTCGCTGCCAGCGGCCCCTTACAGTCCTCGACACGACGATCTTGACGAATTTGAAAGTTGGCCTTTTGACGATGCTCTTTCGGGACTGCGTCAAGATGAACTTCTTGCTGGACTTCTTGATATTGAACGTCGGAACAAACTCCGCGCTCTCTTCATGAAGTTTTCGATTGATCCAAACGGACGAGATGCGTGGAAGCGCCTCGCTTGGCGGCTTGCCCGCGCTCACGTACCTGGTTTCCAGGTCGCGCGTCGACGTGGGCGCCGGCGCAAAACGGAGAAAACGGATTCGCAAATACTCTTTGCGGTAACGGGGGTGCGAATAAAAAATCCCAACTGCACGATCAGCTGGGCCTGCAAAGAACTAACCAAGAAAGGTGCCCAATTCGAGACCATGACGCCGCAAACTGTCAGAGCGAGCCACAACAGGGCAAATAGGAAATTGGGAAGACCCTTTGAGAAAACCGTTCAATTGGCCAAGCGCGTGAATTCTCAAACGGTTTTGGAGATGGTAGAAGCCGAGCTCACCGCAGCTGACGCGGAACAAAAATAGGGGCCCCCAATTTTTGTCCAGGCTCGCCCCCTTTATGCGCAAGCCCCGGAACGTCATGACTTCCAGCAGCGCCGCGAACCAATTCAGGCCGTGCGCGGAAAGGGAAGAACATGGGTCGCATATTTTACAGCCCTGGTGCGCTGGACGACCGGCTCTCGATTAAAGGTGGCTTTCGCTTTGGACGACGCACTGCTGGCTTCGGAGAGGAGCCACTGGCGGTTCGTCTCGACGACCTTCCTTCGATCATGTCCCCCACAGACGCGGCAAAGGCCCTTTCGCTCTCAGTCAATCGCCTGGCGAAACTGCGGCTTTTCGGCGGCGGTCCTCCCTTCCTCAAAATCGGGCGCAGCGTGCGTTACACGCGCGAGGGAATTGCCGAATGGATCGCCTCAAAGACCCGGTGTTCCACCAGCGACATGGGAGGCGCGCCATGAGGATACCCCCTCGCCCCATCCCCAGGCCCGCGATAGACGTGGACGTGAGCGAGATCGGGCCCGGCAGGTTCATGGCCGTCGCTCGCGGCCTGGGCATCACGGTGAAGGGAGTCAATGTCGAGCACGATATGGCGCTCGCCTTGAAGCGGGCGGGCGTTGCCGATGGGCCGATGGCGACGTGGCGGGGAGATACGCCCTCGTTGCAGTTCAGATCGTTCTATTGGGCGGCAAAGTATTATGTGGTCACCGACACGCTAAAACTGCGCCGCAGACCCAAAACTAAGAAAGGGCGGGTAAGGGGAAAATCTGGCCGCTTCATTTTTGTCGGCCAGAACGGGTGTGATTACGGTGATACAGCCGCGAAACCGCTCCGGCTTGTGTCCGATAGCCTCCCAGAAAAGCGGGCATGTACGGCCCAGAACACGGGTCAATATGGTGACACAGCCGCAAAACTGAGCGTGGTGGACCCGGATAGCCCCCCGGCGAAGCGGGCCTGTACAAGCGGCGACTTGCCCTCGAAGCGAAAGGAGGCGGCATGATGGCCTCAAAAAAGGCTTGGATGCAGCCCTTCACGATGGTGGCGCGTTCCCTCTGGTATTCGGAGAAGTTCGAAGCACTCCCCGACGATGGCACGCGATATTTATACGTTTACCTTCTCACCTGCCCGCACCAAACGAGTTGCGGCTGCTTCGTGCTTCACGAGGCATACGTCCTAGATGATCTGAACAAGACTGGGTCTGAGTGGACGCGTGACAAGCTGCGGAATGCGCTAGAGGCAATAACCAAACGCGGTCTTGCTCTGTACGACGCGAAAACTGGCGAAATTCTGCTTACCACCTGGTGGAAGAACTACCCACCGAACAATCCCAGCTGGCGCGAGGGTGCCGAGCGGCAATGCGAGTCGATCCAATCTGATCTGCTGCGCGATGCAGCATTGAGAGAGCTACAGAATCGCTGCGCCGCCCGGTCGAAGCCCCCCATTCCAGATACCCCCACTGCCGGTCTCAAAGATGAAAGGCTTATTGCCCTCAGGCGACGCTTGGCGGGCACGGCATGAAAAGCAGACCAACTACAGCCTGTGCCGACCCTGTCAAGAGCCTATCGACATACGAAAACGGATACAAAGACGTACACGGGAAACAAAGAGGGAAAAGAAAACCGAAACAGAAACCGAAACGCATACGGGAAAAGCAGAGTGCAAGAAGAAAGGATTTCTAGGAGAAGGCGAACGTGGTGCCCATGCACCCGGGCCAAAGCCCCACAGCCCGTGGATCGCGTCCAATTATTCAACCAATGAATCGCAAATGGGAAAACGAGACAAGGTCACATATCGAAGCCACTGGCCTTCTACGCGGTCCACCTTCCGTTATCGTGGCAGCGAATAACTTTAAGAGAGACTACATTCGGAAGAATTTCACCTCCCTTCTGGGCCGTATGGTTGGGGAATTTTCTGTGGAAACGTCGAAGCGCGCTGCTTGAGCGACCGAACGCACCAGGGCACTCGAATAAAGGAAGCCAGGGTTAGTCGCTAACACATTGAATCCGTCTGGCATCCCGTTGATGTGACCTGACCGGGCTTTTTTGTACCAGGCGGTTTGAGAGAAAATGTCTTGGAAAGGAGCCTGGTCATGGCGAAGAAGAGGTACAGCGGAAGAGACATTGTGACCGAGCTACGTCCGCTCAAAGGGCGCTGGCGCAAGCACACCAACACGCTCCGACCACACTTATCCTTGGGTTATTGCCCGCAAAAAACTGCAGACCATTAATCCGTCGTCAAGCCCTGTGGATCACTGCACAATGTTGCAATCGTTTCTCTATTCCGCTCGTGCAAAATCGTTCACGTTAATCCAAGCGGGGAAGACCCCGATCCGGCAGGGGCTGATTCGCTATCGTATCAGTTGACAAGCTGATCGCAATGGAACCTCTGATCGAACAGACGCTGGCGACTTTGGGAATCGTGCCGTCCGAGAGGCGTTTCGTAAGCCCTCAGAGGGACGGCGGCGCTGAGATGCCCGTTGGCAGCCTCCGTGCGCCTGTTTCCGTGCTTGTCGTTGCCTGTAATGAAGCGGCGCATTTAGCGGAATGTCTCGCCGCGCTCGCCTTCGCGGACGAGATTATAGTCGTGCTGGATCACACGCGGGACGGCTCACAAGATGTCGCCCGGCGCTTCGGTGCGCGCGTGATTCACGGGGCGTGGCCGTTGGAGGGCGCCAGGCGCAACGCCGGCATCGACGCCTGCCGTAATAGGTGGGTGTTGGAGGTAGATGCCGATGAGTGTGTGACGCCCGAACTAGCTCGGGAAATCGCCCAGATTCTGCCGAATGCGTCGCCCGGCTGCTTCTTGATCGGATATGACAATTATGTCGGCCAACGCTTGGTACGCCACGGCTGGGGTGCCCACAATGGCGTCTCTACGAAATGGAATCTCTTCCACAAAGGCTGCAAAGTCTGGGGCAATCAGCCTGCTCATCCCAAGGTCACGATCAAAGGGGCACGTCAAAGGCTTTCGGGCCGGGTCCGGCACAACGTCGACGACTCTCTTTCGGCTATGTTTGCGCGGCTCAATCGCTGGAGCGACCAAGCGGCGCGCGAGGCAGCTGCCTCAGAAATCGTAGGCTCTGCCGGAGGCGTGTTCCGGCGCTTCTGCTCTCGCTTCTATAAGTCCTATATTGCGCGCAAAGGCTATCGCGAAGGCATCTATGGCATCGCGCTGGCGTTGTTCGCCGGCCTTTATCCTGTGTTCACTTATCTCAAAGCACGTGAGATTCAGAACACTGGTGTGTCGTTCGGTAAAGACCACAGAGCGTGCCGACGGCGTGAGGCTGGCAAGGCTATCGCGCCGTTATCAGGGCCTAAAGGCTGATCGCGTGTCAACGAATCATTGAGCACTCATCCGCTGCGACCTATGATTCGATTTGATTCGTAGCGTTGGCTGTGCTTGCCCCGAGTGTTCGGCGTGATTATGGCCAGCGCACGGATGGTGCGGTGCGGCCACTGGCGGAATGGTCTGCTGGGCCGCCCGCACGGCAGAGGAGAAGGCCATGTCAGAAGCTACGTTTGCCTCAGCCACAGCTGAGAGCCGCTCCTCTTCCCCGCTCTTGGAGCTCAGCTGGGAGGAAGTTAACGAGCCGGGTGCTTATGTTGAAAAGCACACAGGCAACCTTTACCGCGTGCCGGCAGAAGCACTCATCAGGGGTTGCTCTCCCGCGATTATGCGGGAAAGCGTTACCCCAAGCCGTCTCGTGCAGATCAGCAAGGATCCGTTTGTGATAGCACTCGAAGCTCGGCATCGCTGTGCTCAGTACAACATCATGCCGAACTTTTGAAAGCATTGACTTGCCAATGAATTAGGTGCCGCTGCCCTGATCCCGCTTGTGTGGGTGAGCCGACAGGGGCGGGGTCAGGGGCGAGCGATACATTTACCGGCGACATAGCGGAACGGCCGTGCCCCAAGTCTGCACGGGCATGACAATTCTCTGCGCCGGAAACCAGCCTTCTGCGAACCCGGGAGCGGCAGGTCTTGGCGGGTGGAGATAGCCAACCAAGGCATTATGGTCTTCCATGTGAACATAGACGGCTCCGCATTCGCTGCAGCGAAACGCTGCGGTCTGCTGGCGTTCTAATTTTGCCCGTATGCGCGATGGCGGCTCTCCCCACATGAAGGACGGTAGTTTCTGCTGGTGGCTCGCGTCGGTGCTGCGACAGTGCCGATTGGGACACGCCCGCAGCGAAGGCCGCTGATCCTCGCCACTAGCAGACTGAGGCATTGCTAGCCACCTCGCGTTGTCACCCTTTATCGATTCGCCGTACGCGATCAAAAGTCATTGTGCCCGGTTCGTACCCTGCGTGGCGTCGTCACTGGCGCCACGTAGTGGGCTCTTGCTACCGACGGCGAGTGGTCCCGCGCCAAACCCAACAAAGGCAAGGAGACCACCAACTATGGCCAGGTTGCGCACCCACGCCACGACCTCCCTGGCATGCTCGGGGCTCGCAGCACCACCTGTAGCCATGTCCCAGAAATTATGCAGGTAGAAACTGATGGCGATGATATACGCGGCGAGCACCAGGGCGACGAAGCGCGTGGTGACCCCCAAAAGGAGTGCCGCTCCACCCGCCGCCTGCAGCATCATGACCGCCCAATAAGCTTGCGGCATCAGGGGCACGTGATGCTCGGTCATCCGCTCCATCATCGCGGCGTGGTCGCCTGCGTACATGTCCCACGCCACAGCAAGAAAAAATAATCCGAGTAACACGCGCCCGAGCGTTGCAAAGTACGACATCTGTAATCCCCCGCCTTGCGCAGTACCTCACTTCCGAGGCACAAAATCCCAGACTTGTTATTGTAGGCCGGGACGCTACCATTAAGCAGTAACGACTTATTAACCCTGCCAGCTCAGGGAATCCCTACGCCGTCTCCGCCTTTGCACGCCGAAACAGATTGTGCAGGCCGAATACGACAAAAAGCTCTCGCACTAAAGAGCACTGTTACAGTTTGAGTTCGGCCGCCGCCGATTTCGCGGTGGCCTCTTCTACTGCCCGGTCGCAATCTTCATGACGCGGACGGCGTTGCCAATCACGTCGGCGGGGCGCTTTTGATCTTGGCGTCCTTTGGGCATG
>JBQTHM010000028.1:0-14530 GCA_052389895.1 Alphaproteobacteria bacterium | reverse complement strand
CGACACCTCCCCCAAAGGGGGAGGATGAACTGAGCAGCGATCACTCATCTGATTATCCGCGCGCAAACGGACGCGCGGGACTTCGCGCGTCACGTGACCGGCTGAAGTTGCAGGCTAAGCGGACTGTCTAGCTGTGATTCATCGACGCGGCAACCGGAGAATTCAGCTCCGCCAGCGTAAGACGCGTTCCTGCACAGGGTTTTCGAATGGCGCGCCGGAAGCGACGGATTCTGCCCACGCCTTCTTGAGGCGGTAGTACCAGATGGCGGGGACATCCGCGTCCTGGATCAGCATTTGCGGCGCGCCGAATTTCAGGCCCTCGTTCTGAAGCTCCACGATCTTGCGGTCCTGGGCCAAGAACGCCCGCGCGAAGGGGCGGAAGAATGGCCGGATCAGGTTCATCCACCCGGCGGTCCAATAGAACACCTGCGTCACCCGCGTCTGCGCGTGGTCCATTGGCGTCACAGCGGTAAAGCCCAGCACTTCGTGGCGGCCTGCGCGGATGCGCTCGAAGCGCAGGCCGGGAAGCTCGAAACGGATTTCCGTCGAAATGTCGCCGCCCAAAATCTTATAGGCGAAGGAATTGGACGAGGGCTTGTGCTCGGCCATGGTGAAACCGCGCACGCTCGGCACATGGCGCTTGGCCTTCTCGTGAATCGAGCCTTCGGTGCGCCACCACCACGAATTGTGCACGAAGGGGCCGTGCGCCGGGTCCATCAGCCCCACCACGGCGTGGTCGGCCTCGCAGGGAAAAAACTGCGCCTCCACGAAGCGCGGGCACGCCCGGCCTTCCGCCTCGCGAATAGCAATTTTCGGCGGGTCGAGCGCGGGCGGCGCTTCGGACTTCGGATCGTTGGGAAAGTAAATCCAGATCAGTCCGTCCTGCTCGCGCAGCGGATAACTCTGCACGCGGATGCGGGTTACCTCGATGTCCTGGTCTTGCAGCACGGAAGGTATGGCGGCGCACACGCCATCGGTGCGAAAACGCCATCCGTGATACGGGCACTCCACTTCACTGTTGCGGATGCGCCCGGCCGACAGCGGCGCCGCGCGATGTGGGCAGATGTCGCGTAACGCGAACGCGCGGCCCTCCCGCGTGCGGCCAAGAAGCACAGGCTCGCCGCAAAGCATCTCGCGCCGCATAGCACCCGGCTTCAGCGACGCCGACAGCGCCGCCATGTACCAGAGGTTTTTGAGGAAGCCCGGTTCTTCGCTCATGCCCAGCCCAAGCGCGACTGATAACCCATTTTGCCGCGCGTGGTCAGGGCTCGGTTGTCGCGGGCGTCGCGCCGTTCTTGGGCTTCAGCAGGCTTTCCATTGTGGTCTGGAAAACTTGCCCTTTGTAGGCAGGCAGCTTGTAGGCCCAACCGCCCGCACGCGCGTTGATGGCTGCAGCCTCTTTCTGCGTCTCAGGCGCGGTCCCCGCGGCCAGCACGGTAGCCCAGTAGTCGTCGCCTTCCTTGATAACCCTCACCGAAACCGTGAGCCCGTCGAAAGTCGTGCTGTTTATGCGATCGGCATTGCTGAAGTTGAAGTTGGCCGCGGGCTTTACCTCGTCGAAGGTGAAACCCACGATCGCCGCGCCGATATTGTCAGGGGCGGAGGCATAGTCCAGTTCGCGGCCCTCCGGCATGTCGGCCAATTTGAAGTCCGCATCATCCTTATTTTCGCGATGAACGGTGTAGGCGATGCCTTCCATTGGCGTAACGGCTGTTTCTTTGATTCGCTCGCGCGCAACCGCGAGCACGCGCTTTTCGAGCCAGTCGCCGATGGATATCTTGGGCACCAGATACCCCATGGCGAGCCAGGACTGGTTTTCGCCGGCTTTGCGCACATAGAGGCCGAGGCGTCCCGCGGAATCGGCGGACTCCGTCATTTTGCCCACAAGCAGATCGGCCATGCGCTTGTTTGCGCCGTCCAACAGCGTGATCTGCGTTGCGCCGTTCTGTATGGAATCCAGCTGCATGTACGCATGCCATTCTGGCCTTGCCGTTTTCGGCTCAACCGCTTCGAGCTCCGCCATCGCGACTGCGGTCTGGCGAACCTGTTCGCCGTCGGCCGGGTAGGCGCCTTCGGAAAGCACCCAGCCTTTGCTGCTGTCGTACTGGATCGTGAATTGACCGGATTTCGACTGCACGCGGACGGCGGCAAGTTCCGAAAGTTGGTTACGCAAGTCCGGGAACAGCAACTGTGGCTCGAACTTCGGCGCGATTTCGCTGGCCCGCTGAAGCTGCGCGATCACGGCAAGGGCGACGAACAGCGCTGTGACCGCGCCAAGTATGACGAGGTTGCGCCGGCGCGGATCGCCAAGAGGGGTCATTACAGCCCCCTCGCGCGCGTGCGGCGCCGGCGTCTCACCCAGGCAAGTCCGATGGCGAAGGCCGAAACCAGAATGGGCACCAGCGCGATATTGATGAAGGCAAGCCGCGCGCCCAGCCGTTCAACGTCTGCGCGCAAATTCGCCTGCACTTGGCGCAGCGCCGCGCGGCTTTCGAGCAGCTCGCGGCGAAATTTCTCGATCGCCTGCTGTTGTGCGGGTGAAAGCATTTCGCCCTTGGCCGTGCCGGGCTGTGCGATGGTTTCGCTGCCGCCTTGAAGCTCGCGAAGGCGGGCTTCGGCTTCTGTCACCCGTATTTGCAGCTGTTCGGCTTCCGCGCGGAAGCGCGTCTCCGCGTTGCGGCGCAATTCGTCTACCACCGTGAATGGCCGGTCGGACCGCGCCCGCGTCCGAAGGCTGATCAGGTCCGGTGATCCCATCATGTTTTCTACTGCGTTCACGACGAACGCAGCATTGTCCGCAGTAGGCACGGCCATACGCTGGCCGAGCACGTCTTGCACTTGCACCCAGAAGCGATCGTCAAAAATGTCGCTGTCGGCTACGATAATCACGTCGATGTTCTTTGCATCGTTTATGTGGTGGGGCGCGGGAAGCGACATGCGCGGGGTTTCGCCCGATTTCGGCGAGCCTTTGGGATAGGCAGACTTTGCCGGGCCGGAAATCCGTGCGCCGATGATCAGCTTGTCGCCCTGCGGTTTGAACGCTCGTACAAGGTCCTGCGGTCGCGCCATGATGCGGATCATCGACGTGTCAAGCAGAGACGAAAGTGCCGAACTGCGCACGAGCGGCGAGAATTTCGTCGTTGCGCCCTTGAGCGGGCCGAGCGCGCCCGCGGTCGCAAAATTAAGCAGGTTTAGGTTGGAAGTGATGGTGTCCGTGGGACTGAAATCGCTTCCATCGGGATTGTCCGACGACAGGCGCAGCCAGACGATGTAGTCCACCTGCCCTTGTGCGGAATCGCGGCCCAGCCGCACGCGTTGAGCGCGCCCGCCGTCGGCTATGACCTTCGACGGGTCGTAGCGCACGCCCCAAGCCGTCAGCAGCGGCTCCAGGCTGGAGGTTGCCGCCGCCTGCACGCCGGGGCCCATATTCATCGTGTTATTTGCGATCTCCGACAGCGGATCAACAAACACGATCGCGTGCCCTCCGCGCATCACAAACTGGTCGATCGCGTACAGAGTCCTGTCGCCGCGCTGCTTGGGGTGCACAATCATGAGTACGCCAATGTCGGAGGGAATCTTATCCGCATCCTGGTCCAGCATCTGGATGTCGAAGGCCTGGCGAAGCTGCTCGTAGATCATGAAGGGCTGGGCTTGGCCCTGCATCATGGCCATGAATCCGCCCGCGCCCGTTGCCAGCGGCAGGCTCGTAATAATGCCGAGTTTGGGCTTCGCGGGAAGCGACAGCTGGTAAATGAACGACGTCAAGTCGTATTCGAGATATTGCTCGCGGTTCTGATTGAAGAAAGGAATCGTCAACTGCCCGTCTATGCTGTTGGTGCCCGCCAATCCGAAATAAATTTGCTCGTCTTCCTGCGTGGGTATCGGTGTTATGTTGAAGGCTAGCGCTTCGTCCTCGGCTTGCGTGTAGGGAACAGGATCTATTTCTTCCAGACTTAGCTTGCCCTTTGAAAGCGCCACGTATTCCTGGAGCAGGTCGCGGATGCGTGCGGCGTAGGCGCGAACTTGCGCGTAATCGGCAGCTATGCCGCGCGAATAAAAGAAACGAAGCTTTATCGGTTCCTCCAGCTTGGCCAGCGTTGCGCGCGTGCCTTCAGAAACGGTGAACAGGCCGCCTTCGGTCAGATCGACGCGTGCGCTCCTTAGCCAGACGTCGGATACCATGTTGACCGACACGAACAGGACTGACGCCAAAACTATGCTCGCAATCGCGTAAATGTGGCGGGAGAGCGGCTTCATCGATCAGGCCTTTTTCAAATCCACGACTGCCGCGTTGATAATGAGAAACAACCCGATGAGCGAAATGAAATAGATGAGGTCGCGCAGATCGATCACCCCGCTCGAGATCGCCGAGAAGTGCGTGAGAAAACTGAAAGAGGAAATCGCGTTCACCAGTTCGATGGGCGCCCATCCCTTGAAAAAGTCGAGCACCAGCGAAGCGCCGGAAATCGTAAAAAGGAAACACACGACGACGCTGATCACGAACGCGATGACCTGATGCGATGTCGTCGCGGAAATCGCCGCCGCGATGGCGAGGTAACCGCCCGCCATGAGCAGGCTTCCGATGTAGCCCGCGAAAATCACGCCATTATCGGGATTGCCGAGAAAGTTGACCGTGATCCAGATAGGAAAGGTGAGGGCGAGCGCAAGGCCCGTGAACGCCCAAGCCGCGAGAAACTTGCCGACGACCGTCGCCCAAAGCGGAACCGGCAGCGTGAGCAGAAGCTCGATTGTTCCGGTGCGCCGCTCCTCCGCCCACAGACGCATGCCGATGGCGGGCACAAGAAATAAGTAAAGCCAGGGGTGATAGCCGAAGAAAACGCCCAGATCGGCGCTGGCATTGTCGTAAAAGCGTCCGATGTAGAACGTGAACGCGCCCATCACGAACAAAAAGATCACGATAAACACAAAGGCCAACGGCGTGGCGAAATACGCGGCGAATTCGCGCCGGAAAACCGTCCAGACTTGCCTCATGCGCGCGCCTCGCGCGCAAGTTGCGCATCGGATGTCGTGAGCGAACGGAATACCTCGTCCAGCGGACCGCGTTCGCGCAGCTGCGCGGGCGTGCTGTCCACCACAATCTGCCCGCGGTCGATGATGACCGCGCGCGTGCAGACCGCCTCGACTTCCTCCAGCAGATGGGTGGAGATGATGATAGCTTTTTCCTTGGCCATGCCGCGCAAAAGGTTGCGCACGCTATGCTTCTGGTTGGGATCGAGTCCGTCAGTAGGTTCGTCCATCACGAGCACCGGCGGATCGTGCAGAATCGCTTGCGCCAGGCCCACGCGCCGTTTGAATCCCTTCGACAACGTCTCGACAGGCTGATCGACGACGGGCTCGAGCTCTGTCTTGGCTGCCGCCTCGCGCACGCGCTGTTTCGCAAGCTGCCCGCGAAACCCGCGCACCGCCGCAATGAAATTGAGAAAGTGCCTGGGCGTCATGTCGCCATAGGCCGGAGCGCCTTCCGGCAGATAGCCCATCAACTTTTGCGCTTCGGTTGTCGCCGTTTCGATGTCGCGGCCACAGATGCGTGCGCGCCCGCCGTCCGGCGCGAGGAATCCGGCGATCATTTTCATCGTCGTGGACTTGCCGGCGCCATTCGGGCCCAGCAGGCCCACGACATCGCCCTTGTTCACCGAAAACGTGATTCCGGCGACGGCGGCAATGGGGCCGAAGTGCTTGGTCAGTCCCTCAATCTCGATCATCGTCGGGAGATGTGCGAAGTGCCCAGCTGACTTAGAAAAATAGGGCGCGAGCCGCAAGAGCGGATCTCTTGCACACCGCCCAAGGCATAGCCTTCCGGCGGCGGAGATTCGCCGGAAGACGCTTTAGGAGGTTGGGAAGTCGGCCGGCCAGCGTGCCGTAACCGGCAGGGGCTGGGGGGCTGGGTTCTGTCTCCCGGTCAAGGCTATGAGACTAGCCAGCCGACAGCGTAAAGATGGAAGACCAAATGGGCGGGCCCGTGACCCGAATAGGGCGATTTCGTGGCCCGCCATTACTAAAACGTGAGGGAATCCCATGAGCAGCGCAATCGGCGTCAGCAACTCAGTACGTGCCTATCTCGCGGAACGGGGCGTTCGCGAACACCCGGCGCTGAGGCGATGCCGGCTGGATACGGCAAAATTGCCCTATGCAGAAATGCAAATCGCCCCGGAACAGGGCGCCGTTATGGCGCTGCTCGCAAAACTGACAGGTGCGAAGCGCTATCTCGAAATCGGCACGTTCACCGGCTACAGCGCGCTTGCAGTGGCATTGGCGCTTCCCGCGAGCGGCAGAGTTGTGTGCCTGGACGTCAGCGAGGATTACATTTCGATCGCGCGCAGGTACTGGAACGCTGCGGGCGTCGCCGCGAGAATCGAGGCGCGCATAGGCCATGCACTTCCTTCGCTCGACCGCATGATCGCACTCAAGGAAAAACCGTTCGACATGGCGTTCATCGATGCCGACAAGAAAAATTACGGCGGCTATTATGAGCGCTCGCTCGGCCTCGTGCGTAAGGGCGGTCTTATTTTGATTGACAACGCTCTGTGGTACGGCCGCGTGGCCGATCCGGCGGTAACGGACGATGACACGAGCGCCATCCGGGCGCTGAACCGGAAAATCCACGGCGACAAGCGGGTCGATATGGCGCTTTCCACGATTGGCGACGGCCTGATGATCGCGCTCAAGTGCTGAGTTCCCTGTGACGCACGGAAACCTTTTGCGCCCGAGCGGCGCCCGCGCGACTTTAGTTTGAATCGCAGTCGAGAGCAGCGTAACGTGTTTGCGGAATTGGCTAGGCAGCGCCAGCTGCGAGGCCGAAAGTCATTTCACAAAAAGCCGTTTGAATTTGGGAGCGGGGAAGCGCGATGCCATCGCGTTACGCGGTGACACGGCGCGTGGTTGTCGTTGCACCAAAGGAGGCCAAAATGCCAGAGAAAGCCCAGATCGTAGAAATCGAGCGCCACGCCCTCCCCGAGTTCAACTGGGAAGACGTCACCGAACCCGGCGCCTATGTCGAGAAAAATACCGGTGACCTCTTTCGTATCCCGAGAGAGGCCCTCGTGAAGGGCACTTCGCCCATCATCATGAAAGAGACGCAGGGCTCGTCACGCCTTTGCCTCGTAAGCAAGGATCCGTTCGTGACGGCGCTGGAGGCGCGGCGCCGCTGTGCTCAGCACAACATAACGCCAAACTTCTGAGCAGCGCTCTGTGCCGGGTCCGCCCTTCCGGGGCAGTGCCCGGCCGTTTGCCTGTGAGTATTGCCTACACCGTGCGGAGGCGGCCCCCTTGACCGCAAGGGGGCCCCTTGCCGGAGAGCCGGTGTCGTTCCATGCTTGGGACGATGGTCGACGAACCGATAGCGTTCGTCCGTGCGGAAGAACGCCCCGCCGCACGGAGCACATTCTGGGGCGATGCTCCCTCTATCGGCCGGGACGCGGGCGTGCGCTTTGACCGGCGCGAGCTGGACCGCATCCTCAATATCTATGGCCGCATGGTAATCGCAGGCGAATGGCGCGATTACGCGCTGGACTTCACGCCGGATGCGGCTGTGTTTTCCGTGTTCCGGCGCGCGAGTGAAGCGCCATTCTACTCGATCGAGAAGCGGCCGAAGCTGCGTAACCGCCAGGGCCAGTTTGCCGTCCTGGCTGCCAGCGGCCACGTGCTGAAGCGCGGCAACGAACTCGCGAACGTTCTGCGCGTGTTCGACCGCAAACTTATCAAGGCCATTCACGCCGGCTGAAAGTAAAGGTCCCGGATTGCTCCGTGGCCTCTTGCATTGCGCGTGTTTCGCCTAGCGGCGGTTGCCCAGCAGTTGCATCAGCATGATGAACAGGTTGATGAAATCGAGATAGAGGCTTAGCGCACCCAGAATCGCCTTCTTGCGTGCAACCGCGCCATCGTCGGCCGCACTGTAGCTGTTCTTGATGCGCTGCGTGTCGTAGGCGGTAAGGCCCGTGAACACGAGCACGCCGGCCACGGACACAATCCAGTGCACCATCGTCGATTGGATAAAGATGTTCACTAGCGAGGCGATGATGATCCCGATCAGGCCCATGAACAGGAATGATCCCCAACCGGTCAGGTCCGACTTGGTTGTATAGCCCCACAGGCTCATCGCGCCGAAGGTAGCGGCCGTGATGAAAAAGACGCGCGCCACACTTTCGCCGGTAAAGGTCAAAAGAATCGAGGCAATCGCGATGCCCAATATCACCGAGAAGGTCCAGAATGTGACTTGGGCCGCGGCGAGGCTCATCCGCTGAATACGAAAGCCAAGGAACAGAACGAACGCCAGGGGCGCGAACACGCCGACCATGCCGAGCGCGGTCAAACCGAAGGCGCCTGTCGCGGGATTCGTTGCAAAGAACAGCGATGCCAGCCCGGTGTTGGCAATGGTCCACGCGCTGATCCCGGTCAGCGCCAGCGCGGCCAGCATGTAATTGTAAACCTGAAGCATGTAGGCCCGCAGACCCACATCGATGGCGGCCGTTGTCGCGGCGGCGCCTTGCTGCACGCGGTTGTCGAATTCGGCCATAGGGCAAACCTCCTCAAATCTGGCTCGAAGGGGATCGGGGATAATATCGGCTGCGGGCGGCCGCATATCAAGGCTCGGTTGACCGGCCCGATGCCCGCCCCCAATGTCGGGCCCAAAATGAGAATCACTTGGCCGTGATCCGGCGTCTCATCTCCGTCAGCGGCTTTACCGCGCTCTCGCGCCTCACAGGCTTCGGCCGCGACGTGATGATGGCGGCAATTCTTGGCGCTGGGCCCGTTTCAGACGCGTTTATGGTGGCCTTCCGGCTGCCCAATCATTTTCGTGCAGTGTTCGCGGAAGGTGCCTTCAACGCCGCGTTTTTGCCGCGTTACGCGGCGTCCGCCACGAAGGAACGCGGCGTTGCAGCGGACTCCGGCGCGGCACGGTTCGCAAACGAGGTATTCGCCTGGCAACTTGTGGCGCAGCTCGTGCTGCTTGTCGCGGCTCTTTTCGGTATGCGCTGGGTCATCATGGTGCTGGCGCCGGGTTTTACTGACAATCCGGCGCAAATGGCGCTTGCCATTGAGCTCACGAGAATCACGTTCCCGTACCTCCTTTGCATGGCAATCGTCGTTCAGCTCTCGGCCATGCTGAACACGATCCTCAAGTTCAACGCGGCCGCAGCGGCGCCGATTTTCCTCGGCGTCTCCATGATGATTGCGCTTGCGTTCTGGCGCGAATTCCCCACTCCGGCGCATGCCGCCGCGTTCGGCGTGCTGGCCGCCGGAATTCTCGAGGCTTCGTTTCTTGTTTGGGCCGCCGCGCGCAGCGGACTGCACCTGAGGTTCACTATCCCCCGCTGGACGCCGCAGATGAAGGAATTCCTGCGGGCGCTTGGCGCCGCAACAATCGGCGCGGGAAGCGTTCAGATCGGACTTTTCGTAGATACGATCATTGCCAGCTTTCTCGCCGCCGGCGATCTTACCGCTCTTTACTACGCCGACCGTATCAATCAGCTGCCCATGGGCATCATCGGCGTAGCGCTGGGAACAATCCTGCTTCCCGATATGTCGGCGCGCATCGCCGCGAACGATATCGGCGGCGCCAATGTGGCGCAGAACCGCGCGGTTGCACTGGGGCTGCTGCTGACGCTGCCGTGCGTCGCGGCATTCTTCACGATCCCTGAGACGATTATGCGCGCCCTTTTCGCTCATGGCGCCTTCGGCGTGCAGTCGGCCGATCGCGCCGCGCAGGCGCTCATGGCATATGCTGTCGGCCTTCCTGCGTTTGTGCTGATGCGTTGCGTGACGCCCTCCTTCTACGCGCGTGGCGACACGGCGACGCCCGTGCGCGCCACGCTCGTCTCGGTCGCCGTGAATATCGCGCTCAAGATCGCATTGGTTTGGGGCCTGATGCTCGGCATCGTCGGCCTCGCGCTGGGAACATCCGTTGCGGCGTGGGTGAATTTGGTGCTCCTGCTTTATCTGGCCAACCGGCGCAGCCATCTTGCGCTCACTGCCGACCTCAAGCGTGCCCTGGGGCCGGTCGTCGCCGCGGCGCTAGCGGCCGCCGCGGGCTTTCTCGCGGGCGAGAGGCTCGGATTCTGGTTCATGCCGGAAGGTACGGTGCTGCGCGAGGAGCTAGTTTTCCTGTCTGCAGCGACTTGCGGTGCTGTGGCGTTTGCTCTTGTCGTACTGGTCCTCCGAACGCGGTTGCCGCTCAGGTCCGCCTGAGGAGTTGCGATGATCAGACTTTTCGTCGGCCTAGATTTACCCGAAGAGGTACGCGCCAAACTGGCCCGCCTGCAAACGGGCGTACCCGGCGCCAAATGGGCCAAGCCGGAACAGCTGCATCTCACGCTTCGCTTTATCGGCGAAGTGGACGGCGTCACCGCCAATGGCATCGACGATGCGCTATTGACGATCCGTGGAGAGCCTTTCGCGCTGGAGCTTGCAGGCGTGGGCGAATTTGGTGGGAGAAATCCGCGGGCGCTTTGGGCCGGTGTGCGCCCGAGCGAGCATCTCATTCACTTACAGAAGAAAACCGAATCTGCTCTACAGCGGCTCGGCCTGGAGGCAGAAACGCGCAAGTTCACGCCCCATGTGTTGCTGGCACGGCTAAAGATATCTCCGCGCGGCCGCGT
Organism: Alphaproteobacteria bacterium; assembly: GCA_052389895.1. Taxonomy (GTDB): domain Bacteria; phylum Pseudomonadota; class Alphaproteobacteria; order Micropepsales; family Micropepsaceae; genus CAVVXX01. The sequence continues at coordinate 3,914 of JBQTHM010000028.1, read as the reverse complement.
AATGGACTTCCTTACCGATCATGCGCTTTTCGCGAGCGGCCCGTTCGAAGTCGGAAGGTTTATTCTCTTTTCGAGCCAGCTCGGCTCGAACGGCGCCGTCTATCGCCCGGAGCGTGTCTATGCGCTGGCCCATTAGGCGAAAGAAAGGGTTGCCGCACTGTGGCGGCAACCCCGACATGTCGCCAATTCTACTGCGCCCGGAAATGCGTCTGGCGAAGCTGCATTTCGGAGATGTTTTGCTGCAGATCGCGGCGTCTCTTGTCCCACACGTACTGAGTCGCGCAATACTGCTTTGGAATGAGCGACCCTTCATGCGGGAGGTACCGGCAGACAACTTTTTGCGAATCCGGCACGGCGGAAACCGTCTGCTCGCCTTTGGCTGCCTCTGAAGCAAATGCGCTGGCCGAGAGCGAGAGAGCGACACCGGAGATAATGGCTAGGATTGCAGTGCGCATGCGAGTTCCCCAAAAATCACACTTGGAAGTATCTTGCCTAATTTGTGGCGGAGCAATGGCGACCGCAGCCATTTTTCGGCCACATTCGGCCGGCCGTAAGCGCGAAGGCTGAAAACATTTGCTGTTCGACTTTGTGGCAGTTTTCGTGCGCTGGGCGCCCTAATGACCGTTTTCGATGGCGTGCATCTCCGCATCCGAAAGCCCGAAATGGTGGCCGATTTCGTGCACCAGCACATGGCGCACGATGCGACCCAACGTGTCCTCGTTTTCTGTCCAGTAGTCGAGGATTGGCCGCCTATAGAGAAAGATCATAGTCTGTTGCGCCGGTGCACCATCGCGGCCGGCAAGGTCGGGCCCCTGGAACAGACCCAGGATGTCGAACTCGCTCTCCAACTGCATGTCGCGCACGACGTCCGCGTCTGGAAAGTCTTGAACGACAAAGACTAATTCGCCGCAGAGCGCGCGGAATCCTTTCGGCAAAGATCGAAACGCATCGCGCGCAAGGCTCTCGATGTCGTCGAGCGACGGCGACGCAAGTTCCGTCCAGTCAGTTCTTTTGCTCATGGTGTGCGCCAGTATAATGGGTCCATTGCGGAGGCGCCGATGAAAAGACTGGAAGGCCAGGAGCGGAAGAAAGCCCTCGCCGAATTGCGGGACTGGCATGAGGTGCAGGGCCGTGACGCGATCCGGAAAAAGTTCGTATTCCGCGACTTCAATCAGGCGTTTTCGTTTATGACGCGCGTTGCAATGTTGGCGGAAAGAATGGACCACCATCCGGAGTGGTTTAACGTCTACAAGACGGTGGATGTGACACTCGCTACACACGATGCTGGCGGCGTGACCGATAAGGACATCGCCATGGCCAAGGCCATGGAGGAATATGCGCGCATGTAACCGCCGGAACCGGGACGGGGTCGGGCCGTTACGTTTCAGCAGTCCCTAATTCTTCGAGGCACTCATGCCCGACGACAACGCGCCGCGCGATTCCGGTGTACCTGGCCTTGCCTTTATCGTGGGAGGGCTCGTGGTGGCGGTGATCATCGCCTACTTCCTGTTTAGTGGCGGATTCTCGGGAGGAAACAATGCGGTGACCAACACCGCAGTCCCCGAAGTCAACGTGAACGCCACAGGATCGGGTCAACCCGGACAGCCGGCGCAGCCGGGGGAGCCGGACGTGCCATCGGCCGAACCGTCGCCGTCGCCATACGAAACGCCGGCGGAACCTTCGCCGGACGAGCAGGCCCCGCCGCCGCCTACGGAGGCGGACCAGCCGCCGCCCCCGTAACATCGCTATTTTGGGTGAGCGTTTTTTACGAGGTCCGCGACCACGCCGGGATCCGCCAGTGTGGTCGTGTCGCCGAGGCTCGATATGTCGCCCTCGGCGATCTTGCGCAGGATTCGCCGCATGATTTTGCCCGAGCGCGTTTTTGGAAGGCCCGGTGCAATCTGAATTACGTCGGGACGCGCAATCGGGCTTAGGTGTTTCGCCACATGCTGCTTGAGTTCGTCCAATAGTCGGGAAGAAACGTCCACGCCGGTTTTCAGCGTGACAAAGGCGTAGATGCCCGTGCCTTTTATGTCGTGCGGATAACCCACAACGGCCGCTTCCGCGACACGGCGGTCCTCCACTAGCGACGATTCGATCTCCGCCGTGCCTAGGCGGTGGCCGGCCACGTTGATCACGTCATCCACCCGCCCCGTTATCCAGTAGTCGCCGTCCGCGTCGCGCCGGCAACCGTCGCCGGTGAAGTATTTGCCCCGATAGGTTTTGAAATAGGTGTCCACGAATCGCTGATGATCGCCATAGAGAGTGCGCATCATGCCGGGCCAGGAGTCCGCAATAACAAGATTTCCGGTGGCAGGGCCTTCCAGAACCTTGCCGGCTTCGTCCACGATTTGGGGCACAATTCCGAACAACGGCTTGGTGGCCGAACCGGGTTTAAGCGCCGTCGCGCCGGGCAAGGGTGAGATCAGGATGCCGCCTGTTTCCGTCTGCCACCAGGTATCGACGATCGGGCAGCGTCCGTCGCCGACAACGCTGTGATACCACAGCCAGGCTTCGGGATTGATCGGCTCGCCCACGGTGCCCAGCAGGCGCAAGCTGGCGCGGCTGGTTTTCTGTACAGGCGATTCGCCCTCGCGCATGAGGGCGCGTATCGCAGTCGGCGCCGTGTAAAACGTGTTGACCTTGTGCCTGTCTACGACCTCCCAGAACCGCGACGCGGCCGGATAGTTCGGAACGCCTTCGAACATGAGCGTCGTGGCGCCGTTGGCCAGTGGTCCGTAAACAATGTAGGTGTGGCCGGTCACCCAGCCGACATCGGCCGTGCACCAGTAAATGTCGCCGTCGTGGTAGTCGAAAACGTAGCGGTGCGTTGATGCCGCGAAGACCAAGTAGCCGCCGCTGGTATGCAGCACGCCCTTCGGTTTGCCGGTTGACCCCGACGTATACAGAATGAAAAGCGGGTCCTCGGCGCCCATTTCCTCGGGCGGGCAGGCGTCGGAAACCTCTGCCGCTTCCTCATGAAACCAGACGTCCCTGCCGGTTTGCATGGGCACAGCGTTTCCGGTGCGCCTGACGACGATTACGCGCGCAACGCCGGGCGACTTTGCCAGCGCCTCGTCCGTGTTCTTCTTCAGCGGAACCGTCTTGCCGCCGCGGATTCCTTCGTCTGCCGTAATCACCAGTGTGCTCTTGCAATCCTGAATGCGGCCCGCCAGCGAATCCGGAGAAAAACCGCCGAATACCACGGAATGGATGGCGCCGATGCGCGCGCAGGCGAGCATGACGAACGCCACCTCGGGAATCATGGGAAGGTAGATCGTGATGCGGTCGCCGCGCTTGGCGCCGTTCGCTTTCAACACGTTGGCAAAGCGGCACACCTCGCCATGCAGCTCCTGATAGGAAATATGGCGCGGCGGCAGGCTCGGATCGTCCGGCTCCCAGATGATCGCGGTCTGCTGCCCGCGCTTTTCCAGATGCCGGTCTACGCAGTTGGCGCAAACATTCAGCGTGCCGTCCTCGAACCATTTGATAAACAAATTGGCGGAATCCCACGAATCGTTTTTCACTTTCGTGAACGGCCTTATCCACTGGATGGCCTTCGCTTCGTCGGCCCAGAACCGGTCCGGATCCTTCACCGATTCGGCATAAAGCCTTTCGTATTTCTCCGCCGTGATATAGGCGCGGGACTTCCATGCTTGCGGCACGGGTAAGACGGTTTCAGACATCGGGCCCTCTCCTGCGGCGCGCGCGATATTGGCGGCCCGTAGTCGCCTCTTCAAGCGCGCGACTCATGCTCCCCCTTTGGGGGAGCTGTCGGCGAAGCCGACTGAGGGGGCAACGCCGCCCCCCCCCCCCCCCCAGCGGGCGGCCACACACCCCAAGGGGGGGGGTGGGTTTTGTTTTATATTGGGTCAAGGGCGTAGAAGTGCAGACCCAACAAAAACAAAACAACC
>JBQTHM010000027.1:0-25063 GCA_052389895.1 Alphaproteobacteria bacterium | reverse complement strand
ATGCTGGTTCTAGAAATGGAGATAAGAGCTTCCGTGCGTCTCAGGCCAAAGAAACCTCGAACTCGCGTCACGCCGAAAGCATCGATAAGAAGACCCTAGCAGCGGCGGCCTCACCTGATTCAAATTTTGGCTCATGACAATAAAATGCCTTTGCGCCTGCATGTAGCATCGCAACAGTTACCGTTATTGCTTTACGCGCTTCTTCCTTGCCAAGGTCTTCGGCAGAACTACTTGCCTTTTTTTCGTCAGTAAAGTATATAACTCCCCTTTGGGGGAGGTGCCGAGCGTAGCGAGGCAGAGGGGGCCTAGACTGGCAAGTTATCAATCAGCCGGGTCCTGCCGATGTGCGCCGCGGCTAGCACGCGCGCGGGGCGTTCCAATGCACGGATCGGATTGAGCGTTTCCGCATCGCGGATGGCGACGTAGTCCACGCGCTGGAAGCCCGCATTCAGAAGCTCGGCCTGGCCCTCGGCTTCAGCTGAGTCGATCGGATGGCCCGATTTCACCCTTGCGGCGACATCGGCCAATACGCGGTTGAGTTTGGCCGCGATCTTGCGCTCCTCCGCATTCAAATATGCATTGCGCGACGACATGGCGAGGCCGTCCGCTTCGCGCACGGTGGGGCCCGCGACAATTTCGATGCTCATGTTGTAGTCGCGCACGAGTCGCTTCACGACCAGAAGCTGCTGGTAATCCTTCTCGCCGAATGCGGCGATGTCGGGTGCGCATTGCTGGAACAGACGCGCCACCACCGTCGCCACTCCGATGAAATGGCCTGTGCGAAAATCGCTTTCCAGCCCCGCGCTCGGCCCCCCCACGATGACGCGCGCGAGCACGCCGTCGGGGTACATTTCCTTCACATCGGGCGCATATATAAGGTCGGCCATCCCCTCCAGCTTGGCCTGGTCGCCTTCCAGGTCACGCGGGTAACGCGCGTAATCCTCGTTCTGGCCGAACTGGGTCGGGTTGACGAAAATGCTCGCAACCACGTGCGGCGCCCGGGCGCGCGCAATGCGCACCAGCGACAAATGCCCCTCGTGCAGCGCGCCCATGGTGGGCACCAGCGCAATGGCTTGGCGCGCGCCCTTCCATGCCGCCACTTGCGCCTTGAGTTCGGCGGCCTGCGTCACTATGGGAATGGTCATGGCCGGAGATTAGCGCCGGCTCGCGCGCCTGCGCTAGGATTGCCTGATGCCAACCGAAGTATTCCGCCAAGCCATTTCGGACGCCTATCTCGCCGACGAAGACACCCTGGTGGCCGGCCTGATCGAAAAGGCCCGCATGACGCCGGCGGAGCACGCCGCCACGCACACGCTGGCCCGCGATCTGGTGTCGCGGCTGCGCGCCCAGCACCGCAGCACGGGCATCGACCGCTTCATGCAGGAATACGCTCTCTCCAGCGAATAGGGCGTCGTGTTGTTGTGACTGGCGGAAGCGCTCCTGCGGGTGCCGGATGCCGAGACAGCCGACAGGCTGATCGCCGACAAGATCGGCGGCGCCCAGTGGAAAAAGCATCTTGGCCAATCGGGATCGCTGTTCGTTAATGCTTCCACCTGGGCGCTGATGCTGACGGGCCATATCGTGCGGCTCGACGAAACCGCCAAATGGGACTTTGAAGGCATCTGGCGGAAACTGGTGGCGCGCTCCGGCGAGCCGGTCATCCGCCAGGCGGTGACGTACGCCATGCGCATTCTGGGCCGCCAGTTCGTGCTGGGACGCACCATCGAAGAGGCGCTGAAGGAAGCGCGGCCGCTCGTGCAAAAGGGCTACCGTTTCTCCTTCGACATGCTGGGCGAGGCCGCGTATACGCGCGCCGATGCCGCGCGCTATTACGAGTCGTACCGCAATGCGTTGGCGGCCATCGCGCGCGAATGGCCGGGCGGCCGCCAGCCCGTCTTCGAACGCAACAGCATTTCGGTGAAGCTGACCGCGCTGCATCCGCGCTACGAATATGCGAAGCGCGCTCGCGTTATGGCTGAGCTGCTGCCGCAACTGGTCAAGTTGGCCGCGGAGGCGCGCGCGGCCAATATCGGTTTCACAATCGACGCGGAAGAAGCGGAGCGCCACGACCTTATGTTGGACGTGTTCGAGGCGATGGGGAACGCGCCCGAACTCAAACGCTGGGACGGGCTCGGCCTGGCCGTGCAGGGCTATTCGAAGCGCGCGCTGCCCACCATTGCGTGGCTGAACGAACTTGCGCGAAGGCAGGACCGGCGCATTCCGGTGCGCCTCGTGAAAGGCGCCTACTGGGATACCGAAATCAAGCGAGGGCAGGAGCTGGGCATAGGGGACTACCCGGTCTTCACCCGCAAATTGAACACGGACACATCATATCTTGCATGCGCGCGGGCGCTGTTCGCCAGCCCGGGCATCTTCCCGCAGTTCGCCACGCACAACGCGCACACGCTTTCGGCCATTCAGGTGTTCGGCGACGGCCGCAGCGATTTCGAATACCAGCGCCTGCACGGCATGGGCGAGGCGCTGTACGAGCTTTACATGGATGTCGTGAAGCCGTCCGGCGTGGGCGCAGCCACGCGCATTTACGCGCCCGTGGGAACGCACGAAGACTTGCTCGCCTATCTGGTGCGCAGGCTGCTGGAAAACGGCGCCAACACGTCATTCGTCAACCGGCTGGCCGACGAAAAATTGCCCATCGAGGACATCGTCGCCGATCCGGTGACGCGTGGTGCGCGCAACACGCCCAGGCGCAACCCGCGCATCGTGAAGCCCGATGCCATTTTTCCCAAGCGTAAGAATTCCTCGGGCTTCTTGTGGAGCGATCCCACCAAGGCGCAGCCCATGCTGGCTGCGATGCGTGCGGCGCTGGAAAAGCCGCAGCAGGCTGGCCCCATCGTGGACGGCGCCGAGCGCCAGGGCGAAACGCATGCGGTGTTCGATCCCTCCGACCGCAAACGCAAGATCGGCGAGGTCGCCTTCGTCACGGACGATGATGTAAAGGCGGCGCTCGACTCCGCATGCCGTGCCCAGCACGAATGGGACGCTGTGGGCGGCGCCAAGCGCGCGCAAATTCTCGAGCGCGCGGCCGATTTGTTTGAGCAAAACCGGGCGCATCTGATGGCGCTGGCCGTGCGCGAAGGGGGCAAAACGCTTCCCAACGCGCTCTCGGAGGTGCGCGAGGCCATCGACCTGCTGCGTTACTATGCCCTGCGGGCGCGGGAAAAATTCGAAGGCTCCATCAGGCTGCCCGGGCCCACCGGCGAGTCCAACGAGCTGTCATTGCACGGCCGCGGGCCTTTTTTCTGCGTTGCGCCGTGGAATTTCCCGCTCGCCATTTTCAGCGGCCAGGTGGCGGGCGCGCTCGCCGCCGGCAACACGGTGCTGGCCAAGCCCGCCGAACGCACACCGCTGATCGGCGCGGCCGCCGTTCGCCTGATGCATCAGGCGGGCGTCCCGGGTGAGGTGCTGCATCTGCTTCCCGGCCGCGGCTCGAAGATCGGCCGCATCGTTTTTTCCGACCCGCGCCTTGCCGGCATCGCTTTCACGGGTTCCACGGAAACCGCTATCGTTATCAATCGCGCCTTGGCGGCCCGCGAAGGAGCGTTGCCCGCCATCGTCGCGGAAACGGGCGGCATGAATACGATGATCGTGGATTCCACCGCGCTGCCCGAACAGGTGGCGCGCGACGTGAACGCGTCGGCCTTCGACAGCGCCGGCCAGCGCTGCTCCTGCCTGCGCGTATTGTTCCTTCAGGAAGACGCCGCGGACAAGATGCAGGAGATGATCTTGGGCGCGATGGACGAGCTCAGCCTGGGCGATCCGTTCGAGCTTTCCACCGACATCGGCCCGGTGATCGACGAAACGGCACGCGACGGGCTTCAGGAACACGCGGATCGCATGAGCAAAGAAGCGAAACTGCTGCGCAAACTGAGCGCGCCGCCCGAGCGCAAGGATGGCGTGTTCTTCCCGCCGCACGTGTTCGCGATCGACGCCATCGGCCGGCTCAAGCGTGAGGTGTTCGGGCCCATCCTGCACATCGTTCGCTACTCCGCCGGGCAGTTGGACAAAGTGTGCGAGGCGATCAACGCCACGGGCTACGGCCTCACGCTCGGCATTCACAGCCGCATCGAATCCACCGCCGAGTTCGTCCGCGAGCGCGTGCATGTGGGCAACATCTATGTCAACCGCAACCAGATCGGCGCCGTGGTTGAAGCGCAACCCTTCGGGGGCGAAGGCCTTTCGGGCACGGGGTTCAAGGCAGGCGGGCCGAATTACCTGCTGAAATTCGCCGTCGAGCGCACCTACACCGTCAACACCACCGCCTCCGGCGGCAACGCGGCGCTGATGACATTGGGCGACCCGGGCGCGTAGCCCCGTCCGGCGCGTTCCGCGCCGTCTCCCCCAGTGGGGGAGGATAAGTTTGCTTCATGCTCCCCCTCTGGGGGAGCTGTCCGCAAAGCGGACTGAGGGGGCGCGGCTACGCGATCCTTTGTTCCTCTCCCGAATCACAGTGCATGATGCGAAGCAAAAGCGATCGCGCGATTCGCACAGGGGAGAGTCTATGCCGCATTCCGTGATTGCGCCCGCGCCGAAAGCGCCGCCGGCCAAAGCGGCCCGGCGCGGGGCCTATGTCATCGTCTTCGGCAACGAAAAGGGCGGCACGGGAAAGACGACGACCGCCATGCATGTCGCCGTCGCGCTGCTCAAGCTGGGCAAGCGGGTCGCGGCGCTCGATCTCGACAGCCGCCAGCGCACGATGGCGCGCTATTTCGAGAACCGCGCGGCCTTTATGGAGCGTACCCGGCAGGCCCTGCCCATGCCGCAGCTTAACGTGGTCACCGCGGCGCACGAGCAGGATGAAATGGTCCGGTTCGGTGAGGCGTTGGCAGACGCCCGCGCGAATGCGCAGTTCATCGTTATCGACACGCCTGGCAGCGACACGCCGCTCTCACGCCTGGGCCACGCGGCGGCCGACACGCTGGTCACGCCTATGAACGACAGCTTTCTGGATTTCGATCTGCTCGCGCATCTCGATCCGGAAAGCATGGAAGTCACCGGTCCCAGTCTTTACAGCGAATTCGTCTGGGACTGCCGCAAGCGCCGCCTGATGTCGCGCCAGCCCGCGCTGGACTGGGTGGTGATGCGCAACCGCATTTCTGCGGTGGAGGCGCGCAACAAGCGCCGCGTGACGACGGCCGTGGACGCGTTGGCCAAACGCATCGGGTTTCGCGTGGCGCCGGGCTTTTCTGAGCGCGTGATTTTCCGCGAGTTGTTCCCGCTCGGGCTCACGCTTTTCGATCTGCCGCAGAAAGGCGTCGAGGTGCCGCTCACCATGTCGCACGTGGCGGCACGGCAGGAGATCCGCGAGCTGCTCAACACGTTGCAACTGCCCGGGCTGGAGCGCGCTACCGCCAAGCTGTGATAGAACGCGCCCAGGGTGAGTGGACATGGGCGCGCTGATCGCCGGCCTTGCCGTTCTTCTGATCTTGCTCCTGCTGTTTCAGGGATTCGTCTCGGCGGACCCGAAGTCGCTGGCCAAAAGCATCCGCATCGCGGGCGGCATTTTGCTGTCGCTGCTGGCCGCCGGGCTTGCCTTGAGCGGGCGCCTTTTGCTCGCGCTCATTGCGGGAAGTGTGGCGCTCGCGCTGTTCACGCGCGGGCCCATGCCCTGGCAGCGGTTCCGCACCGCCTTCGGCGCGGGCGCAGGCGGTGCTGGGGGAGGCGATGCGCGACCGCGCACCTCCAGAATGTCGCGCGCCGAAGCTTTCAGCGTGCTTGGGCTTTCCGAGGGTGCAACGCCCGACGAGATCCGCGCCGCACACCGGCGGCTGATCAAACAGGCGCACCCCGACATAGGCGGTTCCAGCTACCTGGCAGCCAAGATCAACGAAGCCAAGGACGTGCTGCTGGGGGAAGCCTAATTCGCGCCGTATGCGGCGAAGCAGGTCTGCCCCCGCGCGGTCATGCGGCGGCACACTTCTCGTGCCTCGTTCTCGACAAAGGGGCCGAAGCGCGCGCGATAGAGCTTGCGCCCATCCACGGAGTCGAAGGGCACCACCGAGCGCTTGGCGCGGCCCAGAATGTCCATCGAGCGTTCGGCGTAAAGCGTAAGCTGGGTTTTGGCGGCGGTCTTGTCGTTAAAGGCGCCGATCTGCACCATCCAGGCCTTCACGCCCGTGGCAATGGCGGGCGGCTGGCCCGTTTGCGCGGGCACACGCGAGGCGGCATCGCCCTGCGGCGCGGACGCGGAATGCTCGTCCGCAGATTTCGGATTTGCAATCGGCACAAGCGAAGCCACGACCATAAACTGCGCCGCAGGCTCGCTGCGCCCCGGTTTCGGAGTTGGCTCGACCATCGCCAGCCGCGGCCGCACTGCGGGCTTTGCCGCGGGCAGCGGCGGCGTGAAGGCAAGCACGCGCTTTGCTGCCGCGCGTTCCGCGACGGGCGGCAGCGGCGCAGACGAAAGCGGCAGAGAGGCGACAACGCCTCCCTGGTTCTGCTGGGCAAGCTGGATCGGCGCGTTGTTGGGCGAAATCGTGTTCGCGCTCCTTACAATAGGCGACGTGGCCGCGGGCGACACCGCGGGCACATCCGATTGCGCGGTCATCCTTTCGGCAAGGTCTTCGTCTTCTGTATCGGGAAGCTCGCCTTCGTCGAAACCGTTCATACGTAAATTGAGCCGGCGAGTCTGCTCGAATTCCGAAACCGTCCTGTTCTGCGAGACGGCGCTCCGCCACGGCACATTGGCCGAAGCCACCAGCGTGGGGTCCTTGCGCGAGCGCGCAAGCACGGACGCCAGCAGCTCCATCATCTTGTTGTCGCGGCCGTGCGCCGAACGCCCGCCCATCACCACGCCGATAATGTGTTTGCCCTCGCGAACGAGCGAACTCACCAAATTGAATCCGGAAGCGTTCGTGTAGCCGGTCTTGATGCCATCGACGCCTTCAAAGCGGTAAAGCAGATTGTCGTGCGTCTGATAGAGCCTGCCCTGGAAGGTAAAGGAGGGCGTGGCGAAGTAGTGATAGTATTGCGGAAAGTCGTACGCGATGCGCTGGCCGAGCAGCGCGAGATCACGCGCCGAACTGACTTGATTCGGATTGGGCAGGCCCGACGCGTTACGGAATACGGTTTGGGTCATGCCGAGCTGGCGCGCCTTGCGCGTCATCATTTCGGCGAACCCGCTTTCGGTGCCGCCAAGCGATTCCGCCACCGCCACGGCGACGTCGTTGGCCGAACGCACAATGAGTGCCTTGACCGCGACCTCAACGCTGATGGATTCGCCGGGGGAGAGGCCGAGTTTGGTCGGTTTCTGCGCAGCCGCGTGGTGCGAAGCGGTGATCATGCTTTCCATGGTGAGCTTGCCCTGCTTGAGCTGCTCGAAAAGCAGGTAAAGCGTCATCATTTTGGTCAGTGAGGCAGGGAAGCGCTCGGCCGTGGCCTTGCTGGCGTGGATGACCTTGCCTGTGGTGCCGTCAATAACGAGTTCCGAAGTCGGCGGCGCTTTGTAATGGCGCTTCGCCTTGCGCGCGCGCGCGTCGGCAGGGGCCGCCAAGGCGACAATCAACACTGCCACAAGCGTAAAAATGACGTATCGCGAGGCGGCGCTTTGCCGACACATGAACTCAGCCCCCGTATCTGCACGCACCGGCGGTCTCCAAATCACACCAAATCGGCGCGCGCGCCGCAAGCGAAAACGAGTATTTGCTATTGGGAATCGTGGATTTACGTGGAGTTAAGCGGCCTAGTCCTTTCAACTTGCGGCTGGCCGGCACGCGGGCAGTGGCGCCCGGGCAGAAGCCCCGGAAGCTGCTTTGTGCAGTGCACCATTTTTCCTTGACACTGTGTCTAGAAGCGGCCATATAGGCCGCATGCTGCATCGCAGCATACATATTGCGCCGCCGAAGAGGCGCGCACCCAGAGGAGACAGGACAATGGCAAGGACCAAGACCGGCGCCGAGCGCGCCATGAACGACGGGGCGAAAACGATGCGCGAGGGCTTCGACAAGGCGGCCCAGGGCTACGAGCAATTCGTCGCGTTTGGAAAGCAGAACGCCGAGGCGTGGCTCAAGTCGGCCGACGTGGCCGGCAAAGGGATCGGCACGATCCATGACGAGTTCTTCGCCCTTTCGCGCGGTCTCATCGAGGAGGGCGTCGCCGCCGCGAAGACCGCGGTTGCTTCCAAGAACGTGCAGGAAGCCTTTGCGATCCAGACGGACTTCGCGCGCAGCGCGTTCGAGACCTACGTCGAAGGCATGGCGAAGATGGGCGAAGTCGCGCTCAACGTGGCGAAGGACGCGGCCGAGCCGCTCCAGGCCCGCGCGACCGCGTTCGCCGATCTGGTGCAAAAGCGCGCCGCTTAAGTTTCTTTCCGCAACGCCCCCAAGGGTCCTGGTCTTTCGTGCCAGGGCCCTTTTTCTTTGCACTGTCTGCTCGTAGCCTGACGTGAAGACGTATTAACGGCTTTGCGGATACACTCGGGGCAATGGTGCGGGTGACGCGTACAAGAATGGCGAATGGCGGCAAGGGGCCGGTGCGCGATGCCGGCACGGGCACCGGCATCGTGACGAAGACGCGGCCGAAAACGAAAAAGCCGTCGCTCTATAAGGTTCTTCTGCTTAACGACGATTACACGCCAATGGAATTCGTCGTGCACGTGCTGGAACGGTTTTTCTCCAAGCCGCGTGACGAAGCGATCCAGATCATGCTGCATGTGCACCGCCACGGTGTGGGCATCTGCGGCGTGTACACGTTCGAAGTGGCGGAAACAAAAGTGACGCAGGTGATCGAACTCGCCCGCCGCCACCAGCATCCGCTTCAATGCACGATGGAAAAGGAGTAGGGTTCCGCGCATGCCGTCGTTGTCGCGTAGTCTGGAACAGGCGTTGCACCGGGCCATTAGGCTGGCCAGCGAGCGAAGGCACGAATACGCCACCCTCGAACACCTGCTCCTGGCGCTGGCGGACGATTCCGACGCGGCGCAGGTCATGAAGGCCTGCAATGTAGACGTGGACGCGCTCCGCTCCGGGCTGATGAAATATGTCAACGAGGATCTGGCGAACCTCGTCATCGAGGACGGCGACGATGCGAAGCCGACCACGGGCTTTCAGCGTGTGGTGCAGAGAGCCGTGCTGCATGTGCAGAATTCCGGCCGCGACGAGGTGACGGGCGCGAACGTGCTGGTGGCGCTTTTTTCCGAGCGCGAAAGTCACGCCGTCTATTTCCTGCAAGAGCAAAACATGTCGCGGCTGGACGCGGTGAACTACATCAGCCACGGCATCGCCAAGCGCCCCGGCATGACGCAGCCCAAGCCGGTGCGCGGCGCCGAGGAAGATGAAGAGGGCGAGAAGGTCGTCAAGCAGGGCACCGAGGCGCTCGAGGCCTATTGCATCAATCTCAACGAAAAGGCGCGCAAGGGCCGCATCGATCCGCTCATCGGGCGCGAGCCGGAAGTGGAGCGGACGATTCAGATTTTATGCCGCCGCCAGAAGAACAATCCGCTCTTCGTCGGCGATCCCGGCGTGGGCAAGACGGCGATCGCCGAGGGATTGGCACGCAAGATCGTGAAGGGCGAAGTGCCTGACGTGCTGAAGGCCTGCTCCATTTACGCGCTCGACATGGGCGCACTCATCGCCGGCACGCGCTACCGCGGCGATTTCGAGGAACGCGTGAAATCGGTGGTGAAGGAACTGGAAGGGCAGAAAGGCGCCATCCTGTTCATCGACGAGATTCACACTGTGATCGGCGCTGGCGCCACCTCGGGCGGCGCGATGGACGCCTCCAACCTGCTCAAGCCGGCGTTGCAGGCGGGCATTCTGCGCTGCATCGGCTCGACCACATACAAGGAATACCGCCAGTATTTCGAAAAGGACCGCGCGCTGGTGCGCCGCTTCCAGAAAATCGACGTGGCGGAGCCGACCGTTGCCGACACGGTGGAAATCCTGAAGGGGCTGAAGCCCTATTTCGAGGAATATCACCGCGTGCGCTACACGAACGAAGCGATCAAGGGTGCAGTCGAGCTCTCCGCCAAGTACATCAACGACCGCAAGCTGCCCGACAAGGCGATCGACGTCATCGACGAGGTGGGCGCCTCGCAAATGCTGGTCCCGGAAAGCCGCAGGAAGAAGCTCATCGGCCTGCGCGACGTGGAAGAGGTGGTCGCCAAAATGGCGCGCATCCCGCCCAAATCGGTATCGAAGGACGATGCCGAGGCGCTGCGCAATCTGGAGGACGATCTGAAGCGCGTGGTCTACGGCCAGGACCAGGCGATCGGCGCGCTGGCCTCGGCCATCAAACTGTCGCGCGCAGGATTACGCCAGGCGGAGCGCCCCATCGGCTGTTATCTGTTCTCGGGGCCAACCGGCGTGGGCAAAACGGAAGTCGCCCGCCAGCTCGCCCGCATCATGGGCGTGGAGTTGCTCCGCTTCGACATGAGCGAATACATGGAGCGCCATTCGGTGTCGCGCCTGATTGGCGCGCCGCCGGGCTATGTCGGTTTCGACCAGGGCGGGCTTTTGACCGACGGCATCGACCAGCATCCGCACTCTGTGCTGCTGCTGGACGAAATCGAGAAAGCGCATATGGACCTGTTCAACATCCTGTTGCAGGTGATGGACCACGGCAAGCTCACCGACCACAACGGCAAGAAGATCGACTTCCGCAATGTCGTGCTGATCATGACCACGAATGCGGGCGCGGCCGACGCCGCCAAAGAGTCTATCGGTTTCGGCCGCGGCAAGCGGGAAGGGGAGGACGAAGAGGCGATCAAGCGCCTATTCACGCCCGAATTCCGCAACCGGCTCGACGCCACGATTTCGTTTGCAGCCCTGGGGCGCGATACCATTGACCGCGTGGTGGAAAAATTCGTGCTTGAGCTGGAAACGCAACTCACCGACCGCGACGTCACCTTCGAGCTCACGCCCGAGGCCACGCGCTGGCTGGGTGACAAGGGCTACGACGATACCTTTGGCGCGCGCCCGCTCGCCCGTGTCATTCAGGACAACATCAAGAAGCCGCTGGCCGACGAGATTTTGTTCGGCAAGCTGAAAGACGGCGGCACGGTGCGCGTGCTCCTCGACCGCGAAAAGGACGCGCTCGCCTTCGAGTTCGTCACCGATGTGCGCCCAAAGGCGCCCCCCTCCAAAGGCGGCAAGCAAAAGCCGACCGAGCGGGTCTGAGACCGCTTTGGAACGGCATGGAACGTCCTAAGCATTGGCTGCACGATAGGACTCATTTCTACAAGTATATGACTGCCGACGCGGCTGAGGCTGTATTGCGTAGTGGGCACCTCAGATGGTCGTCACCAAATCTATTCAATGATCCATTTGATATGCAGTTTGACTTGCACCTTGAATATGATCGACGCGCCGTTGCCGAACGTTCTATGGACGGCTTATGGCGCAAGTATTCAGGTCAAGATCCAATAGTCGCTGGTACTTTGGCGGGCACCCTGATCAACGTGCTCCAGGCGAATGTACCTGGCCTGAGTCGGGATGACTTCCAAAAAGAGTTTTATGATCGAGTCGTTGCCGGATTAGTTGCCGGTGATGCATACCTGCCGCAGCTACAGGACGAAGTTAGGTCGGTGCTAAGCAGTATAAGGATTTTGTGTCTGTCGGAAGTTTTCGACAACATGCTGATGTGGGCGCATTATTCCCAAAATCACTCTGGCGTTGTTATTCGGCTGTCCTGTCTCCCTGAACGAGATAGCGCCTGGGGGGCAGCAGTGCCGGTTCGTTATGAACGTCGGATGCCGCTCTTGGCTACCGAAGAAGACATTATTCGATTGATGTCTGGCGACAGTGAGCTAGATCACAATGCCATATTCAATAAGGCTGTCTTTACGAAAGCCGAAGATTGGTCATATGAAAAAGAATGGCGGATCGTCGGTGGTCGTGATCCACAAAAGGACTATGAGGACATTCCATTTTATTCTACTGAGCTGACGGGCATCTATTTGGGATGCAATATGCGTCAGGACCGTCAGGTCCAATTTCGGGCACTTGTTAGAGAAAAGTGCTCGCATTGCGAGATTTTTCTAGCGAAAAAATCAAGTCGCGACTTTGCAATGGAATTTGTTAGTTACGGCGCAGAACAGCGATAGCGGTTCAATCATGTTGAAGGGTTAGCCCAACGCCGCTTTGATTTTTTCCGCGATCGCCTTCAGCTTCTCGGGGTGTTCCTTCTCGCGGGCGTGAAGGCGCCAATCGATGCCGCCGGCGCGCGGGATGATGTGGAAATGGGCGTGGAAGACGCTCTGGCCCGCTGCGTGCCCGTTCAGTTGCGCCAGCATGATGCCGGGCACGTCAAGCCCTTTCTTCACCGCCTTCGCCACCTTCTGCGCGGTCGCGATCAGCGCGGCCGCGCCTTCTGGCGAAAGATCGAAAATATTCTCCGCGTCCTCCTTGGGCACAACCAGCACGTGGCCGTCGGCCTGCGGCATCACATCCATGAAGGCGAGGGTCTTCTCGTCCTCATAGACCTTCACGCTCGGGATTTCGCCGCGCAGAATTTTGGCAAACACATTGTTGGAATCATAGGGCATGGCGCTACCTCAGTGTCGTGGCCCGCGAATGCGGGCCACCCAGGTTATGAAGGGCATAGCCCTCGACAAACAGTGTCTTGATAATTGTGAGGGTCGTGAAGCGTCAACTGGGTCGCCCGCATCCCGCCTTCGCCAAGGCTTCGGCTGGTCGTGTGGCCGGTCCGCCGAAGCTGCGCAGCAGCGTAGGCGGATTGCGGGCGACGACAATTTGGGGATCAGGATTTCCGGAATGGCGCCATGGCGGCGAGTTCGTTCATTTCGTCTGCCACGGCCGCCCGCTCATGCGTCAAGTAATCCGCCACGGCGCGGCGCAGGCCCGCATGCGCGATGTAGTGCGCCGAATAGGTGGGCGAGGGAAGGTAGCCGCGGCTTATCTTGTGTGGGCCCTGCGCCCCTGCCTCTACGCGCGAAAGTTTGTTTGCGATCGCGAATTCGATGGCTTGGTAATAGCAGGTTTCGAAATGAAGGAAGTCCACAAATTCGGTTGTACCCCAGTTGCGGCCGAAAAGAACGCCTTCGCCAAAGAAGTTTAATGCACCTGCAATGGTGCGCCCGCCGCGTTTCGCCACGACCAGCAATACCTGCTCGCCCATGCTTTCGCCCACACGGCTGAAAAATTCCCGCGTGAGATAGGGCCGCCCCCATTTGCGGCTGCCTGTTTCGACATAGCCCGCAAAGAAGTCGTCCCATACGGCTTCCGTCAGCTCGCGCCCCGTGAGCCATTCGAAGGTGACGCCTTCCGACGCCACCGCCGCGCGTTCCTTGCGAATGGTCTTGCGCCGCGACGCGGAAAGATTGGCGAGAAAATCGTCGAACGAACTATATTCCCGGTTCTGCCAATGGAATTGCTGATCCTGTCGCAACAGAAACCCGCTTTCGCCGGCCACGCGCCATTCTTCTTGCGGCAGGAATGTGATGTGCAACGATGACGCATTCAGCTCCTTCACCGCCGACCGCGCCGCGGCCAAAAGCAGTGTCTTTGCCGTAGCGTCGCCCGAAAGCAACCTTGGGCCCGTAACCGGCGTGAAGGGAACGCTTGCCTGAAGCTTGGGGTAATAGCGCCCGCCCGCGCGGGCGAACGCCTCCGCCCAGGGGTGATCGAAGACGTATTCGCCGAACGAGTGACTTTTTAGATAGAGCGGCAACAGCCCAACCGGCCGGCCGGCGCTTTCCACTAACAGATGGACAGGCTGCCAGCCGGTCTCGGCCGTCGCCGATCCGGATTCCTCGAGGGCGGCGAAAAACGCGTGCCGCGTGAACGGATGCTGGGACGCCGCGCACGCGGGGGTGGCAAGCGCGTCCCAGATTTTTTCACCGACACTGGCGGCCGGTCCGGCCAGTCGTACCGAAAATTTTTTGTCCGTCACTCAACCTCGAAAACGGCATCGATTTCGACCGGAACACCGCGCGGCAGGGTGCCTGCGCCCACTGCCGAGCGCGTATGCTTGCCCGCCTCGCCGAATACCTGGACCATGACATTGGAGGCGGCGTTCATGATTTCCGGGTGCTGGCCAAAGCCGGGTGCCGCATTGATGTAGCCAGTCAACTTCACGCAGCGCTTCACGCGATCGAGATCGCCATCCAGTGCCGAATTCAGCACAGCAAGAATATTGAGCGCGCAAATTTGTGCGGCCTTGGCCGCCTGCGCGGGCTTCAACTTGTCGCCGACCACGCCGACGACCGCGCCCTTGGGGATGGTGGGAATCTGGCCCGAAATATAGATGTAATTGCCCGTGCGCAGCCACGGCACATAGTTGGCCACGGGCTTGGGTGGTTCGGGCAACGTGATGTTCAACTCCTTCAATTTTGCGTCGATGCGTCCGCTCATGCGCGCTCCCCTTGTAGGCGCGCGAAACTAGCGTTCCGTGCGCGCCCGCGCGAGCCCCTCGCAATCGCGCTGCGAAAGGGTTTAGGGTGGCCTTATGCCGCATCCCGACGCCCTTTATCCCAATCCCGCACGCGACGGCTATTTCATGCCGGCCGAATGGGAGCAGCACCGGCGTACGTGGATGTGCTGGCCCGCGCGGGCCGAACCGTTCGGCGGCGCGGAAGGCCTGCTCCGCGCGAAGCAGGCTTATGCGCGCGTGGCGCGCGTGATTTCGGCGTTCGAACACGTGACCATCGCTGCGAAGCCGGACGAAGCGGCGGAAGCGCGGCTTGCTACGGGCGGCAAGGCCGAAGTCGTCGAGATGCCGCTGGACGACGGCTGGGCGCGGGATTCGGGGCCCACCTTTCTTATTTCGGCGAAAGGCGGGCTAGCGGGCGTGCATTGGCGCTTCAACGCCTGGGGCAACAAATATCATCCGCATGCGAACGACGCGGCCTTCGGCGCCCGCGCGCTGAAGGCCGCGGGTGCCGCGATCTATGAAGCGCCCATCGTCTGCGAAGGCGGCGCCATTCATTGCGACGGCAAGGGCACCATGCTGACTACCGAGCAATGCCTGCTCAATGCCAATCGCAATCCCGGCACGACGCGCGAAAAGATGGAAGAGCACCTGTCGCACTTCTTGGGCGCGCGCAAGGTGATCTGGCTCGGCAACGGATTTTCGGACGACGAAACCGACGGTCACGTGGACAACATCGCCTGCTTCGCTGCGCCCGGGCATGTCATCGTCGGTGTACCGCCCAAGAGCCATCCGGATCACGAGCCCGCCCTGGACGCGCTGCGCCGCCTGAAGGCCGCGCGCGACGCAGGCGGCAAGGCATTCGAGATCATCGAACTTGCCCAGCCGCAAAAAACGCGCACGGGCTGGAACGGCAAGCTGCTTCAGGCGAGTTACGTGAACTTTTACCTGCCCAATGGCGCCCTCGTGATGCCGGCCTTCGGAGATGTGAACGACGAACGCGCGCGGGTGACGCTGGCCGCCTGTTTCCCGGGGCGCGACATCATGCAGGTGGACGCGCTCGATATCGTGCAGGGCGGCGGCGGCATCCATTGCATTACCCAGCAGGAGCCGAGAGTTTGATATGAGCCGCAACGCTATCCATATATTTTCTCCCCCCGTTGTTACGGGGGGAGTGCCGCCGAAGGCGGCGAGGGGGGCCGCAACGGAGTTTGCCCCCTCCGGCGCTGCGCGCCACCTCCGCCGTAACAACGGGGGAGGATAAGAAGGTACGAAATGGCAACGGTTACGCTCGCCGCAACGCAATTCGCCTGCTCCTGGGATCGCGCGGCGAACGTCGCCAAGACTAAAAGGATTGCACGCGACGCCGCCAAGAAGGGCGCACAGGTCGTGCTGCTGCACGAACTGTTCGAGACGCCCTATTTTGCCCAGGAGCAATCGCCCGATCATTTCGGCCTGGCGCAGCCCTTCGAAGGCAATCCGCTGCTCGAGGAAATGTCGTCGCTGGCGAAGGAGCTGGGCGTCGTCATGCCCGTCAGTTTTTTCGAGCGCGCGCACAACGCGCATTTCAACGCGCTGGCGATGATCGATGCCGATGGCGCCATACTCGGCAAATACCGCAAGTCGCACATACCGGATGGCCCCGGCTATCAGGAGAAGTATTACTTCAACCCCGGCGACACGGGCTTCAAGGTATGGCGCACGCGCTTCGGCAATTTCGGCGCTGCCATCTGCTGGGACCAGTGGTTTCCCGAAGCCGCGCGCATCATGGCGCTGAAGGGCGCAGACGCGCTGTTCTATCCGACCACGATCGGCAGCGAACCGCCGCCGGCGCCGCCGGTGGAAAGCCGCGAGCACTGGCGCCGTACCATGCAGGGCCACGCCGCGGCGAACTATGTGCCGCTGGTCGCATCGAACCGAATTGGCATGGAAAAGGGCGGTGCCGGCGAGATGACGTTCTACGGCTCGTCTTTCATCGCAGGGCCGGCGGGCGAAATCGTAGCCGAATTGGGCAAGGAAGAAGGGTTCGTCACCGCCTCGTTTGATTTCGACGAAATCCGCAAGGCGCGCGCCTCCTGGGGCCTCTTCCGCGACCGCCGCCCCGATCTGTACCGCGCCATCATCTCCAGCGACGGCGAATAGTCAGCCTTCATGCTTCCCGCCGGGAAGCAACAGCCTTGCGCGATGTAGCTGCTGTGCGTCGAGGCTTTCGCTTTCGCCGAACGCGGCGGTCAACGCGTCATCGGCCAGGATGTAATCCATCACCGCTGCGAGCAGCTCGGGGTCGGCGGCGCGCTCGCGAAGATCGTTCGCCTCCAGCCCCGAGGCGTCGAGAAAGCGCAGCAGCGTCTCAGGATCGCCTGCCAGCCAGCCAAGCCCTTTCAAAGCAAGGGTTTCCGCCTCGTTGCGTTGCATCGTCAATGGGCCATTAAGACATTTCGCCTAGAAAATGTGCCTCACCGGGGCAGTTCTGGCCCGCATAGGCGCGGGGCAGGGCAGGAGAGTCAAGGCATGGATGCGGCGGCCAAAACGGTGCTGATCGTCGAGGACAACGAGCTCAACATGAAGCTCTTCCACGATCTGCTGGAAGCGCATGGCTATCGCATCCTGCAGACCAAGGACGGCTTGGAGGCGCTCGATCTCGCGCGCGAGCACCGCCCCGACCTGATCCTGATGGACATCCAGCTTCCCGAAGTGTCCGGTCTCGAAGTCACCAAGTGGCTGAAGGAGGACGAGGCGCTGAAATCGATCCCCATCGTCGCCGTCACCGCCTTCGCCATGAAGGGCGACGAGGAGATCATCCGCCAGGGGGGCTGCGAAGCCTATATCTCCAAGCCCATTTCGGTGACCCATTTCATCGAAACCGTGCGCCGCTTCCTCGGCTGAGGAGGGCCCATGACGGCGCGCGTCCTGGTCGTCGACGACATCCTCTCCAACGTCAAGCTGCTCCAAGCGAAGCTGAGCGCCGAGTATCTCGACGTCGTCACTGCCCATAACGGCGAGGAGGCGCTCGCGTGCATGGACAGGGACATTCCCGACATCGTGCTGCTCGATGTGATGATGCCGGGAATGGACGGCTTCGAGGTCTGCCGCCGCATCAAGGCCGATCCGAAGACGGCCCACGTCCCCGTCATCATGGTAACCGCCCTCGATCAGCCGGCCGACCGTGTGGCCGGGCTGGACGCGGGCGCCGACGATTTTCTCACCAAGCCCATCGACGACACGGCCCTCTTTGCCCGCGTGCGCTCCCTCGTTCGCCTGAAGACGATGACGGACGAATTGCTGATGCGCGAAAAGACGGGCCAGAGCATGGGGCTGGTAGAAGCGGGCGCGGCGCAGCAGGTGCAGACGAATCCGTCGGGGCGCATTCTGGTCGTGGACGACCGGCCGGAATCCGTCGCCTGGTTCCAGGCCTCGCTCGAACCGAGAAACGAGGTCACGGCGGCCATGAGTTTCGACGAGGCTGTCGTGCGCGCGCGCGGCGGCGATTTCGATCTTCTGATTATCAGCCTGGGAACGAAGGCGTTCGACGGCCTCAGGCTGTGCTCGCATCTGCGCACGCTGCCCGAGGTGCGCAACACGCCGATCCTTGGCGTTATCACCGAGGGCGATTCACGCAGGCTGATCCAGGCGCTCGATATGGGCGTGAACGATTACCTGATCCGTCCCGTGGACCAGAACGAGCTCAAGGCGCGCGTGCGTACGCAGCTGCGCAAGAAGCTGTACGCCGACAAGCTGCGCCACAACATGCAGCTTTCGCTCGAAATGGCGATCACGGACCAGCTCACCGGCCTGCACAACCGCCGCTACATGGCGCGGCACCTGGAGACGCAGCTGAAAAACAGCGCCGCATCGGGCAAGCCCGTTTCCTTCCTCATCATGGATATCGACCATTTCAAGGCGGTCAACGATACCTATGGGCACGACGTCGGAGACGAAGTGCTGCGCGAATTCGCCAATCGCATCACCGCCAATGTGCGCGGCATGGATCTGGCTTGCCGCTATGGCGGCGAGGAATTCGTCGTGGTGATGCCGGACACCGAAACCTCGTTTGCGCTGAACGTGGCCGAACGGCTGCGCCACAGCGTGGAGACGACGCCCTTCGTCATCAGCCGCGAACCGGGCGAGATCAAGCTCACCGTCAGCATCGGCATGGCCTCGACGCATCCGAACGAAACAGCGGACGACCTGCTCCGCCGCGCCGACCAGGCGCTCTACCGCGCCAAGCGCGAGGGGCGGAATCGCGTCATCGCCGAAGCGGCGTAAAGCGGGGGTTCAAGCGTTCGCTGTCGCGGCAAACCTGTGCTGAAGCGAGAAAACAAAGCCAATCACGTCAAGGCCAGAATCCCCATGTTGACCCAGAAGCCGATGGGCTGCCCGGCAAATACCGCTGAGGCCTGGACCACTCGTTCGACGGCATTGATTTCCAGCAAAACGCGGCTGCCGCCCTGCACAAAGAGTTGCACCAGGAACATCAAGGGGATGAGCGCGCGGTAGCGGATCAGCACGATGATTGCGATAAGGGCAAGCGCCACGAGCAGGAGACCAAGCAGCGCCGTCAGCGCTACCACTGTATCGCCGGCGGCGGCACCGTAGCTCGCGAGTGGAATGCCATCTGCGGTCGTGAGCACGTTGCGTGTGTTGAAAATGGATACGGCGCCTTGCGTCCCTTTCAAAAGCACGACCAGCGCCAAGAGCAAGATCGCCAGCCAATGGCCGCGATAGCTGTTGTCAGCCTGTTTTGGAAAGATTTGCCCCATAGTCTCCCCCATTATCCGGCCAGAATCTGCCGCTTTGGCCAATTTGCAAGCCGCACCCGCACCAGTCAGAAAAATAGGAACAGCAATGGCGCAAAGCCCAGCGCAAACAATATGGGCGAGCCCTGCATCCAATCGGGCATGATCTTTTGCTGCCCGATGAAGAAGGAACCCGCGGCGATGAACAGCGCGAAGCACATGCGCCACAGATGCCGCGTAATGCGTGCGACGCCGGAAATGCCGCCGCGCAAAATCACTTTGAGATCTAAGGCGGCGAAGAACGCCGCGAGGCCGGCGAAGACGTAATACTGAACGGCGGGTTGGCCATCAAACTTGCCGTCGGGACTCATCCCCGCTTGCACGCCCCAGCCCACAAGCAGGGCGGCCACGCCTACGATCACCAGAAGCGCGAAATTTTCGAACGGGCCGACGGTTCCTTCCTTCCGCTTGACCGTCATCCACGCGGTGGCGACGAGATAGAGGGCGAACATGCTCCCGGCGATGTTGCCCGATTGGGCTTTCATGATGTGAAGCAGCGAGAAGGCTAGGTACAGAGCCATCGAGGCCATGATGAGCATGGCAACGACAAAAACTGTGCCGAAGCGCCGGTGCAAGCGCTCGCCTTTGGCCGCCGTCACGGCCGCGTAGCCCGCAAGTATGGCGACGCACCCGGCGCTGATGTGGACGATCAGTTCCGGCAGATAGGGCATGACGGCTGGAGGGAAGGCCATCAACGCGTGCCTTCGCTGTTTTGCAACGACAGCACAAAACCGATGAGCGTCATCGCGAAGATGGCGAGGATGACACTTGTGGCCACGGGAGTGGCATGCGCAATCTGGGTCATTTCATGCTCCTTTTGGGCGTAACGCGGCTCTGCCGTTTATGTGTGTGCTAGATTTCATCGGCGTCCTTTTCGCCGATGGAAATTCCCTTCCCGGTGAACACGAATTCGAGCAGGTCGCCCGGCTGGCAGCGGAGTTCGCGGCACAGAGCCTCGAGCGTGGTGAAGCGGATGGCGCGCGCCTTGTTGGTCTTGAGGATCGACAAGTTGGCCAGCGTGATGCCGATGCGGTCCGCCAACTCGGTCAGGCTGATCTCGCGCTCGGCCATCACGCGATCAAGGTTGAGCTTGATGGGCATGGCTACACCGTCAGATCGGCGTCGCGCTTCAAGGCCAGGCCCTGGCGGAACACCTCGGCCAGCGCCAGCACCAGAAGCCCCGAGAACAACACCCAATCGAAAAGGCGTATCTGACCGAACCAGCGATGATCTGTGGCGGGCGGCAGATTGAGGGGCGCTCCCGAAACCGCGATCTCCGTATGCTGCGAGAAAAAGTCCCACGCGGCATAGACGAACCAGCTTCCTGCGAGGCCGGAGACCAGCCAGAACACGATCAGCGAAACGCCGATGCTTTGCACCAGCCGCACGCTTTGCGCCGTGAAGCTGTCGCCGCGGCCGACATTGCGGAACAGACGGCGCAGCAGCTCGAACAGCGCGGTGAAGAACAGCGCGTAGATCAGCAACAGCGGCAGGCCGTAGTGCTTAAGCAGCTCTACGAGCCCGCCCGCCTTCTCGACTTTCAGCGTCACGTTGCCGTCGAAGGCCTTAGCGCTGAAAACCGGTTCGCTTCCTGCGCCGGCCGCTGGATGGAGGGCGAACTCGGCCGGCTGGCCGAAGACTTGGCCCTTCGTCGGCCCGAAATGCGCGTCTGGCGGCAGCGAGGGATCGGCGATCATCACCACGACGACCGCGACCGCCCCCAAGGCGGTGCAAACCGCAAGGAACGTGAACAGCCAGCGGAACGCTTTGGGCAGGAAATTGGCGGATTTCATGGGGTCTTGCCTCCACTCTTATCGATAAACAATACATCGTTTATCGATAAAAGCAATAGGCATGCGGCCGCGCTTCGCCGGCCGGGCGCGGCAAGCGCGAGGGCGGGGATTACCTTTGCGGCGGCTTCAGGGGCGCGGTTCTGTCGTCGGGCAGGATTATGCCGTCGGGCAGGCCATCGGCTTTGCCGGGCCCGGGCGCGCCCGCTTCTTCGACCGGCAGCGTCACTTCGGTGCGGTTGGTCTCCGCGACCACGCGGATGGTTTTCACCTCCGGTGAGATCGAGGCCACGCGCAGCGACGCCTCGACCGGGCGGATGGCCTGCGCCACGTTCATGTCCTTGGGCGGCGGTGTTGCCACGAAGCGGTACGTGAGCGTGTCCGCGGTGTGCACTCCGGGATCTGACTCCAGTTTGGCGTCGCTCCAGCCGCTGCTCCGCACGGTGCCGGACGCCTTGATCGCCACAGCGCCGCTATTGTCGGGTCGTTCCAGGACGACCGCGTCCACCGTGTAAACGGGCTTTGTCCCGTCGCCGCGCGATGAGGCGGGCGCACTGCCCTGATCGCATGCCGATAGCGCGGCCGTAAACACAAGCACTGAGATCAGGCGTCGCATTGTCGCTTCCTTCTTGAATTCGCTTTGCCCGCGCGGCTCCCGGTCTAAACGCGGGAGAGGCCGATTGGATCACGCCAATTCGCACCACACGGGCACGTGGTCCGACGGGCGCTCCCAGCTGCGCGGACGGCGGTCGATGTCGCAGGCTGCCAGCATGTCCGCCGCCTGCGGCGAAAGCAGAATATGGTCGATGCGGATGCCGTGGTCCTTCTGCCAGGCGCCGCCCTGATAATCCCAAAACGTATAGCGATGCGGCTCGGCGTGACAGACGCGGAAGGCGTCGGTGAGGCCGAGGTTGGATAGCCGGCGAAGGGCCGCCCGCGACTCCGGCTGAAACAGCGCGTCGTTCTCCCACGCCTTCGGGTCATGGCAATCGTCCGGCGTGGGGATGACATTGAAATCCCCGGTGAGCGCGAACGGCTCTTCGTGGGCGAGCAATTCGAGCGTGTGCTTGCGCAGGCGCTCCAGCCATCTCAGCTTGTAAACGAAGCGGTCCGATTCCGGCGGATTGCCGTTTGGCGCATAGACGGAAGCCACCCGCACCACGCCATCGCCGTGCGGCACGACCGCCTCGATGTAGCGCGCGTGATCGTCCCCGTCGGCCTCGGGCAGGCCGCGCACGACGTCTTCCACCGGGTGCTTCGAAAGAATGGCGACGCCGTTATACGTTTTCTGGCCGTACACCGCGCAGTTGTAGCCGAGGGCCTCGAAGGCGTCCTTCGGGAAAGCGTCGTCGGTCGTCTTCAGTTCCTGGAAGCAGACGACATCGGGCTCGGCGTCTTTCAGCCACGCGGTAACCGTATCGACACGCGCTTTCACCGAGTTCACGTTCCAGGTGGCGAGTTTCATGGTTTAGCTCTTAGCGGCATCATCCTACTTCGCCTCCCTCCTTGAGGCTACTTAGCCTCCCCCCTTGAGGGGGAGGAAGATTTTTCGCGGCACGCGAAAAATCGGTGGGGGGTTCGCACCCGCGTACCTCCAGAAATTTGCTTCGACCCCTCCCCGAAATTTCCTTCGCAGATTTCGACGCTCCCTCAAGCGCCCTTCGGTCTCTTCCGGGCGCGGCCGGGCCGGGCGCTCGGTCGCGCCGACTTGTTCAACGCCACGGCGGCGCGAATGAGCGCCTTCAATGCCTTTTCGTCGATTCTGTCGCCTTCATGGAAATCGATGGCGCGCCTCACATTGCCGTCGAGGCTGGCGTTGAAGAGGCCCGTTGGCTCCTTGAGCGAGGCGCCCCTGGCGAAGGTCAGCTTGACTTTGTCCTTGTAGGTCTCGCCGGTGCAGATGATTCCGCCGCGCGACCACACCGGAACCCCGCGCATCGCGTTCGACGGCTTTCGCCATTTCACCTCCTCGACCACTTGCGCGTCGGCCTCCTTGATGAGCGTCCGCACCCGCGCGAGCATCTCGCCCCGCCAATCTCCCCGCGCCGCTACCCTCGCGTCTATGAGCCGGGAGGGAGAGTTTGCTTCTTTTCCTTTCTCCGCACCGCTCTTGCGCTTCTTCATGGTGGTGCCGCCTTGTTCATGGTTGCCGTCGCTCGCTCGTCACTTGAGTACTGACAGTCAGGACACCTGTGGGCACCACTTAATGTTGCGCAGTCCGTTTGCCGGCCCGCCATCTCTTGCGTCGCCATTCCCAATACGGGGGAAGGTCCAAATAAAGCTGCTGAGTGATGTCCGCTAAGGTCCACAGATCGTCAATATGCACAGACGGATGCTTGACCATGTTCGTGTGCGCGCCACCAGTTTCCTCCCACGTCTGTTTCAAGTGGTAATCCGCGAAAAGCTCAGTTCCGGTGAGGACAATCACCATCGCCCTTGGCTCACCGTTCTTCTGGGGTACGCGCCCCCATTCGGCAAGCTTTCTGATAAGGTATTTTTCGCCACCCGATAGTTGCTTTTTCATTGCTGAAAACACGACGTAAGAGCCGGGAATCGCTTCCGCTATGCTCTTAAGCCGATGAACATCCCGTTCCTTGAATATGTCTGTCCCGAAGCTTTTCGCTTCACCAAAGACGACTACTGGACTGGGATCGACCCAAAAGTTTGTTCCTTCCGAGTACCAGCCGGCGAAATCGATCTCGAATTTCGAGGTTCCAAGCACGACGTCTAAACCGGTAGCGAATGTCGTCGGCGTATGGGTGGCGTTAAGCGTGTTACTGAAGAGACGCAATGTGAGAACGGTCGCGTAAGCGCCATCGGCGTAATCTGGTACACTGAATGGTCCAAGTACGCGGTAGCGCCAATCTCCTTCGTTATACTTCAAGCCCGTCTGCGGAAACAAAAATTTGTTCAAGCAACGTTCGCAACTAATTTCATAATCAACATCACTCAAGCTATACCAATTTTCCTTTGCGCATTTTGGGCAAGTCAGGCTCAGGCCAATGCGCATCACATTGCTTTTCGTGAAGTCGCCTAATTGAGCATGCGAAAACACGGCATTCGACCTTCGACCAAGAATTTCTCTCCATTCTGCAATGCTTGCCGTTCTATCAGGATATTGAGCAGTCGCTCCGTCTGCCTCACGCTGAATGGTCTTGGCCATTTTGTCTAACAATCTAACGGTTCCTTCGTCCGCCAAAAGACTGGCGCCGTGGGCGCCACCTACGGACCGCAACACCTGCTCGGCGTTCCTACCGGAACTGGACGGCTTTGCGTCGATACCCTTGGATTTGAGCCAGGCGATGACCGCGTTTTGCTGAGACAACAACGATAGGCTGGCACTTCGCAGTTTGAATCGCCGGCGGAGAACTATGCCCTCGCGGGTGGCGAGATTGACTCCTCCGAAATCCAACTTAGGAAATTCCTCGCCTTTGACATTCGGAGGAAAGGTGAGAGCAAACGCTGAGTTACCAACGTAATCTGCAAAATTAATGACGTTCACCCAACGAGCATGGTTGTTTGCGTACGAAAATCTGCTCGCAAATTTCGGATCTGGTGATGGAAACCGCAACGTGGCTACGCGCTCGTCTACGGTTTCCTCAATGTCAACTTCGTCGGCTACCAGCTTAGCCCTACGTGGTTGAATGCCGCCGCCTCTCCAATCTGTTCGCCAGATCGGATCATACCAGTCCTTCCGAATTACGCTCCCAGCAGGTAAATTTTGAAAGTGAGTTGCGGTCATGGTCTCTTTAGTCGTTTTGCTAATGGAGCGGCCAAATTCCAGTGTGGTGTTGATCATCACCCCATGCTCGTTGTCGGGCAGCGCTCTATGATTGCTCGTTACAAACTCGCAGGCCATGTCCTCAAATTGGGTTATCCAATGGACATTGACTGGAAGCACGTGTGACCGAAACTGTCGCAAATTCCAGAAGTCGATGAGATCGACAGTCTTTGTGGGATCGAAAACAAAGATCGTTGGATCGTCACGGTTTTCAAAATTGACATCTAGCTTGTACAGAGAGGTATATAGTGGGGTGATGTAATCTTCCTTGCATAGCTTTAGGCAACTGTCTGCCGTAGCAGAAAAGCTTTCAGGTTCTGACCTGCCACTGAACTTTCATCCACTGGCAATTA
>JBQTHM010000026.1:0-2103 GCA_052389895.1 Alphaproteobacteria bacterium | reverse complement strand
AAAAAAATTTATTTCAGGCGAAGACGCGCGACAGATGGTTGGCGGCCCCGGAGCCCGCCCATGACGAATGGTATAGGTCATGCTAAAAACGCCGCCCGCCAAAGGTAATGGTGCCCATGTACAACATCCACATTATGCCCCCGCCCCTGCAGACCTATGACGACGTGAGCCAGAAGGCGACCGTGGCGCCGCGGCTGGCCGCGCTGCGTGCCGAGCTGGCGCGCCGGGGGCTGGACGGCTTCATCATCCCGCGCGCGGACGAACACCAGGGCGAATATGTGCCGAAGCGCGCCGAACGGCTGGGCTACATCACCAGTTTCACCGGCTCGGCCGGCGTGGCGGTGGTGCTGAAGGACAAGGCCGCCGTGTTCGTGGACGGGCGCTACACGCTGCAGGTGCGCGAACAGACCGACACCAAATTGTTCGAGCCGCGCGATCTGGTGAGCGAAGGGCCGCTGGCGTGGCTGGAAGTGAACCTGCCCAAGGGCAGCAAGTTCGGCTATGACCCGTGGCTGCACAGCATCGCGGGCGTGGAGGCGCTGAAGGCCGCGGTCGAACGCGCGGGCGGCACGGCGGTGGCAGTAGAGGGCAATCCCATCGACGCCGTCTGGAAGGACCAGCCGGCCCCGCCGCTCGACAGGGCGATGCCCTACCCCGCCGATCTGGCCGGCGAAAGCAGCGAGCAGAAGCGCACGCGCATCGCCGACGCGATCCGGAAGCAGGGCGCGGATGCGGCGGTGCTGACCCTGCCCGATTCCATCTGCTGGCTGTTGAACATGCGGGGCTCGGACGTTTCGCACACGCCTTTCGCGCTCGGCTTCGCCATTCACAACGCTGACGGCTCCACCGATCTGTTCATGGACGAGCGCAAATCCTCGCCCGAGCTGACCAAGCATTTCGGCAATGCGGTGCGCCTGCACGAGCCATCGGCGTTTCCGTCGAAGCTCGATGCGCTCAAGGGCAAGACCGTGATCGCCGATCCCAACATGACGGCTTCTTTCGTCGCCGACCGGCTGAAAGCGGCCGGTGCCAAGGTGAAACGCGCGGCCGATCCGTGCCAGCTGCCGAAAGCTTGCAAGAACGCCGCCGAGGTGGAAGGCGCGCGCAAAGCGCATATCCGCGACGGCGCGGCGCTCACGCGCTTCCTTGCCTGGTTTGAGCGCGAGGCGCCCAAGGGTGGGCTCGACGAGATCAAAGCGGCCGAGGCGCTGGAAGAATTCCGCCGCGAGGTGAAAGAGCTGGTGGATCTGAGCTTCGATTCCATTTCGGGGGCGGGGCCGCATGCGGCGCTGCCGCATTATCGCGTGACGCGCAGCACCAACCGGTCCGTCCGCATGAACGAGATTTATCTGATCGACTCGGGCGGGCAGTATGCGGACGGCACCACCGACGTGACGCGCACCATGATCGTGGGCCGGCCCACACAGGAAATGCGCGACCGCTTCACCCGCGTGCTGAAGGGCCATATCGCGCTGGCACTGGCGCGCTTCCCCGAAGGCACGCCGGGCGCGGCGCTGGATACGCTGGCCCGCGCGCCGCTGTGGGAGGTGGGCCTCGACTACGACCATGGCACCGGCCACGGCGTGGGCGCATTTTTGTCCGTGCACGAAGGTCCGCAGAACATTTCCAAGAAACACATCACGCAGCCGCTTATGCCGGGCATGATCTGCTCGAACGAGCCCGGCTACTACAAGGAAGGCGAATACGGCATCCGCATCGAAAACCTTGTCGTGGTGACGCAGCCGGAGAAAGTGAATGGCGGCGAGCGGCCGATGATGCGCTTCGAGACCATCACCATGGCGCCCATTGACCTCAACCTGATCGAGCCCAAGCTGCTGACCGGAGACGAGAAGGCCTGGCTCAACTGGTATCACGGTGAGGTGCGCAAAAAGGTGGGGCCGCTGCTGGCGGGCGATGCCGAAACGCTGGTGTGGTTCGAGAAAGCGACGCGTCCGATTTGAGTTTCTATTGCCCCCCCCATTGTTGGGAGGCCGATCCGTGGAGCGAAGCTAAACGGATCGGGTGGGGGAGCGGCTGCTTTCGCCCCCGCAGTACGCTTCGCGGACAGCTCCCCCAGAGGGGGAGCCTGAAATCTTCATCCAC
>JBQTHM010000025.1:0-51573 GCA_052389895.1 Alphaproteobacteria bacterium | reverse complement strand
ACGCGCTGGATGAACTGGGCAGCGTCGTAGCCGTCCACCACGCGGTGATCAAAGCAGGACGAGAGATTCATCATCTTGCGTACTGCGATGTGGCCGTTGTGCACGACGGGGCGCTCGACGATGGCGTTGGGTCCGATGATGGCCACTTCCGGATAATTGATGATGGGCGTGGTAACGACGCCGCCCAGCGCGCCGAGGCTCGTGATCGTGATGGTGGAGCCTACGAGATCGTCGCGGCTGGCCTTGCCTTCGCGGGTGAGCGCGGCAAGGCGCGCGAGCTCGGCCGCGGCGCTCCACAAATCGAGCGCCTCCGCGTGGCGGACGACCGGCACGATCAGCCCATTCACCGTCTGCGTGGCGATGCCGATGTGCACGGCGGCGTAGCGCGTGACCACACCCTGTTCGTCGTCAAAGCGCGCGTTCACCTGGGGAAATTCGGGTATGACGTGGCACAGCGTCCGCATGAGGAAGGGCAGCACAGTGAGCTTCGGCTGCTCCGGCCTTTTGTTTTCGTTCAGGTGCGCGCGGAGCGATTCCAGCTCCGTCATGTCCACTTCTTCGACATAGGCAAAATGCGGAATGTGGCGCTTGGCCTCCTGCATGCGCTCGGCGATCTTGCGGCGCAGGCCGATTACCTTGATCTCTTCCACACCTTCGCGCTTGGCGTAGCCGCGCGCCGTTTTCGCCGCGGCCGCGCGCCCGCCCGTAGCGATGTAATTGTCCAGGTCTTCGTGTGTGATGCGCCCCGCCGGTCCCGTTCCCGGCACGAACTGCAACTCGATGCCCAGTTCATGCGCGCGATTGCGCACGGCGGGCGAGGCCAGCGGCTTTTCGCCCACTTTAGGCGAGACAAAGGCGGGAGGTGTTTCCATCGCGGGTGCGCGCGCCGCAATTGGCTCCCTTTCCCTGACGGGCGCTGCAGCAGCACCCGGCCCCCTCCGCCCCGCTCCGCGGGGCGCCTCCCCCAACGGGGGAGGACGAGTCACAGCCTCGTGCTCCCCCTTTGGGGGAGCCGTCGCGCCACGCGCTTGCGCGGGGCGTGACTGAGGGGGCGCCGAGGCCGCCGTGGCGTTCCCCGCCCCTTCCACTTCGAATTCGGCCAAGGGCGCGCCCACGGTGGCCTTCTCGCCGGGGTTGCCGTGCAGCGTGATCACCTTTCCGGTCACGGGCGAGGTCATCTCCACCGTGGCCTTGTCGGTCATCACGTCGACTAGGTGCTGGTCTTCCTTCACGTGGTCGCCGGCCTTCACGTACCACTTGACGATTTCGGCCTCGGCGGTGCCTTCGCCCACGTCCGGCAGCTTGTAGATGAAGTGTCCCATGGTCAGCCCTCGATCCCGCGCCGCATGGCTTCGGCGACTCGGTGTGGACTCGGAAAATAGTCCCATTCGAAGGCGTGCGGATAGGGCGTGTCATACCCCGTCACGCGCTCGATGGGCGCTTCCAGGTGATAGAAGCAGTGTTCCTGCACGAGCGATGCAAGCTCAGCGCCATAACCGCAGGTGCGCGTCGCCTCATGCACGATGACGCAGCGGCCGGTTTTCTTCACCGACTCCACAATTGTCTCTATGTCGACCGGCACCATGGTGCGCAGATCGATGACTTCCGCATCGATGCTGTTTTCTTCCGCCGCGTTCACCGCCACGTGCACCATGGTGCCGTAGGCGAGCACGGTGACGGCCTCGCCTGCGCGCACGATGTTGGCCTTGCCGAGCGGCACAACGTAATGGCCTTCCGGCACTTCGCTGGCGGGATGCTTCGACCACGGGATGACGGGCCGGTCGTGGTGGCCGTCGAAGGGGCCGTTATAGATGCGCTTGGGCTCGAGGAAGATCACCGGATCGTCGTCTTCGATCGACGCTATCAGCAGCCCTTTCGCATCGTAGGGGGTGGACGGGATTACCGTCTTCAATCCCGCCACGTGGCTGAACAGCGCCTCGGGGCTTTGGCTGTGGGTCTGACCGCCGAAAATGCCGCCGCCGCAAGGCGCGCGGATGGTGAGCGGCACCCAGAACTGCCCGGCCGAGCGGTAACGGATTCGCGCGGCTTCCGACACGATCTGGTCGAAGCCGGGATAGATGTAATCGGCAAACTGGATTTCCACGACAGGGCGTAAGCCATACACGGCCATGCCAATGGCCGTCGCGATAATGCCGCCTTCGCTAATGGGGGAATCGAAACAACGCTTGACGCCGTATTTCTTCTGCAGCCCGTCGGTGACGCGGAACACGCCACCGAAATAGCCCACGTCCTCGCCGAAGGTGCACACGTTTTCGTCCCCAGCCATCGTGACATTGAGAGCGGAGTTGAGCGCCTGGATCATGTTCATGACCGGCATGTCAGATCCCCGTCTCCTGGCGCTGGCGGCGGATGTGCCAGGGCATGTCCTTGTAGACGTCCTCGAACATGGCCTTGAGGTTTGGCTTCTCGCCGCCCTTCAGCGTACCGATCGCTTCCGCTTCCTTGTTGGCGGCTGCGACCTGCTCGATCGCCTCTTTTTCGGCGGCGAGATGTTTTTCGTCCGACCATTCTTTCAGCGCGATGAGATGGTTTTTCAGCCGCGCAATCGGATCGCCCAGCGGCCAGGCTTTGCTCTCGTCGGCGGGGCGGTAGCGCGCAGGATCGTCGCTGGTCGAATGGCCTTCGGCGCGATAGGTGAAATGCTCGATCACGGTTGCGCCCAAATTCGCGCGGGCGCGCGCGGCCGCCCAGTGCGACACGGCATAGACAGCGAGGAAATCGTTGCCGTCCACACGCAATGATGGCAGCCCATACCCGATGCCGCGTGCGGCAAAGGTCGCCTCCTCGCCGCCAGCGATGCCATGATAGGTCGAGA
The DNA here is from genome assembly GCA_052389895.1 of Alphaproteobacteria bacterium. GTDB lineage: Bacteria > Pseudomonadota > Alphaproteobacteria > Micropepsales > Micropepsaceae > CAVVXX01. The sequence goes on along the minus strand of JBQTHM010000025.1, from coordinate 48,737 downwards.
TCGCCCACTGGTTGTTGACGATGTTGAGAATGACCGGCGCGCGATAGACGGCGGCGAATGTCAGCGCACAATGAAAATCGCCTTCGGCGGTCGCCCCTTCTCCGATCCACGCGCTCGCGATGCTGTCTGAACCTTTGTAGGCCGACGCCATCGCCCAGCCGACAGCCTGGGGAAATTGCGTGGCAAGATTGCCCGACACCGTGAAGAAGCCGTGGTCGCGCGCGGAATACATGATGGGAAGCTGACGGCCCTTCACCGGGTCGCGCGCGTTGGAATAGATCTGGCACATCATGTCGAGCAGCGGATAGCCGCGCGCGACCAGCATGCCTTGTTGGCGGTAAGATGGGAAAACCATGTCGTCGCGTTCGAGAGCGTAGGTTTGCGCGATGCAGGTGGCCTCTTCGCCGGTGCATTTCATATAGAAGGACGTCTTACCCTGGCGCTGGGCGCGGAACATGCGATCGTCGAAGGCGCGCGTGAGGATCATGTGCTTGAGCGCGCGGCGCAGCGTTTCCGCGTCGAGCTTGGGGTCCCAGGGCCCCACCGCTTTGTTGTCGTCGCCGAGCACGCGGATGATGGTTTCGGCGAGATCACGGATTTCGTGTGCGCCCACGCGAATCTCGGGGCGGCGCTGCCGGCCTGCAGCTGGCACCTTGATGTAGCTGAAATCGGGCTTGTCGCCCGGGCGGCATTTGGGCTCGGGCACATGCAGCGACAGCGGCGGGCGGTTTTTCCGGGGCGTGTCGTTCAAGGGGCTCTCCAGCGGGCCGGAGACTAGAGGATTAGCGGTTAACGCCATAGTACGGACAGGAAAGCACTAAGCGCCAGTTCCCAAAGGAAGATTGTTGTTTTTGGCGCTGACCAAGGCGTCTGAAAATGTCAGCTAGCGATGCGCTGCCGCCAGCGCCTGGTCCATGTCGTCGTAGAGGTCGTCCGCGTCTTCGATGCCGACGGAAAGGCGCAGCAGATCGGCGGGCACCGGTGTGCCGGGGCCCTCCAGCGATGCGCGATGTTCGATCAGGCTTTCGACGCTGCCCAATGATGTGGCGCGTTTCCAGATTTTGACGTTCGCGGCCGTTTTCACCGCCGCCGCCTCGCCGCCCTTCACGCGAATGGACATCATGCCGCCAAAGCCGCCTTGCATCTGGCGCTTGGCGACGGCGTGTCCGGGAAAATCGGGCAGGCCCGGATAAAGCACTTTCACGATGTTTGGATGCTTGGCGAAGCGTTCGGCCAAAGCTTGCGCGTTCGCCACCTGCGTCTTCACCCGCGGGTAAAGCGTGCGCAGCCCTCGCACCAGCAGCCATGCCTCGAAGCCGCCCAGTACACCACCCACTTGCGTGCGCACAGTTCTAATGCGCTCCCAGTATTCGTCTTCCGCTTTGGTGACGAGGACGCCCGCCAGCACGTCGGAATGGCCGTTCAAGTATTTCGTCGCCGAGTGCATGACGATGTCGGCGCCAAGCGCGAGCGGCCGCGTGAGCACGGGCGAAGCGATGGTGGAATCCACCGCGAAGCGCGCGCCGGCCGCGTGCGCGATTTCGGCCGCGCCCGCGATGTCGGTAATGTCCCACAGCGGATTGGCCGGCGTCTCAGCCCAGACCAGCTTCGTCTTGCCCGGCTTCACCGCGCGCCTGAGCTCGTCGAGATTCGACATGTCCACAAGGTCAATGTTCAGGCCCCATTGCGTCGCTGCGTCGGTCAGCCACTTGCGCAGCTCGAAATAGATGATCTTGGGCGCCACCACGTGGTCGCCGGGCCTGAGCGCGAGGAAGCACGCCGTCGCCGCCGCCATGCCGGAGGAAAAGAGCATTGCGGCCGCGCCCCGTTCCAGCTCCTTCAGGATGGCTTCGGGCTGAAGACAACCCGTGTGGCTGGTGCGCGAATAGGTGCGGTTGTCGACATAGGTGTTGTCGGGATTGCGGACGTATGTGGTTGCGACCTGCACGCCGGGCACCAGCCCGCGGGACTTTTCGTCAATCCAGCCCAGCCCCTGCGCCGCGACCGTTTCGGGCTTCTGTGCCTTGACGCCGTGCGTTGGCTTCCTGCCGGTCACGTCGTTCATGACACCTACCCCCTTTTACGCGGCACTTACGCTTTGAAGTTCTTGGGAAACTTGGCCCATACGTCGTCGTAATCGTGCTGCATGAGGGGCGTTTCCATGGCGTGGCGCGTGGGGCGGATGACCCAGAGCGTCTCGAACATGAACGCCATGGTCTTGTCCACCTTCTGCGGTTTGAGATCGGCCTTGGTGGCCTTTTCCCAGGTTTCGAGATCGGGCCCGTGGCCTGCCATGCAGTTGTGCAGGCTAGCGCCACCCGGCAGAAATCCTTCCGCCTTGGCGTCGTACTCACCGTAAATCAGGCCCATGTACTCGTTCATCGTGTTGCGGTGGAACCAAGGCGGGCGGAAAGTGTGTTCGGCCACCAGCCAGCGCGGCGCAAATACGACGAAGTCTACATTTGCCGTGCCGGGATTTTCCGACGGCGATGTGAGCACGGTGAAGATGCTGGGATCGGGATGGTCGTAGCTGATCGAGCCGATCACATTGAATTTGCGCAAATCGTATTTGTAGGGCGCGTAATTGCCGTGCCAAGCCACGACATCGAGCGGCGAATGGTCGAATGTCGTCGACCACAACCTGCCCTGGAACTTCTGCACCACCTGAATGGGGCGCTCGACATCTTCGTACCAGGCAAATGGCGTGAGAAAATCGCGCGCATTCGCCAAGCCATTGGCACCGATGGGGCCAAGCTCCGGCAGACGCAATAGCGGTCCGTAATTTTCGCAGATATAGCCGCGCGCGGTCTTGTCCATCAGCTCGACGCGGAAGCGAATGCCGCGCTGGATGACGACGACCTCCAGCGGCTCGGCCTCGATCACGCCAAGCTCGGTGACGAAGCGCACACGCCCCTGTTGCGGCACGATCAGCAGCTCGCCATCCGCGTTGTAGAACACGCGATCCGCCATGGACTTGTTGGCGAGGTAGTAATGCGCGGCGCAACCCATGAAGTGCGCGGCGTCGCCGTTGCCGCCCATGGTGAGAAGCCCGTCGACGAAATCCGTTGGCTTCTCGGGAATGGCAGGCGGATCCCAGCGTAAGCGATTGGGCGTGGCCAGCACTTCGTCGAACGGCCCGCTGCGCAGCATACCTTGGGCATGCGGTTCGTAGGCCGGATGGTTCGCCGTAGGCCGCATGCGATACAGCCAGGAACGACGATTGACCCCGCGCGGCGCAGTGAATGCTGTTCCCGAAATCTGTTCCGCGTAGAGACCGAGCGGCGCCTTCTGCGGCGAGTTCTGCCCTGCCGGCAATGCGCCCGGCACGGCTTCGGTGGCGAATTCATTGCCGAAGCCGGAATTGTAACCGCGCGCCAAGGCCTCACTCCGGGCGGACGCACCCTTGGCCGCGCGGCCCGTTGCAGGCGTCAAAGTGTCAGCCATCACGTTCCTTCCCCGCATCTCCCTGCCAGCACAGGATAAATAGCCCGCTGCCCCTGCGCCAACCAGTCCATAGGCATTATAGCAGGGGGTGTATATATAACCCCCTTAAACCCAATCTTTGTCAGTCCGGAACGGGCCTTTGCAGCCCGCAGAAATGGAGCCTCCCATGACCTTATCCCTTGGCGACACCGCCCCCGATTTCACCGCAGAGACCACCGAAGGCCGCATCCGCTTTCACGACTGGATCGGCGACAAATGGGCCGTGCTGTTTTCGCACCCCAAGGATTTCACACCCGTATGCACGACCGAGCTCGGCTACATGGCGAAGATCAAGCCTGAATTCGACAAGCGCGGCGTGAAAATCGTCGGCCTGTCGGTTGATCCGCTCGACAAGCATTCGGGCTGGGCAAAGGACATTGAAGAGACGCAAGGTCACGCGCCCAATTACCCGATGATCAGCGATGCCGATTACAACGTATCGAAGCTCTACGGGATGTTGCCGGCCGCGGTGTCGGGCGATCCCGCGAAGCGCACGCCCGCCGACAACCAGACCGTGCGCAACGTTTTCGTCATCGGTCCGGACAAGAAGATCAAACTCATTCTTGTTTACCCGATGACGACGGGGCGCAACTTTGACGAGGTGCTGCGCGTCATCGACTCCATGCAGCTTACGGCCAAGCACAAGGTGGCGACGCCGGTGAACTGGAAGCATGGCGACGACGTGATCATTGCGGGTTCGGTCAGCAATGACGATGCGAAAAAGATTTGGCCCAGCGGCTGGAAGGAGCCCAAGCCCTATATCCGCATCGTGCCGCAGCCGCGGTGAACGATTCATCCCAGCCGTCATGACGTGATGAAACGGCGCCGGCATGCAACATTGCTGGCGCCGTTTGCTTTGGCGGAGGCCCGGACCATGAAACTCTACAATTATTTCCGCAGCGGCACGTCTTACCGCACGCGCATCGTTCTCAACCTGAAAGGGCTGAAATACGAATATGTGCCGGTAAGCCTGCTCAAAGGCGCACAGCACTCGGCCGAATTCGACACCATCAATCCTATGCACGCCGTTCCAGTGCTGGAGATTGATGGCGTGCGCATCGCGCAGTCGCCGGCCATCATCGAATATCTGGAAGAGACGTATCCCGACCCGCCCCTTCTGCCGAAGGATCCGGCGGACCGCGCGCATGTGCGAGCATTGGCGGCCATTGTCGGCTGCGACATGCATCCACTCAATAATCTTCGCGTGCTCAATTACCTGCGCGAGGAATTCGGCCAGCATTCGGACGGCGTCATCAAATGGGCAGGGAACTGGCTGAAGGCCGGCTTCGATGCCTACGAGCGGCTTATAGCGGCGGACAAAGGCAGGAATGGCTTCAGCTTCGGCCCGGCGCCCACGATCGCGGACGCCTATCTGGTGCCGCAAGTTTTTTCCGCCGAGCGCTTCAAGTTCGACATCTCTGCGTATCCGGAAATCCGGACGGTGGTCGAAAGCTGCAATCGCCTGGCCGCATTTGCCGACGCGCACCCATCAAAACAGCCGGATGCGGAATAATTGCGTGCAACCGCCAGCCCCGCTAACTTGCGAAAGCGCGATCCCGCCGTTTGGTTAAGCCGTGAGCAGCACCCGAGCCCGTGACATTTCGCACGTGATAGAGTCGCTCGACGCCATCTCTTGGGCGGGTCCGGTCAGCACGAACATGCGTTCGTCCGCTGTCGACGCGCTCGAATCCGGCAAGGTCCTCTATCTCCCCCGACTTGCGTTCGAATTGTCGCGCAGTGAGGAACGTTTGCTCACGCCGACCATCGCCAACTCGCACGCGAAAAACGTGAGCTACGATCCCAAGGCGGACAAGCTCAAGGGCGCCACTGCCTGCGAAGCGGATTTGACCGCTATCCGGGCGATGTTGCGACGCTATTACGAATATTCGCGCAAGCTGGTGGAGGCTCTTTTGCCGCGTTATACCGGAAGCCTGGAGCCAGGACGCACCAGTTTCCGTCCCGTGGAAATCAAAGGCCGCCCTATCTCGTCACGAAAGGATGACACGCGGCTTCACATCGACGCCTTTCCCTCCACACCCATGGCGAACCGGCGAATTCTGCGCGTCTTTACGAATGTGAATCCGGAGGGCAAAACGCGCGACTGGCGCCTGGGCGAGCCGTTCGAAACCGTAGCAACGCGGTATGCGTCCAAACTGCGCAATCAGGTGCCGGGCAGCGCGTGGGTCATGAAAAAAGTAGGCATGACGCGCGGGAAACGCACCGCATATGACCACTTAATGCTGAAGTTGCACGACGCAATGAAGGCTGACGTGGCTTATCAGAAGTCTGCCGTGCAGAACGCATTCCGGTTTCCGCCGGGCGCAACCTGGGTCGTCTTCACGGACATGACGTCGCATGCGGCAATGGGTGGGCAGCACCTTTTCGAGCAGACGTTTTATCTTCCCGTAAGCGCAATGGAGCACGAGGGGCGCGCACCGCTGCGTGTGCTGGAACGGCTCAGGGCGCAGCCGCTGGTTTGATCAAACGAAGCCTTCGAGGGGAATGCCAAACTCGTATTTCGATGGGCGTATGGCGAGCGCTGTTTTCACGCTGGCCACGTTTTTTGCCGCCGTCAGTTTGTCCGTGATGAAGGTCTGAAACTCGGTCAAGTCGTGCGCAACGCATTTGAGAAGAAAATCCACCGCGCCAGAAAGCATGTAGCACTCGCGCACGATGGGCCAGGATATGATCTGGTCCTCGAAGGCCCTGAGATCGGCCTCGGCCTGGCTCGAGAGCCCCACGAATGCAAAGGCGGTAAGCTCGAAGCCCAACGACTTGGCGTTGAGGTCGGCATGGTAGCCGCGAATGTAACCCGCCTTTTCAAGCGCGCGCACGCGGCGCAGGCAAGGTGGCGCCGTGATTTTCACTCGCCGCGACAGCTCGACATTCGTGATGCGCCCGTCGGCCTGGAGCCCGTTCAGGATCTGCCGGTCGATGGAATCGAGTTGGACCTGCTTCATTGGGATTGCGTCTCTTGGTCCCTGCCCTGCGTGGACTGGCTGACGGCCCGGCTTGAACCAACTACTACTCCGTTCCCGGCGTGGATTCAGCAATAATAATTCGCCGCGACGCACGAATACGAGGCATGTGCCAAGGTCACCTGAGAAAATGAGCAGCGCGTGAAGACCTGGATTCTCACGAACCGCATGATTGGCTTCGAAAGCCAAACGCTCGGCGTGGCTGAGGCGCTGGGCGTTGTGCCGGAGCGCAAGAGTGTTACGCCGCCGGCGCCCTGGCGCTGGTTCGCGCCCTGGGGACCTGCAGCTCCCAATGACGAGATCGCGCCCCCATGGCCGGAGCTTCTCATCGCTTCGGGCCGGCAAACTGTTCCTTATGCGCGCAAAATACGAAGACTCGCCAACGGCAACACCTTCGTCGCAATCTTGCAGGACCCGCGCATTTCGCCGGCGCAATTCGATTTTGTCTGGGCGCCCCTGCATGACCGGCTGACGGGAAGAAACGTATTTTCCACTCTGCTTTCGCCCCATCGCGTGACGCCGGAACGGCTGGCTGAAGAAGGAAGGCGCTGGAGCGATTCCGTGTCTCATCTACCACGCCCGCGCGTCGCCGTGCTGCTCGGCGGAACCAACGCCGTGTACGAAATGGACGAGGCGGAGGCGCACCGCATAGGCGACATGCTGGCAGAAGCCACGGGCAGGAAGAACGCGGGGCTGATGATCACGCCGTCGCGCCGCACAGGCGAGAAGCAAACGCAGATCATTCGCGAATGCACGAAGGACGTGCCATCGGTGATTTGGGACGGCGTGGGCGAGAATCCTTATTTCGGATATCTCGGAAACGCGGACGCGGTGATCGTCACCTGCGACTCCGTTAACATGGTGAGCGAGGCGATCGCCACGGGAAAGCCCGTGCAAGTCATCGAAATAAAGGGCGGTTCGGCCCGTTTTCGGCGATTTCTCGACGAAGTGTACAGGCAAGGCCTTGCGCGGCCGTTCCGCGCGTGCCTTGAAAGCTGGCCTACGCGCCCCTTAAATGCCACGTCGGAAATTGCACAGGCCATCGCGGGCGCGATAAGCGCGTGGCGCTCACGCAAAGCGGAACAATTTAACCATACGGGTCCGGCATGAGTTTGCTCGATTTCGACGCCCTTCGGCGCACGCCGCTCAAGACCGACCCTTACGAATACGTCGTGGTACCGCAGTTCGTGATTCCCGATGCATTTCCCCGTGTTCTCGCCGATTTTCCCGTCACGCGCGGAGCTGGCTCGTTTCCCGTTGGCGACCTGGATATCAGCGGTGCCATGCAGGACTTGCTGGACGAAATGAGCGGCCCGGAATTCCGGGCGGCAATCGAGGACAAATTCGGCGTCGATCTCTCTTCGCGCCCTACCACTTTCACGGTGCGCGGATGGTGCAGCCGCTCGCGCGACGGAAATGTCCATACCGATTCCAAGTCCAAGATCATTACCGTGCTGCTATACCTAAATCAGACATGGGACGCGGATGGCGGGCGGCTGCGAATACTGCGTTCGAAAAACTTAAACGATGTCGCGGAAGAAGTGCCGCCCTCCAACGGTACGCTGCTGGTGTTCAAGCGATCGGACAAATCGCTGCACGGCCATGAGCGCTTCGAAGGCGTGCGCCGCGTTATCCAGATGAACTGGGTCACCGACGATGAAGTGGCGGAGCGCCAGCGGCGCAAACACAGCCTCTCGGCACTAATCAAGCGCCTCAATCCGTTCGCGCAACAGGCGATGTAATGGCGCTTCAGATAGAGACCTTCAGAAACGCCGATCTCGCCCAGGGCTGGCGCCCGGGCAACAATGCGGGCGGCGCAACGCTATTCAAAGCGCTGGGGCATCCGCTTTCCGCGCCCAAAGGCCGCGCGCTGGTCGCGTCGCTGAAGAATGCGGGTCCGGTGGCGGTATATGACCCCTCCGGCATGGTCGCCAATGTCCACGCTTATTACGATCTCTCGCAGCTGAATCTGGTCGGCTATTACGTGCAGCGATTCGAAGATCTGGGCGGCATGTTCCTTGGTCATACGGCAAAGCCGGTTTCAGACATCGGGCAATCGGGCGCCGAAAGCGTGCTCGTGCTTCTCTTCGAGGCGGAACGCACACTTGTTCCCATCAGGCACATATTTCCCGCAGGCGCACGCATCGCGACATTGGACGAAGTTCGCCTGCCCGACGACATGCTGTCGGTCCCGGGCGACTATCTGAATCCGCTAAATTTCGCTACCAACTTCGCGCTGATGCGCGAGCACAAGGACGCCAACGGCAGCGGCCTGCATACGCGCGTTTCCACGGTCAATTACTGGTCGCAGATGGGCGCCGCCAATCCAGAACTGTGGCTGTGTCTCTTCGGCGCGGACGGAGCCGAACTCGCGCAATGGCGCCAAAAACTGCCCGAGGCGGGCGCGCCGCTCGCCATCGACAGCGCCGAATTGCGCAAGCGGTTCCACCTGGCGGATTTCACGGGCTCGCTATTCGTTCACGCCCTGCGCGTCAGGGGTCACGACATCGTCAAATATGCGCTCGATATGTACGGCGAAGAGGGACTTGCATTGTCCTGCAGCCACGACGCAAACGCCTGGCCCGCCGATTTCTATGCAGGCATGCCGGCCGGAGACGAAGACGAAACTGTAACGCTATTCGTACAGAACTCGCATCCCATGGCAATTCCGAAACATAGCATAGGCTTCAACATCATGGGCGCGCAGGACACAACCTGGTACGAGGAGGAAATCGCGCCTTTCGCCACGCGCGCCATTAATGTGAGCGCATTGCTGCCGGATGCAAAGTGGCCGGACCAGATTGAGATCGCCGCGGGGCGCTATTTCGTGCGCCCGCGCTATGAAACCCGCAACACACAGGGACATAGGCGCATCGCGCACGCAAACGTCGAACGCACCGACCTGAAGCCCAACCCTGCGCTGCCGAAAATCGCCGGCGCAATGGGAAAGGGCTACATCATGCCCCTTCCCGTATTGCCGCGCGACGAATTCAAGACGGTCATGCTGCCCACGCCGATGGCGCGAGAGCAGCACGAGCTTCCCATCCGCGTGGAATTGATCGACGCAAGCGGAAGAACTGTGGCATCAAAATTCCTTGGCCGCATCGCGCGGCGGCAAAGCCTGGAAGTGGACGTCGAAAAATGGCTCTCGGAGGGCGCACTGTCGCTTCCCTCCGGTTACGGCCATGTCGAGTTTCTCTATGACTTCCGCGAGGGCGGCGAAGGCGACGGCTGGCTGCACGCGCTTGGGCGCTTCGAGCAGAAGGCGAGCGGACATCGCGCGGAAACCATTTTTGGCGCACATATCTATAATGTGCCGGTGATTTATAAGGACGAGCCTCAGTCCTATATCAACAAGCCGCCCGGGCTCACCACGCGGCTGTTCCTGCGTCTTGGCGGCGAGGCGCTTGAGACCGTTTGCCACCTGGTCTACCCCGCGTCGAAGCCGTGGCATCCGCAAAGCGACACAAAGCTCATCCTGCATGATGCGAACGGAAAACCCGTCGCGGAAAAGCAAATATCCATCCCCTGCGGCGGTTCCCGCTTCTGGCGCTTTTCGGAGATGTTCGGCACGGACGAGCGCGCCAAAATGAATGGCGGCGGTTATGTGATCGTGCGCGACCTCACCTGCCGGCTGTTCGGCTTTCACGGGCTCGTCGACAAACGCGGCTTCTGCCTCGATCACATGTTCGGGTTCTGAGTAACCTCCCATCTTGACCTTTGGCGCCGCGCCGCCGATATCAAACGCCGAGCGTTCCCATGACCGATTCCCTTCATTCGAAAGTAGTCATTCTGGGCAGCGGCCCCGCGGGCTGCACTGCCGCAGTTTATGCCGCGCGCGCGATGCTGAACCCGTTGCTGATCGCTGGGCTTCAACCGGGCGGGCAGCTCACCATCACGACGGATGTCGAAAATTATCCCGGCTTCGCCAGCGTCATTCAGGGCCCCTGGCTGATGGAGCAGATGCAGGCGCAAGCGGAACACGTTGGAACCAAAATCGTGCAAGACACGATCGCATCTGCCGATTTGGCGAAACGGCCCTTCGTTTTGGCCGGCGATACCGGCAGTCGTTACACCGCCGACGCGCTCATCATCGCCACAGGCGCCCAGGCGAAATGGCTGGGGCTTCCCAGCGAAGAGAAATTCATGGGCTTCGGCGTGTCGGCGTGCGCGACATGCGATGGTTTTTTCTTCAAAGGCAAGAAAGTCGCCGTTGTCGGCGGCGGCAATACGGCCGTAGAAGAGGCATTGTTTCTCACCAATTTCGCTACCGACGTGACGTTGATTCACCGGCGCGACGAATTACGTGCGGACAAGACGAACCAGATGCGCCTGAACGAGAACGCGAAGGTGCAGGTCGTTTGGGATTCGGTCGTAGAGGAAATTCTCGGGGGTGGCGAGCCCAAGGCGGTGACCGGCGTGCGAATCCGCAACGTGAAAACGGGCGCGGTTTCGATGCTGGACGCGGATGGCTTCTTTGTCGCCATCGGGCACACGCCCGCCACCGAAATTTTCCGCGGACAGCTCGACATGGATGCGGAGGGATATATCCGCACCGTTCCCGATTCCACGCGCACAAGCGTGGCCGGCGTCTATGCGGCAGGCGACGTGAAGGACAGGATATTTCGCCAAGCCGTGACCGCCGCCGGCCTTGGCTGCATGGCGGCGCTCGAAGCGGAAAAGTTTCTCTCAGGCGGGCACTAGAGGCACGCGTCCGAAAAGCATCCAGAAACCGGCGGCAACGAGCGCGACACCCGCCGCGCGCGGAATAAATTTGCCGGGCACTGTCTTTTCAAGAAGCACGAGGATCGCGAGAGCGGCGATCCACAGCACGTTCATCACGCCGACAACGAACAACACCGCCATCATCGCCCAGCAGCAGCCGATACAATAGACCCCATGAAGAAAGCCCAAGCGGAGTGAAGCCACCGGCTCGCTGCGGAAGCCGCCGTGGCGCTGAAGGAAATGCAGCGGCGACTGACATTGGCTAAGGCAAGCGTCCTTCAGGGGCGACCATTGCAAGAGGCCCGCGGCGATCAGGACCGCGCCACCAAAAGCGCCGCTCGCCGATGACAGCATAGGCGTGAGCAGTGCCGCCTGCAGCAACGCGCCCTGAAGCAGAGCGGCGAGAAACGCGAACGTGATCCAAGAAAGGAAATACCCGGCAGCAAAACAGGATGTGGGGGCGAGCGCGCCGCCTCGCACCGCGGCTTGGCGTCCCACGGTCGCATACAACAATATCATCGGTGCCACGGAGGGCGTCATCATGCCTACCATCATCACCGCCCACATGACAAAGGCGAAAATGAAATCCGCAGACGTCCACGCCGTCGACTTAGGCGCAAGCATTGCGCCCGCGCCTTCTCCGTCCGCCATCGCGCCAGCAAGCCAAATGACGTAAGCCCAGGCCAGCGCGGCCGTGGCTGCAAGCGCCAAGAGAACAATCAGACGGTCTCGCCGTAGCAGCGCTTCCAGAGCAAGGGAAGACATGGCGTCAGCGCACGATTCCCGTCTCGCACAGGTTCAGATTGCAAAAATGAGCGTAGGAGTCACCAAATTCCAACTTCAACGGCCCGTCCGTCTTCGACCAGCCCCTGCCGACTTCGGCCAAGAGAAATTCGAAGCCATTCGGGCTGTCGATGCGAATGCGGTGTTCCGCCCCCGTCACGGGGTTCAGAATCGGCTCGCCGCGGGTGTCCACATAATTCGGCACCTTTAGCCGGGATCTGCGCCGGTCGATGTCGACGGTGAATTCGATGGGCGCAGATACGGGTTCATGCACCTTTTCAAGCGTTGAGAAAAACACCTGAAAAATCGTGGCGCCCGGTTGCGTATCTTGGCCAGTAAGAATTCGCAAAAGCGCGTCGCGTTGCTCCGCATTGGCTCGCTCATCAATTATAACCAAGGCTTCGCCATGACCCAGATGAATCGCGTCAGGCCAGCGGAAAATGCCGGCAACCCTCAGGCCATCGAGTTTGGTGTCGCCGTGATGGCCCTTCTCGATCTCAAAGCCCACAACCGCCTGGCAATGGCCGTGTGTCGGCAAGCCGTTGAACTGGCAGGGGCAGCCATAACTGCAATTGCAGTTCGAGAATTCGCGAGCCTTGATCATCCATTTGGTGTCGCCCATCGTGATCTGCTCCTTATCTTTCAGGCTGCCGCCTTGCGCGTGGCGACGACGTGATCAGCCAGCTTTCCGGTGAGCTCGGCCAAGTGATCGAACTTCATCTCATAAGTGCCGACGCCCTGCGTTGCTGAGCGCAGCTCGATGACAAGATCGTGCAACTCCGACTGCGGCATCTGGGCCTCGACAGTGTCCCAGCCCTTCCATCCATGGCGCGTGTCGAACCCCAAAATCCGCCCCCGGCGTCCGGATATCAGCGCGTTCGCCTGTGCCGTCGCATCGGAAGGCACATGGATTTTCACGTGCATGATCGGCTCCAATAGCACGGGAGCGCAGTTGGGCATGCCCTCGGTCATGCCGATGCGCGCGGCGGTTTGAAACGCGGCGTCGGAGGAATCCACAGTGTGGTATGACCCATCCACCAGCGCGACAGAGACATCCACTACGGGGAAACCGAGCGGTCCGGAATGGAGATAATCTATAATGCCCTTCTCGACCGAGGGGATGAAATTCCTGGGCACAACACCGCCGCTGATCTCATCCTGGAATACGAATCCGGAGCCGCGCGGCAGCGGCTTGATCTCCAGCACGACATCGCCGAATTGGCCGTGGCCCCCAGTCTGACGCTTGTGGCGTCCGCGCTGTTTTGTGGGTTTGCGTACGGTCTCCTTGTATGGCACCTGCGGCCGGTGCGTATCGAGCTTCAATCCGTATTTGGAAGCGAGCTTCTCCACCGCCACCTTGAGATGGATTTCGCCCTGTCCCCACAGCGCCATCTGGTGCAGCTCGGCGCTTTGCTCGAAGATCAGCGAAGGATCCTCCTCCCGCAGCCTGGCAATGGCGGCGGTGAGCTTTACTTCGTCCTTCCGGTCAGGCGTCGTGACGGCAAGACCATAAACGGGCGTAAGCGCCTCCACGGACGTACCCGCCTTCGCACCGCTTTTGCCGGTTGAAAGTGTTTCGCCCGTGGCCACGCCTTCCAGGCGGCCCAGGGCGACCGTGTCGCCGGCATGCACTTCGGCAAGCTTCGACTGCTCCATCCCTTTAAGAGCGAATAGCCCGCCCACACGCACGCCCGAACCATCGGCGCGATTCAGCGTGGCGCTGTCCTTCAACGACCCCGCCAGCACGCGGGCGACGCTCAACTTGCCGCCGCGTTCGGTGTGGTATGTTTTCAAGATCCGCACGACCGCATCCCCGCCTTTCACCTCGATGCCAAGACGCTTCGTCGCCTCGGCCACATCGGGAGTATCGTGGCGCAACGATTTCAACAGCCGGTGCACACCGTTGTCCCGCTCCGCGGCGCCGATTAGCACCGGAACAATCAAGCCTTCGTTCAACTCACGCGTGAGATCTGCAAAGACTTCGTCGACTGGCGGCGCAATATCGGTCAGCAATTCTTCCATAAGGTGCTCGTCGTAATCGGCGAGTTTCTCCAGCATCTGAAAGCGCGCTTCCGCTTCGCGTGTTTTCACTTCGTCCGTCATTTGAATGACTTCGGGCATAGCGTGCTCGCGATAGACAAAGGCCCTTTCCAGTGCGAGCTCGACGAAGCCCGTGGCGATGCCGTCGTTCCAAATCGGAATCTGACGGAGCACGAGCGGCTTGTCGGAAACCTGTTGCAACGAGGCGAGCAACTCGCGCACGGCCCCGGTCGCCTTATCTATCTTGTTTACGAAAAGCACGTGGGGCACGCCGAGATCGCCCAGCCGCTTGAGGTATGGCTGCAGCATGACCGCCTTGTTTGCGTCGGGCTCGCAAACGACCACGGCCATGTCTACGCCGGGCAGCACGTTGAGCGCTTCCTGAAGAAATTCGATGGAGCCGGGGCAATCGAGAACCGTGAAGGACTCATCCATGAAGCGAAACGAAGCGCAGTTCACTTCCACGCTCATCTGGCGCGCTCGCGCCTCTGGCGACGAATCGCCAACGGTGTTCTTTGCGGGCACGGACCCCTTGCGGCCGATGGCGCCAGAAAGCGAAAGCATGCTTTCGAAGAGGGATGTCTTCCCGCTGCCGTAGGGTCCTACCAGGGCCACTGCACGTGGCCCGCTTCCTCCGTTTTTCCTTGGCATTCGCCTCTCCCTTGCCGTGCCCACCGGCGGCGCGGACCGAAGCTGGAGGCCTTGTCGCACCGCTCTCCCTTGTCAGGCTTCCATGGTCACGCTTCTTTGGGGCGCTATGCAAGGGTGATCGGGGCGGGCCGCGCACGGGCCCAAGAGGAACTAGCTTGGACCTGATTCAATCCAGAGCGCCCTTGGGCGCGTTCGCGCGCCTCAACCTGACTTGGCTTGCAGTCCTGTTCTGGGCCGTGCTCACGGGCGTGCTGCTGCTGCACGCCGTTTTGCATCCGGAAAGCGTGTATCTGTCGACGGACGACAATCTGCGTCTAGCGGCGGCGCGCGACCTGCTTTCCGGTCAGTCCTGGTTTGACGCGACACAGCACCGCATGAATGTGCCCTACGGCCTCCCCATGCACTGGTCGCGGCTGGTTGATGGTGGCGTTGCGCTGTTGATTCTGCTTTTCCGAATCTTTCTGGAAGCGCGCGACGCGGAGCTTGTGGCAATCTACGTTTGGCCGCTGTTGTGGCTGCTGCCCTCAGTTGTGGCGGTTACGCGCCTGGGCGAGCGGCTGGGCGGGCACACGACAGGCCTAGCGGCGCTTCTGCTCGTCGTCAACTGCGCAAGCGTAGTCGGCTATTTCCATCCGGGCACGATAGACCAGCACAACGTACACATAGCGCTGACTCTCTGGGGGATCGTGTTTGTATTCAATTTCGAAAGTTACCCGAAAGCGCCGGTGTGGCTCGCGCTGGTTACGGCGCTAAACCTGGCCATGGGATTGGAGACACTTCCCTATATTCTCGCGGCCTGCGCGATCGTGGCCTGGCTCTGGGTAATAAAGGGCGAAGCTGTAGCGGCCCCAGTTCGCAATTTCGGCCTGATCTTCGCAGGCGCCGCCGCCGCGTTGCTCGCGCTCGCGACGCCCACTGCAGAACGGCTTGGCGCAGCATGCGACACCTATTCCGGCCTGTTCGGCGTCCTCGCGATCGTCGGAGGCGCGGGATTGGGAAGCTTGGCACTTCTCACGCAGGCCACACGCACTCAACGCATTCTCGGATTTGCGCTGCTCGCGGCCGCGCTGTTCGCCATTACGCTCATTAGCGCGCCTGAATGCCTGTCGGGCCCTTACGCGCATGTGGGCCCCTCGCTAAACCGCATCTGGCTGTCGCGCATCGAGGAAGTACTGTCGCCTTTCCGCACCATGTCCTACGAGCCGGGAACGTTCTTCGCCACCTACGTCTACGCCTCGATCGGGCTTGCCGCAACGATAGCGGCAGCATTCCTGATCCCGCGCGAAAAACGCAGGAATGCGATCGTCCTTGCAATTTTTTCGGCGATCGCATTAGCCATTACCAGTCTGCAAGTGCGCGGCATGCCATTTGCAATTCTATTCGGACTACCCGGAATGGCGGCGACCATCATCGCGCTTGCTGCGCGCTATTCGCGAACGCACAAGGAAGCGACGATTGCTGCTATTGCCGCTGTAGCACTGTTCACGAACATCACATTCGATGTTATCGGAAAATACGTGATCGAAGGACAGACGCATGTCGCGACTCGCAGCAGGGCTCGTGCCGGTGCGGCGGACTGCATGCGGCCGGAAGCAGTAACGCAGCTCGCGACCTTGCCGAAGGGCCGCGTCGCCGCAATGGTGGATCAGGGGCCGGTGATTTTGGCCAATTCCAGACATTCCGTTGTTGCCGGGCCATATCACCGCGACGAGAAGGGCATCCTAGACACGTACAAGCTATTCACGCGTACGCCTGAATCGGGTGCACGCATTTTGCGCGAGCGCGATATCGATTACGTGATGATCTGCAGATCCTCGCCCGATTACACGTTCTATTTGAAGGAGAGAGCAGACAACACGCTCCTGCGCCGCCTCGATGCGGGCCAGGATCCGCCTTGGCTTGAGCGGTTAAAGGCCTTGAACCCTGAGCAGAAAGTGCGAGTGTTTCGCATTTTGCGCGATCGCCTTCCCGGGTAGGTCTTCCGCCGCGCAAGCCGCTATACTTCGGCAACTCTCTTGGGGGCGGACATGTGCCAACTGGAATTGCCGCAGGTAAATCGGCGAAATTTCGATCTTCTTGCCGTATCCGCGTTGAGCATCAGCGTTTTTCCCTGGGCCGCGCGGGCCGCGGGGCATGCCGAAGCGCTTGCCATCAGCTGCATGGACTACCGGCTGGTGGACGAGACCGTGAAATTCTTCGATGACACTCTGCACCTTGAAAACGAATATGACCATGTCGGCCTCGCGGGCGCGGCACTGGCGGCCGTTTCGCCGAAATTTCCCTCTTCCAATGCCGCTTTTTGGGATCATGTGCAGATCGCCAAGGATCTGCATCACATCAAGAAAGTGATTGTGCTCGATCACCGCGACTGCGGCGCATACAAGGTTGCTTTCGGCAAGGACTTCGCCTCCGAGCGCGCGGCCGAAACCGCGCAGCACAAACAGGTGATGATGCAGCTGAAGACGGCACTGGGACAGAAGCAGCCGAGCCTAAGCTCCGAATACTATTTGATGGCGCTGGACGGCAAGGCGGAGCGCATCATCTGAGATTGCCGCAGAAGCGCTGGATGCGGCGGCATGCTTCTTCCAGTACCTCGTTCGACGTCGCGTAGGACACGCGGAAAAATGGCGATAACCCGAAGGCCGCGCCGTGTACGATCGCAACGCCCTCGGATTCCAGCAACTCGGTTCCGAAGTCTTCGTCGTTCGCGATGGTCTTTCCCGACGGCGTCGTCTTGCCAATCAGCTTGCGGATCGAAGGATAGACGTAAAACGCGCCTTGCGGCTTCGCACATTCCACGCCAATAGCCTGGTTGAGCATGGAAACAACAAGGTCGCGCCGTTCCTCGAACGCCTTTTGAAATCGGATGACTTGCTCCTGCGGCCCGTTCAGTGCTTCGACTGCGGCCCATTGCGCGATCGAGCTCGCGTTCGAAACGGTCTGCGACTGCAGCTTTGCCATCGCCTGAATGAGCGGCAACGGACCGCCGCAATAACCGATGCGCCAGCCGGTCATCGCGTACGCTTTCGATACTCCGTTCATCGTCAGCGTTCTGGGGAAAAGCGCGGGTGCGATTTCGGCTAGCGTATAAAATCGAATCCCGTCGAATACGAGATGCTCGTACATGTCGTCTGTCAGCACCCACACATGTGGATGGCGAAGCAGCACGGCAGCCACGGCACGCAACTGCTCGGGTGCGTAACACGCTCCGGAAGGATTGCCGGGCTGGTTAAATATGAGCCACTTCGACTTGTGCGTGATCGCTTTCTCAAGCGAATCCGGCATCAGGCAAAAACCGTCTTCGAGACGCGTTTCCACAACCACTGGTCTGCCGCCGGCAAGCAATACGATGTCGGGATAGCTGACCCAATATGGCGCAGTTACGATCACTTCGTCTCCCGCGTTCAGTGTTGCCATTAACGCCGTATAGATCACTGCCTTGCCGCCAGGCGCCACGAAACACTGTTCCGGCGCATAATCGAGATTGTTGTCGCGTGTGAATTTGCGCGCGATGGCGGCGCGCAATTCGGGAATGCCTTCCACGTCGGTATATTTCGTTTCGCCGCGGCGAATCGCGGCCACGGCCGCTTCCTTGATGTGGTCCGGGGTATCGAAGTCGGGTTCCCCTGCGGCAAGGCCAATCACATCGCGCCCCTGTGCCTTAAGCGCGCGGGCCTTTTGGCTCATCGCGACGGTGGCTGCGGGCCTTATGCGGTTCAGCGCATCTGACAGGAACCTGGGCGGAAGCTGCGTCATATACGGTCAGGTCCACGGAATTTGCCAGCTAATCGGCCACGCGCGCGCTGTGCAAGTCACCATGAAAAGACAAGCGTGCAACCTTCTTTCTGTGGAAAGACGGCGCGAATGGGCGCATCATTGCCTCTGTCCAGCATCGGATTGTCTTCTTTGGGACGGGAGGCCCGGTGTCATGCGCAAGACGATGTTTCCGCTTGCTCTCATCACGGCGTGCGTGCTTGCCCCTTCGCCGCCCGCATCGGGGGCGACGCTGGTTGTTACGGTGAACAGCTCGGCCCAGGACTGTTATTGGGCCGCCAGGGCCCGCGACACAACGGCCGTAGGCGTCTGCACATTCGCGCTGAAATCCGACCTTATGCCACGCGACCGTGCCGCAACGCTCATTAACCGCAGTGCGCTTCGCATACTCAAGGGCGACCTCGAAGGCGGCGTGGCCGATTGCGAGGAAAGCATCGCCACTTATGATCGCCTAGGTGAAGCCCATCTCAATCGCGCCGTGGCTCTGCGTGAAATGGGACGGCCACGCGAGGCTCTTGAGGCTGTTAACATGAGCATCAAGGTCGGTCTCAGGCAGCCGCAACTTGGGTATTACGATCGCGCCTTAGCTAAAGAGGATTTGGGCGACGTCAAGGGAGCCTATCTCGATCTGAAAAAAGCACTCGAGATCGCCCCTGGTTGGGAACCGGCGCTCCTGCAACTGAAGCGCTTCCGCGTCGTTTCAGGCGCCTGACCGCGGCTTGCCGCGTCCCCGTTAAAACGTCGTGCGCAACACGAGCCGGATGTTGCGCCCCGGGAGGATCACTTCATCCTTGTTCAGTGCGACGGCATTGCGTTGCACTGCATCCGTCAGATTGTGCCCCATCAGTGAAATCTCGACTTCAGGGGTTGACGAAAACGGCCGCCATGCGATGCGCGCATCCAGATCGGCAAAGCCGGGTGTCGGTGTTTCCGGTGGTTCGACGTCATCCTGACGGCCGGAATACACGAACATGAAGCCCGCATCCCAGTCGTCGTCTTCCCAAGACAGGCCCGCGCCCAGACGATAAGGAGGGATACGCGGCACATTGGTGCCATCGTCGAACTTGGCGCGAACGAAGTCCGTCAGAAAATCAGCGGTAAGCGCCTGATCCAGATTGCGGTAGAGTGCGTACGACGCCTTTGCTTCGGCACCATAGAAATGGGCGTTGCGTTGTTCATAAAAGAGTTCTTTGAACTCCTCCGAGTCCGCCGGCAGGCAGTTCCCGTCCTCATCGCAGGTGCGCCCGGTGAGCCGGCTAAAGATGTAGCCATCGAACCACGCGCTCCAGAGCGAAGCCTCCGCTTCCATTTCAGAATTGCGGTAGCGGAGAGTTGCTTCCAGCGAATTGGCGCGCTCAATTTTCAGGTCGGGGTCGCCGATTTCAAACGTGCCGGTGGCTTCGTGCGGGCCATGGGCGAACAGCTCTGTTTGGGCGGGCGCACGGGCTGCGCTCGACGCAGTCAATCCCACGGTCAGGCCCTCAACCGGCTTAAATACCAGCCCGATGGACCCGCTAACTGGGACAAACGACGGCTTGGTTTGTTCGTCTGTCACCGGCGAGGTTCCGTCCACCGTCACGTGTTCGGCGCGCGCGCCAGCCTGCAAGGTTACGCGCCCGGTCAACGGTACCTCAGTAAAGCCGAATACCGCCTGTGAAAGCGTGCGCGTCGGCAGGAGAAAATCGGCGGCCGCGCCCAAACCTGAGAAATCCCGGCGCTGGAGCTGGACGCCGAGCGCACTCGCTGCAAGCGGGCCGATTTCACCAAACAGCGCTTCGGCACGCGCATCCCACTCCTTGTTTTTGAATGTAGCCAGCGCGGCGCCGTCCTCCACTTCATGGTGCTCGTAATCGGCATAGCCTGCATCCACATTTAGAGTTTGCAGTGCGCCGGCATCAAGCGCGAAGGAGGAACGCGTCAGCGCTTTGGTCTGCTGCATTTCGATATGCGCCTCTTCGGCGGGAATGCCGTAATCGGCGTCGTATTGGATGATCGCGGCGCCTATACGGCTCTTGCCGAAGAAGTAGGAGCCGCCTAGGGAATAGCCACGGTTTTCGACAAACGAGTTCGCCATGCGCCCCTTGGGTGTGTCGTAGTCACCGGCATCGCGTGCAAACGCGTCCGCATGCAGCGCAAACTGCCCGAGACGCATGTCCGCCATCGCCGAGCCCTGCCAGAGCCCGGCATTGGTGCCGTAAATTCCGCTGGCCTCGCCACTGAATCCATCTTCGGGCAGCGCCAGCGGCACACGGTAGTTTATGGCATTAACGACGCCCCCTATCGCCTGGCTGCCATAGCGTAGCGTTGCCGCGCCACGCACGATCTCAATGCGCTGAGCCGAAAGCGGATCTATGGGAACGCCGTGATCGGGTGCCATATCGGATGCGTCGAACGCTCCTATGCCGTCCTCCAAGAGTCTTACGCGATTGGCGTCGAAGCCGCGGATGACCGGCCGGCTCGCACCCGCGGCGGTGCCCGTTCCGGTCACACCCGGCAAGCCGGCCAGCGCATCGGCCAAATTGGCGCCGCCCTTAGAAAGAATGTCCTCGCGCCCGACGACGTCGACGCTGGTAGCAAAACGGTCGGCACTGCCCGCAAGAGGCGACGCCGTGACGACCACGGTTTCGACCGTGCTGACATCCTCGATAGCCGCTGGCTCCTGAGCCAGGACAGCGGGTGCAACTGCGGCCAACGCAAAAAACGAAACAAAGCAACGTGGCAAAGCCGACATAACCGAACCCCGTGTTCGCCGGTGCCGACTCGCGCCGGGACTGGCATTAGCCGCCGGGCATGAAAACGATTTTCGCTTTCATGCCGGCCGGCCGACTTTTCGAGATGGGAGCTAGGCCGGCGGGGGCGCGCGGCCCTGCCAGATATGAGTGGGAGAGTGGAAGTGGCGTGCCGTTTCGTGTGTGACGTATTCGACGAAAGCAGATGCCGGCGCGACCGACGCGAGACTTGCCGGAAGAACGGCTGGTCCGTTGTGAGCAAGCTGCTGGCAAAGCGGACAGGTCAGCTGATGGGGGCTGGGGCGAAGAGGATCACCGGGCTTATCGGAAGCCGTAGAACCGTTTTCACTGGAGAGAGGCGCACCTGCTACCGCAAAGTGAACATGCGTCTGGGCGACGTACGCTTGCAACCCAAAGGCGACGAGCACGAGGACGGTGAAAAACAGACGCGCTGGCGAAACGTGCGCTACTCTGGCGCGCGCGCTGAGATGTCTTGACCCCCTAGATACCCTCACGACATTCCACCCAATGATGTGGGCTAGAGATTAGGCAAATTTTCCAAGTGCGTCACCCGCGATGGCGGAATTGGCCAAGCCGACCGGCGCGTGCGGCCGCGCCCACGGCCGCAGGGGCGCGCATGCTTCCTCCCGAATGACACCCAATCTCGCTAAGAAACATAGCGTGATCATCAGTCGGGAGGCGACGTCGCATTAGTCTTCGTGTGACCGGGGCCATTGGCCGTTTTGCTATGCGCAATGCCTTGCGTGCTCATGCGTTGTTGAGCCCGATCAAGGCCGAACACGCGATTTGACGCGTTCGGGCCATTGGTATTCTCAAAGCCTTTGCTGCTCATATGGGCAGCCGATTTACCGCTAAAGTTTCCGTGCCGCCCACTATTTCCGCCCTTGGCGTACGCCGCGCCCGTCGCCACCAGCGTGAGGATGCCGATGGCAGCGCATGCGCTCACCGACAACAGAGAGCGCCAAGTTTCGCTAATCAATTGGTTGCTTAATTTTCATTTACGTTGCCGGGCGGATTCTTGTTTAGGCCCAATGCGCAGCTAGTGCGCGGCCGGCCTTGCTCGCGGTTTCGCGGCCCAGCGCCTTTGAAATCCACGCGCCAGTGTGCGCAAGCGCGTCCAGATCGACGCCCGGGTGCATGCCGAGCCCCTCCAGCATATAGACGACGTCCTCGCTCGCCACGTTGCCGGACGCGCCGGGCGCATAAGGGCAGCCGCCAAGGCCGGCAACCGAACTGTCGGCCGTGCGCACGCCTTCTTCCAGCGCCGCAAGAATATTGGCGAGTGCTTGGCCGTAAGTGTCGTGGAAGTGCACGGCGAGGTCCTGCGTGGGCACGCTCTGCGCAACCGCCTTGACCATTTCCTTGGCGCGCTTCGGGGTGCCAACACCGATCGTGTCGCCCAGCGAAATCTCGTAACAACCAAGTTTGACCATCCGGGTCGCGACGCCCACGACCTTCGCGACAGGGACCTCGCCTTCATAGGGACAGCCGAGCACGCAGGAGATGTAGCCGCGCACACGCACGCCCGCTTTCTTCGCCTTGTCGCATACTACGGTGAAACGCTGAAACGACTCCTCGATGGAACAGTTGATATTGTGCTGCGAGAACGACTCCGACGCGGCGCCAAAGATCGCGATTTCATCGGCACCAGCCGCTAACGCCGCATCGAAGCCCTGTTCATTGGGCACGAGCACGGGATAGCGCACACCGGACTTGCGCTTTATGCCCTTCAGCACTTTGTCGCTGTCAGCCATTTGTGGAATTCGCCTGGGCGACACGAAGGCGCCCGCCTCGACCACCGTCAACCCCGTGGCAGCGAGGCGCTCGATCAGCTCGATCCGAGTTTCAGGGGCCAACGGGCGTGGTTCGTTCTGCAGCCCGTCACGCGGCCCTACTTCGACAATTTTCACCGGCATCGGTTCATTGGCCGTTGCGTGACCAGAAACGATATATAGGACTCAAGCGGCCTTCGCGTAACCCGGGTTCAACCCCAAGCCGCATCGGTGAAGTCTACATCGCGCAAAACGACCCCGCGCGTCTCCCTTCCAAAATACCCGATGAGAAGGATAGCACCGAGTACGGGAACCATGAGTGCCAAGGACGTGGTTGCCAGAGAGGGGTAGACCCCCAGCGCAGTGATGACCTGGGCGCCCATGCCGCCCAATTTGGTGCTGGCCGCCACGACGCCTGTGGCGCGGCCGCGAACATGGAGCGGATAATTCTCGGCGGCATAAGGAAGAATCGTGGCGACGATCCCGTTCGCGCCAATCACCAGCAGAGCCATGAAAAGGACTGGATTATCCAGTCCGCCGAACACGGCGGTATCCATCTGAAGTATGCCGAGCAGTCCGGCGCCGCAAATTGCAAGCATCCCCACGAGGCACCACTTCGTGCTCCACTGATTGTAGGCATACGCGGCAAGGAACATTACCGGCAGCGCGATAAAGGCGGACTTGGCGAGCAGCTCGCTCGTCATGACGATGTCAAACCCTTTAGCTTCCAGGCTGGCTGGAAGCCAAAGCAGCAGACCAAAATTCAGCAACCCCCAACCAACACCGGTCAGCACGAGAGCAGAAGTCGTGCCGACGTATTTCAGAGAGGTCAGCAGCGAGATGCCCGGCACCGGATCACGAACGAGCTTGACCGCGCGCATCTTTGTGCGCACCACCGAGCCAAAGCGGCGCATTATCGCAGCCGCCTCTTCGGCTCGGCCCTGCAGCAGCAGGAATTTCGACGACTCGGGAATGAAGCGGTTAAGCGCCGCCAAAATCAGCCCCGTCGGCAGGCCGAGGAACCACATAATGCGCCAGCCGAAATCGGGCTGAAGGATGCTTGAAAACCATGTCGCGACGAGGAATCCGCCGACCGTTCCCAAACCTCCGACGAGCACCAAGATCCACCCACGGTGTTTCGTCGGCACCGTCTCCGTCAGCAGCGCATAACAGACGGGCAGCATGCCGCCCGCGGATGCGCCCATGAGGAAACACATAAACATGTTCCATTCGAACGACGGCATGAACCCGCAGATGGACGTGCCGGCGAACATGACTGCGGAAAGCAGAATCGCCGCGCGGCGGCCATAGAAATCAGCGAGATAGCCCCAAACAACGGAGCCAAGGACAAGCCCTGTCATTGCCGAAAGCGGAAACAGCGCGATAGTCGAATGGGGCAGATTGTATTCGGCCATCATGCCGGGCAGCAGCAGGCCCAGCGTTGCCGGCTTCATCGTGTCGATGACAAGGCCTACGACCAGCGTCCCCATCAAAATCCAATGCGTGCGTGACAGTTCGCCTTCGCTGGCGGCCTCGATGGAAATTTCTTCGGTTTGTTCGGGGTCACGAACGGGCTTGGGCGGCAAAAGGCCATAACTGGCAATAGCAACGCCGCCCACAATCAGGATCATGCCAAAGATCATCCAGGGATCCATTGGCATGTCGGCCATCACGTAGTGCATTGGGGCGGATGCCAGGAACATTGGCAGATGAAGCAGAACGCCGACCGTTACGGCGACCGTGCCCAGCCAGAACATGAACGGGCTGTGGCGGCCCGCCAATACGGAATTCCCAATGCCCATGAAGTTCGCCCCCGACCCGGCGGTTAGCCTCTCGTCGCCCGCCTCTGGTCGCGCCCGGAGGACAGATTAGAGTTATTAAAACCTATAAATATCCACAGCACAACAAGCCGTGTATAAGCTCGCGAAACTGCAATGCGCGAGCGGAAATCCTGCCGTCGGCCGTTCGGAAGCCGGCGCGCCGTACGGAACGTTTTACGGACCGGGGTGAGCTATGAAAGAGCGTCTGAGAGTTCATGACGTTGCCAGGCTTTGCGTTTCGGATGGCGTCCCCATGCGGGCGCTGGGGGTTGCGCTCCTCATCGGCACCATTCTGAATCTCATCAACCAGGGTGACGCGCTGTTTTATGGCGCCTCAATCAATTGGACCAAACTGATCCTTACTTATTTAGTGCCCTACGCAGTCAGCACACATGGTGCAGTCGCAGTTTGCCTTCGCAAAATGCAGTGATTTCACGCGCGAGCGCTGCCGGCCGACGACGGCCGTCAGTTCGGCGCGCGTTGCGCCATGATGGGCTGCGGGTTAACGAGCAGCTGCCCGTCTCCGATGAGGCGGCCATCGTCCGCCTGTTTGGTGACGCTGGTACCCGGCACGGACATCTTCACCATGTGGTCGACCAGCTGGCGATGGCTGGCAAGACGACCGAGCACGCGCTGCTTCGCGCTGGTGAGCTGGTTCCAATAGTTCTGCCAAAGTTTGTCGGAAACGGCCTCGGTATCCAGCAGTTGGCAGTCCTTGTAGAAGTTCTTGCCCATCAGGATGCACATGATGCTCCAGTGGCTGAACACCGCGCGCATGCGCGGATCCAGCGGGCTCGGCAACGTGTACTTCCACAACTCGAGATGGTGCTGCAGGCTGTCTGACTTCTTTGCCTCGTAGCGTGCCGCTTTCCAGTATGGCTCTTCCCTTTCGTTGAGCCCGAAATGCAAGCACAGGAAGTCGCGGATCTCGTCGTAAAGGCGCGCACTGGCGCCGTTGAATTGCTCGACCATCGGTTCTTCAAAATCGGTGCTCGGGAGTGTCGCCGCCAGCCAGCGCGCCTGCAGTTCTACGGACATGATGGCGGTCGATTCGAGCGGCTCGACGAAGCCGCTCGACAACCCCATGGCAACGACGTTCTTCACCCAGCTCTTTCGGCAGCGCCCAACGCGCATCTTGATCACGCGCGGTTCGGTAACCAGTTCCGCGCCGTTGAGATGCTCCTTAAACTCAGCTAGCGCGTCATCATCGCTTTTGAACTTGCTGGAAAATACGTATCCCGTGCCGATTCTGTTCTGCAGCGGAATGTGCCAGGACCAGCCGGCTTCCAATGCCGTACTCGTTGTCACCGAGTTGATTTTCATCGGATCGGTGTGCTTGATCTGAATGGGTATGGCGCGGTCGTTGAGCAAATAATCGCTGTAGTACTCGAAGGGCTCACCCATGATCTCATTGATGAAGAGGCCCTTGAAGCCGGCGCAGTCAACGACCAGTTCCACCGGCCAATCGCCGCGCTCCTTCAACTTTAGCGCCTTAATGAAACCGCGGTCGTCCTTCATCACATCCACGACGTCGTCGCGCACGTAATTCACGCCGCGCTTGACGCAAACTTCCTGAAGGAACTCAGCAAGTTTTCCGGCGTCGATGTGGTAGGCGTACTGCAGCGCGCCGCCGAATTGCGGGCCGTTGAGCGCGCGCGGACCCTGGTTATTCTCGATCGCTTCGCGCGCGACGCTAATCGTGCGCACGAAGTCCTGATCGTTCACGTTACCGTTCCTGCCGGGCAAGCCGTATTTCTTGAACGAGTAGCCAGGACTGTGGCCTTTTACCGTCAGTCCGCCGGTGAATGGATGCAAGTAGCCGATACGATTGCCGTCCTTGTCCTTGTTCCAGTCTTTGAACCAGATGCCAAGCTTGAACGTCGCATCGGTGCGCTGAATAAATTCTGCCTCCGAAATACCCATCATTTTCATCGTGCCCTTGAGCGTAGGCACGGTGGCTTCGCCGACTCCAATGATGCTGATTGAGGGCGATTCGATGAGCGTAATCTTCACATCGCTATTGGCGGTAGGGCCCCATTGCAGCCGATGGTTCAGATACGCGGCCGTAATCCATCCGGAAGTGCCGCCACCAACGATGGTGATGTTCGTTATCGGCTTACCCATGATGACGCTTCCCCTCCACACCCAAAGGTAACCCGCCAGTCGTACGCTGACTCTGCTCGGGTTGATGATTTGCCGGTGGTCCGCCAAAGGGCAGGAACCAGTGGGCGGATTTATGAAGCATCTGTACGCCTCTCACAACGCGTTTTTGCGCACTGCGGTAAAGAGCGCGTCCCGCGTCTGCCCGGTCCGCACCGCAAAAAGAGAGGTATTGGTGCGGGAACTGGCTGCAATTGAGAATGATTTGCAGAACCCGCGTTCTAGTGCCGCGCTGGCCCTGGCCGCACGGATGCGAACGGCTTTGGGCCGCATTTACTAGCCGCGACGCGGGGCGCGGAATGAATTGCTCGCCGGAGTTCGGCGTCCGCCTGTTTGGCTCATGGCATGCCGGATTTCGCGCTAACTCAATTTACGTGCGCAACATTCTCCTTGAGCGGCATAGAAATCGTGCATTTCAGGCCATCGCGGGCGAAGTCGAGCGTAACTTCGCCCTTGAGATCGGAAGCCACTGCCCGCTCGAGGAGCAGCCGACCGAAACCGCCGTGTGAGGGAGGCTTAACCTGCGGGCCGCCGGACTCAACCCACCGAACATAGAACCGGCCCGTCTCGTCATCGGCCTCGCACTCGATCGTAACCATTCCGCTCTTTGCCGATAGCGCACCATACTTTGCGGCATTCGCCACTAGTTCGTGGATTGCCATGCCGAGCGTAAGCGCGCATTTCGGATTGAGCAGGATCGAGGCATTGGAAATTCTGAGATTCCGGCCATCTTCGCTGCGGAATGGAGCGAGTTCGTCTTCCACGATCATCTCGAGAGGCACACCGGACCAGTTGGACTCGGCAAGCCGGCTGTGCGTCTGGGCGAGCGCAAGCAGGCGCGCGTCGAACGAGCGTTTGGCAACTTCGATATTCGGGTTCTTCGAGAAGGATTGGCGCGCTATGGAGACGACGGCCGCAAGCGTGTTTTTTACGCGGTGGCTGAGCTCGGCGACTACGAGATCGCGCTGCGACTCGGTTTTTTTCCGTTCGGTAATGTCCACCAACAAATCGACGGCGCCAGCAAGTTGGCCTGCATCGTCGAACAGGGGGGTCGGATGGGACAGGAAAGGCACACGCGACCCGTCCGGACGAACGGCGAACGCTTCCACGCCGCGGACGGGCCGTTTCTCCTTGAGGGCAGTTGCCATGGGGCACTCTTCGAGCGGCAGCAGTGAGCCATCAGCCTTGAATAACCGCCAGCTCATGCTCCACTTGTCCTTGCCGATCTCGGGAGTGCGGCCCGCGAGTTCTGCTGCTGCGCGATTGAAATAGGTAATCGTCCCCTCCGCGTCCGTGGCATAGACGGCCGCGGGGAGGGCATCGAGCATTTCCCGGTACCGGCGCTCCATATCGCGCCGCATCTTTTCCGCGTGTTTACGCGCTGTGATATCCTGGAAACAATTGATGGCGCCGGTCACTTCGCCGACGGAATTGCGCAGCGGCTCGACGTTGACCAGCGCACAGATGCGAGTACCGTCGGGCCGCTCGACGACAACTTCCCTGTTGCGTTGAGCCTTGCCCGTAACGAGCGCCGCTTTCATCGGTGTGGATGCGTGGGGCAGGACCGAGCCGTCCGGGTTGTAGAGGCGGAAGGCACCGCTAAATCGTTCGTCGCTGTCGCCGACGCGAGGCACACGGCCCCAAAGCTCGGCGGCACGGCGGTTGAAGCGGACAATCCTGCCGTCCGCGGCGCAGATATAGACTCCGGCCGGAATGGCCTCTAGGACGGAAACGTCAATTTCAACAAGTGGTTGTACGCCAGAAAACGCCGCTGCCCCTGCGACAGATTCCACAGTGCTCATGGGCGTGCCCCCTTTTGCGTAACCGCTTGCCCCAGCGGATCATTACGGCGCCAGGACGGATTGGTTCCCCGCGGCCGGGCGGCGGGCCCCTTGCTGGATCGCGCCGGCATCCTGGACGTAGATTTCGCTTCTCGTCCCCGCCGCCACCGAGCCCAAGACTGTGACCATGGCGAACGCAATCTATGTCAACTTGTCTATCGCCGATCACAGGCGCTCGACGGCCACATATGCGAAGCGTTCTAGATGAATCCCGCGGCGATGCCGATGGCAGGATTTCTCAACTGCCACGGTGGGAGTATGTCAGGCTGCGGAGCCCGTGGCGGCGCGGGAGACCGGCCTGACGTGCGCGAACATGCTGCGGGCGTTCCAGGTTGGGAATGCTCTGACCAGCGACGGCGGGCCGTCGACCTGGATGCGGCCGTCGCCGATGGCTTGGCCCCAGGTGAGCTGGCCGGCGTGCCATTTGACGAACGCTTCGGCTTCCGCGGTGATGTAAAGGTCCTCGTCGAAGCCGGGGTTAGTTTTGCAGATTTCGGTGTCTCCGAATTCGATAAGGAGCCAATAGCGCTCGCGGCGCGGCCGGCCGGTGAAGTCGAAACGGATGACGACGCGTCTATTCGGGAGTCGGTCTCGGCGGAGCGCGTTGCACATCGACCACAAAGCCACGAAGGGGTCGAGGTGCTCTGGGGCGATTTCGAGCCAGCGCGCACCCCACTCGCCAAGCGACTGGCAGACCGTGAAGAGGCCGCGGCCCGCAGACGTGAGCTTGTAGTGATGCCCGCCCCCGTCGGGCTTGGGTGCCGACTCGACGACACCAAGCCTTTCGAACTGTCTAAGCCGCTGTGCGAGCAGCGTACGGGACAGTCCGGGCGCGCCTTCCAAGATCTCACTGAAGTTTCCGCAGCCAAGGTACAAGTTGCGAATGATCAGCGGTGTCCAGCGCTCGGCGAAAATCTCGGCGCCGCGGGCAATGGGGCAGTATTGGCCGTATGTCTTCACAAAGGCAGTTTTGCGCATCCGCCTTCGGTTGTGGAGTCCAGATTCTTGACTATCCGGTCGCGGTTCGACGTGTTCCGATGCCGCCTCTCGAACAGAGGAGGACGCCATGACGACACTGCCGCCCGCGGAAGTCGGCCACGGGAAGAAGGGGCCAACCGTCGGGGAGATCGAGGGGTTCCGAGGTCGGCTCATCGATGCAGATCAATCCGACTACGAAATCGCCCGTGCAGTCTGGAATGGGGCCATTGACCGGCGCCCGCATTTGATCGCCCGATGCATCGGGACCGCCGACGTGGTCGCGGCGGTGCGTTATGCCCGCGACCACGGTCTGGAGATTGCGATAAGGGGCGGAGGCCACAACGTGGCTGGCACCGCCGTTTGCGACAAAGGGATGGTCATCGATCTCTCGGCGATACGGGGCGTGCGGGTCGATCCTGCCAACCGCAGGGCCTGGGTGCAGGGCGGTGCGCTATGGGGCGACGTCGACCACGAGACGCAGGCGCACGGTCTGGCCACCACCGGCGGAATCGTGAGCCACACCGGCGTCGCCGGGCTCACGCTCGGCGGTGGCATCGGCTGGCTGATGCGCAAGCACGGTCTCACGGTCGACAACGTCCTCGCTGTCGACGTTGTGACGGCCGACGGCGAGCTGCTGCGGGCGTCCGAGGACGAGCACTCCGACCTGTTCTGGGCGTTGCGAGGTGGCGGCGGCAACTTCGGCGTGGTCACTTCGTTCGAGTTTCGCCTCCACTCCGTCGGGCCCACCGTCCTGGCCGGGCCTATCCTCTGGGACGCGACCGACGCCGGGAAGGTCCTCCGCTTCTACCGCGACTTCGTCCGTGATGCTCCCGACGAGCTCGGCACGATCGTGAAGTTCACAACCGCGCCACCGCTACCGGTGATCCCCGAGGATCTGCACTGGCGCCCGGTGGTAATGGTGGGAACGTGCTACGCCGGGCCGGTGGAGGACGGCGAGCGGGTGCTCAGCGCGCTGCGTGCATTCCGGACTCCCCTCCTCGACCTGGTCGGGCTCAAGCCGTACGTGGAACTCCAGAGCGCGCTCGATTCGACCGTCCTCCACGGTTGGCACTACTACTGGAAGGCCACCCACCTCCCCGAGCTCAGCGACGACCTCATCGACGTCATCGTCGGCCACGCGTTCTCGTTCTCGTCGCCGCGGTCGTACACGGCGATGTTCCATCTGAAGGGGGCGGTGAGCCGAATGGCCGCCGGCAGGACGGCGTTCGCGAACCGGCACGCGTCGCACGCGATCATCCACCACGCCGCGTGGCGGCCCGGCGAGAACTTCGGCGACCGGGAGACCGCCTGGGCGAGGGCGTTCTTCGCCGCCCTCGGCCGCTTCCGCGAAGGCGTCTACGTCAACTTCCTCGGCGGCGACGAAGACCCCGACCGGGTCCGCGAGGCGTACGGCGACTTCATCTACGACCGGCTGGTGGACGTTAAGAGTACGTACGATCCCGAGAACGTATTCCACCACAATCAGAATATCCGCCCGCGCACCGGGACGCGGATCATTGGGTCCTCTTGGGCGCCACATTAGCGCACAGTTTTTGGGGGATTTCGCCAGGCGGCTTTGCCGAGTACGCGTACACAACGCGGGGGGCGCTAAGCAAATGAGCGTCCCAACCGTAATTTTTACATACTCAGATTGCTACGCTTACTAGCGGCAGCTTGTGGCACATTGCGACAGATGCCGATGCTCTGGATTTGCGTCCGCTTTCAGGACATCGCGGAAGCAACACGCAGCGAGGCGGGCGGCGGCGTTCGCGCATCAGAGCGAAAAGGTGCGTGCTGTAGCGAAATTCTGCGTAGTTGGCGGACAGGGAGTCCCCTTACAATCCGTTCACGGATGTTCGTCGGCATTCGCCACGTTAGCGAATTCCATGTTGCTGGGGAAAGCCGGAATCCCCGCTTGCTTATGGCGGTTCGCTAACGTTCACAGGAAGCCGACGTGCGTTCGTGGGAAAATTTGTAGGAAGGGACTCCCGATGGGACGTGCAATCGGAAGACTCAATGCACTGGCGGTGCAACGGCTTTCCAAGCAACCGGGCCTGCATAGCGATGGAGGCGGTCTCTATCTTCGGGTCACCTCGCCCACCGCCCGCTCATGGGTACTGCGCTACATGCTCAACGGAAAGGCGCACGAAATGGGTCTCGGGCCGTATCCCGAGGTCTCGCTCGCCGACGCCCGCGAGAAGACTTACGCGGCCCGCAAGCTAAAATCGCAAGGCAAAGAC
Organism: Alphaproteobacteria bacterium; assembly: GCA_052389895.1. Classification (GTDB taxonomy): domain Bacteria; phylum Pseudomonadota; class Alphaproteobacteria; order Micropepsales; family Micropepsaceae; genus CAVVXX01. The sequence goes on along the minus strand of JBQTHM010000025.1, from coordinate 16,742 downwards.
CCTATCGCGGAGCGTGAGTCCCTGCGTGCCGCCGAACGGGCCAAGGCCGCCCATTCCGTATCCTTCCGCCAGTGCGCGGAAGCCTACATCGGAGCCCGCAAGGACGGCTGGAAAAGCCCCAAGCATGCCGCCCAGTGGACGGCCTCGCTTGAAACTTACGTCATGCCGGTGATCGGCGATCTGCCGGTCCAGTCCGTGGACGTAGGCCTGGTGAGCAGGATTCTCGAACCGATCTGGTCAAAGAAGCCGGAAACCGCAAGCCGTATCAGGGGCCGGATCGAGGCCATACTCGACTGGGCCAGGACGCGGGGCTACCGCCAAGGCGAAACCCCAGCGCGCTGGAAAGGGCATCTGGAAAATCTGTTCCCGCCCCGCTCGCAAGTACGCCAGGTGAAACATCATCCGGCCCTGCCCTACCGCGAGATGGGCGCATTCATGGCGGCCCTGAAAGCCGAAGCCGGTATGGGTGCCCTGGCGCTGCAGTTCACCATCCTCACCGCCGCCCGCACCGGCGAGGTGATCGGCGCGACGTGGAGCGAGATCAACCTTGCCGAGCGCGTATGGACCGTCCCGGCCGACCGCATGAAGGCGGGCAGGGAGCATCGCGTGCCGCTATCGAAGGAGGCCATGGCAATCCTGCAAAGGCTGCATGAAGTGTCAGGGGGAAGGGGATTTGTTTTCCCTGGGGAGAAGGAGGGGAAGCCCCTTTCCAACATGGCCATGCTCAAGACCCGCGCCCGCATGGGGCGGAGCGACGTGACCGTGCATGGCTTCCGTTCCACCTTCCGCGACTACGCAGCGGAACGCACGAACTTCCCCAACGAGGTCTGCGAGGCGGCCCTGGCGCATGTTGTGGGCGACAAGGTCGAGGCTGCCTATCGGCGCAGCGATCTGTTTGAAAAGCGCCGCGGCCTGATGGACGCGTGGGGAGAGTTTTGCACACGGCCCGCGGAGGGTACGAGTGTCGTTGCGCTAAGACAGCACGCCGCATAGCTAAATTTCGCTTCGTGTCAAGCCTGCTTGACGCAAACCGGAGCTTTACCCACAGGATTCGACAATGGTGGCTCTTGCGGCGCTGCGATCCTGTATCCAAGTTCATTTCAGTAACTTACGGGTGCATTCGCCCGCTTAGCGGGGCGGAAGAGGCGCCCAGACGATTACGGCGGCAAGGCGAATGGTATGGGTTCGGATCAACTTGCGGTCAGTGTTTCGCGTGCAGCCCAAATGGTGGGGATAGGACGGACAACTCTCTACGCCGAAATCGCGAAGGGCTCGCTCAAGGCAATCAAGTGCGGACACCGCACGCTGATTCCGATACCCGAACTGACGGGCTGGCTGGGACGGCTTCCACCGATACCGACCAAAGGCTGCGCCCCGAAGGTTCGCAATAGTGAAACCACAACGTATCCGCGCGGCTCCGTCAGCGACACGGAGGCCCCGCCGCCATGAAGGCACGCCAGCGCCCCATCCCCAGACCCGCGATAGACGTGGACGTGAGCGAGATCGGGCCCGGCAGGTTCATGGCCGTTGCTCGCGGCCTGGGCATTACGGTGACGGGCGTCAATGCCGAGCATGACATGGCGCTTGCCTTGAAGCGGGCTGGCCTTCCCGATGGGCCGATGGCGACGTGGCGGGGCGATCCGGCGCGACTAGCAGCCATAAAGGCCTGCCAGTGGTGGAGGGGGCAACCGCGCAGCCGCGAGGCCATGGGCAAGGGCATGCATTGAACGGTTCGCATGGATAGCGAGGACGTAAGAGTATGGATCCTAACAGACGAAAACGGAGGAAAAACCCGCGCAACCGCCCTCCCGAAGGCGAGCCGTGGATCTGGCTCACGGCCGAGATGCTCTCCAGCCCCGCCTGTCGCGCACTCGGGATCAATGGGCGCCGCGTGTTGGATTTTCTAATGCTCGAGCACATGGCACATGCCGGAACGGAGAATGGTCGCCTGCTTGCCCCCTACAACCAGCTGGTCCGCTTTGGCGTGGCAAAGTCTGAAATCAGTCGGGCCTTAGCAGAAGTTGAGCACCTTGGTTGGATTGATGTCGAAAGGGGCGAGCGCCTAGGCGGACGCCAGCACGCCTCACGCTATGTTTTGACCTGGCTGCCGACAGCCGATGGACAACCGGCCACAAACAGGTGGACCAAGGTAACAGAAAATACAGTCAGGGAATTTCTGTACGAGCGGCGAAGCGCAAACAAACTCAAGGCCGCGCGGCGGAGGGAAAGGGCAGTTCTCCGCGCAACCGGCCCCAATAAACACGCGGGGGCCAAGATATTAGAAGTTGTTCGGAAACACGCACCGGAGAATCTCCCGAATCCAGAGCCGGCCGGCCGCACCGCCAGTTCGGGATGCAAGGCTGACGAAGGAGCGAATGCAGGGGCGGCATCTGTTTTGTAACTGGGAGTATGGACGGACATGACTGACGGAAATGCGCCAACTTGCAGGTGGTGCCGGAAAATCCTGGACCTTGAACAGAGACGCGGGAGCCCAAAGCGCTTTTGTTCGAAGTAACACCGCCATGTTTTTTGGACGGCTCTGAGGTGTTGGGCCGCAAGCCAATTCGAGTCCGGCCTGCTTACGATCGATGCCTTAAAGACAACCAAGCGTGCACGCGGTGCGCCTCAAGGGTGCATGCCTCAGGCTGAAGGCCTTGTAGGAAAGACGCCTGCGGCGAAAGCGCCCTCCTAGACCCGGCAATCATGGCATGCACGCTTTGGAGCAGATTTGGCAGTTACGAGAAGGTGACGTGACCGGGCTTTTTTGTACCAAGCGTATAGAGAGAATGAGGCTTGGAAAGGAGCTTGGTCATGCCGAAGAAGAGGTTCAGCCCTGAACAGATCGTCACGTTGCTGCGACAGATTGAGGTGGCGACGGCACAGGGGAAATCAATTGCGATTGCGTGCCGGGAAGCGGGGATTTCGGATCAGAGCTATTTCCGCTGGCGCAAAGAGTATGGCGGACTCGATTTGGAACAAGCCAAAAAGATGAAGGAGCTGGAGAAGGAGACCGCCAGGCTGAAGCGCCTAGTGGCGGATCTCTCGCTTGAGAAACAGATTCTGAAGGACATCTCCTCGGGAAACTTGTAAGCCCTGAACGGCGTAGATCCGCGGTTGAGCACATTCGGGAGCAGTATCAACTCTCGGAACGCCATGCCTGCCGGCTTGTTGAGCAACCGCGCGGAACGCAGCGTTATACGGCGATGCTTCGGGCCGACGAGGATGCGCTGACCCAGACCATCGTTGCGCTGGCGAGCCAATATGGGCGGTACGGCTATCGCCGAATTGCCGAGTTGCTTCAACGGCAAGCTGCGCGACGAGCTGCTGAACGGTGAGATCTTCTACAGCCTCAAGGAAGCGCAAGTGATCATCGAACAATGGCGCAAGCACTACTACACCGTCCGGCCGCACTCTTTACTCGGCTACCGCGCGCCTGCACCGTAAATGGCAAATCCCTTTGCAACCCCTCTGGAGGAAGTCACGCTCATGCACCAGTCTCTCAATCCGCCTGCTACAAAAAGAGCCAGTCAGGTCACAGTCACGTCACCCGTTCATGCAGCGTTCAGCTAGAAACATGCTAAATGTTTAATGAGAGCATCTTGGACTGGCGAGCGAAGGTTAGGACCGGTGAATGGTACTGGCTTCGTATTACCCTGCAGCAGTGTAGGAGGACTTTTATGCACGAGGCCCTGTTGGTGAGCGGCTTCAAGGACAAGATGTCGGCGGTCAGGCATTGCTCCCGACGCCTGTACGTAGGGCTTCTGGCCTTCGGTGTGATCGCAGTGACAGCGCCACAGGCCTCGGCAAGCACCTATGACTTTGTCGGCAGATGGATGAATTTCGACCGTGACAGTAGCGGCATCACGGGCATGGTCATCACGCCCAATCGGTACGGCCTTGATATCGAAGTCTTTGGGCTCTGCCGCGGCAGATCTGTCTGTGACTGGAGCATATCGCGCGCGAATGTCTATATGACCGGAGGTCCTACTTGGGGCGGGTTTGTTTGGAACTTCGGCGGTTTGCTGGGAGACGTAAGTGTTGTCACGGCAAGTTTCGACGCAGGCTATGCGAGGAAATTCATTGTGCTCCGGCGCGAGAGCAAAGATGTGCTTCGCGTCGAAGTCTTCACGGATTCATCGGAGCGATACGATCGCCCAGGTTACGTCACTCAGGGCCGACTGCAGCGCTGGGGGCGCCTTCCCCAAATCGAGCGCGACCGATATCCCGACGTGGACAGCGAATATCCTGATGACGATTACGATCAATAAACGGCGTCACGACTCCAATAATCCCCAGAAAGAGTGGAGAAAGAAAATGAAACTGACAACCAGCATCGCGATTGCCGTCCTTTTAGCAGCAGTCGCGGCCCCCGCATTTGCCCAACCTGATCCGGCCACAATCATCAAGATGTGTGACAGGAACGACGATGGTTCGGTGACCCAACAAGAGTGGGACGCGTGTGGTGCCCCCACGTCATATCCTGGCAGCGCCGATGCAAATCAGGACGGGAAGATCACTGCAGACGAGCTGGCAGGCGGCTCGCTTTCGGGCGATAAGCCTCCAGCAGCGCCGAGATAGGGTGCTTCGCAGGTCAGCGATCTGACGTGTGGGCGACTAAGCTCAAGGCGGCGCTGTGTATCGCTGCAACCATCATCTGACCGCAAGTGAGCGGGACGCTGATCCTCCGCATCAGGGCGAGATCGTGGGCAAGCGGCTAGGGTTCTGGGGCCTAAGAGGTTCACTCTAAGTGACTTTGTACCAAGCGAGATTATATAGTGACATCAACAGGTTAGGAACAGCAGGACAGTACTTTTTTGCGCTCAAACAGCCGGTCCCCACAGCGATATTGCGCGCGCCGAACGCCGCTGGCCGCCACGCCAACGCTGGCGAAGTCGCGGAAATAGCCGTTGCCGATGGCCTGGAAGTTGCCCCCCGGCCGGACTTCTGCGCGGAGCCCGCACTGCCATACGACTGCAAGGCGGAGGCGAGCTCAAGAGCGGCGAAACCGGAAGGCGCAAAACATGGCCGTACATGGAAAACTTTTCGACCGGTCCATACATCGGCCTCAGCACGGTGACGCCCATTGAAGAACGCATCACCTGGCTACGACGAATGCGCCCGCAGTACCTGCTTGCCTACTCCCAAATGCTTGAGCATCTCGCCTTCGCAGCCGGGGCCAGCAGGCCCGCCGAGAGCCTGCAAGCGCTTCTCGCCATTTCCGAACAGCTCACCATGGGAATGCGCGCCCGCGTCGAGCGCAGCTTTGGTGTGCCCGTCCACCAGAATTATGGTCTCAATGAAGTTGGGATCGTGGCGTGTCGCTGTGAAGCTGGATGCTACCATGTCCATAGCGAGCATTGTCTAGTCGAAATTATTGATGAAACCGGTCGCGTATGCACACCCGGCGAGGTCGGGCGGATCATCGTCACGAGCTTGACCAATTTCGCGATGCCGCTCATACGCTACGACACCGAAGATTTGGCGCTGGCAATTGTGCAAGACTGCCCCTGCGGACGCGTTCTTCCTTCGTTTGGCTACATAGAGGGCCGCTACGGCCGGGTTGCGCACTTGCCTGCGGGTACGATGGCTCTTGTCATGGCTTTGCACGATACGGTCGAGGAAATGCCGATTGGCCTAATCAATGATTTGCGCGAATTTCAGATTCACCAGTTTTGTGATGAGCGGATGGAATTGCGCCTCGTGGCTCGCGCACCATTGCCGGATGAGTTTTTCACGCGCATAAATGCTTGTTGGTCAAATGCCACGAAGCAGAATGGACGCGAATTGTCGGTGCGCAATGTCGATGTGATATCGAGATCGCCGGGCGGAAAGTTTCAAGTTTTTACGTCGGACTTTATGCCGACGCGGTGAACCAAGGATCGTCATTGTCCTGCCCGTTACCGCGAGTTCACCGCAATTGCCCAGAATTCACGATATTTAACGACTTGCTGCCCTTGTGGTGAAAAACGGACAAAATAGCTGACCGCCCAGTGCTGATAGCAATCATCGCTCGAGCCGCCAACTGATGATAACTACCGCATCGGTGGCCATAATCGCTGGAGCCACGCCAATCGATGATAACTGCTCATTATAATCACTGATGCCAGCCGATAATAATGGGTGAATCTCATTACGGCCGCCCTACAAATGATGACATTGAATTATGTGCCATAGATTTCTGGGAGATGCTCTAATGAGCCTTTCACGCTCCGAAATCGTGGCGTCCATCTTCATTACGTTGTTCTTTTTTGCGTTCATGGGGCCGCGTATGGTCACGATGCGTTTTGCCCTTGGGGATGTCCCATCGGGGCTTCGACGCAGAACTCAGTCGTGATGCATCATGTTCTAGAGCTCAGTAACAACCCGAAGACAAAATTTGCTGATTGGGTGGCAGCGTGGGGAACCGCTCGAACGCAGCCATTGTTACTACCGGCGTAGGGCCCGATACCCGCATGATGCTCCCTGCCTGAACGATGGCTGGTCGCAAAAGGCATTTGTGCGTCTGTCTGCACGATGCCCCATGCGAAATTGGTCACGAGCTTCGACAGGAGCATTTCATTTCGTGTGCGGAGCCGTTGGTTTAGTCACCTACAACTAGGAAATGTTGTCTGCGCGACAAGGACGTTCGTGCCGTCTGGCTTCCGCCACACCGTTCCCCCAGACTTGAATTCCACGCTATTACTCCCCGATGGCAGACCTGCCGGACATTGAACGCTCTGTCCCTGATGCGTGCAGCAGTTCTGCATCGATTTCTGATCTTTGTTGTCGTTCGCCATCTTACTTTTTCGATGGCGCGCCCCATCGTGTTGGCTATCGGTTCGTCCGCTGGTACCAACTCCCAATTCAATCTTGACATTGCCAAGAAAATCGAGCGGGCCTGAACTTTCGCCTTCCTTCTTTTCAGCTTTCGTTTCTGTTTTCTCGTCTTGCTCCTCCTCTTGAGGTACCGCGCTACCTGGTTTCGGGCAAGTTTCGCTCTTAATCACAGAATCCGGATCATTTATCAGCAATCCGTTTCTCTTGAGTTCGGCCTTAATACGTTCAAACTCCTTGTCTTCTGCTTTCCTGTATTCCTTTTGCGCGTCACGATAGTCCTTGGTCGCCTTCTCGACCTGAGCCACCGTACTGTTGGGATCGTTGTTCACCTTGTTGTAGATTTTGTTCTGGTAGACGACGTTATCGTGCGTCTCTCGAACCTCTCTGTCGCTGTCAGCCTGGTAGGCAATTGCTTGAACCAGCTTGCCGTAAGCCTTTTCCCATGCACGCTTGGCTTCAGTTTTTTCTTTTTCGGTGCCGCCCCAACAGGCCTTTTCGTATGTGTGCTGCGCTTCATCTACCGCGCGCGCCATGTCTTCGGTGTATTCTTTCGATCCCAATTCTGGACCCTTTTCCTTGGCAGACGAATGGGAAAGCGCCGATTTTGATGTCGCAGGTGGCGAGGTTTTCCCGCTTTGCTCTTCGGCACTTGTCGTACGTGCAGCGCCAACAATAATTGCGATTGTGACCTGCTCCCCGGAAATGCCCCTGTTTAGAGGTTAGAGTCCGTTCCACTGAAGGAGACGGACTATGAGGCGTAGCCGGTACAGCGAAGAGCAGATCATCGGGATCTTGAAAGAACACCAGGCCGGACTTTCGGCGCATGATCTCTGCCGCAAGCATGGGATCAGCGATGCCACGTTCTACAAGTGGCGGTCGAAATACGGCGGCATGGAAGTCTCGGACGCCCGGAAGCTGAAGGCTTTGGAGGAGGAGAACCGCAAGCTGAAGAAGCTGCTGGCGGAGTCCGTGCTCGATGCCGCGACGCTCAAGGAGATGCTGGGAAAAAACTTCTGACGCCCAGAGTACGGAGATTGGCTGTGAGCTGGGCGATTCTGGACAAGGACTACTCGCAGCGCCGTGCCTGCGGGCTGGTCGGTTTGCAGCCCAAGACCTACCGCTACGTGTCTCGGCGCCCGGACGATGGTGCCCTCCGGGAGCGTCTGAAGGAATTGGCTTTGGAACGCAGGCGGTTTGGCTACCGGCGGCTGCACATCCTGCTTAGGCGGGAAGGGACCGTGCTCAACCGCAAGAAGCTCTACCGGCTGTATCGCGAGGAACGGCTGATGGTGCGCAAACGGGGCGGGCGCAAGCGGGCGCTGGGGACAAGGGCGCCGATGGCGCTCCCGCAAGGGCCAAACCAGCGCTGGTCGCTCGACTTCGTCTCGGATGCGCTCGCCTGCAGCCGCAAGTTCCGCATCCTTGCTGTAGTCGATGACTTCAGCCGGGAGTGTCTCGCCCTGATCGTCGATAACTCACTGTCCGGCATTCGGGTCGCCCGTGAGCTTACCCGCGTCGTTCAAATGCGCGGGGCACCTCACATGGTGGTCAGCGACAACGGCACCGAGCTGACCTCGCATGCCATCCTCACCTGGCAGCAGGAGCATAACGTCGAATGGCATTACATCGCGCCCGGCAAGCCCACACAAAACGGCTTCGTGGAAAGCTTCAACGGGCGTTTGCGCGACGAGTGCCTCAATGAGCATCTATTCGCGAGCTTGAATGAGGCCCGCACCATCATCGAAGCCTGGAGGATCGACTACAACACAAACCGACCGCACACGAGCCTGAATGGGCTCACACCGACGGAGTTTGCAGCCCGCCCCACAGAGGGGCATAACCAGAACAGACTCTCCTTATGAACGAGGGCAAATTGGGGAGCAGGTCAATTGCTACTGCGTATGTGATCCATTGATTGCGCAAGTGAGCCCCCTTAGCTCCCAGATGAGCCCATTCTACGCGCATGGGAAATTGAGTAATAGTGCGGGCCCCATAGGGAAGCGTGGCGGTATGGGTACGGCGCGATCCGTAGGGCGGCCGCCAAATGCGTCCGCATGTACAACTCCACAACGGCGCGCCAGTTGGCCTACCGATCTATCAGGCGCGGCGGTTCTCTTGATCTTGCGCGCCACTCCTACCCCCCACCTTTCTGAGGCCGTCAGCGAATGACTCCGAAACTACTTTTACCGATTGGTCGACCCAAAAGTGGTTCTCATAGAATGACTAATTTTGCCAGGTAGACTTTTGTAATGCGTTTCGCTGCTACAAGACTGCCTTTACAGGCAGCTCGGTTCTTTCCCCGTCATCGGCACGGCAGCCAATATCTTGAGCTAATATCTTGAGCTAATTGTCAATGGTGAGTTTTGCGAGGCTAGCGACGAAGGCCGGTGGCGTGTGCGGCCCGGTACAGTTCGTGTGCATCGAATCTGCTCCGGGCTGAATCGCTTCCTTGATGTGACCAAGCTCCTTTCCAAGCCTCGTTCTGTCTATCCGCTTGGTCCAAAAAAGCCCGGTCAGGTCAAACTCCGGCGCGTCATGGCGGTGAAGTGGACGATTGATGCGATGATGTGTCCGCCTTTGAACGCTTGTTTTCTGATGGAGTAGGCGGCTTCTGCTCGCTTCGCTGGGTGGCAACCGTTCCCCGGCCGGAGATCGAGAACACATCCTCGATGGGCATAAGGAAGGGTTCGTCCTTTGGCCGCTTGGGCTCGGGAATATAGTCGTCCACCGCGTTCTTCAGGCGCAGCGTGAATTCTTTGCGGATTTCGGGATGCTTAGCGTCTGGCGCATACAGCACCGAACCGCGGATTACTGGAGTCTTGTCCGCAGGAAACTGACAGGAAGAGAGCAGCTCGCGCACTTCGAGTTCGACGAGTGCCAGAAGCTCGGGATCATCCACCATGTCCCTCCTGTTGACGTACACGATAATCGCGGGCGCCTCCACCTGACGGGCGAGCAGAGTGTGTTCACGCGTCTGCGGCAAGGGCGCATCGGCGGCAGGTATGACCAGAATGGCGCGGTCCGTCTGGGATGCCCCCGTTACTATGTTCTTCACGTAGTCGGCGTGGCCCGGGCAATCGATGGGGGCGTAGTGACGCTTATCAATGTAACGCCGTGACTCGGCCGCGAACGCCCACGATGCGGACGCCAACGCGACTGCACACAGCAGGGTCGCGCCTAATGCCGTCAAGATCGCCGATCTCATGGAATTACCAGCTCCCCAATATGATGCGCCCCTCCTTCATTGGGACAATTATTCCTTCGCTTTGTTGAACCAGGCATGAACGAGACCGTGGCTACTGTCAGCCGCCAAGGATTGCTCTCGCCTTGTCGAGCTTATCAACGGCGAAGACACAACGAAAGCCGTCGGAATTTGCGCCGATGACGTAGAACGCTTCAATATTCACCCGGCCCTTGGCGAGCTTACGTGCTGCTTCGCCCAGCGTTCCTGGTCTGTCGGGCAGCGAAAGCTCGAGGACCTCCTTCACCGCTTTGACTTTAAGCTTGGCTCGTTTCAAGGCCGCGAGCGCCTCCTCGGTATTGTCGGTTATTACCCGCACGGCGCCACGCGCACCCATGGCATAAGAGATGCCATGAAGATTGACGCCAGCCGCGCCTAAAACCTCGGCCACTCTTGCCAAAGTGCCTGGTTTGTTTTCCACGGGGACGATAATTTCGGTTGGCATGGCCACCTCCTGCACCTTCCATCTTTTTGGTTTAACGCGGCACAGATTGGCTTAACGCAGCACAGGGACTTTTTAGATATTACCAGCTCAGAGTGCGCTCAAAAATACTTTCAGGCGGGCTTGCTGCCGGCCACCGCCCTGACCTGATGGAGTGGACGGCCCCGCTTCCGGCATCGAACTGCCATTCGACGAACGTTCACCTGCCGAGACTGGAGACCATTATCGACCCTTAGTCGTCGTTTTCGGTAGAGGTACGAGCTTCGGCGCCTCCATTACAAAGGAACTTCGTCCAGGCGGACACTTCACGTCAGGATTGGTTGCACTAAACAATCCATTTGGGTTGTGCTTCCAAAGCCAGACGTGCAGATCGAAGTGGTGGAGCGCAACTGGCTGAAGCGGGTAATGCCCTTCCATCGGTCCCCAGAACGATTGCCCGAAGAGTTGCGGACGCTCCTTTGTGCTCGCTAGCGGAACAAACCATTCCGCTCCCACGAGGCGAAGGCGGTCGCCGACCGGCTCGTAAAGAAGAGCTTGAGGGCGGAGAGGGTCGAGCTGTTGTCCGATAAGCTGACCATTTAGGAAATGGATGCCCATCGTTCCTGGAAGATAAGGCGCGTGACCCGGGCTTCCGCCATGGGGAAAGGAAACGCAGCCAAGGGTTGACCAATAGCCGTCGCGGACGGCCACAACGGGGTCTTGATACTTGTCCAAGGCTTTGCGCACTTTCTCAAGAGCAGGCGGCAAATTGGGAAGTGATGCGGACGGGATGTTGGCCTTCATCTGGGCGCCCAAACCCTGCTTGTGCTCGTTCGAAAATTGCCCGTGGGCCTGCGGCCCTACGTAAGCGCAGAGGCTGACCAGAAAAACAGCAACCGGTGTGATGTGTTTCATCGCTTCCCCCTAGCTCTGGGTTGCCCCCTGAGAGTACCAAAGCTTGCAGGGACCGAGAACGTCCCAATTTATTCCGATGAATTCACCCGCGAATGTCTGGCGATCCGGGTGGCGCGCCGCATCAACAGCATGGGCGTCATCGAGGCAATGGCCGAAGCCATGATCGTGCACGGTGTTCCTGAGCACGTCCGCTCAGATAATGGCCCGGAGATGACGTCTAGGATTGTTCGCAGTTGGCTAGCCAGTATTGGGGCCAAAATCCTCTACATCGAGCCAGGCAGCCCTTGGGAGAACGGCTACAACGAATCGTTCAACGGCAAGCTCAGGGATGAGCTGCTGAACGGTGAGATCTTCTACAGCCTCAAGGAAGCGCAGGTGATCATCGAACAATGGCGCAAGCACTACAACACCGTCCGGCCGCACTCATCGCTGGGCTATCGCCTGCCAGCACCGCAGACAATCAATCCCTTCGCAATCCATCTGGATGGGGCTGTGCTTATGAACTAGACTCTCTATCCCGCTGGTACAGAAAATCCATCACGTCACTGGCTTGTCGCCGAGGGTTTAGCATAGAGGAAACTACTTTCAAAAGCGTCCTAATTTGTGGTGCCGACATCAGCTGTCCGCCAATGGAATGTTACTCCGCCAAAACGACGGAAGAGAAGCCGCTCAAGACACGTGGAGGCGTTCAGTTTCAATATACTTGCGTCTATACAAAACGGGTTCAGAAGTAGGCTGTTCGGCGGCAGCGACGACGTGGCACGCTGTTCTAGATATCGGCGAAGGTCGGCCAACAGTGGGTAGTGTCGTAATCTGAACCCAGATCGCGCTTAATAAAAACCGGCTCGCCTCTCCATCGGACTGTGATTTGTTCGCTCTTATTCGTGCGGAATTGATTGCCAAGCCATGCAACGGCTAGAGCGGCCACTGCGGCCAGTAAAGCCGCGCCCTATAAAACTGTCTTGCGGCTGAGCTTCATTTTGCCCTCCGCTCGGCCATCATACAGCCGTCCTGGATATGAACGATGCAGATACCGAAGTTTGGACGCGCTCCACTGATCGCCCAGGCCGATCACCTCGTCTTAGCCGGGGGCGCGGAGTCTTTTGTGAACACAAATGGGCCAAACTGGCAGACGCTCCCTGTTTTTAGGACGCGCACAGAGTCGAAGTTCGCACAGATTTGGTTCGTACCTCGCAGTACATAGCTGAATCCGTAGAAGCGCAATCCAGGACATCTTCTCGGCAAGGTGCTGGTCCAGCTCGAGCCATCTCGCATATGGAACACAATGGTGTTTTCATTTGGAACTTCCGTGTAATCAATAAGATTCGTGTATAGGCAGCCGTCAGCTCCGCGCTGCTCATTTTCCGCTCCCCAGACCTCAGGCAGACTCAAAATGAGAACAAGGGCGCTGATGATTGCGGTCCGCATCATGCTGTCAGGGTTTTCCTTCTAGAAATGTATGATAATCGGAAATTAGGGCTAGATGCAAAGTCACAGCATTGGTACCAAAACGCATGTTGGCCATGTTGGAGTTTCGTTAACTGGCGACGTTGTGACGGCGCCAGACGGTCTGCAGGTTTTACCTTGGTCGTAAATATTCACGTGTCAGCAGAAATTCCGCGTCTCAGTCGGAAGGCGCGAAAACGGCAGTTCCCGACTAGCGGCGGATTACCCCGCGACGCAAGTCCCAGCGGCCGAAACCACTGACGCCGTACCGCTCTATTCCTTGTAGTTGAGCCGAACGTAGAAGAAGCGGCCCGGCGGATCATAAGCGTTGGGATCGAAGTTGTTCAGGCCGCAACTAATACAGCCAGGGGGATCCTCGTCGAAGGCGTTGGTTACGCCAATCGCAAGCAGGAAACGGTCTTCGTATACAGGCGGCGTCCAGCGCAGCTGCGCATCGACGTAAGTCGTTTCGTCCAGCGTATTAGAAACCTGAGACTCCTTCACGCTGGAGATATAACGCACGCCGATGGTCGCCCCCCAGTTTTCCAAATCCCAGTCAAGAGCGAAGTTAGACTTTACCCTTGGCCAAGCCTGGTCCGGGCTCCCTCTTTCTGTTCCTTCGCGTGAGATCGTAGTAAAGCCATCGCTAATCGGCACGATTTCGTCGAAGTTGAGCAGGAAGGTGGTGTACCAGCGCGCGGCAAACTGACCTAACGACCATTCAGGCGAATAGTAGAGGAGATTCACGTCGATGGCCTCGGTCTTAATGCCGCCGATATTGGTGAGCGGATTCGAGATGCCGGAAACCGCGCCCGACGAGGTACGGGTGATGGTAGAACAAGAAAGCGGATCGCCTGTTTGAGCGCAGCGCTCCAGCAGCGAAGCCGCGTTCTGCGCCTGGATCGCGCCGTCGAGTTCGAGGTCGGTATAGACGACCTCGATCGACCCGCCGCTGGCCCAGTCAGCGTTTTTCATAAAACTCGGTTCCCAAACCGCACCGAATGTCCAGGCTTCGCTGGTCTCGGGCACGAGGCTGGGGTTTCCGCTGGTGAACACCGGCAACTGCGGATTGAGCTGAACATAGCTGCCGTCTGCTGGCACACCGTTGGCGATGCAGTTGGCCTGGACATTCGGAGGCGCCACCGGGCCACCACTTAGCCCCAGCATATCGGAGCACGGGTCAGTCACTTCCTGGTCGAAGCGCGAGGCCGTGCCGAACAATTCACCGATAGAAGGAGCACGGAATGCTTGGCCCCACGATCCGCGCAACAAGACTTCCTCAACAGGGCGCCACAACCCACCGACTTTGTAAGTCGAATCCCAGCCGGAGGTCGAATAATCGAACCAGCGGCCCGCGACCGTGACATCCAATTTATGGAAGAAGGGCTGATCGGCAAGGAGCGGCACTTTGAGCTCGGCGTAGAACTCATCCACGTCGATGGAGCCGCTGGCCGGCTTTGCCGGGATGTCTGACGAAAGCCCCGCCGCCACAATCGGGTCAGGCTCGAAGAAGCCTTCGTTCTCGCGGTGCTCGTAACCTACCGCAAATCCCACCGGTCCGGCCGGCAGGTCGAACAAATCGCCCGCCAGGTTGGCCGTGTAATCACGCAGTGTCTGTTCCGAGGAATCCTGTTGGGTGAAAGCGATGAAGTCCAGCATCTCGTCCGTGATGGATCCCGCGCCACCGAAGAGATTCAGCGGAACGCAAGCGCCCGTGCAGAGTGCAACCGGGCCCAGAGCCTGCGCTACGTTCGCGGCGTTCACATTGCCCGTGAAGATTTGACTGGCATGGTTACGTGACCAGACCGCGTTGACATCCCAGAGCCAGGTACGATCGCCGACGTCTAATTCGCCGCCTATCGTGCCAGTGATGTTCCAGGTGTGGACGTCCTGCTCGTAGTGGCGAGGGCCGTTCTCGACCAAGCGGCGGCCAACGAATACTAGAGACCCGGGTCCCAGGGTGAAGCCGAACGGGTTGAATGGATTTGTAACATCGATCACGACCGTATCGAGCAAATTGCCATTGCCTGCATCGGGCCCGACGAACAGCGGCAGCGGCGCCGCTTGGTTCACCGACTTGCGATTTACATAGCTCGTGCGCAAGCGCACATACAGCCAGTCGGTGAGTTCATGCCGCACCTGGCCGAACATGCTGACGCGCTCCGACGGCGTGACCACGAAGTTGAAGGGCTGGAAATTGAAACGATCGAGTGTAGTAAAACTCTTGAAATCGCTGTTCGGGCCGGTCGGGTCGCTTGAGTCATAGAATGGCACAACCCCCGGTGGGAAAGCCTGCTTCAGTGTGATGCTCTGAAAGCCGTTAATTGGGTCAACAATAACGAATCGCCCCAGCGGCGTGCCCGAGCTGCATCCGCCGGCAAGGCAGGAATTCGCATAGGGCGCGGGGAAGCGCGAAATATCGCGATCGCCGGCAAAGACGCCATCCTGATTGAAATATCCGGCGCCAACGACGATCGAGGTGCGACCCTCGGTAGAGCCCCACGAGCCTTTGATATGAGTTAGATCGCCGTCGTCTTCGCCATACTGACCCCATTCGGCGGACGCGTCCATGCCTTCTTGGTGTTGCCTGGTGATGATGTTGACCACGCCTGCGATGGCGTCCGAACCATAGATTGGTGAAGCGCCTTCTTGCAGCACTTCGATCCTCGAAATCATCTCAGGGGGGATAGTGTTCAGGTCGACCGAACCGGGAACCCCCGAAGCCGATGAACCGGGAACCCAGCGCAAACCATCCACTAGCACCAGCACACGGCGCGAACCGAGATAACGCAGATCGATTTCCGCAGCACCAGCGCCCACGCCACCGCCATCGGGCGGATTGCCGAAATTGCCGGAGTTGTTGAACTTGGCATTGAGTCCGCCCCCGGCCAGCGGCAAGCTCTGGAGAATATCGGCCGTGGAGGTCAGGCCTGTCTTCAACATCGTGTCCGCATCGAGCAGGATCAGCGGTTGATCGCGCTGCAGCGGGCTCACCGGAATGCGTGAACCGGTCACGACAACTGTTTCAGTCGTTTCCCCGCCCGTCTGTTGTGCGTTTGCCGCACCGATGCCGGAGGCGAGAATGAGCGCGCAAAGTGCGCGCGCACCTTTCAGGCTATTCCTCATTGGACCCCCCAAGATATTGCCGCTGTGTGCAGCGAAATGGCCCCCCGTGCGGCCGGTAATCCCCTCGTCACGAATATGAAAAATCGTGCCAGGAGTTGTGTCAATCTCTGTCAAAGTGAGAGAGCTGGCAAAAAACAGCAATAAACTCGGGAAATCCGCGCATTATTGGTGCAACCCCTGAGCAACGCCCAGGCTCTTTTTGGGTCTCTGCGGGTGATTTTGCGCCCTTCCCAGCGTGCCGCTTCGCCAGAGGTTGCCGCCATGCCCACTCTGGTACAATTCTTCAACCATCAATTGCTGACCCGACGGGCTCTTTTGGGTCCGGGCGGAACGCGAGGATGTGGCTTGGAAAGGAGCTTGTTCATGGCAAGGAAGTGGTTCAGCCCGGAGCTGATGGTGGCCGCGCCTCGCAATCGCGAGGTCAGTGCGGTTTTTTGGATTCGATCTGTGCCAACCGTGCGTGCACGAGTTTCCTGACAAGTCTGGCCGGCAGTGGCTTATAGATGGGGAATCGAATAGTCCCTTTCGAGGTCTCATAACCCCTGAGTTCGCTCTGAAACGCTTGCACAATTAAGGCCGTGGGGAACAAACTGCAGTGGTTGGCAAAGGCGGCAAACCAAAGGACTATCTGCTTATACTTGAACGCAGGCATCCCATAACTGATCACTTCAGTCGCGCCGGGGGGCAAAGCCAAACGAATTTCCGTGCGAATCCGATTCAGGGTGCTGCGGGCCGGCTCCGGGACTCCGGCAAGGTATTTATCAACTTTTTTTGAAG
>JBQTHM010000024.1:0-25299 GCA_052389895.1 Alphaproteobacteria bacterium | reverse complement strand
CTCCCAGCTGCAGGAGCACAGTGTAAGCCAAATTTATTCCGAGCGCCGCTTCGGCGAAGTGCCCAAAGTGGATGAGCGGTGCCGAATTAAAAGCAATGGCCAATAGTTGAGCGTGCGTGATTGGCACGGACTCATTCCCTCAGTTTTCCTAGAGGCCGCAGCTAGAAACGAGCGCCGGTTTCAAAGGTGCAAATTCGCTGCTGATACTCTGGTGTCTCTAGAAGGCTCCCAAATTCATCAAATAGTTCGCCAAGGCCCTTCGCTCCCTTAGTGTCGCCAAAATTAGCGACTGCAGAAATACCGGTATTAGTGGGAGTTGCATCTCTGCCAGTTTCAAAGCGGTAAGCTGCCCGATCTGAGACCATGAAGTGTGGGGTCTCATCGGTGCTTAACGAGCCCTTCTTGGGTTGGAGGATTTTCACGATGCCTACTCTAGCCTCATCATTAATGATGGCATTAAGAAATCTGTTCTCCTGTCCTCTATCAATTGTTCCGGTCTGAACGAGAATAGAGAGGGACGTGTTTGGCAACCGAAGAAATCTCTGCGCTTGTTCGATGACGGGAGGATGCGGATAAATTTCGACGCCATTCTGTTCGTCACTAGCCTCTCGGACAGTGCCGCTTATGAGCAGCACTTCTCGCCGTGCGATCTCAAAGAGTTTGCTGATAAGGATGCGGGCGTGAACCGCCGATCCATTTGCAATTTGGAAATTGAGACGCAGCCGCGCGCACGTATTGACAAGCTCATGATAGCTATCCAGCGAGGCGGGCGGTTCGCGGGCAGCGGAAGCGGTTGTATCTAGATTGCTCACGGCACGACAATTCGGAGCGAATCGGCAGGTAGCAGTATTGCCACAAGTTATGCCGACGGCATAACGCAACAATATTACAGCCCTATCGAGTCGTAAACGCCAGCGGCTACTCATGGGTTCCTAGAGCGACGCTGATTCGTTTGCTAAGTATATATACCCCGGTGGGCGTGTAGTCCGAACAAGACAAGAACACAATGAGGTATTCCACAGCTAAATCAGCCCTGTATATGGTATCTTGGGCAATTATCCCTTGACAGCAAGTAACTGATCTGCTATCCCTTAGCTGCAAGTGAGGGTTGCAGCCATGAAATATACTTTCAAGCAGTTTCAGACTGAGTTCCCCGATGATGCGGCCTGCCTGGCCGCCGTTATGAAGGCCAAATACGGCGGCACGCGCCTTGTCTGCCCTGCCTGTAAGGCAGAGGTGACTTTTCACGCCATGACGGCCCGCCGCGCTTATGCCTGTCAGGAGTGCGGCCACCACATTTATCCCTGCGCGGGAACGATCTTCCACAAGTCCAGCACCAAGCTCACGCATTGGTTCTTCGCCATGTATCTCATGACAAGCACGCGGCATGGCGTAGCTGCGAAAGAGCTACAGCGCCAAATCGGATGCACCTACAAAACCGCATGGCGCTTGGCGCACGAGCTTCGCAAGCTCATGGCTGTAGCTGACTATAAGGGGCCGCTGTCAGGCCATGTGGAGATAGACGAAACGCTAGTCGGCGGTGTCCAGCGTGGCCCCATGAAGGGCAAAGGCAAGCGCGGCAAAGCCAACAAGTTCACAGTCATGGGCATGGTTGCCCGCGAAGGGGCGCTTCGCGCTGGCCCGATTAAAGATATTCGCCGTAAGACACTGGAGCCGTTTATCCGCAAGAACATCTTGCCGGGCTCAACAATCAGCACAGATGAATTGCGGAGTTATCGAAGCCTGTATGCCAGCCCCTACAGGCATGGCGTTGTCAATCACGCGAAAGAGGAATGGGTGCGGGGCATTCACCACACGAATACGATTGAAGGCCACTGGAGTCTATTGAAGCGCGCAATTCGGGGAACGCACGTCCACGTCTCTGGCAAGCACCTCTGGAAATACGTGAGTGAGTTTTCCTATCGGCGCAATTTCCGCCACTGCCATGCGACGATGTTCAACCGGCTCGTTTCTGCGGTTTCGCTGCCGCGTTTAGCAGTCTCTTGAAATCCTCTTGATGTTCGGGATTGTCAGCTTGCACCGTAGATTCTGCTATAGGTTCGCCGGCCGTCGCCTTCTTGGCAGCAAGGATTTTCTCGTCTCTGTCACGCACATTCTTGAGTTTCGGCAAATTCAGGACCTCCAAGATATTCCATGCTGGTAGAACACACGTCATACCGCTTAGACCGCGAACATAATTGCCCTCAGTAATGAGCGCGGCCTCACGTTTCGGCTCTTCGCCGCCTTTGATGGACTCCAATTCCCATAATTCGGGAAATTGACCCCAATGAATACCAAGCAATCCGAGGTAACTTGTGCCAGCTAACAGCACTTTTTGACTTTTGGCATCAAGCACTTCGGCAAGATTATAACCAGGAGTTCTGTAAACCCAAACTGGTGAGCCCGAATATCCACTGCGAGAGTGCACATCGATGCAAAAACTATCCGCTATAATCCCATTTGGTTGTTTTATGGGAACCGGCATAGAACTTATATGCCCAAATCGCACAAACGGGCTGGCAACTTGCGCGCCTGTGTAGTCGATGAACCGACCCAACATATACACATCTTCTCCGACGCCGATCTTTCTAGGATTCGATGCCTCAAGAAAACCGGGCGTGGGAACATAGGCTATCCTATGCTTTGCATTATCGAGCGGAATGGGAATCGCTGCGATGTCGAAGCGCGCATCAAACTGCCACTCTGCGCTGTCGAACTCGAATACATCGGGCTCGCCCTCATGGGTGTTGATACTCACTACTGACCCACCGTCGCGGCAGGCGACATGCCAATTCGTAATCGCGTAGACCCATCCCTTAGCTGGGTTTGCTTGCGACTGAATGATGGTAAGAAATCCGGTGCCGACAGTGTTCCGCCCCACCTTCGCATCGGCGCGCGTCCTGTAGAGATAGCAAACACAATCCAAGTGGTTTTCAGGGATTCTCGGCATGCCTACCTCGACGACTCGGTAATACGGGGTCCCTAGGGATGAATACGCCCTGACATAAGCAGTATCGAATCCCAATCCCGCAAAGCTGACCTCATCCACAATCCTTATGTCTCTCGTTCCATTTGACATTTCCGCCTCAACCTTACTTGCTGTCAAGGGATAAACACGGTATCTTGCCAAACAGAACAAAGCAGGTACATTGGGCTAGTTTAGAGCGCGGGCGCAGCCGTCCTTTCCATTGGGAAACGGGAAAGCGCTGTGAAATAAGGAGGGAGAAACCCATGGCACAACCGGCTTTACGCGTGGTCACACCCGACAATTCCGACCGCAAACGGGCGCTCGAGGCCGCCCTTTCCCAGATCGACCGCGCCTTCGGCAAGGGCTCGGTCATGCGGCTCGGCCAGCGCGAAAAGGCGGTGGAGGCCGACGCCGTGCCCACGGGCTCGCTCGGCCTCGATATCGCGCTCGGCATCGGCGGGCTTCCCCGCGGGCGCGTGGTGGAAATCTACGGCCCCGAATCCTCGGGCAAGACGACGCTGGCGCTGCACGCGGTGGCCGAGGTGCAGAAAAGAGGTGGGGCGGCCGCTTACGTCGATGCGGAAAACGCGCTCGATCCCGCTTACGCCAAGAAGCTCGGCGTCAACATCGACGAGCTGCTGATTTCGCAACCCGATACCGGCGAGCAGGCGCTCGAAATCACCGACACGCTGGTGCGCTCGGGCGGCGTCGATATCGTGGTGATCGATTCGGTGGCGGCGCTGACCCCCAAAGCCGAGCTCGAAGGCGAGATGGGCGACCAGTTGCCGGGCCTGCAGGCCCGCCTGATGAGCCAGGCCTTGCGCAAGCTCACCGGCTCCATCTCGAAGTCCAACACCATCGTCATTTTCATCAATCAGATCCGCATGAAGATAGGCATCATGTTCGGCAATCCGGAAACGACCAGCGGCGGCAATGCGCTGAAATTCTATGCCTCCGTGCGCCTCGATATCCGCCGTATCGGCGCCATCAAGGATCGCGACGAAGTCGTGGGCAACCAGACGCGCGTCAAAGTAGTGAAAAACAAGGTGGCGCCCCCCTTCCGCCAGGTGGAGTTCGATATCATGTACGGCCACGGCATTTCCAAATCGGGCGAGCTGCTCGATCTGGGCGTGAAGGCCGGCATCGTCGAGAAATCGGGCACCTGGTTTTCTTATGAGGGGAGCCGCATCGGCCAGGGGCGCGAGAACGCGAAGCAGTTCCTCGATGCCAACAAGGAAGTGGCCGCCAAGATCGAAAGCGGAATCCGCGCCAGCGCGGGGCTGCTCTCCGCCAATCTCGCCGTTGCGGGCGGCGATGAGCCGGCGGCGGCCGCGGCCGAAGAATAGTTTTGCCGCAATGGCTCCCAGGGGGGCGTCCTTCGGGACGCCCTTTCTGTTTGGGGGAGGGGGGAGGGGCAAAAAGTGAAAAACAACCTCTGAACGAAAACTGTTTAGAATCAGCCCATTGAATGTGGCAGGCGGTCCGGAGGCTCTTTATATTCGTTCTAATCTACCCAGATGTTATATGTGGGCCGAGGTCGTCGGATTGACATGCAAAGCCTGAACGAAATCCGCAGCGCGTTTCTCGATTTCTTCGCGCGCCATGGGCACGAGGTGGTCCCCTCCTCGCCGCTCGTGCCCAGGAACGATCCCACGCTCCTCTTCACCAATGCGGGCATGGTGCAGTTCAAGAACGTCTTCACCGGGCAGGAAAAGCGCGCCATTCCCCGCGCGGCTTCGTCGCAGAAATGCGTGCGCGCGGGCGGCAAGCACAACGACCTCGATCGCGTCGGCTACACCGCGCGCCATCACACCTTTTTCGAGATGCTGGGCAATTTCTCCTTCGGCGACTATTTCAAGGAGGAAGCGATCAGGCTCGCCTGGGACCTTGTCACCAAAGACTTCGCCATTTCGCCCAAGCGGCTGCTGGTGAGCGTCTATGCGCAAGACGCCGATGCCTTCGCGTTGTGGAAAAAGATTTCGGGCCTGCCGGAATCCAAATTCGTGCGCATCCCCACTTCCGACAATTTCTGGTCCATGGGCGAGACGGGCCCCTGTGGCCCCTGCTCGGAGATTTTCTACGACCACGGCGAGCACATCCCGGGCGGCCCGCCGGGATCGAAAGACGACGACGGCGACCGCTTCGTCGAGATCTGGAATCTCGTCTTCATGCAGTTCGAGCAGGTTAGCGGCGGCAAGCGCGAAGCCCTTCCCAAGCCCTCCATCGACACCGGCATGGGGCTCGAGCGCATTACGGCGGTTCTACAAGGCGTCCACGATAACTACGACATCGACCTTTTCCGCCATCTGATTGCGGCTTCGGTCGAGGCCACCGGCCAGCCCGCCTCGGGTGCCCACGCCGCAAGCCACCGCGTCATTGCCGACCATTTGCGTGCGTCCTGCTTCCTCATCGCCGACGGCGTGCTCCCGTCCAACGAAGGCCGCGGCTATGTGCTTCGCCGCATCATGCGCCGCGCCATGAGGCATGCGCATATTCTGGGAAGCAAAGATCCACTGATGTACCGGCTGGTGCCGGCTCTCGTCGCCGAAATGGGCGCCCACTACCCAGAGCTCAAGCGCGCCGAGGCGCTCGCCAGCGAAACGCTCAGGCTGGAAGAGACCCGCTTCCGCGAAATGCTCGCGCGCGGACTCAAGCTGCTCGATGAAGCAACCGCGGGCGTAAAGAAGGGCGCGACGCTCCCGGGTGAAGTGGCCTTCAAGCTCTACGATACCTACGGTTTCCCGCTCGATCTCACCCAGGATGCGCTCCGCCCTCGCGGAATCGACGTGGACACGAAAGGCTTCGATGCCGCCATGGCGCGCCAGAAGGCGGAAGCGCGCAAGGCCTGGGCCGGCTCGGGCGAAGCCGAAACCGCCAAGCTGTGGTTTGCGCTGCGTGAGGAATTGGGCCCAACCGAATTCCTCGGTTACCAGACGGAATCGGCCGAAGGCTCGATTGTCGCCATGGTGAAGGACGGCAAGCGCGTGCAAAGCGCCAGCGCCGGCGAGACGGTGCGCATTCTCACCAACCAGACGCCCTTCTATGCCGAAGGCGGTGGCCAGGTGGGCGACAAGGGCGGGATGTTTTCGGGCAAGGGCGCGGAAGCCGAGGTCGTCGATACCGAGCGCAAGCTCCACGACCTCAATGTCCATGCGGTGAAAGTTTCGCGCGGAACGTTTGCCGTGGGCGACGGCGTGCAACTGCGGGTCAATTCCGAGCTCAGGCGCGCCACGCGCGCCAACCATTCGGCCACGCATCTTCTGCACGCGGCGCTCAAGCATGTGCTGGGGCCCCATGTGGTGCAGAAGGGCTCTCTGGTCGCCCCCGACCGGTTGCGTTTCGACTTCAGCCATCCCAAGCCTGTGACGCCGGACGAGCTCGCCGCCATCGAAGACGAAGTGAATGCGGTCATCCGCCAGAACCGCGACGTGATCACCCGGCTCCTGCCGACCAAGCAGGCGATCGAACAGGGCGCCGTCGCCATGTTCGGCGAAAAGTATGGCGACGAAGTGCGCGTGCTTTCCATGGGCGACGACCTTGCGGCCGCGCAGAAGCCTTTCTCGGTCGAGCTTTGCGGTGGCACGCATGTGCGCAGGCTGGGCGACATCGGCCTCTTCACCATTCTTTCGGAAAGCGCAGTGGCTTCGGGCGTGCGCCGCATCGATGCGCTGACCTCGGAAGGCGCGCGCCGCTATCTCGAAGAGCAGGCGGAGGCATTGAAGAGCGCGGCATCGGTGTTGAAGACGTCGCCCGCCGAACTTTCCGCCCGCGTTTCGCAATTGGTGGATGAGCGCCGTCGCCTGGAACGCGAGCTAAGCGAAGCTAAGAGACAGTTGGCTTCAGGTGGCGCGGGCGGACAAGTACCAGTGAAGGAATTCAGTTTGACCTTACATGCTCCTGGCGTCGAAGCCGGAAAGCGCAAAATTAAGCTCGATGCTCGCGAGGTTCAGGGTATTGCTCCGAAAGATCTCAAAGCGCTGGCCGACGATGCGAAGGCTAGGATCGGTTCTGGTGTTGTTGCGTTCATCACGTCAACAGATGGCAGAGCATCGCTCGTGGTAGGCGTCACGGACGATCTCACGAAATACTTGAGTGCCGTCGATCTCGCGCGCGCAGGTGCGGAGGCGCTCGGCGGCAAGGGCGGCGGCGGCCGGCCCGACCTGCGCAGGCGGGCGGCCCCGACGGCGCGCGCGCGAAAGAGGCGCTCGCCGCAATCGAAAAGAAACTGGCGGCGCTCGCGCCCGCCTAGGCTTCGGCCGGTGACACGAACATCTGGTCGGCGAACCTCCTGAACTCTTCCGAAAACCGATCGCGAACTTCGCCCCATGCCGCTCGAAAGCCGGCATAACGCGCGTCGTCGCGCATCTGGTTGCAGATCGAAACGTATTGTTCGTCGCCCAGCATGCGTTCGCGATGCTGGTAATAGCTGTCTTCGTAGTGGAGCAGAAGCGGATACAGGCACCACAAATAGCGCCGGTGCTCGTCTGGCGTCAGTTTCGGGTCCATGGCGTGGCCGCGGAAAATGAGCGGCGCAATGTCGGGCGAGGCGATGAATTGCAGCCAGTCGCTGACCTGCTGCGAACGGCCGCGATCCATGATCGAGCGCTGGTTACGGGCGCTCTGGCGGATCTGTTGGCCTAGGAAGATGAGCGATCCCAGCACCGCCACGCTGGTGATGAGATTAGCGATACTGGCAAGCTCGGAAAGTGCCATGGACTATCCCATCGCCCGTTTCAGATTCTCATCCACCTTGTCGAGGAATCCCTCGGTGGAGAGCCATTTCTGCTCGGGGCCGATGAGGAGGGCCAGGTCTTTGGTCATGAAACCCGCTTCCACCGTGCCCACGCACACTTTCTCCAGCGTGTCTGCGAGGCGCGCGAGCTCGGCGTTGTCGTCGAGCTTGGCGCGATGCGCGAGCCCGCGCGTCCAGGCGAAAATGGACGCGATCGAGTTGGTCGAGGTGGCGTGGCCCTTCTGGTACTCGCGGTAATGGCGCGTCACTGTGCCGTGCGCGGCCTCGGATTCGACGATCCTGCCGTCCGGGCTCATCAGAACGCTGGTCATCAGTCCGAGCGAACCAAAGCCTTGCGCGACCGTGTCGGACTCGACATCGCCGTCGTAGTTCTTGCATGCCCACACATAGCCGCCTGCCCATTTAAGCGCGCTTGCCACCATGTCGTCGATGAGGCGGTGTTCGTAAGTAAGGCCGGCGGCCTTGAACTTGGCTGCAAATTCGGTGTTGAAGATTTCCTGGAACAGATCTTTGAAGCGCCCATCATAGGCCTTGAGGATGGTGTTCTTGGTCGAGAGATAGACGGGAAAGTTGTGCGCAAGCCCGTAATTGAACGAGGCCCGCGCGAAATCGCGGATGGAATCGTCAACGTTGTACATCGCAAGCGCAACGCCGCCGCCCGGAAAGTCAAACACTTCGTGTTCGATCTTTGTGCCATCCGCGCCCGCGAAGCTTATGGTCAGCTTACCTGCGCCCGGCACGCGGAAATCGGTGGCGCGATACTGATCCCCGAAGGCATGGCGCCCGATCACGATGGGCTTGGTCCAGCCCGGCACCAGGCGCGGCACGTTGCTGCAGATGATGGGTTCGCGGAAAATCACGCCGCCCAGGATGTTGCGGATCGTGCCGTTGGGCGACTTCCACATCTGTTTGAGGCCGAATTCCTTCACGCGCGCTTCGTCGGGCGTGATGGTGGCGCATTTCACGCCTACGCCTACGCGCTTGATGGCTTCCGCCGCCTCCACGGTGACACGGTCTTCCGTGCGGTCGCGGTTTTCGATGCCGAGGTCGAAATAATCGAGCTTGATGTCGAGGTACGGCAGGATCAGTCTCTGCTTGATCAGCGCCCAGATGATGCGCGTCATCTCGTCGCCGTCGAGCTCGACGACCGGATTGGCTAACCTGATTTTCGCCATAGGCAGGCCTCGGAGGCGGGCGATAGGATGGCCGCTCTCTTAGCGGCTGCCCCCAATTTCGTCAAAGCATAGAGCACGATGCAGAAAACTGTTCCCGTCGTCATTCTTGCCCAGCCGCAGCTTGGCGAAAATATCGGTGCGGCCGCGCGCGCGATGGCGAATTTCGGCCTCTCCGATTTGCGCCTCGTTCGTCCCCGCGAGCGCTGGCCCAACAAGAAGGCGGAGGCGATGGCGGCCAACGCCGCTCACATCATCGCTTTCGCACATGTGTTCCAAAGCGTAGCCGAAGCCGGCAAGGACTTGAGGTTTCTCCTTGCGGCAACCGCGCGCGACCGCAAGGTGGCCAAACCCGTGCTGACGCCCGTAGAGGCGGCAAAGCGGCTTCGCAGCGTCGCGTCGCGGGGTCTTGCCACGGGATTGCTGTTCGGTCCGGAACGGGCGGGGCTCGAGAACGACGACCTTTCGCTTGCCGATGCGCTGGTCACCATTCCCACTGCGCCCGATTATGCCTCGCTCAACCTTGCTCAGGCTGTCCTCCTTCTCGGCTATGAATGGTTTCGCGCAGGCGACAAGATGCCCGCCGAACGCATCGACCATGGCGTCGGCAAGCCGGCCCAGCGCGAGGAGCTCTTCGGCCTCTTTCATCACCTGGAAGGGGAACTGGACGATGCCGGCTTTCTCTATCCGCCGCACAAGAAGCCCGCCATGGTGCGCAATTTGCGCGCCATCCTGCACCGGGCGCGCCTAACCGATCAAGAAGTGCGCACGCTCAGGGGCGTAGTCGCCGCGTTGGTGCGCAGCAAGGAGCGCAAGAAGCGCACGGCCAAGCCTTGAAAAGCGCGCGAAACCGGCCGTTTGACAGCGAAAAGGCGATGGCTATAGTGCGCCGCTTTCGCGCACACCATCCGGACAGGGCATGACGAAACGCACGAATTCGAAATACAAGCTTGACCGCCGCGTCGGCGAGAATATCTGGGGCCGCAACAAGAGCCCCGTCAACCGGCGCGCCTATGGCCCCGGCCAGCACGGCCAGCGCAAATCGCGCAAGCTTTCCGATTACGGCACGCAGCTTCGCGCCAAACAGAAGCTCAAGGGCTATTACGGCAACATCACCGAGCGGCAGTTCCGCCGCTATTATCAGGAAGCCTCGCGCAAGACGGGCGACACGGGCGAGCATATGATCGGGCTGCTCGAGCGCCGCCTGGATACGGTCATCTTCCGGGCGAAGTTTGCGCCGACGCCGTTCTCCGCCCGCCAGCTCGTAAGCCACGGCCACGTAACGGTGAACGGGAAGCGGGTAACAATTCCGAGCTACCTCGTGAAGGAAGGCGACGTTATCGAGCTCAAGCCAAAGGCGCGGGAAATGGCGCTTGTACTGGAAGCCGTAAAGAATCCGGAGCGCGACGTGCCCGAGTACCTGCTGGCCGATCATTCCAAGATGACGGCAAAATTCGTGCGCATCCCCAATTTGAACGATGTGCCCTACGCGGTGCAGATGCAGCCGAGCCTCGTGGTCGAATTCTATTCCCGCTGACGGCCGGCTTATTCAAATGAAGAAAGGCCGCGGTGACGCGGCTTTTTTTGCGTGGATACGCTGATCGGAGGCGCCGATGCCCTATGTGCTGTACGGCGACAAAGGAACTGGCGCTTCCTGCGTCGAGATGGCGCTTGCCGAAGCAGGTGCCGACTATCAATTCAAGAGCGTTTCGCTGGATGCCAACGAGCAGCACTCGCCTGCCTATCTTGCCGTCAACCCAAGCGGCAAGCTTCCTGCGCTACAGTTGCCCTCCGGCGAAGTGTTGACGGAATCGTCCGCCCTTCTGCTCATTGTCGCCGAACGCCATCCGGGAGCGGATCTGTTGCCGCCGCAAGGGTCGGTTGCGCGCGCACAAGCGCTACGCTGGATAGCTTTCATGGCCTCGGAGATCTATTCTTGGGTAGAAGTTTCCGATTATCCGGAACGCTTCATGCCCGAGCGCACCCAGGCGGAGGCGCTAAGACTGAAGGCACAGCAACGCCTGCGTGAACGCTTGCTCATCGTCGAAGAAGCGATCGCAGGCCCCTGGCTTCTCGGCGAACGTTTTTGCGTGGCAGATATCTATGCTGCCATGTTTAGCCGCTGGCGCGGCACGTTCGGCCGTGATTGGCTGGAAACCGGTATTCCCAAGCTCAGCGCCCTTTCCAGAGCCGTTTCCAAGCGACCGCGCATTGCGCCGGTCTGGGCACGCCATTTTGGAGATCAGTCCTAGCTAGGCTGCCTTGGGCCGCACGCCGCGTGATTCGAGGAAGGTTTGAAGTTCGCCCTGCTCGTGCATCTCGCGCACGATGTCGCAGCCGCCCACGAACTCTCCTTTCACGTAGAGCTGGGGAACCGTCGGCCAGTTTGAGAATTCCTTGATGCCTTGGCGGATTTCGGGATCCGCCAGTACGTCCACTGCTTTGAAGGGAACGCCTAGCCGCGTAAGGATGTCGACGACCGCGGACGAAAACCCGCAGCGCGGGAAAACGGGTGTGCCCTTCATGTAGAGGACGACATCGTTGCCCATGATTTCGGACTGAATACGCTCGATAGCTTCGGACATTGCCTGCCTAGTTCTTGACGCCCGTCTGCAGCGACAGCGCATGCAACTGGCCGCCCATGCGGCCCTTGAGAGCGTCATACACCATCTGGTGCTGTTGCACGCGTGTTTTTCCCTTGAAGGCGGATGACACCACCATGGCGGCGTAATGGTCTCCGTCCCCCGCCAGATCCTTGATTGTCACCTCCGCGTCGGGAAACGCGTCGCGGATCAATTTCTCGATTTCCGTGGCCGCCATGGCCATGGATCACCTCTTATCCTGGGACGCGTAAATGTAGCGTGGGTTTCTCTCTCTAACTAGACGGCCAATTCCCGCTCCATGTACGAGGGAAACCAGCTTTCGTAGGCGTTAATAAGGCGCGCGAGGCCAATGGTTTCTTGTCCCTTTATAGAAAGCTGATCGCCGCCCGTGTAGCCAATGATCGTCGCCGGCACATTTGCGGCCTTTGCCTCGGTCAAGATTTTCACCGCCTCGGCGCGCGGGGCGCAAATTATGTAGCGCGCCTGGTCTTCGCCGAATGCCGCGGCGATGGGGCCGCCGTCAACTTGTGGCAGCGCCAATTCCGCACCCATGCGTCCCGCCATCGCCATTTCGGCAGTCGCCACCAACAATCCGCCATCGGAGATGTCATGTGCCGTATTAATGCGTCCCGATGCGATCAGCGTGCGTACAAAATCGCCGTTGCGCTTTTCCGATTCCAGATCGACAGGCGGGGGCGCGCCTTCTTCCCGGCCCTCGATTTCACGCAAGTAAATAGATTGACCGAGATGCCCGCGGGTTCGGCCAATAACGATGAGCGCATCGTTCTCGAGCTTGAAAGCGATGGTCGCCATGCGATGGACGTCGGCAAGCAGTCCAACACCGCCGATGGCAGGCGTGGGCATTATCGCCTCACCGTTGGTTTCGTTGTAAAGCGAGCAGTTCCCGGAGACGACCGGAAACTCAAGCACGCGGCAGGCCTCGGCAATGCCGTCGACCGATGAAACGATTTCGCCCATGACGTCGGGTTTTTCCGGATTGCCAAAATTGAGATTGTCGGTGACGGCAAGCGGCTTGCCTCCTGTGGCGGTAATGTTTCGCCAGCATTCGGCAACGGCCTGTTTGGCGCCTTCGAACGGATCCGCCTTGCAATAGCGGGGTGTCACGTCGGTAGAAATGGCAAGGCCTTTGTTGGTGCCGTGCACGCGCACAACAGCCGCGTCGCCGCCCGGCGATTGCACCGTGTCGGCCATCACGGAATGATCGTATTGCTCCCACACCCAGCGGCGCGAACAGAGATCGGGCGCGCCTAGGAGTTTCACCAGCGAACCAAGCACGTCGGTTGCTTGGGCCGCAACATTTCCGCTTGGCGCTTTGCCGCGCTCGAAGGGCCGCTGATAGACGGGCGCTTCTTCCGACAGCGCATGGGCAGGTATGTCGGCGACAACCTCGCCCTTGTGGCGCACGACGACCCGGCCGGTGTCGGTCGTTCTGCCAATGATCGCAAAATCAAGTTCCCATTTGCGAAAGATGCGTTCCGCCTCGGCTTCGCGCCCCGGCTTCAGGACAACAAGCATTCGCTCCTGCGACTCCGAAAGCATGATTTCGTAAGCGTTCATGCCTTCTTCGCGCATGGGCACGAGATCGAGATCAAGCTCGATGCCGGAGCCGCCCTTGGACGCCATCTCGGCAGACGAAGACGTCAGCCCCGCCGCGCCCATGTCCTGAATGGCGACGATCGCATCGGTTTCCATCAGTTCGAGGCACGCTTCCAAAAGAAGTTTTTCGGTGAAAGGGTCGCCCACCTGCAGGGTTGGGCGCTTTTCCTGACTGTCCTCAGAGAATTCCGCGGAAGCCATGGTGGCCCCATGAATGCCATCGCGGCCCGTTTTCGAACCCACGTAGATGACGGCGTTCCCCGCGCCTCTGGCGGCCGATCTGAAGATGCGATCGGCACGCGCTAGCCCCACGCACATCGCATTGACCAGAATGTTGGCGTTGTAGGAAACGTGGAAATTCACTTCACCGCCCACCGTTGGCACGCCCACGCAGTTTCCATAGCCACTTATGCCGCGTACCACGCCGGAGATCAGATGGCGTGTCTTGGGATGGTCGGGCGCACCGAATCGAAGCGCGTTCATTATGGCGATGGGGCGCGCGCCCATCGTGAAGACGTCGCGCAGAATGCCGCCCACACCTGTCGCCGCCCCTTGGTACGGCTCGATGAACGAGGGGTGATTGTGGCTTTCCATCTTGAAAACAGCGGCATAGCCGTCACCGATGTCGATCACGCCGGCATTCTCGCCAGGTCCCTGCAGCACATGCGGCGCCTTCGTCGGCAGCCTGCGCAAATGCGCCTGCGTGGATTTGTAGGAGCAATGTTCGCTCCACATCACCGAGAAAATGCCGAGCTCGACCAGATTGGGCGCACGGCCCAGCAGCGCCTTTATGCGCTCGTATTCCTCGTCCGTGAGGCCGTGCTCGCGGACGGTTTGGGGGCGGATAGCGTTCATGAAAGCGATTCGACGAGACTCTTGAAAAGTTTCTTGCCGTCCGTGGAGCCTAACAGCGGATCGCAGGCCCGCTCCGGATGCGGCATCAAGCCCATAACATTGCGCCGCTCGTTCAGTATCCCGGCGATGTTGCGTGAGGAGCCGTTCGGGTTTTCGCCATGGGCGTAGCGGAACACGATGCGGTTCTCCCTCTCGAGCCGATCAAGCGTCTCGTCGTCGGCGAAGTAGTTGCCGTCGCCATGGGCCACGGGGAAATGCACGACTTCGCCCTTGTCATAATGGCGCGTGAAACTTGACTGCGACTCCTCCACCACGAGCCCGATCGGCCGGCAGGCGAATTTGAGGCTGGCATTGCGCATCAGTGCGCCCGGCAACACTCCGGCCTCCGTCAGTACCTGAAAGCCATTGCAAATGCCGAGCACCGCCACTCCCTGTTCCGCCTTAGCTTTTACATCGCGCACAATGGGCGAATGCGCGGCCATTGCGCCGCAGCGCAGATAGTCGCCATAGGAAAAGCCGCCCGGCAGCACGATCAGGTCGACGGGAGGAAGTTCCGGGTCGCCGTGCCAAACCATGTGGGGCTTTTCGCCCGTGATCTGTTCCAACGCCACCGCCGCATCGCGATCGCAATTGGAAGCAGGAAAAATCACGACCGCCGACTTCATGGCCCAAACTCGATTTCGTATTTTTCGATGACCGTATTAGCCAGCAGCTGCTCGCACATGTCCTTCACTTCCGCCCGCGCGCGCGTTTCGTCTTTTTCGGTGAGTTCGATGTCAATCACTTTGCCCTGGCGCACGTCGCGCACCGACTCAAAGCCAAGGTTGTGCAGCGCATTGCCGATGGCCTTGCCCTGCGGGTCCAACACACCGTTTCGCAATGTAACGAAGACGCGCGCTTTCACTTGACCAGCACCGGTCCCTTATTTTCACCCTGAATCGATTCGGGCATGATGCCAAGCCGTCGTGCGACCTCGGAATAGGCTTCCGCGACGCCACCGAGATCACGGCGGAAGCGGTCTTTGTCCAGCTTCTCGTTCGTCTGGATGTCCCACAGGCGGCAGGAATCGGGGCTGATTTCGTCGGCGAGCACAATGCGCATGAAATCGTTTTCCCAGAGTCTTCCAAACTCGACCTTGAAATCGACCAGCTTGATGCCCGCGCCGAGGAACAGGCCGGAAAGAAAGTCATTTATGCGCACGGTGAGATTTACGATGTCATCCAGATCCTGCGGGCTTGCCCAGCCGAAGGCCGTGATGTGTTCTTCGGAAACCCAGGGGTCGTGCAGCTTGTCGTTCTTGTAGTAGTACTCGATGATCGAACGCGGCAGGACGGTTCCTTCTTCGATCCCAAGCCGCTGTGAAAGCGACCCCGCCGCTACGTTACGCACCACGACTTCGAGCGGAATGATCTCAACTTCTTTGATGAGCTGTTCGCGCATATTGAGGCGGCGGACAAAATGCGTGGGCACTCCAATCGCATTCAGCTGCGTCATCAGATATTCGGAGATGCGGTTGTTCAGAACGCCTTTGCCTTCGATAACGGCGCGCTTTTTCGCGTCGAAGGCCGTCGCGTCATCTTTGAAATACTGGACCAGCGTGCCGGGCTCCGGGCCCTCGTAAAGCGTTTTGGCCTTGCCCTCGTACACCACTCTGCGGCGCTTCATGGGAGTAACCCTCGGGGCCGGGCGCATGCGGGCCCGCTCAAAACACGAAACGGGGCCGCGAGCCCCGTCGCAAGCCAACTTAGCGGATGCGCGCCCGCACCGGCAAACCTCGTGGAAAAGCGCGGCATCGCGGCCGGTCGCGCGCGTGGTAGTCTTTCGCTATGGTGCATGGATCCCGGCCGTTTCCAGCAGGAAACGGGCGCAAAATCAAGGACGTAAAGATGGCCGGAACCTTCGAAAAACGAGAAAAAGGCTTCGAATCAAAATGGGCGCATGACGAAGAGTTGCGGTTCAAGGTGATGGCGAGGCGAAACAAGCTTCTTGGCCTGTGGGCTGCCGGCGAAATGGGCTTGAGCGGGGAGGCCGCCGAAAAGTATGCCCGCGAAGTCGTGCAGGCAGATTTTGAGGAAGCGGGAGATAACGACGTGTTCCGGAAGGTGCGCAGGGATTTCGATGCCAAAGACATAAAGCACTCCGACCACTATATCCGGCGAAAGATGGAAGACCTGCTCCAAACCGCCGCCGAACAGGTGCAAAGCGAGACCAAGAAATAGAAGTCAGAGGAAGCTGAACGCCAGCCCCAGAATGGCGGCCCCGCCAATCGTCGCCATGATTCCGGCGCGGACATAGAAGAGAGAAATCGTGGCCAGCGCGGTCAGCGCGAGCGCCTTCAGATCGATCGTTCCGAGGTCAGGCAGGTGGAGGTAAAGTACGCCGAGGCGCTTGTCGCTTACGTTGCCAAACCAAACATGCAGCGCAAACCAAACCGCAAGATTCAGAATCACGCCGGTAACCGCCGCGGTGACCGCCGAGAGCGCCTGTTGCAGGCGCGCATGGGCGCGCAGCCGCTCCATGTAAGGGGCGCCAGCAAAGATCCACAGGAATGACGGCGCGAACGTCACCCACGTCGCGAGAAGTGCACCGAGTGTACCCGCTAGGTAAGGGTTTAACCCATGCGCCTCACGAAACGCGGCAAGAAAACCCACGAATTGTGTCACCAGAATGAGCGGACCTGGTGTGGTTTCGGCGAGTCCAAGACCGCGCAGCATGTCGGCAGGCGTGAGCCAGTGAAAGCCTTGCACCGCCTCCTGCGCCACATAGGCCAGCACGGCATAGGCGCCACCGAAGGTCACCACCGCCATTAATGAGAAAAATCGCGCTATATCCGCAAACACCCCCGCCTTCGCGGCAGTCAGCGCTGCGACCGGCGCCAGCCATAGGATCAAGCAGACTGTGCCAACTGCAATTTGATAAGTGGCCGAAGGGCGTGCATGAGTAAGCACGTTTTTCGCCATAAGCCGGTCGATCAATCCGTCGTCCGCGTCGCTAGTATCATTGTCCCGAATGCGGCCGGCCGACGCTCGCACGAACCCCCATAGCGCAGCCGCAAGAACTATGAGCGGAAAGGGAAGGGCGAGGAAAAAGATTCCCACGAAGGCCAGGGCCGCAATTACATACGCTTCGCCGTTCTTGAGCGCGCGCCGGGCGATGCGCAGGAGCGCTTCGACAACAATCGCGATGACGGCTGCCTGGATGCCATAAAATAGCGCCTGCACAATCGAGACATCGCCGTACGTGGCATAGATCAGGCTAATGCCCAGCATAAGGGCGGCGCCGGGAAGCACGAAAAGGATGCCCGCCGCCAGCCCGCCGCGTATGCCGTGCAGTAGCCATCCGGCATAGGTCGCAAGCTGCTGCGCTTCGGGGCCGGGCAGCAGCATGCAAAAATTCAGCGCCTGCAGAAAACGGCGTTCGCCTATCCAGCGTTTCTCTTCGACCAGCAGCCGATGCAGCAGCGCAATCTGTGCGGCCGGCCCGCCGAAGCTCAGCACGCCCACCTTCAGCCACAAGCGTAGTGCTTCGCCAAAGGCGGGCGTGCGTTCCATTTCCACGTCGCTCACGCCGCGGGCGGCCAGCCGTGCGTTTCACTGCGCGCGTGCTTTGCCCATGCATACAGCGCGTCATACATGGGAAGCCCCGCCTTCATCATATCTTGGTCATTCGCGAAATTCTGCGACAGGCCAAGCGAAAGGGCGAGAAGCCCTGCACATTCTGGCGCAAGATCCAGGCGGCTCGTATCCGCCCCACGCACGATGCGGGCGAGCACGAGAAGCGCCTCGTCCTGCAAGGCGAAGTCCGCAATGAAAGCGTCAAACGAGCAGAACTCGCCCCGGTGCGAAAACCGCACGCCCGGTATGTCAAAGGGTTCCGCGCTTAGCTGCGCCGCTGCGGAAAGTACATTGCTTGCCGGCACAAAGTGAAACACTGCGTTCGCATCCAAGAACCGCAGGATCAGCCACGGACACGCGACGCGATCTATCTTCGGCCGTTCGCGTGTGACCCATTGTGACGGCCGCCGGCCGCCAAATATTTCCGCAAGCAGTTGATGGTGAGATGATTGTTGAGATGGGTATGCTATAGCCATACTACGCCCTCCCGTCGAAACGAGATGAGCGCAGAACTTGGATGGCGAACCATCTTGGGAAAGCCGGGGGTCTGCGCACGCCCCGACGACGTAAAAGATAGCAAAGAGGAGGGACCCGTCAAGCCGGGCTAGCTACGGCGGGTGCCTTCGCGCTTCGGGCGCGAATGCGCGTCGCGAAACGTCCCATATGCCGAGAAATCCACGGCGAAAACGACCTCGTCCTCCGAGAACATCATGTGCAACGGCATCCGCCAGGTGACCGTATGGCGGAAATAGTCGCCTTTGACTTCCGGCTGGATGGTGACCCTTCCGAGCGACACCGGGTGAATGCGTGCGATAGAACCCGGAAGGCTTACCGAAAATGTATAAGTGTGATTGCCGAAAACGGCGGCGAGCGCCTCGCGGTCGTCCTTGTCGTCCGCTGATTTGCTGCGTACGTCACCGCTTCGCACCACGCGGCGGAATGTTGCGTGCTTCGGCAACAGTCCGAAAAAATCGCCGCCATGCACGCGAAGCGAAACATCCTCGTCTCCCAATGCGACATCGGAAAGACTTCTGAAGCGGATGCGCTCGCTATGCACGGTGCGGCCCTGCACGATCGTAGTCTGGCGTTCGATTTCTCCTTCCGATTCCGAAATGAGAACTTCGTTCTTGAGGGCCTCGCCGATCGCCCCTTCGGCGGTCAAGGCGACTTCGTAGACGCCAGAGCCGTCGCGGTTGAGCGACATTTTCTGCTCAAGGTCAAAACAACCCGCGAGCAACAGGCACACAAGGGCAACGCCGATCCCGCGCATCGTCATCGTTCCCCAAACACGCGGTCGAAGATGGTATCAACGTGCTTGAGATGAAACTCGATATCGAACAAATCCTCCAACTCCGGCGGGGCGAGAATTTTTGTGACTGCCTGGTCCGTTTTCAGGAGTTCGAGAAAATCCGCCTCGCCTTCGATGCTCTTCATCGCGTTGCGCTGCACCAGGGCATAAGCCTCGTCCCTTGAAAGCCCCCGTTGAGTCAGCGCAAGCAGCACGCGCTGGCTGTGGATCAGGCCCCGCGTGCGCTCAAGGTTCGCATGCATGCGCTCAGGATATACCTGGAGCCTTTCGATGATTGCTGTCATCCGCGCCAGCGCAAAATCAAGCGTAATCGTGGCATCGGGCGCAATGAAGCGTTCCACCGAGGAATGCGAAATGTCGCGCTCATGCCAAAGCGCTACGTCTTCCATGGCAGGCAACACATAGGCACGTACCATCCGCGCCAAGCCCGTCACGTTTTCGGCCAGCACCGGGTTCCTTTTGTGCGGCATGGAAGAAGAGCCTTTTTGGCCTTCCGAAAAATGCTCTTCTGCCTCTAGCACTTCCGTTCGCTGTAGATGGCGGATTTCCAGCGCAAGTCTTTCCAGCGAACTGGCGATCACACCCAGCACGGCGAAGAAAACGGCATGGCGGTCGCGCGGGATGATTTGGGTGGAGATAGGTTCTACGGCTAGCCCCAGCTTCGCAGCGACATACGCTTCCACACGCGGGTCAACATGGGCAAATGTGCCCATGGCCCCCGATATGGCGCAGGTGGCAATCTCGCGCCGCGCCTGTACGAGCCGTTCACGGTTGCGGGCAAACTCTGCATAAAAACTTGCCAGTTTCACGCCGAACGTTGTCGGCTCACCGTGAATTCCGTGGCTGCGCCCGACAATAGGCGTAAGCTTGTGTTCTAAGGCGCGCCGCCTGAGCGCGGCCAACAGCGCATCCACATCCTTGATGAGAATGTCGCAGGCGCTGGCAAGCTGCACGGCAAGCGACGTATCCAGCAGGTCCGAGGACGTCATGCCCTGGTGCAGGTATCGCGCGTCCGGACCCACGATCTCCGCAAGATGCGTGAGGAACGCGATCACATCGTGCTTCACATCGCGCTCGATTTCGTCGATTCGTTGGAGATCGAACTTGGCGCGGCTTCCGCGCTCACGGATCTTTCGGGCCGCTTCCTTCGGGACCGCGCCGAGTTCCGCCAATGCGTCAGTTGCATATGCTTCTATTTCGAACCAGATGCGGAATTTGGTCTCGGGCGACCACAGGGCAGTCATTTCCGGACGCGCATAGCGCAAAATCATATCAAGGCGTCCCCAATCCGCCCAAGGCTATGTATTTGATCTCGACAAATTCTTCTATGCCGTATTTCGAGCCCTCGCGGCCCAGCCCGGATTCCTTGACGCCGCCGAACGGCGCGACCTCGGTGGAAATGAGTCCTTCGTTGACGCCGACAATGCCGTACTCGAGTGCCTCAGCTACGCGCAGGACACGTGCCATATCCCGCGCATAGAAATAGGAGGCAAGGCCGAAAGGCGTGTCGTTGGCGGTGCGGATGGCGCCGGCTTCGTCTTGAAAGCGGAAAAGCGTCACAACTGGGCCGAAAATCTCTTCCTGCGCGCAGGCCATTTTTGTGGTGCATTCACTGACAATCGTCGGCTCGAAAAAGGTGCCGCCCAGCTTGTGCCGCTTGCCGCCAAGCGTCACTTTCGCGCCTTTCGATACGGCATCGCCGATGAGGCGCTCGACCTTTTGCACCGCGTCTTCCGAGATCAGCGGGCCCTGCTGAACGCCCTCCTCGAATCCATCGCCCACTCTCAGCTGCGCCACCGCCTTGGCGAGTTTGTCGGCAAAGGCTTCGAAAACGCCGTCCTGGACAAGAAACCGGTTCGCGCAGACGCAGGTCTGGCCCATGTTGCGGAATTTGGAAGCGATGGCGCCTTTGACGGCGGCATCGAGATCGGCATCGTCAAAAACGATGAAGGGCGCATTTCCGCCCAGTTCAAGCGATATTTTTTTCACCGTGGAGGCGGACTGGCGCATAAGCAGCTTGCCCACTTCCGTGGAACCCGTGAATGAAAACTTTCTGACCAGCGCGCTTTCCGTGAGCTCCTTGCCGACGCGCGATGCGTGCGCGGAAGAAATGACGTTGAAAACACCCTTGGGAATGCCCGCCCGTTCGCCAAGCTCGGCGATGGCGAGCGCGGAAAGCGGCGTTTCGGAAGCGGGTTTACTCACGACAGTGCAGCCGGCGGCAAGCGCGGGCGCGCATTTGCGGGTGATCATCGCATTGGGGAAATTCCATGGCGTTACCGCGCCCACAACGCCCACGGGCTGTTTGATCACGATGATGCGCCGCCCGGGAACATTCTGGGGAATCACGTCGCCGTAGACGCGTTTGGCTTCTTCGCCGAACCATTCGACAAAAGAGGCGCCATAGGCGATTTCGCCACGGCTTTCCGCGAGGGGCTTTCCCTGTTCCGCCGTCATGATGCGCGCCAGGTCTTCCTGTGCCAGCATCATAAGCTCGTACCATCTGCGAAGGATCGTCGCGCGTTCCTTGCCGGTTTTGGCCGCCCATGCCGGTAAGGCGCGATGCGCAGCCTCGATTGCCGCTCGCGTGTCTTCTTCCAGCATGTCGGGGAGCCGGGCGAGCACTTCGCCATTGGCCGGGTTGAGAACGGCAAATCGCGCGCTCGAACGCGCGGATACCCATTTTCCGTCGATATAGGCTTCGCTGCGCAGCAGCTTGGGATCGTTCAGCGTCAGCATCAGTTTGTTCTAGCCTTGCGGGCTTGTCTGCGAAAGTGGGTGTTCGCGGATTGTGGCGGCTGCAATAAGGGCGGCCGTGTGCGCCTCTTTGGGCGCGCGCAAAATTTCAGCAATCGGCCCGCGTTCGATGATCTCGCGTTCGCGTATGACAAGTGCGTCTTCGGCCAGCGCCTCGGCAACGGCAAAATTGGCCGTAATCACGATGAAGGCTGCGCCTTCCTCACGGCGAAAATCCTTGAGCAGGTCGAGGATGAGCCCCTGGGCCGGGGCGTCGAGGCCCATAAGCGGTTCGAACAGAACGACAAGCTGCGGTCCGCCTGCAAGGCCGCGCGCCACTTGAATGCGCCTGCGGTCCAGTGCGGATAGTTCCGCCACCCGGCGATTGCGTGGCATGTCACCGAGCCCCACACGGCGCAGCATCGCTCCCGCCGTTTCCACCATCTCTTTGTGCCCCATGGCGATATGCGCGCGCATGGGTTCGACCACCGTTTCATAGGCGGTCATGCGGGCATCGAGCACGCTCTCATCGCCGCTGATGAACGCCACTCGCTGGCGCAGACGTGCCCGCATATCCGGCGAAAGTACGCCCATATCGACCGCGTCGAAAACCACACGGCCCTGCCAGATCGGCGCAAGTCCAAGGATCGCGCGAATAAGCGTACGCCGGCCCGTCCCATTCTTGCCGACAAGCGCAAGGCTCGCGCCGCGCCTGAGATCGAAGGTGATCCCTTCGCCAGCCCATACGCCTCTTTTGGCTGGCTTCTCCAGCAGAATGCTCCGCACTTGCAGCAGCGGCTCGGAGCGCGGGCTTGGGCGTGTGGATTCGCTTGCGCGCCCCACGCACGGCACCGCGCGAAAGAGCGACTGCGAGTAGGCGTTCGCCTGCGGGCCCGCAATGCGTTGAACAGGGCCTTCTTCGACGAGGCGGCCGTCGCGCAAAACGGCAATTCGTCCGCCAAGACGCAGTGGCACGACGGGATCTCCCGTGAAACAAATGAGCGCGAAACGCCGCGCCATCTGTTCCTTCGACAGCAGATCCAGAATTTCGCTCGCCTCGGCGGGATCGAGCCCGGCAGTTATTTCGTCCGCGATGACGAAATTGGGGTTTTTCGCCAAGGCGAGCGCAAGAAACGCGAACGCTAGCTCGCGCAGCGAAAGTTCGCCCGGCGCATACAAAAGGCGGCTGACTGGCG
Source organism: Alphaproteobacteria bacterium (assembly GCA_052389895.1). Classification (GTDB taxonomy): domain Bacteria; phylum Pseudomonadota; class Alphaproteobacteria; order Micropepsales; family Micropepsaceae; genus CAVVXX01. The sequence goes on along the minus strand of JBQTHM010000024.1, from coordinate 2,476 downwards.
GCGCCCCAGGCAAGCGTTCGAACGCAAGCTGCAGTTCGGTTTCTGCGTCGTCTAGCTCCAGCTCCTTTGCGCCCGCAACCGCTCGGGCCAACTGGTCCTTGGCAGGGGCGTGGGGCGCCAGTGCGCGCGCACTCGGGCTTCCGATATAGGCCAGCCGCAGGCCGTGCTTGTCGCCCTCGGCGATATTAAGTGCCCCTGCTTTATCAACCGTGCGAGGCAGAGTGCCCATGAGCGCGTCTCGCAGGATGTCACGGCCGCTGTCTTGGCGGCCAAGCACCGTCAGCACTTCGCCAACTCGCAGGCGAAGCGTAAGATCGACAAGACGCATGCGGGCGCCAAAGCGCACGCTAAAGTTGTCTGCCTCGAATATGACGGGCGGCAGCGCGTTCATGGCCGTTCGCCCCCGGACAGGCCAGCTGCCATCCTTGCAAACAGCACGACGAGGACAAGCGCGAGCGCAGGAAAGAGTGCCGCCCACCAAGCGGCTGTCAATTCGCTTTGGCTTGCAGCGATAAGCAGCCCTAAATCGCGCGCGGGCGCAACAGCGCCGAAGCCGAAGAAACTCATGGTAGCGAGCGTAATGGCGACAGCAGCAAATGCGCGCGCCGCGGTGGGAAGCAGCGTGTCGCGCGCCTCGCAAAGAAAATCGCGGCGGAATAGCGCAATGTCGTCCACGCCGGTTGCGCGCGCGAATTCTGCCGCCGGCGTCGCCAGCTGCGCGCGCGCGCGATCAAATGCTCGCGCGAATGCCATCGGAGCGGCGGCAAGACCTGCTGCAAAGGCAGCAAGGCCTTGTCCCAATATCGATGAAATCAGGATCGCCGCGAGCAGCGCGGGAATTGAAGTCAGCACGTCGACACCAAGACGAAGCAGAACCCCCACACGGCCGAAGGTGTGGGCGGCCAAGAATCCGCTGGCCGTACCCGCGGCCAGCACGACCGCGAAACCGATCCCGGCATCGCGCATGGTTACGCCGAGGCCGTAAAGTGTTTCGCTCCAAATATCGCGCCCCAATGTGTCGGTGCCGAATGGATGGCCCGGTACAAGACCGGTCAGCGGCGTCCCTGCGGCCAGCGTGCCCGGCCCAAAGGGTGCGAGCAGCGGCGCAAAAATTGCCACCATCATAAGAATGCCAAGTCCAACCACACCTGCCGCGCCCGCCGCCCGGCGCGGCGAAATTCCCGTTCCGAACACGATGGTATCCGCGGCTGTCATGACGTCTTATTTGCCAGTAAAGCGTACGCGGCCGTTGGCCCCGCAAAATCGACTGCGGCGCGGATCACGGCAATCGCAAATACGATGAGACCGGCAACAGACCAATCTTCGAGCGCCACTGCGTGAATGAAAGCTGCCCCGGCGCCGGGCCAGCCAAAAATCCATTCGGCTACCGCGGCCGCAGCGAATATCGCCAGAATGACCGGCGCCGCCTCCCTGAGCGCCAGCGCAACCGCCTCGCGTACAACATAACGGCGCAGGATTTCGCGCTCGCCCAGTCCAAGACGCTCTAATCCTTCGACGTAGGGTTCACTGGCGGCTCTTTGCAGCGCGTTTCGCCAGGCAAGCGCGACCGCCCCGGCACCGGCGAGGCCAACCGTGACCCCGGCTGGTGCGATTGTCATTAGCGCGGACTGCAGCGCTTCGGCGTCCCGTGCACCGATTGCGACGAACAGAGATGCGTCGCCCGCCTGCGCCGGCCACAAAGGCGCGAAAACCACGCCGATCACAAGAGCACCGCAGAAGACCGGAACCGCGCCAACAAACTGAATAAAGGGAGCAACAAACGACCTCGTCGCCCGATCCGCCAGCGCGGCGCCAAGCGGCGCCCCAACGATGTATGCGACAGGACCGGCGAAGAGCAGCAATTGCAGGCTCGCCGAAAAGGCGGGTGCGGCGGCCAGCCGCGCAGCCTCGCCCGAAAGGCTGCTCGCGCCCGTTTCGAACGCAAGCACATCCGGAGCCTTCACAAGCATGGCCGAAACAAAATCGCCGATGCCCGCGGTTGCCGCAGGATCGCCGATCGCCGTGATAGCGGCGGCCAGAAAGGCCGCGCCCGCGATGCCCGCAATAAGAATGGCGGCACGCAGCAAGGCAAAACGCAACATCACCTGCGAACCTCCCCCGCGCGCCAGTGGCCCAGCATACCGAAAATCGCCTAATGAGCGGCAGAATTCCCTTGCCGCAGCCAGGCACTTTTGACCGCCTCGGTGCGGATCACCCTAGAGGAGGCCCAAGGCTTTGAAACTGGCGTGCCCGCCGCGACCCACGACCAGATGATCGTGCACTTCGATATTGAGCGCCTTGGCGGCCGCCGCCACCTCACGCGTCATGGATATGTCGGCGCGGCTTGGTGTGGGATCGCCGCTGGGATGGTTGTGCACGAGGATCATCGCCGTTGCGCCAAGCTCAAGCGCGCGCTTCACCACTTCGCGTGCGTAGACCGGCGTGTGATCCACTGTGCCACGTTGATGGACCTCCT
>JBQTHM010000023.1:0-75922 GCA_052389895.1 Alphaproteobacteria bacterium | reverse complement strand
GTGGGATCGCCGCTGGGATGGTTGTGCACGAGGATCATCGCCGTTGCGCCAAGCTCAAGCGCGCGCTTCACCACTTCGCGTGCGTAGACCGGCGTGTGATCCACTGTGCCACGTTGATGGACCTCCTCTGCGATCAATGTGTTTTTGCGGTCCAGAAAAAGAATGCGGAACTGTTCGGTTTCCGCGCGCGCCATGCTGGCCGCACAATGGTCGAGAACAGCCTGCCAGGACGACAGGGCGGGCCGGCCGAGAATCTTGGCTTTCGATAAGCGCAGGGCGGCCGCCTCCACTGCCTTGAGTGCGACCACGACCGCGTCACCCACGCCCTCTACCTCTTTTAGCCGCGCCGGCGGGGCCGCGATGACCTCGCTAAAATTCCCGAAGCGGTTGACGAGCTCCTTCGCCAGCGGTTTCACGTCGCGCCGGGGGAGCGCGCCGAACAGTACGAGCTCCAGCAATTCATAATCGGGCAACGCGTCCGGGCCGGCCGTGACAAAGCGCTCGCGCAGCCGCTTGCGATGCTCGAGATAGTGAGGCGCCAAGGCCTCAGTGGTAGGGCGGCCGGTCCCAGCCTTTGGGCGATCGGGTGAAGATTTCGCAGCCATTGTCTGTTACGCCCACGCTGTGTTCGAATTGCGCCGACAGCGAGCGGTCGCGAGTCACGGCCGTCCATCCGTCGCTGAGAACTTTCACCGCATAACCGCCCAGATTGATCATGGGCTCAATCGTGAAAAACATGCCGGGCTTTAGAACAATACCCTGTCCCGGCCTGCCATAGTGCACGATATTGGGAAGGGCGTGAAATGCACGCCCAACACCGTGTCCACAAAAATCGCGCACCACGGCGCAATGCTGCTCGTCTTCCGCGAAGGACTGGATGGCATGGCCGATGTCGCCGGTTGTCGCTCCGGGCTTTACCGCGGCAATGCCCCGCATCATCGCCTCGTAGGTGACCTCTACCAGCCGCTGCGCCTTGCGCTTGGGCGCGCCCACGAAGTACATGCGACTGGTATCGCCGTGCCAGCCATCAGCGATCACGGTAACGTCGATGTTGAGAATATCGCCTTCACGCAATGGTCTGTTATTGGGCACGCCGTGGCATACAACGTGATTGAGTGAAGTGCAGAGTGTGTGGCGATATCCGCGGTAACCGACACAAGCAGGGATCGCGCCGTGGTCGGTCACGAATTCGAATGCCATCCGGTCGAGGTCGCCCGTGGCAATTCCCAGCCTTACTTCTGCCGCCAGCATATCCAGCACGCGGGCGGCCAACTCCCCCGCCTTGCGCATGCCTGAGAAATCTTCCGGCCCATATACGGCGATGCCGTGCGCGGCGTGGCGCATGTCCTCCGTTACATCGTCTTCCTGCATTACGTAACCCAATGGAATGCCTTTCCTCGCGCTTGGCGCAGAATTAGGAGTTATATCTGGGGTCGAGCGCCCTCCAGCGTCAAGGCGCACCGCCAGATCCCGTGAGAAGGCACAATTCCATGCAACCGGTCACTGCCGCCCTCCTTGTCATTGGCGATGAAATCCTTTCCGGGCGCACGGCCGACGTGAACATCCATCACATTGCCCGGGTCTTGAGCGGCATAGGCATCGATCTCTGCGAGGTGCGCGTGGTACCGGACGTCGAGGCCGAAATAGTCGCCGCCCTGAACGCGTTGCGTGCCCGCTTTGATTATCTTTTTACGACCGGAGGCATCGGGCCGACGCATGACGACATCACGGCTGGGTCGGTCGCCAAGGCCTTGGGCGTCGAGTTGCAGGACAATGCCGAAGCGCTTTCCATGATCGCTGCGCGCTATGGCCCCAACCCCGAGGCGTCCCTTAACGAAGCGCGCAGGCGCATGGCGCGAATTCCAGTGGGCGCGAAGCTCATCAGCAATCCGGTATCGGGTGCGCCCGGGTTCCAGATCGCGAACGTGATCGTCATGGCGGGCGTACCCAACATCATGCAGGCCATGCTGGAGCATGTGATCCCCAGGCTCAAAACGGGAACGCCGGTGGTGAGCGGCACGGTCGCGGTTGCCCTCGGCGAAAGCGCGATAGCGGTGGCGCTTGCGGAGATACAGCACAGGAATCCTGGGGTCGTGATCGGCAGCTACCCCTCTTTCGGGCTGTCGGGCCCCCGCTGCGCCCTGGTCGTGCGCGGCCACGACGCGGCGCAGGTGGAACGGGTCCTCTGCGAAATCGAAACCATGGCGCGCGATGCCGGCGGCCGCGCCGAGCGGATAGCGTAAACGCTGACGGGGACTGTGAAAAATTGTTGTCCGGAGAAAAATTGAGGTGGATTTCCCGTCCGCTGGTGTATCATGCCTTCGGGGATGGGGGTTCTCGGTCCGCGCTTCAGGCGGGCACTCACCAGCAAATTAGGAAAGGCCTTCGGGGCTGGGGGTTCTCGGTCCGCGCTTCAGGCGGGCACTCACCAGCAAATTAGGAAAGGCAACGGCATGGTGCCGCTGCGCGTGATTGTGGCCATGGTCGGCGGCATTGTTTTCGCCGTCGCAGGCGTAGCCGTTGCCGCGAATATAATGTCCAACCAGCAGGTCGATTTCTTCGCGTCGGGGACGCATCAGTTCTATGTCTGGTGTGCGGGCGGCAAAGACTACGTGGCGACGGAAGCGGGTGCCAACGCGGAAGACGCGCAGATCGCGCTCTACAACAAGAACAAGACGAACGGACATGCGCGCTGCTGGCCCGTGTGGCAGGCCCGCGTAGCCGGATAATTCCGAAGTTCAGTTTCTCTCTTCGATGGCAAGGTCGCGCGCGAGCGCGTTAAGCGAATTGTGCGCGCTTTCGTTGCGCACGAACTGCGCGCGCGCGCGGGCCAGCGCCTCGCGCGCTTTTTTCGCTTCGCCCATCACGGCGTAGGCGCGCACCAGCCGCATCCAGCCGGCGAGGTCGTCGGGATTCTTCTCGAGCCGGGCAGCCAGGCCCGCCACCATCGCTTCTATGTCGGCGCCGCCGCCCGTTTCCGCCTTGAGCGCTCCCACCTCGTCGGCAAGCGCGTGGCGCCAAGGGGCATCTGCGGCAGCATCGCCTAGCAGCCCTTCCCAGTATGAAAGCGCCTTTTCCTTTTCTCCGCGTCCGCGCGCGGCAAGGCCGAGGTAATAGCGCGCGCTTGCATCGCGGGGATCGCGCGTAAGGGCTTTCTCAAACGCGTCTTCGGCTTCGCCGGTGATCTGGCCGGCATCCTGCGCCAGCGCCTCGCCATAAAGCGCATAAAGCGAGGCGGACGGCGTGCCCGCCGTTTCCGAAAGGGCGATCGCGCGCGAAAGCGCCTTTGCGGCGTGGTCCGGCGCGCCCAGTGCCAGGTAACCGCGTCCCAGGAGCGTCCAGCCCTGGGAATCGTCCGGGCGTTCGCGGATTCGTTGCGCGAGCGTCGCCACCAGCGCGCGGAAATCGTCGGGGCTGGGACCCTTGAACGCACGCGCCGCGAGCTCAACCCTGCCAGTTGCGGCATATACGCCAGCGGCAAGCGCGATCACGCCGAGTGCCGACAGCACCGCAAGGCGCCTTCCGCGCCATGCATGCGGGCCTGCTGCCCTGAGAAAGGGGATCGCGGCAAAGCCCGCAGCGAGCGCGGCGAGGATCAGGAAACTCAAAATGGCCAGGGTCATCGCCGAGCGCACGCCTAGCATGCGGGCGCAGGCCACGGCAAAACTTGACGCCAACCGCGCACTGCGTTTGTGCTAGCTGCGGCCCCGTGGCGAAATGGTAGACGCAACGGACTTAAAATCCGTAGGCCCGCAAGGGCCATGCCGGTTCAAGTCCGGCCGGGGCCACGGGCCTTCGCCCTTTGGGCTTCGGCCCGCGAGCCGTGCAGGATTAAGTCCGCCGGAGCTGCGTCCGCAGCGTAGGCGGACGGCCGGGGCCACATCCCCTTGCCCTTCGTTTTTTTGATGATGAAGGCGGAAGCCGCCGCGCCTTGCCCTATTTTTGGGGCTTCCTAAACCGCAGCATAAACTGGTCTGTCTTGCCGCGGATGGACGCGTCGAAAACGCCAATGTTGCGCGGGTCGGACGGGTTGCGCAGCGCATCGCCTTCCGCTTCCAGCACGAAACCGGCGGCCAAAACCTCCTGTTTCACCGTTTCCACATCGATGCGATGGAGCGTTTCCACATCGCGCTCACCCGAGCCGTTTTCGGCAGAATGGTCGAGCACGAAATAGACGCCGCCCGGCTTGAGCGAATCGTATATGGACTTGTTGAGCTTCAGAAGATCGGGTTTACCGAAGAATTTTTCGATTTTGAGATCGTGATAATTCTGCGTCGTCCAGACTACGTCCACATATTCCGGCACTTTGAGCTCGGCCGCCGGCTCCGTGATTGCGCTCACGTTGGCGAAAGCGGGGTCTTTGGCGATCGCCTGCGCGGCGTCGGCCGCCTTGGGAATGGGCTTGAGAATTTCCGCGCCGGTAATCGCATAGACATGTCCCTTCGGCCCCACCGTTTTGGAAAGGATGCGCGTGTAATAGCCGCGCCCCGGCACCAGCTCGGCTACGATCATGCCCCGCTTCACGCCAGCGAACTGAATTGTCTCCGCAGGCTTGCGGTCGCCGTCGCGCGCGACGTCCGCTTCGGGCCGCCCTTTGTCGGCCACCGCGTCGCTTATGTATTTGGGAATCTCGGCTGCTTGGGCCGTAGCAGCAGTGGCCAACGCCGCTGCCGCAAGAACGATATGAAATCTGCGCATGAAGCACCCCCGTTTTCGCTAGTTTAGAATGTGGGTCGGCGCGCTGTCACCAGACGCGCAGTTCAAAATCGTGTGTCTTCGCGGGCGGTTACGCGCGGGCCCTAAATCTGCATCGTCCAGCCGCCCACATTCATGGCGGACTGGCGGATGGCTTCGCTCAGCGTGGGGTGCGCGTGGGAGGTGCGCGCGATGTCTTCGGCGGCGGCCGAGAACTCGATGGCGAGCGATGCTTCTCCGATCATATTGCCCACATCGGGCCCCAGCATGTGCACGCCCAGCACGCGGTCGCTGGCGGCGTCCGCGACGATCTTCACAAAGCCTTCGGTGGTGAGGTTCGATCTTGCCCGCGCGTTCGCGGTGAAAGGGAATTTGCCGACCTTGTAAGCACTGCCAGCAGCTTTCAATTCCTCTTCCGTTTTTCCAACCGTCGCCACTTCCGGGTAAGTGTAGATGACGGAAGGTATGGCGTCGTAGTTCACATGGCCCGCGCGGCCCGCGATGCGCTCGGCACAGGCAACCGCCTCATCTTCCGCCTTATGCGCCAGCATAGCGCCCTCGCGCACGTCGCCGATGGCCCAAATCCCAGGAACATTGGTCTTGAAATGCCCGTCCGTTACCACGCGCCCCTTTTCGTCCAGCCTCACGCCCGCCTTGTCCAGGCCCAGTCCGTTCGTATAGGCGCGCCTTCCTATGGCAACCAGAATGATGTCGGCTTCAACCGTCTCGCCTGCGCCGCCCGACGCGGGCTCGATGAAGGCGTGAAGCGCGGCGCCTTTCCTTTCGAGGCTGGCAACCCTTGACGAAAGCCGGAACTTGATGCCCTGGCGCTCCTGCAGGCGCTGAAATTGCTTTGCAATTTCCAGATCCACTCCCGGCACGATGCGATCAAGAAATTCCACTACCAGCACATCGGAACCGAGCCTGCGCCACACCGAACCCAGTTCCAGTCCGATGACGCCCGCGCCCACCACCAGCAGGCGTTTGGGAACGCTTGCAAGCGAAAGTGCTCCGGTGGAAGAAACAATCGTCTTCTCGTCAATTGTCGCATTGGCGAGCGGCGCTACATCGGAACCGGTGGCAATCACAATGTTCTTGGATTCGAGTTGGCGGACGCCATTCCTGGTTTTTACGCTTACCTTGCCGGCAGTTTCGATGTGCGCATCGCCGACGATACCCTCAACCTTATTCTTCTTGAAAAGAAATTCGATGCCTTTGGTAAGCTCGCCAACGACTTTGTCCTTGTGTGCCATCATCGCTTTGAGATCGATGGCAATATCCTTCGGCACGATTCCCATCTTGGGGAAACGCTCTTTAGCTTCCTCGAAAAGCTCGGTTACATGCAAAAGGGCTTTCGACGGGATGCAGCCCACGTTCAGGCAGGTGCCGCCAAAAGTGCCCCGGCTGTCCACGCAGGCGGCCTTCAGGCCCAGCTGGCCCGCGCGGATAGCGCAGTTATACCCCCCCGGCCCGCCGCCAATAACAATCACGTCGAAAGCGTCGGCCATGTATCAGATATCGAGCAACATGCGCTGCGGATTTTCCAGTTCTTCCTTCACGCGCACCAGAAAGGTGACCGCTTCGCGCCCGTCGACCAGGCGGTGATCGTAGGAGAGCGCAAGATACATCATCGGGCGGATGACGATCTTGCCCTCCGCGGCGACAGGGCGTTCCTGGATCTTGTGCATGCCCAGGATGCCGGATTGCGGCGTGTTCAGTATCGGCGTGGACATGAGCGAGCCGAACACGCCGCCATTGGTGATGGTAAAAGTGCCGCCCTGTAGTTCTTCGAGTTTTAGGCGGCCTTCGCGCGCCCGCGCGGCGAAATCAGAAATACCCGCTTCGATTTCGGCAATGGATTTCTGGTCGACATCGCGCAGCACGGGCACGACGAGGCCCTTATCTGTGCTCACCGCGATGCCGATATCGTAAAAATTCTTGTAGACAATATCGTCGCCGTCGATTTCTGCATTGACCGTGGGAATGTCCTTGAGTGCGGCCGTGCTGGCGCGCACAAAAAAACCCATCAGGCCGAGCTTCACGCCGTGTTTCGCCTGGAAGCTTTCCCTGAACTCGGCCCGCAGCGCCAGGATGGGACTCATATCCGCTTCGTTGAAGCTGGTGAGCTGGGCGGCCGTGTTCTGCGACTCCTTCAGTCGAGCTGCGATCGTTCTGCGCAACCGCGACATGGGCACGCGTTCTTCGCGATCGGCCTGCGGCCGGGGGCCGCTCGGCCTGGAGGCGGGCTGCGGTTTGGGCGCCTTGGCACGCGCTTCCAGCGCCGCAATTGCATCTGCCTTCGTTACCTGCCCGCGCTTGCCCGTGCCGGCAATTGAATCTGCATCCAGTTTTTCCTCTTCGGCAATGCGGCGTACCGATGGCGGTGGCGGCACTTTTTCGGCGGCAGCTTTGGCTTGCGGCTGCGTTTGCGCGCTCCGCGATTTTGATTGTTCCGGCGCCGGACTTGGCGGTTCCGGTTTGGCGGCCGCCTTGCCTTCCTTGACCGCGCCAAGCACGGTTCCTACTTTTACCGACTGGCCCTGTTTCACCCGGATTTCGTCGAGTGTGCCGGCCGCGGGCGATGGCACCTCCACCGTCACCTTGTCCGTTTCGAGTTCGACCACAGGCTCGTCGCGTTGAACCGCGTCGCCTTCCTTTTTGAACCATTTGGCGATCGTCGCTTCAGTGACGGATTCGCCCATGGCGGGAACTTTTATTTCGATGCTCATTGCGTCCTGATCGCGTCCGGAAACGTTTTTATATCGTCAGCGCGTCATTGAGAAATGCGGCCAGCTCCGCCTGATGGAGGCTTAGATGGCCGGCGGCGGGCGAGGCGCCTTCCGGCCGGCCCGCATAGCGTACCCGTTCGTCCCGGCCGAGGCCCGTAAGGACGGCTTCGACGCGCGGAACCACAAACGTCCATGCGCCCTGATTTTGCGGCTCTTCCTGGCACCAGACGACTTCCGCCTCCGGAAAACGCCCAAGTTCTTCCTCCAGACTCTTTCCGGGGAACGGGTAGAGCTGTTCCAGGCGCAGCACCTGGATACGCTTTTCGCCGCGCTTCCTGCGCTCCTCATGGAGGTCGTAGTACACCTTGCCGGTACAGAGCACGACGCGCGTGATCTTATCGTCGGTAACGAGCGTGTCTTCCGATTGGGCACGGTCCCAAAGCACGCGGTGAAAGGACGTGCCCGGCCCCATGTCGGCAAAATTGGAGATGCATTCCTTGTGGCGGAGCAGCGATTTCGGCGTCATCACGACAAGCGGCTTGCGAAAGGCACGGTGCACTTGCCGCCGCAACACGTGGAAGTAATTTGCTGGCGTGGAGGGATATACGACCTGGATGTTGTCTTCCGCGCAGAGTTGCAGGAAGCGCTCGAGCCTGGCCGATGAATGCTCCGGCCCCTGTCCCTCGAAACCGTGCGGCAGCAACAGTGCGAGCCCCGACATGCGGAGCCATTTCATTTCGCCCGAAGCGATGAATTGATCGATATAGACCTGGGCCGCATTGGCGAAGTCGCCGAACTGAGCTTCCCACAGCACCAATGCCTTGGGTTCGGCCAGCGAGTAGCCGTATTCGAAGCCGAGCACGGCAGCTTCCGAAAGCAACGAGTCGATGGCCTCGAATTCCGCCTGACCCTCGACAATGTGATTGAGCGGCACGTAACGCTCTTCCGTCTCTTGATCGATGAATGCAGCATGGCGCTGCGAAAACGTGCCACGCACGGTATCCTGTCCGGAGAGGCGAACCGGATAGCCTTCGAGGAGCAGCGTGCCGAAAGCAAGCAACTCGGCCATCGCCCAGTCGATGCCTTCGCCGGCTTCTATTATCTTGGCCTTCGCCTGCATCACGCGCGCAAGCGTGCGATGCAAGCGAACGCCTTCCGGCGCGCTGGTAAGGGCCTTTCCCACTTTCTGCAAGATCTTGCGCTCTACGCCCGTCGTTCCCCGCCGGTCGCCTTCGGGTGCGGTTTCGAATCCCGTCCAGCGGCCGTCAAGCCAGTCGGCCTTGTTCGCGCGATGTCTGCTGGCCGCTTCGAATTCCTCGTCCAGACGGTTCGTAAAACGCTCTTGCATCGCACGGACTTCGCCCTTGCTTAGAACGTGTTCGCCCACCAGCCTTTCTGCATAGAGCGAGAGCGCCGTGGGATGCTCCTTGATGGCACGGTACATCAGGGGCTGCGTGAAAGACGGCTCGTCCGTTTCGTTGTGGCCGAACCGGCGATAGCAGAACATGTCGATCACGACGTCCTTGTGAAACAACTGGCGGAATTCCGCCGCCAAACGCGCGCAGTAGACGACGGCCTCGGGGTCGTCGCCGTTCACATGGAAAATCGGCGCCTGCACCATCAGCGCGACATCGGAGGGGTAGGGCGATGAGCGCGCATAAGCGGGCGCGGTCGTAAATCCGATCTGGTTGTTGATGATAAAGTGGATGGTGCCGCCGGTGCGGAATCCCCTTGTCCCCGACATGGCGAAGCATTCCGCCACCACGCCCTGGCCGGCAAAGGCGGCGTCGCCATGGAGCAACAGCGGAAGAACGCTCGTTCGCGTGATTTTATCGTCGTTCTGCTGCTGCTTCGCTCGCGCCTTGCCGAGCACCACGGGATTGACGGCTTCGAGATGCGAGGGGTTGGCGGTAAGCGAAACGTGCACGCGCACGCCGTCGAATTCGCGGTCGGACGACGCGCCAAGGTGGTATTTGACGTCGCCCGAGCCCTGCACGTCGGAGGGCAGGTGAGAGCCGCCCTGAAACTCGTGGAAAATTTGGCGGTAGGGCTTGGCCATCACGTTGGCCAGCACATTGAGCCGCCCGCGATGCGCCATGCCGAGTACGATATCCTTTACGCCAAGCTGCCCGCCCCGCTTGATGATTTGTTCGAGTGCGGGAACCATTGCTTCACCGCCGTCGAGTCCGAAACGCTTCGTGCCAATGAACTTGACGGCACAGAATTTCTCGAATTGCTCTGCTTCTATGAGTTTGTTCAGAATGGCGCGCCTGCCTTCGGGCGTGAAATGAAAATCGGTTTCCCCCTCCACGCGGCGCTGAATCCAGTCGCGCTGTTCGGGATCGGTAATGTGCATGTATTCGTAGCCGATATTGCCGCAATAGGTGCGCCTCAGGATCTCAAGCGTCTGCCGCGGCGTCGCCTGCTCGAGCCCAAGCACGCCATCGAGCGCGATCGGGCGATCCATGTCCTCGTTATGGAAGCCATAGAACGACGGCTGAAGCTGCGGAATCGATTTGCGCGGTTCGAGCGCCAGCGGGTCAAGATTGGCTTCAAGATGCCCGAGCGTGCGGTAGGTGCGGATCACGCGCACGAGATGAATGGAGTCGAGCGCCGCCGCGCGCACATTCTCGCCGGATACTTCGGCTGCCTCGGCGCCAGGCGCGCCGCTCAGCGCCGCAACAAGTTCTCCGTCTTCAACCGGTAATTTGGCGTCGCGCCGCCATGCAGGCCCGCGGCCCAGTTGCACCGGCGTAAGATTGCGCTCACCCAGCGCATCGAAAAACTCCCGCCATTCGCCGCCGATACTTCCGGGATTGTCCAGGTAGCGGCGATAAAGGCTTTCGATGAAAGCGGCGCTCCCGCCAGAAAGGAACGCCGTCGCATCCAGAACTGCCTTCAGATGCGTTCCGTTGTTGTCGCGCACTTTCGTCTCTGAGCTCATCTCGGGTGCCGGCGCTTGGGGCGGCCTTCCTAATATGGAGGCGGCGCGCGCTCAAACCAAGAAACGGCTATTTCCCTGACAGGAGTGCGGCCATTGTCGTGCCCAGTGCCGCGGGGTTCGCCGAAACCCGGATACCTGCCCGGGTGAGCGCATCGATCTTGGATATCGCGTCGCCTTTGCCGCCAGAAATGATGGCGCCCGCGTGCCCCATGCGCCGGCCGGGCGGCGCCGTGACACCGGCAATAAATCCCACCATGGGCTTCTTGAGCGTCTCTCGCTTGACGAAATCGGCGGCAATTTCTTCGTCGGCGCCCCCGATTTCTCCGATCAGCATGATCGCCTCGGTTTCGGAATCCGCCAGGAACATCTCCAGTATCGCAACAAAGTCTGTTCCCTTAACGGGGTCGCCGCCGATACCAACGCAACTGGATTGGCCTAGGCCCGCAGCCGTCGTTTGCGCCACCGCCTCATAGGTGAGGGTTCCCGAACGCGAAACGATCCCAACCTTTCCTCGCCGGTGTATGTGTCCCGGCATTATCCCGATCTTGCATTCGCCGGGCGTGATCACACCCGGGCAATTGGGCCCGATAAGGCGCGTCTTCGATCCTTCCAGAGCGCGCTTCACTTTCACCATATCGAGAACCGGAATCCCCTCGGTGATACAGACCACGAGAGCTATTTCTGCGCCGATTGCCTCCAGAATTGCGTCGGCCGCATGCGCCGGGGGAACGTAAATCGCGCTTGCAGTGGCACCGGTCTTTTTCCTCGCTTCCACCACGGTGTCGAAGACAGGCAGCCCCAGATGCGTTTGTCCGCCCTTTCCGGGTGAGACGCCGCCAACCAATTTTGTTCCGTAGGCGATCGCCTGTTCGGAGTGGAACGTGCCCTGCGAGCCCGTAAAGCCTTGGCAGATGACGCGCGTGCTCTTGTCGACGAGAATGGACATCAGTTGATCAGACGTGCCCTGCGTTCATTTACCCCTCACCGCTTTAACGATTTTCTGCGCGGCATCGGCAAGGTCATCGGCCGCTATGATGGGAAGGTTGGAACGCGCGAGTATTTCGCGCCCTCGTTCGACATTGGTGCCTTCCAGGCGCACAACCAGGGGCACGGCAAGAGCCATTTCCTTTGCCGCGGCGATAATCCCCTCGGCGACGATATCGCAGCGCATGATTCCGCCGAAAATGTTCACCAGTATGCCCTGCACGTTTTTGTCCGAAAGGATGATCTTCAGGCCGGCCGTGACTTTCTCGCGGTTAGCACCGCCCCCCACGTCGAGAAAATTGGCGGGTTCCTTGCCATACAGCTTGATGATGTCCATGGTCGCCATGGCGAGCCCCGCGCCATTGACCATACAGCCTATGCTGCCATCGAGCTTGACGTAGGAGAGTTCGTATTTTGCGGCCTCTCTTTCGGCCGGGTCTTCTTCGTCCGGATCGCGCAGCGCCGCTACGTCGGGATGGCGGAAAAGCGCATTGTCATCGAAATTGATTTTGGCGTCGAGGCAAATGAGCTCACCTTTCTTGGTCGCCACCAGCGGGTTTATTTCCACCAGGCTCATGTCCTTGGCTATGAAAGCCGCATACAGCTTTTCGGTCAGCGCGCCGCATTGTTTTGCCGCCTCGCCGGAAACTTTCAGCACGCCTGCAATATCGCGCCCGATGAAGGGGCTGTAGCCTTCGGCCGGATCGACGTGGAACATGGAAATTTTTTCCGGCGTGCGCCTAGCGACCTCTTCGATGTTCGTGCCTCCTTCGGTGGAGGCAATGAAGGCAACGCGGCCGGCCGTGCGGTCTACCAGCTCGGAAAGATATAGCTCGCCGGCGATTTCACATGCCTCTTCAATGTAAAGCCGCCGCACGATTCGTCCCTTGGGCCCGGTCTGATGTGTCACCAGGGTCTTGCCCAGCATGCGCACGGCTTCCGCTTTTACTTCGTCAAAGTTGCGCGCGAGCTTGATACCGCCGGCCTTGCCGCGTCCCCCGGCGTGGATCTGCGCCTTCACGACCCAGACGGAACCGCCCAATTTTTGCGCCGCGGCGTGCGCTTCGTCCGCGCTGAAGGCGGGCAATCCGCGCGGCACCGGAACGCCGAAGCCGCGCAAGATCTCTTTTGCCTGATACTCGTGAATATTCATGGGACGCCTTGGGGCCAGCGCCCCGGGATAACCGCGTGAGACGGCGTGGGCTTACAACAGCGGCGGCAGCGGCGGCAAGCGCTGGCTAGCTTGCCAACTGCAGGGCAACCGCCCCGGCAACGCCTGCGATAAGCATGCGCGCAAGATGCCCAACGGAATGTGCAACCGTGATCATGGGATCGCGCTTTACCCAAAGGCCGTTGGTTACCGTGACGACGAGCGGCCCGCCAAGCCAGGCAAGCACGGCGACGATGACGCCGCCCGTGATGGTGGCAGTGTTCGTGTAGGCGCAGAGCAGAACGACACCTGCAGCGGTGAGGAAGCTGACGATGCTCGAATAGATTATCGCTCGCTTGTCGCCGCCTTTTTCGCGAATGGCGGGCCACCACACTTCGGGATAGCGGTGATAGCGCTCATGGAAGAGCACACCCATGAACAGCCAGTCGCTGAGCGTTCCCAAAAATCCCGCCACCAGAATTGCGCGAGCCACAATCCATTCCATCGACTATCCCCCCGAGGAAGCAAACGATCCTATGACGGCCTACAGCGCCCTTCCAGCCAGCGTTTGCGGGTTATTTCCCAGGCCTCCACAGGAAAGCTTTTTCCGCCGTAGGCGATTTCCATCCGCGCCCCGCGGGTTTCGCCAAGCCGCCCGGCGAGCATCTGGGAGCGGCGGTTGTCCACATGGATGACCGACAAAAGCTTCTCGATCGGAAAGTTCGTGAAGGCGTAGTTCATGGCAGCGCGTGCGGCCTCGGTGGCGTAGCCTTTGCCCCAGAATTCACGGCCCAGCGTCCAGCCCACTTCCATTCCGGGCCAGCCCTCCGGGTTCCACAGCCCGGCGCGGCCCACAAGCTTGCCGTCTTCTTTGCGCTCCACGGCCCAAAAACCGTACCCGCGAATCTGCCAGTGGCCAACGATGACGTTTAACCCCCGCCAAGCATCGAGCGCCGCCTGCGGCGAGCCCACCGTGTAGCGCGCGACTTCGGGGTCGGCCATAAAGCCGATGGCCGGCAAGATGTCTTCCTCACGCCATTCGCGCAGAATGAGCCTTTCCGTTTCGATGCAGGGTATTGTCGCGAGTTCGCATTTGCCGGCGATCGTTGGTGTGGCCCGGTTTTGTTTGCGCCATTGCTCGCGCGAAAGTTCCCACACGTCCACGGTGAACGTTTCGTTGTTCATTGTGAGCGTGACAGGCTTTCCTTTGACGTTTCCCAGGCGCCCGGCCACGCGATGCGACGAGATGTTCGCCGCGTCAATGCAGGAAATCACCGTTTCAACCGGGAAATTCTCGAAAACCCAATTCTGCGCCGCGCGCGCACCTTCCGTGGCATAACCATGGCCCCAGTGCCGTCTGTCGAGCTGCCAACCCACTTCCAGCCCGGGCCAACCCTCATGGCGCAGCGCGCCCAGTGCGCCTAACCTTGCGCCGTCGGTCTTGCGCTCCGCCAGCCAGAACCCATGTCCGCGCAGATACCAGTGGCCTTGCATTGCGGCGAAGGTGCGCCAGGCATCCACGCGGTTCTGCGCTCCGCCGATGAAGCGGCGCATTTCCGCGTCCGCCGAAATGCACGCAAACCACTCGAAATCGTCCTCGCGCCATTCGCGCAAGAGAAGACGCTCGGTCTCCAGACGTGGAACAACACGTGTCACGCGAGCTTCGGCTCCAGCTTCTTGCAGGCGTCAATCAGGCCCCTGACCGCCTCAGCCGATTTCATCAGCGCCGCGCGCTCCTCGTCCATCAATTTGAGCTCGACCACGCGCTCGACGCCAGCAGCGCCGATTACGACCGGCACGCCTACGAAAATGTCGTTGAGCCCGTATTCGCCCTTGAGATGCGCTGCACAGGGCAACACCCGCTTCTTGTCCTTGAGATAGGATTCCGCCATGGCGATGGCGGCCTCGGCAGGCGCGTAAAACGCGGATCCAGTTTTCAGCAGACCCACGATTTCGGCGCCGCCGTCGCGCGTGCGCCGAATGATCTTGTCGAGGCGGTCCTGGCCGATCCAGCCCATGCGCGCCAGCTCGGGCAAAGGAATGCCGGCAACGGTCGAGAAGCGCGGCATGGGCACCATGGTGTCGCCGTGCC
Source organism: Alphaproteobacteria bacterium (assembly GCA_052389895.1). Classification (GTDB taxonomy): domain Bacteria; phylum Pseudomonadota; class Alphaproteobacteria; order Micropepsales; family Micropepsaceae; genus CAVVXX01. The sequence goes on along the minus strand of JBQTHM010000023.1, from coordinate 61,328 downwards.
CGCCCAGCACAAACGCCGAAATGTCTTCCACGGAAACGTTCATTTCCTCGGAAAGGAAGTGGCGGAAGCGTGCGGAATCCAGCACGCCCGCCATGCCCACGATCATCTTGTGCGGCACGCCGGAAAATTCCCGCAGCGCCCACACCATGGCGTCCAGGGGATTGGTAATGCAGATAACAAAGGCGTTTTTCGCGTGCTTTGCGATGCCCTCGCCCACCGCGGCCATCACCTTCAGATTGATGCCCAGGAGATCGTCGCGGCTCATGCCGGGCTTGCGCGGCACGCCTGCCGTCACGATCACGACGTCGGCGCCCGCGATGTCTGCGTAGGAATTGGTGCCCTTGAATTTGGCGTCATAGCCTTCAATTGGCCCGGCCTGCGCGATATCGAGCGACTTGCCCTGCGGCAGGCCTTCCACGATGTCGAAAAGGACGATGTCGCCGAGCTCTTTCAGCGCCGCGAGATGCGCAAGCGTGCCGCCGATCTGCCCGCCGCCGATGAGTGCGATCTTCTTGCGCGCCATCGCGTGCTCCTTTCGGAAAGTGCATGGCTAGGTAGCGCGCACCTATGCCCCGTGCAAGCGCGCGCTTGAAGCGCAATAAACCGGGAAATTACTTGGACTCGGCGGGCATGGGTTCATCACCCGCCATTTCCTCACCGCTCATCGCACGCTCGACAATGCGCGCGCGTTTGCCGCGCCGTCCGCGCAGATAATAGAGCTTCGCGCGGCGCACCTTGCCCCTGCGCACCACTTCCACCGAATCGACCAGCGGGCTGTAGACCGGAAAGACGCGTTCAACGCCCTCGCCGTAGGAAATCTTGCGCACCGTGAAATTCTCGTTCACGCCCTTGCCGCTCTTGCCGATGCATACGCCCTCGAACGCCTGCAGGCGCTCGCGTGTCTTGGTCTGCTTCGCCTTTTCGTCATAGCTGACGTCCACGACCTTGACGTTCACCCTGAGCGTGTCGCCGGGGCGGAAATCGGGGAGCTTCCTGCCGCCGCGCGCGGCGGTCATCTGCTCCCGCTCGAGGGTTTCGATAATATTCATGGCTTTTTTCCCTCGGGCTTTCCTTTTTGCTGGAAGGCGGGCGTCTTAGCGGATCGGCCGGATATTTCATAGAGGTCCCACAGGTCGGGCCTGCGCAACCGCGTCGCGGCCTCGGCCTGGGCCCTGCGCCAGCGTGCAATCGCGGCATGGTCGCCGGAGCTGAGGACCTGGGGAATCTCAAGATTTTCAAAGACTTGAGGCCGCGTATAGTGCGGATATTCGAGCAAGCCCAGTTCGAAACTTTCCTCCTCGCGCGATGCCTCCGCGCCCATAACGCCGGGAAGGAGCCGCACACAGGCCTCAATCAGCGCCATCGCGGCGATCTCGCCGCCGGCCAGAACAAAGTCGCCGACGGAAATCTCCTCCATCTCGCGCGCGATAATTGCGCGTTCGTCCAGCCCTTCGAAGCGCCCGCAGAAAAGAATTACGCCCGCCCCCGCGCTTAGCGCGCGCACGCGCGCCTGGGTGAGGGGTTTCCCGCGCGGGCTTAAATAAATCGGCGGGCGTCCAGCGCCATCGTCTCGCACCGCGTCAATCGCCGCGGTGGCTACGTCGGCGCGCATGACCATTCCGGGGCCGCCGCCTGCCGGCGTGTCGTCGACAGACTTGTGCCTTCCGTGACCGTGCTCGCGGATGTCATGAACGTCCAGCGACCAGATGCTTTGCGCGAGCGCCTTGCCGAGCAGCGATACGCCAAGGGGCCCCGGAAACATCTCCGGAAAAAGAGTGAGCACGCTTGCGCGCCACATGGCTCAGTCCTCGCTAAGCGGCGGGAGCACCGCCACCATTCGTCCGGCAGCGACGTCCACCTCCGGCACAATGTCGCGCGTGAAGGGAAACATCCGGGATTTTCCTTTCGCATCCTCGACCTCGATGATGTCGCCCGCGCCGAAATTGTGCACGGCGCGCACGGCGCCAAGCGTGTGCCCGTTCTCGTCTTCGACGCGCAGGCCCATGAGATCCGCATGATAGAATTCATCGGCGGCAGGCTGCGGCAGCGCCGCGCGCGAAACATAAAGCCTCAGCCCTTTCAGCTTTTGCGCGCTCGCGCGATCCTCGATGCCCTTTAGCCGTACCAACACGACGTCGCCTTTCTGTGCCCGCACACCCGCAACCGAAAAATTGCGCCCGTCTTCGCAGAACAACGGCCCGTAATGACCAATGTTTTCCGGTGCGGCCGTAAAGCTTTTCACTTTCAGTTCGCCTCTTAGTCCGGAGGCGCCGATTACCGTTCCCACAAGCAGCGCATCGGCGTTCGCGACGGGAAGCTCGCGCGTCAAGACTGTGGCGTCTCCGTTGCCGCTTTCGCCTCGGCAGGCGCTGCCGCCTCAGCCGCCGGTGCCGGGGCGCCAGTCGCGGCGGCCTCGCGCTCCTGCCTTTTCTTCTTGGGTTTCGCTTTTTCCGGGTTGTTGCGCTTCAAGGGCGCCAGCACGCCTGCCTCCGCCAAAAAACGATGCACGCGATCGGAGGGCGTCGCCCCCTTCTTCATCCATGCCTTGGCTTTCTCAAGGTCTAGCCTGGTGCGATCCGCGTGGTCCTTGGGCAGGAGCGGATTGTGATGGCCTATCGACTCGATGAAGCGGCCGTCGCGCGGCATGCGTGAATCGGCAATGACGATGGAATAGAAGGGGCGCTTCTTGGTGCCCCCGCGTGACAATCTGATTTTCAGCGCCATGGTTTCTCCTCAGGTTTCAAGGATCACTTCTTTGTTCCCGGCGGCGGGCCGCCAATCTGCGACAGCATTTGCGGGTTTAGGCCCGCCGCGAACGGCATGTGCCCGCCCTTGCCCATCCGTTTCATCATGTCGGCCATCCCGCGCTGCATCTTGCAGAGCTTGTTCACATCCGAGACTTCGACGCCCGCGCCCTTGGCTATTCGTTTGCGCCGCGATCCGTTGAGCAAATCGGGGTCGGCGCGCTCGTCGCGAGTCATCGAGTGCACGATGGCCTCCTGGCGCTTGAGCAGACCGTCGTCGAATCCGGCGGCCGCAATCTGGCCCCTCACCTTGGCGATACCGGGAAGCATGCCCAGAATGCCTTCCATGCCCCCCATTTTTCGCATTTGGCGCAGCTGTTCGAGCAGGTCGTTGAAATCGAATTCGCCCTTCTTCAGTTTCCTCGCGAACTTTTCCGCCTGCTCGCGGTCGACCGTTTCGGCGGCTTTTTCAACCAAGCTCACGACATCGCCCATGCCAAGTATGCGGGTTGCGATGCGCTCCGGATAAAAGGCTTCGAGCGCATCCAGTTTTTCGCCGGTTCCCAGGAACTTGATGGGCGCGCCCGTCACCGCGCGCATCGAAAGCGCCGCGCCTCCGCGCGCGTCGCCATCGGCGCGTGTGAGAATGATCCCGCTCAGTGGCACGCGTGCATGGAAGTTTCTTGCGATGTTGACCGCGTCCTGGCCGGTCATGGCGTCCGCCACCAGAAGGGTCTCGTGCGGCTTGGCGATGTCGCGCACGGCGGCCACTTCTTTCATCAACGCATCGTCGATGTGCTGGCGGCCGGCGGTATCCAGAACTACCACGTCGTAACCGCCCACGCGCGCGGAAGCGATGGCACGTTTTGCGATATCGGTGGCCGTCTGCCTGACTACGATGGGAAGCGTAGAGACGCCTGCCTGCTCGCCAAGTACCTTCAACTGCTCCATGGCGGCGGGGCGGTTTACGTCGAGCGAGGCCATGAGCACGCGTTTCTTCTCGCGTGTCTGCAAATGCCGCGCGAGCTTGGCCGCCGTCGTCGTTTTGCCTGAGCCTTGCAGGCCCACCATGAGCACGGGCGCGGGCGGGGCGCCCAGCGAAAGAGCAGCACCTTCGCTGCCCAGCGCGCGCACAAGTTCGTCGTGCACGATTTTGACCACCTGCTGGCCCGGAGTAACCGAGCGGATGACGGCTTCGCCCACCGCCTTTTCGCGCGTACGCGCAAGAAACTCGTTCACCACTGAAAGAGCGACATCGGCGTCCAAGAGTGCCGCGCGCACTTCGGCAAGCGCGGCGTCGATATCCTCCGGCGAAAGCGCGCCCTTGCGCTTGAGCCGGTCGAGGGCCTCGGTCAGCTTTGCCTGCAATACGTCAAACATGCGCACTCCCAAACGCGTCACACCCCAGGGGGCGCATCTGCGCTGCCTGGGGTCGATCCCGGGCCCTCGCCCGGGACCGGAAAGGCTCCCGTCTTTCCGGATTGTGCGGTTGTTTAGGGCGCGCGATAGCGCAAGTCAAACTAGGGCGAAGCAGGCTTCGCCGCGGCCGCGCGACCGGCGCCAAGGCCGAGCTTCTGGGCGAAATAGGTGTAGCTGAGCGCCCAGTATTCCGCCTGTTGCGCGTTGGTCGCGCCCGCGCCGTGGCCGCCTTCGGCGCTCTCGTAGAAGAGAACGTCGTGGCCTTGAGCTTCCATCTTGGCCGCCATCATGCGCGCCCAGATCGGCGTCACGCGGTCGTCGCTGGTCTCGGTGATGAAAAAGATGGACGGGTATTGCGCCCCTCTCTTCACGTTCTGATAGGCGGAATATTTGGCGAGGTAAGCGCGCTCGTCCGGCTTGTCGGGATCGCCATATTCTTCGATCCACGATGCGCCCGCCCCGAAGCGCGTGTAGCGCAGCATGTCGACAAGCGGCCGTTGGCAGACGACGGCGCGCACGAGTTCGGGGTGCTGGGTCATGGTGACGGTCGTGAGTACGCCGCCGTTGGAAGCCCCGACGATGCCCAGCCTTTCAGGCGCGGTGACGCCACGGGCCTGCGTGTCCTTCGCTACGGCCGCGAAATCGTCGAAGGCGCGCTGGCGCTTTTCCTTGAGCGCCGCCTGATGCCAGGCAGGGCCGAATTCTCCGCCGCCGCGGATATTGGCGACCGCGATTGCGCCGCCCCTGCTCAGCCACGCCTGTGCGGGCGCCACCGGGCGGCGCCCTTCATTCCAGTACCAGGGGAAAAGCGACTGTTCGAAGCCGCCATAGCCATAAAGGATCGTCGGCATCGGCCCCGTTGCATCTTTCGCGCGAATGAGGAAGTAGGGCACCTTCACGCCGTCCGCGGACGCCACCTCGAACTGCTCGACCAAGTAAAGATTCGCGTCGAACTGTGGCGCCTGTGACTTGATTGCAATGGGCCTGTTGTCGCCTCTGTCCTCGTAAAGCGTGGGCGGTGTTAGGAAGCTTTCATGGGTGAAGTGCGCTTCGGACCCCCAATCGTCCGCAGAAACTATGGCCGTCGTTCCGCCATCGGGGATGGCGAGTTTTCTTGCTTTCCATGTGCCGTCTCGGTCCGGCCGGAAGAAATGCACGCTGCCTATGACGTTGGTAAAAATCGCCGCATAAACGCCCCGCGCGCCCGTGGCGGCATGTTCAACCGTGCTGCGCGCGTTGGGCACATACAGCACGCTCACGCGTTTGGCCCCTTGGTCCACGAACGGCCTTAACGCAAACGCAAGCAGCGAGCCCTGACGGTAGGTTTCACCGCCCGTGCTCCAATCCTCGCGCAGCGTGAAAACGAGAAAGCCCCGTGTGATCCCCTGCACATTGGCGAAGGTGGGAAGGGGCAGTTTCACCGTGCTGAAACCAGGACGGACGAGATGGTATTCGGCCTGGAAAAAACTCACATCGCGGACGATGAGGACGGTCGCGGTTCCGGCGGTCAGTCCATTCGGGCCGCTGTAGACCTGCGCATGCGAATCCTGGTCCTCGACTTTGCCCTCGAAAACGGTTCTGGCATCGGCGATCGGTTCGCCGCGCCGCCACACCTTGACGATGCGCGGGTATCCCGATGTGGTCATCGAGCCCGGGCCGAAATCGGTGCCGAAGATGATCGTGTTGTCATCGACATAATCGACATTCGATTTCGCCACGGCGAGCGCAAAGCCGTCGTCCAGGAACCGCTGCGTTTTGGGATCGTATTCGCGGATCGCGCCGGCATCGGTTCCCCCCGGCGAGAGGTCAAGCAGACATCGCTGCATCGAGGGCGCGCAAGTCGCGCCGTGAAAGACCCAGTTCGCGTTCGTTTCGGCGTCGTACCTGTCGAGGTCGAAAAGGATTTCCCACCGCGGATCGCCCCTTCGATATTCGGCAACGGACGTGCGCCGCCAAATTCCGCGCACGTGGGTCTCGTCCTGCCAGAAATTGTAGACGTGCCCGTTTATGATGGTTCCCTTCGGGATTCGGTCATGCGTATCGAGTGACTTGAGAATGGCGTCGTAGGTGTTGGCGTAGCCGAGGTCCTCCTTGAGCGCGGCGCTCTTGGTATTTTGTTTCTCGACCCAGGCCATGGCGCGCGCGCCGTTGATGTCGGAAAGCCAAAGGAATGGATCGTTGTCCTTCGCATCCTTTTGCGCGGCCGTGGCCAGCGCGCCAAAGCCTAGGACCAGAATAAACCCAAGTGCGGGAACCGTGCGCATGCATGTCTCCGGTAAGCCCCAATGCCCTTATCCCGAGTACACCTGCATACAGTCAATGGCGCGTTGGCAGGGCAGGCGGCCCGGCCTATAAGTCGCCCATGACCGCATTCGTGAAAATGCACGGGCTCGGCAACGATTTCGTTGTCTTCGACGCGCGCAAACAAGGCCTTCCGATGGATGCTCGCCTTGCGCGTGCGGTGGGCGACCGTCATTTCGGCGTGGGTTGCGATCAGGTGATCGTGATCGAGCGCGCGCGCGATGGCACTCACGCCTTCATGCGCGTGTTTAATGCCGATGGTGCCGAGGCGGAAAGCTGCGGCAATGCCGCGCGCTGTGTCGCGCGGCTCCTCATGGATGAGGCAAAACTGAGCGAAGTCTCTATAGATACGGCAAGTGGCCCTTTGCGTTGCGTGTTGTCTGGCGAGGGGAATGTAACGGTCGATATGGGCGCGCCCCGCTTCGACTGGCGCGAGATCCCAATGGCACAGGCCGTGGACACCGTATCCTTCGCCTTGCCCGTCGCCGGATTCGAAGAAAAGGCCTTGATGGAGGCCGCCGCCGTCAGCATGGGCAATCCGCATTGCGTTTTGTTCGTTGCGGATGCGGAGACGGCACCCATTGAGAAGCTCGGTCCGGCGATCGAAAATCACGCTTGGTTCCCTGCGCATACCAACGTCGTGTTTGCCGAAAGGCAGGGCGAAGCTCTTCGCTTGCGCGTATGGGAGCGCGGTGCGGGTATGACGCTTGCCTGCGGCACCGGAGCGTGCGCGGCAGTCGTTGCCGCGTCGCGTCGCGGGCTTCTCGACCGCAAATCCGCCGTCATCATGGACGGCGGTACGCTGCAAATCGAATGGCGCGAAAGCGACAATCATGTGCTGATGACGGGCCCTGCCGTGGTCAGCTTTTCCGGCGAGGCGGACCTCATGGCGCTTGAGAGGCCCGAATGAGCGTGAATGTCATCACCTTTGGTTGCCGGCTGAACGCCTATGAATCCGAGGCGATCAAAAGGCGTGCAGCCGAATCGGGGCTCAAACATGCGGTCATCGTGAACACCTGCGCGGTAACGGCCGAAGCGGTGCGCCAATCGCGCCAGGCGATCCGCAAAATGCGGCGCGAGAACCCGGCTGCCCGCATCATTGTTACGGGCTGCGCCGTGCAGAGCGAGCCCGAGACCTACGCGGGCATGCCCGAAGTGGATCGGTTGCTGGGCAACGCCGAGAAACTGGACGCGAAGAACTACTTGGAAGGCGGCGAGCGCGTGCGCGTGAACGACATCATGTCCGTTCGCGAAACTGCGCCGCAGTTTGTTGACTCCTTCGAGGGCCGGGCGCGCGCCGTGGTGCAGGTCCAGAACGGTTGCGATCACCGCTGCACGTTTTGCATCATTCCTTACGGCCGTGGGCCATCGCGTAGCGTGGGCATGGGTAGGGTGGTGGATGAAGTGCGCAGGCTCGTCGCCAACGGCTTCAGGGAAATTGTTCTTTCGGGCGTCGATCTCACGGCTTATGGCGCTGATCTTCCCGGTATGCCCTCGCTCGGGATGCTGGTTGGGCGCATCCTGAAACTGGTACCGGAACTGGCGCGCGTTCGGCTTTCGTCAATCGATTCCATCGAAGTGGATGAAACGCTGATGCGAGCCGTTGCGGAAGATGAGCGGCTGATGCCGCATTTTCATCTCTCGGCGCAGTCGGGAGACAATCTCATACTGAAACGCATGAAGCGCCGGCACCTGCGCGAGCACACGATCGCCTTTTGCGAGAAGGTGCGCCGCTTGCGCCCCGATTGCGCCTTCGGCGCAGACTTGATAGCCGGCTTTCCCACCGAAACGGAGGAGATGTTCGCGAATACTCTCCGTCTGGTGGACGAAGCGGGGCTCTCGTATTTGCATGTGTTCCCCTTCAGCCCGCGCCGGGGCACGCCGGCCGCCCGCATGCCGCAGCTTCCCCGTGCAATCGTGAAGGAGCGGGCGGCCCGCCTTCGCGAACACGGCGCACGCGCTCTTTGGCGCTTTCTCTCCGCACAGGTTGGTGCCGACCAAGATGTCCTGGTGGAGCAGGCGGGCTTCGGCCGCACGCCTTTCTTCGCGCCGGTGCGCTTCTCCGGGCAGGCTGCACCGGGGAGCATTGCACGCATTGCCATTACCGGAAGTAACGGCAAGGAGCTCACCGGCATTGTGGCCGGACGGGCAGCGGCATGACCAAACCAACCGAATTCTTCGCGCGGCTCAAGTCGGGGCTATCGCGCTCCTCGTCCGCACTCACGGACAACCTGGCAGGCGTTTTCGCGCGCAAGAAGCTGGATGCCGAAACGCTTTCGGCACTGGAAGACGGTCTGATTCAGGCCGATGTGGGCGTGCACTTGGCGCACGAGATCGCCGCGGACATTGGCAAAGGCCGCTACGACAAAGCCATTTCGGAGACGGAAGTCCGCGCGCTTCTGGCCGCGGCGATTGCAAATATCCTCGAACCGGTCGCGCGCCCTTTCGAGCCCGATCCCGATAAGAAGCCTTACGCGGTGCTGATCGCTGGCGTGAACGGCAGCGGCAAAACGACGACCATCGGCAAGCTTGCAGCCAGACTTGGCCGAGAGAAGCACAAAATATGGATTGCTGCCTGCGATACATTTCGTGCGGCCGCCATTGATCAGCTCAAGATTTGGGGAGAGCGTGCGGGCGCTCATGTCGTGGCGCGCGAGCCTGGCGCCGACGCGGCAGGCCTTGCATTTGACGCCTTCAAGCAGGCACGCGACGCGGGCGCCGACGTACTTCTTATCGACACCGCCGGACGGCTGCAAAACAAGGCAGAACTGATGGCCGAGCTCGAAAAAATCGCCCGTGTGCTCAGGAAATTGGATCCGGATGCCCCGCATGCCAGCCTGCTGGTGCTCGACGCCACGACGGGCCAGAACGCAATTTCGCAGGTGAGCGCGTTTAGGGATGCGATCGCGCTGAGCGGCCTTGTCATGACCAAGTTGGACGGCACGGCGAAGGGCGGCATACTGATTGCGCTGGCGCGCCGGTACGGCCTGCCCATCCATTTTGTCGGCGTGGGAGAAAAACTTGATGATTTGCAGCCTTTCGATGCTGGCTCGTTCGCCAAAGCGCTAACAGGCGCCGCATGAAAACGCCGCCCGCTCTGAAACTCGTGCTCGATCTGGGTCCGTTGCTGATTTTCTTTGTGGCCAACGCTTGGTGGGGAATTTTCGCCGCTACCGCGGCCTTCATGTTGGCAATGGTGGTGGGCGTTGTCTTGGGATTTGCCATCGAGCGCAAGGTTTCGCCAGTTCCGCTTATTACAGGTGCGCTGGTGCTCGTTTTCGGCGGGCTCACGCTCGCGCTATCCGACGAGCTCTTTATCAAGCTAAAGCCCACCATTCTGTACACGCTGTTTGCGGCTGTATTGCTGGGCGGGCTGGCAGGCGGCAGGCTGCTCATTAAGTACGCGTTTGGACAGGCATTTCAGCTCGACGAGGCCTCCTGGCGCACCCTTACCTGGCGCTGGTCGCTGTTCTTTCTTGCGCTTGCCTTGGCCAACGAAATGGTGTGGCGGAATTTCTCGACTGACACATGGGTGGCGTTCAAGGTCTGGGGTATTTTCCCTTTGATTGTGCTTTTCAGTCTCTTGCAAGTGCCTTTTGTCATGCGCCGCCAGCGGACCAGCGATAAGTCACCGCCTGCGACATGATGCAGCGATCGAAAAAGCAAATGCGAACAATTTGCGTTGAAAATCACTTTCGAAAGAACATTTCACGGATGTAAGTGTTTTTCTTCCGCGCAAAAGAAAACAAGATTCAATGTGTTGCAAATTATCTACGCGCGCTGCTTGCGCGCTGGCCTGTTCGGAGTATTCTTTGTTGCAAGTCCGGCAAAGACGGACATTCGTGCCCGCGTACCAAATGTAATTTCCCGAGGGGTGTCTGATGGCTTCGAAAGGTCCGCGCAAGACGGACAGCGGCTTCTTTCTTTCCGGTGCACCCTCGCACATGATGCGCAGATGCGTGCAAAGGGCGAACGACCGGTTCTCACGGGAACTGGGCTCCAGCGGCCTTACACGCCAGCAGTTTACGGTTCTCGCGGCCGTGGAGGAGAAGGAGGGCCTGAGCCAGGCCGAACTCGTGGAAAAGACCGGCATCGACCGATCCACCCTTGCGGAGATGGTCAGCCGGATGACGCTGCGCGGGCTGCTTGCCAGAAAGCGGACCGAGCAAGATGCCCGCGCCAATGCGGTCTATCTGGGTCCGCTCGCGCGCAAAGCGCTAAGGGGCGCCAAGGCCGCCAACGAGCGCGTGGAAAAGGACATCCTGTCAGGCCTGCCCGCTGCTGAAAGAACCAAATTTTCCAAGTACTTGGCGACAATAGTTGCACATCTGGAGCGCGGCTCTCCGAACGGCCGGGGTGGGCGCCGGCTGCGCTAGCGCGGCGGCGCCGTCCCTCGGACCGCAGGCATAACGATTTCCCTCACGGCTTGGGGCGTGAGCGGGCCCGACACGTGGGCCCGCACGACGCCTCGGCCATCCACGACAAACGTTTCGGGAACCCCTGAGATGCCCCAATCGATGCCGGCGCGCCCCCGTTGATCCAGCACAACGCGCGCAAACGGGCTCCCCAGTTCTTCGAGAAAGGCTTGCGCTCTTTCGGGCTTGTCCTTCCAGGCAATCCCATAGACAGCCACGTCGTCGCGGCGCGCCAGCGCCATTAGCAAGGGGTGTTCGATACGACAAGGCGCGCACCAGGATGCCCAGAAATTGACGACCGTCACGCGCCCGGCCGCAAGATCGGCCGGTGTAAAGCCTCCAAATTCGGAAAGCGGGTCCAAAGAAAATTGCGGCACCGGTTTGCCGATGAGGGGCGAAGTCAATTGCGACGGCGGCGGCCCGGCAAGCTGAATGGCAAAAATTGCGACAAGCGCCGCAAAAAGAGCAACGGGAACTAAATAAGGCGCCTGCTTCACCGCCTCTTACCGGATTCGAGGCGTTCCACCATTCGCCTCATGCGCGCGTGCGCGCTCCAGGTCAGCGCGATGGCGCCGCCAAGCGCAAATAGGCTTGCGGCATAGGCTGGCCAGACGAAAGCCCCATATCCGCCCATGTGCAGCAGGCTTTCCATTATGTCCCCTGGAGTATCAGTACCCTCGCACGGCGCGAAAGTATTTCGGTTCGCATCCGCGTGAGCCAAAGCGCGAAGAAGAGCGCCATATAGCCCAAGGCCATGATGAGGAGCGGCCAAAGGAAATCGCCGTGCAGGGCGGGCCCGTCCATGCGTACAACGCTGGCGGGCTGGTGCAGCGTGTGTTCGCGCCACCAATCGACCGAAAAATGGATTATGGGAAGATCGACCGCCCCCACCAGGGCAAGAATTGCCGCCAAGCGGCCCGCGCGCGCAGGATCTTCAATGGCCGCCCACAACGCCATGTAACCGAAGTAGATGAACAGCAGCACAAGCTCCGAGGTGAGCCTGGCGTCCCAAGCCCAATAGGCGCCCCACATCGGTTTTCCCCATAACGAACCCGTAACGAGCGCGAGTGCGGTGAACATGGCGCCATAGGGCGCGGCGGCCTTTGCCGCCACATCGGCCAAGGGATGCGCGAATACGAGGCCGGCGAAAGAGGCGGCAGCAATCAGCGCATAGACGAAGATGCTCATCCATGCCGCCGGCACGTGCACAAACATGATGCGCACGGATTCGCCCTGCTGGTAATCGGGAGGCACGACGAAAAGAGCGAGATAGAACCCCGCTGCCAGCAGAACACCCGCCATGAGCACGAACCATCGCACCAGGCGGCCCGAAAGATCCATGAAGCGCTTGGGATTGGCGAGACTTGCCATGCGCTGTGGTCTAGGGGCGTACGCGGGCGCGGGCAAGTTTCTATCCTGCGAGATTGAGCCGCACGGCGGCGCCGGAGGCGAAGGGTGCAAGCAAGACGGCGGCCAGAGAGAATGCCGCCAGGAAAAGCAGATCGCTGGAGCCTTCGGCCATGACGGCGCGCGCCCCGAAAATGACGGCCGGCACTTCGAGCGGGAGCACGATCAGCGACAACAGCAGCCCGCCCCGCCTGAGCGATAGCGTGAGCCCCGCGGCTATGACGCCGATGGCGCTCAAGGCGGGCGTGCCGACGAGCAACGAAAGTGCGAGCGCGCCCAAGGTCTCATGCGCAAGACCGAACAGCAGCGCCGCGGCGGGCGAAAGCGCGACAAGCGGTATTCCCGTGGTTAGCCAATGCGCGGCCATTTTTGCCGTGGCCGTTGTTTCGAGTGAAAGCGGCGAGAGCGCCAGCACATCGAGACTTCCGTCCTCGAAATCGCTTTGGAACAGGCGGTCGAGCGTGAGCAGGGCGGCCAGTGCCGCGCCAATCCACAGCACGCCGCCGCCGATGCGCGCGAGCAGTGCGGGTTCGGCACCCACGCCGAACGGCACGAGCGCGGCAACCATGGTGAAGAAACCGAGCGCCGGCAGCGCCCCTCCGCCCGCCCGGAACGCGAGGCGGATGTCGCGCGCGACTAGGGCCGCGAACGCCCTCACTTTTGCGTTCCAAGACGGACGTGCTGCGCCGCCGGCGCAAAGTCGCCGTGCGAGGCGACGACGGCGATGCCGCCGTGCTCGCAACGCCCGCGCACGAGGCTCGCGACAAGCTCGCGGCCTTCCGCATCAAGCGCCGCCAAGGGCTCGTCCAGGAGCCAGAGCGGACGATTGCCAAGAAGGAGCCGCGCCAGCGCAAGCCGCCTGCGCTGCCCCGCAGAGAGAAACTGTGCGGGCCAATCGCTGGAAGCGGAAAGTCCGACGCGATCAAGAATCGATTCCGGCGATTCCACCGCACCGAAGAGCGCGGCAAAGAAGTGCACGTTTTCGAAAACGGTCATTTGGCCTTTGATGCCGTCCTGGTGGCCGAGCCATCCCGCAATTTGGGCGCGCTCTGCCGCGTCGGTCACTGTGCCGCGTTGGTCGCGCAAGGTGACGCTCCCCGCCGCCTGAGGCAGCAGACCCGCAAGGATTCTTAGCGTGGAGGTCTTGCCCGCTCCGTTCGGCCCCTGCAGCAGGACAGTCTCGCCCGCGGCCGCGCGAAAATTCAGTCCCTGGAAAACGTCGCGGCCGCCGCGGACGCAAGCGAGCGATTTTACTTCGATCAGCTGAAGGGATTCCACGTGACGAAATCCGGTAGTGGGATCAAGCGAAAGGAATCAATACATATGCTGGCCGCCGTTGATAGAGAGTGTGGAGCCGGTGATGAAGCCCGCATCGTCCGCCACCAGAAACGCCACGCCGCGCGCAATTTCCTCGGCCTTGCCTAATCGTCCCACCGGAATGCGCGCGACGATCTTTTCCAGCACGTTAACGGGCACGGCGGCCACCATGTCCGTGTCGATATAGCCCGGTGCGATCGCGTTCACCGTAATGCCCTTGGCCGCCCCTTCCTGCGCCAGCGCCTTGGTGAAGCCGTGGATGCCCGATTTGGCGGCGGCATAGTTTACCTGCCCATATTGGCCCGCTTGCCCGTTTATCGAGCCAATGTTCACAATTCGGCCGAAGCCGCGTTCGACCATGCTCTCCCAAACCGCCTTGCACATGTTGAAACAGCCGCCGAGGTTCGTATCCACAACGGCGTCCCATGCTTCGCGGCCCATCTTGCGCATGGTGGCATCGCGCGTGATGCCTGCATTGTTCACCAGGACGTCGACGGGCCCGAATTCGTCGGCCACTTCGGCCACCGCCTCTATACATGCGCCGAAATCGGCCACGTCCCACTTGCGGGAAGCAATCTTTGTCTCGCGTTCAAAGGCCTTCGCCTTTTCTTCGTTGCCGTGAAAATTTGCCACGACACGGTATCCGCCTTGCCGCAAGGCTACCGAAATTGCCCTGCCAATGCCTCTTGTGCCACCTGTGACCAGCGCAACGCGCGCCATTGAACGTCTCCTCTCCGTTGTCAACTTGGGACAGTGGAAGACTACCTAAACTCCGAAACTGCCCGAAAAGTTTTCACCCGGCTCTCGCTGGCTGGCGGCGAACTGCACGCCAGCGGGTGCCAAGGGCGCCCGCAATCCTTCGCAGAATGATCTCCAGGTAGAAGGCTTTCCTCCCGACGGCACCAAGTCCTTCGCGCGTGAGCCCGGCGGAGAAGGGGAATTCCGCATTTGTCATATTTTTCTCCGCCTCTGCTGCAGGGATTCATGCATGCCGCGTTTGTTCTCGTAAACCCTTTTGCGGGTCCAATGAAATTGGGCTTTACAGCCCGCTTGCGGGCGTGTTGAGTCGACTGTGCAGGAGGACGCGAAAGCGCCCGTTATCGCCCCCAGGTGTGCGTTTGAGCGACAGGAAGAGCGGGCCCGGCGATCCGGTCATCATAAAGAAATATGCGAACCGCCGGCTCTACAACACGAAGGCGTCGAGTTATGTGACGCTCGACCATCTCTGCGAGATGGTGAAGGAAGGCGTCGATTTCGAAGTGCGCGACGCACGCACGGGCGAAGACATCACGCGCCAGGTGCTCACTCAGATCATCGTGGAAGAAGAGGGCAAGGGGCATAACCTTCTGCCCATCAAGTTCCTGCGCCAGCTCATCGGCTTGTATGGCGATAATCTGCAGGCCTTCGTGCCCCGTTACCTCGAAATGTCCATGGAAAGCTTCGCCCGCAACCAGGAGCAGCTGCGGGAGAAATTCGCCGATGCGTTCGGCGGCCTTGGCTACAAGAATTTCGAGACGATTGCCCGGCAGAACATGGCCATTTTTGAACAGGCGATGAAGATGTTCGCGCCCGTCGCGCGGCAGATGCGCGAAAATGGGCCTGATGCCAAATCCACGCGCGGCAATGGGGGCGAGGCAAAGGATCACGAGCGCGATGACGAGATCCGCGAACTCAAGGATCAGATCGAGACAATGCGCCGGCAATTGGCCGAGCTGGCCGGACGGAAATAGTCAGTGAGTCAGTTAGGCTGCGTGGGCCAGGCGGGCGACATGTCGGGCTCGCCAAAACAATAGCCCTGGAAATAGTCCACGCCGAATTCGCCGAGCAGCGAGGCGTCCTTTTCCGAGCCCACCCATTCGGCAACCGTTTCCAGCTGGAAGTTCTTTGCGAGGCTAACGAGGGTACGCACGAAAAGCTGGTTGTCGGGTGAAGCCGTCAGCTCGCGTACATAAGCGCCGTCTATCTTGACCATGTCCACACGAAGCATGTGCAGGTTACGGAAGGAGGTGTAGCCGGCGCCGAAATCGTCGATGGCTACGCGGCAGCCCATGTCGCGAAGCCGGCTCACAAAGCGTGCATTTTCCTCGAAGGCGTGAATGGCGGCGGTTTCCGTCAGTTCCACCGTCATGCGCTCGGCCACCTCGCGATTCTCGCGCACATAATTGATGAAGGACTGGAGCCACGAAGGATCGCCGGCTGTGGTCCCGGACACATTGATGGAAAGCTTGATCTCGGGATGCGAATAGAGTTGCGCAACTGCCATCTCTAGAACGCGCCGGTCCACAAGGCGCACAAGCCCCAGCGTTTCCGCAGCCGGGATGAACTCGCCCGCGGCCGCGATAGTCCCGTCCTTGCGTGTGAGGCGCAGCAGGCACTCGTAATGCTCGGGCAGGCGAGAGCGGGCGCCGACAATAGGCTGATAGGCAAAAACGAGCCGGTGGTCGTTGAGTGCGGCCATCACATCGTCGGCAATTGTGATTAGACGCCTGCGCGCAGATTCGCGTTGGGGCGATTGCGAGTAGCCCACAAACCCATTGCGCCCAGTGCTCTTGGCGCGGTTGAGTGCCTCTTCCGCACGCAGCATCGCTTCCTGGCTGGTCACCGCGTGCGCAGGAAGCCATACGGCACCGATGGAAACGGTTGCCGATACTGGCCCTGCCCGAGTCTCGATGACGTCGTCACGCACGCTCGCGCGCAGGCGCTCGGCCACCTGCGCCGTCTCCTGCTCGCCGCATTCGGAAAGTATAATTCCGAACTTGTTTCCACCCGTGCGCCCGATGACGTCGCTGGCGCGCAAGCTTGCGGCCAACCGCTGGCCGGTTGCGACAATCACTTCATCGGCGACATCAAAACCGTACGTCTCGTTGATCACCGCAAGCTTGTCGATTGCCGCGACGAAATAGGCGCAATGCCGGTCGTTCGCGGCAGCGCGCGCGATCGTCTTGGTCAGTTCGTCGCGCAGCCGCGTGCGATTGAGATGACCGGTCAATTCGTCGTAGGCGGCAAGATAGGTAAGCCGTGCCAGAGCATGTTTTCGCTCGGTAACCGTCCGCAGTACGCCCGTAACCCGCTCCGCCGCGCCATTTGGCCCCGGCACACGCACGGCGCGGATTTCGAACCATTCCGGTTTGGGCGCGAGCGACTGGAATTCCAGTTCGAAGACGGGCTCGGCCGGCGCGATTTCGCTTACAAGCGACAGTAGCCGCTCTTTGCTTTCGTGACCGATCCAGGCGCAAAATCCATGGCCGGTCTCGACCTGCGCGGGGTCCACATGGGGCCGCAGAACGGAGTCGGCGGCTTCCCAGACGATGCGGTTGTCGGCGATGGTCCAATCGAATGCAGCCTCGCCCGCCCCGGTAACCGCGAGGCGAAGCCGTTCGGCGGCATTGGCTTCGCCAAGCGCCTTAAAGCTTTCCTTGAAACTGCGTTGAAACAGCCCGGTGCCCAATTCCACTACCCTTGTTCCGCGTATTGATCCGTGCGAATTGCATCAAAACTACGCGGGAAGCGCTTAAAAATTGAGAAATTCGCCTGCCGCGGGCACAGGCGAATGCGCGGCCATCGAAATTGCGGTTACAAAGTGCTGAAGAAGCTTTGTTGTCGTTTACGCAAACCAGCCCGGCAGATGCAATGAAGCGAGGCGAACCGGCTGGGCCGCAGGTCTGCTTGGTTTAAAGATCGCTCGTCTCGACAGGGGTGTATTATTCTGGGACGCGCTTGCCGATCATCGTGGCGCCAATCACCTGTCCGTGCCGGTCACGCTGAAGCAGAACGACGAGCCCGTCATAGCGCACCTTGGTGAGGGCGCGGCGCGGCAAGCTGAAAGTGACGGCCTCGCCTTCCCACACACCGATTGCTTTCAGATCGCGAACGATATTTGTGTAGGCGAGTTCGCGGCCCTGGTTCTCGCCTTTGCCCACTTTCACGTTGGCGCGCGAAAGCGTGGGCATGACCCAGATCGTCGCCGGGCCCGTTTTTTCCCCGCCCGCGATCGTGATGTTCACGGTGTGGGGCGCAAGCTGGATGTCGACCGGAATGCTGGGGTTGTCGTTAGCGCGCGCGGCCACGGTCGAAAGCACCTGATCGCGGCGTCCGCCCACTACGTCGGCCGTGCCGTTCACGATCATTTGCGGCGTATAGACGCCGCTTCGTCCCAGCGCTTTGGCATACGCCTTTTGTCTGGTGGTATTGGCTTCGCTGGCGAAGGTGTCCTTCCATCCCAGCATGTCCCAATAGGTGACGGGAAGCGTTATGGCGATCGTGTTTCTGCGCTTTGCAAGTTCGCCCAAGAATGCGTCGGCGGGCGGGCAATCGGCGCAGCCCTGGCTCGTGAACAGTTCGACCACGACCGGGTGCGAGGTGTGCGTGGGCTGCTCGCCCGCTAAGGCGGGGACAAGCCCGAGAAGGCCGGCACAGAGATACGCAGCAAAGCGCATGGGCGGGAAGATAGGGCGAAGCCCCCGCCTTTCCAAAGGCCCATCGCATCACGATGGCTTGAAAGTACGGGCTTTTACGCGGCCAAAAGATGGCGGAGCACGTAAGGAAGAATCCCGCCATGCCGAAAATACTGGGCCTCGTCCAGCGTATCGATACGCGCGAGCAGCGGCATTTCCGCCTTGCTGCCATCAGGATAGGTGATGCGGCCCACAAGCTGCATGCGCGGGGTAAGCTCATTTTTGCGCCCACCAATGTCGATCACTTCTTTTCCCGTGAAGCCGTAGTCCCTGCGCGTCTTTCCGCCCACAAACTCCAAGGGCAGCACGCCCATGCCGATAAGGTTGGAACGGTGAATGCGTTCAAAACTTTCGACGATGACCGCGCGCACGCCGAGCAGTCTCGGACCCTTGGCGGCCCAGTCGCGCGAGGAGCCGGAACCGTATTCCTTGCCCGCGATCACGACCGTGGGCACGCGTTCTTTCTGGTAACGCATGGCGGCGTCATAGATCGGCATTTCTTCGCCGCCCGGCTGATGGATGGTGAGGCCGCCTTCGCGCCCCCCCAGCATTTCGTTCTTGATTCGGATGTTGGCGAATGTGCCTCGCATCATCACTTCGTGATTGCCGCGTCGCGAGCCATAGGAATTGAATTCAGCCGGTGAAACTCCATGCGCGATCAGATACTGGCCGGCAGGGCTTTCCTTTTTGATCGCACCCGCTGGGCTGATGTGATCGGTCGTGATCGAATCCCCGAACAGCCCCAGAATGCGGGCGCCCCGGATCTCCCCCAGGGGCACGGGATCGCGCGCGATGTTGGCGAAATAAGGCGGGTTTTTTACGTAAGTTGATGCCGCGTCCCACCCATAGGTCGCACCGCCGCGCACTTTAACCTTTTTCCACTCGGGCCCGCCTTTGAACACATGGCCGTAGCGGCGGCGGAACATCGCGGGCGTAATCGACTTGGTGATCGTCGCGTTTATTTCACGCTGCGAGGGCCAGATGTCGCGCAGAAATACCGGATTGTTCTTGCGGTCGTGCCCGACAGGCTCGGTCGCAAGGTTCGTTTTCATCGTGCCCGCAAGCGCGTATGCAACGACCAGCATCGGCGACGCGAGATAATTCGCGCGCACCTGGGGATGGACGCGACCCTCGAAATTGCGGTTGCCGGACAGTACCGCCGCGACGACCAGGTCATTTTCGTTGACGGCCCGCGCGATTGGATCGGGCAGCGGCCCCGAATTGCCGATGCACGTGGTACAGCCATAACCCACGAGCTCGAATCCCAACGCGTCCAGCGATTTTTGCAATCCGGCTTTGGCCAGGTATTCGGTGACGACCTGGCTTCCCGGGGCGAGCGAGGTCTTTACCCACGGCTTCGTCTTCAGCCCCAGTGCCGCCGCTTTCTTGGCCAGCAGTCCCGCTCCGATCATGACGCTGGGATTGGACGTGTTGGTGCAGGAGGTAATGGCGGCAATCACCACGTCGCCGTGGCCCAGCGTGTAATTCGTACCCTCCACTTTCACGCGGCTTCCGGCGTCGTCGGCTTTTTCGAAAATCTGCGTCAGGGCATGCGAAAATTCTTCCCCCGCCCGCGAGAGCGCAACTCGATCTTGCGGGCGGCGCGGGCCGGCAAGGCTCGATTCGACTGCTTCCAAATCGAGATGCAATATGTCGGTGAATTCGGGATCCGGCGTGCGCGGATCGCGGAACAGCCCTTGCGCGCGCAGATATTTTTGCGTGAGCGCCACGCGTTCGGCCTTGCGCCCCGTTGCGCGCAAGTAGCGCAGCGTTTCCGCATCCGCCGGAAAGAAGCCGCACGTCGCGCCGTACTCGGGAGCCATGTTGGAAATCGTGGCGCGGTCTTCCAGCCCGAGATCGTCAAGGCCGCGGCCAAAGAATTCGACAAACTTCCCCACCACGCCCCGCTTGCGCAACATCTCGGTGACGGTGAGCACGAGATCCGTAGCGGTAACGCCGGGGCGCAGCTTGCCGCTCAGCCGCACGCCAACGACTTCAGGGATGAGCATGGACATGGGCTGACCCAGCATGGCCGCTTCCGCCTCGATCCCGCCGACACCCCATCCCAAGACCGCCAATGAGTTGATCATGGTCGTGTGGCTGTCTGTGCCCACCAGCGTGTCGGGATAGGCGTATTCGATCGATTTTCCGTTCGCCTTTTCCTTCTTGGTCCAGACGGTTTGGCCGAGGTACTCCAGATTCACTTGATGGCAGATGCCGGTTCCGGGCGGCACCACCCGGAAATTGTCGAAGGCCTTGGCGCCCCAGCGCAGGAACGCGTAGCGTTCGCCGTTGCGTTCGTACTCACGCGCCACATTGATCTTGAACGCGTTGCGATTGGCAAACGCGTCCACCATCACGGAATGGTCAATAATGAGATCCACGGGCGAGAGCGGATTGATTTTCTTCACGTCGCCGCCCAGCGCCATCATGGCGTCGCGCATAGCGGCGAGATCGACAACGGCCGGCACGCCTGTGAAATCCTGCATCAAGACACGCGCAGGCCGAAACGCGACTTCCCGCTCCGAACTCTTTTTTCTAAGCCAATCGGCGAACGCACTGATATCTTTTGCCGCCACCGTGCGCCCGTCTTCGTGGCGTAGAAGATTTTCCAGCAGCACCTTCAGCGAGTGGGGCAGGCGCGAAATTCCTTCAAGGCCGTTTATCTCGGCCTGCTTGAGGCTGAAATAGGCATAGGTCTTCGTTCCCACTTTGAGCGTGCGGCGGCAACGGAAGCTGTCGAGACTAGCGTTCACGAGCAAACTCTTGAGCAAGGAGATGGCGGAGGGACGCCAAGATTAGTCGCACTATACGTATGAAACCACATTGTTGCCACGATCCCCGCGTGTACTTGCAGCGGGGCGGACATTCCGTTTTCGGGCAGGGTTCAACGGCCAGCCAAGCGGGCCTAGACAGGGATCGCCGTTGCGCGCGAGCAAGGCACTCTTCCTATTCCTTTTGTGCACTCTCTGCACACCGCTGGCATTTTCCGGCGCGCCGTTTGCCCATGCCCAGGAAGACCCGATACGCGGCCTCAAAATGCCGGGCCAGCCGCGGCCTGATTTGCCCGAAGACGGGTCCTATCTCGCGGGCGATTCGGTCCGTTTTTCTCTTGACCGCTATCGCAATTTTGAACGCTTGCGCATCAGCGGCGACGACGAAGTCTTCTATCTCACGATCGAACCCGCGGCATTGGGCGGGCGCGTGTTGAAATACGATTCCGGCGATGTGGCGCTGAAAGTCGCAGGCTGGGGCGGGGTGACGATTTACACCAGCAAATCTCCTGGCGGCATTCCTGCCGAGCGTCTCGGCGATCCTGCGGCCCATGTTCTTGTGCTCGTGCCCGATGTGAAGAAATTCGCCGTGCGCACGTCGGAGGAATTGCAGGACCGCACGGGACTCACGATCGGCTTTCGCGCCAATTGGGATGTGCTAAACGCGTCCGATGAGACGCGACTGCTTGCGGGTGACGCAATTCGCAACGCGGCACGCGCAATCGAGCGCGTGGCGGCGACGCGCCGGCTGGGTCAGGCGCTGCTTTCGCACTTCAATATCGTTCGGATTGCTCCGGCAAACGAAACGGCGGTTACCATCGAGCAAAAGCTGCTCGTTATTTCCATTGCGCCCTCGCAGGGGCAAGCGGGCAGACCTTCATCCCTCGCAATCGCGCAGGCCATCCGTCAAAGGCTGCAGACCTAAGCGGCTGGCTCTGTTCGGTTCCTGCTTTTTTCCACAAGGATAAGGCCGCGGTCTGCGAACACCCCCGTTGCGGCTCCGTTAACCGTTGTAATCTTGCAAGCTCCGCGTCTGATTCGAGGCCTCTCCGGGAACGGCCCAATTCTTAATGCATTGTTAACTCCGGCAGAGGAGCGTTGGCGTCGGCCGTTTGCACGCCATGCATTTGGAGAGGGGACATGAGCCCGGAGTCGCCATCGCAGTTGTTGCGTGGTCTGGAAGTCGCAAAGGCCGAGATCGCGCGCGAGGTGCAGACGCACGCGCTTCACCGGCTATCGCGCCTGCACGAAGAAGCAGCCGAGACCGCTCAGCTTGCCAATCTGCTTGGCCGCGCACCCTTTTCGGCCTGGCTTTTGATCGCAGGCCTTGGCGTGATCGCTTTTACGTCGACCGGCGCGGTTCCGCTGTCGCCGCTCCTCCTGTGGTGCCTGTTCACCGCGGCGGCCGCGCTGGTCATCCTCGGGCTTTACCGGCGCGCATCCGTCGCCGCATTCGAACTCGTTCCCTTGCGCGCTTTTGCAGCCGATCTCGACGCGGCGCTTTTATTCGCGGGTTTTGCCTGGGGAGCGGGCGCGTTTCTTGCGCTGCCCGGGGCCGCAAGCGCGCTCGCGCTCGCGCTCTTCTCGGCCGGCACGGCGGCCGGTGTCGCGGCGCTGCTGCGTGCCCGGGCTGGCCTCTACTTTCTCGTACCGGCTGTCGTCATCCCTGCCATGGCCGCATTGCTGAGGCCACTGCCTGATGGGCCATTGGCGGCCACGCTCGCGCTGGTGCTTGGCGCGCTTGTTGCCGCGGGCGTGCTTCTAAACGGCTGGTGGCAGGCCAGGCGTGTGGGGCCTCTCGTTACGTTTTCCTGATTTTCAGTGATATTTCCTGCTTCCGGCGCCAAGGGCGGGGCGTTAATTTCCTGCCGCTAAAATGGCGCCTCGATGGCGCGAGAGCAGGAGTTCTTCATGGCGGCCCGCAGGCCGGTTGCAGCGCTGCCCGACAAAGGCACGGCCGCCGAACGCGCAGGAGAGGAATCGGAGGAACTGGCCGCGCGCCTCGCGGCGGCAAGCAAGCTCATTGGCAGCCGCGATCCGCAACTTGCCGCGTTCTTCCAGCGCTTTGTGCAGAATGCGCTGCCCGAAGATGTAACGCGTTACACCGCGCCCGAGTTTGCGGCCTTGGCGCGGCTCGTCTTCGCGCATTTCTCCAGACGCAAACCCGGCGAGCCGGTGGTGGAATCGTTTGTTCCTTCGCAAGAAGACCCGAATTTTCAGCGCAACGAAACTGTCATTGTATGCATCAACGATGACATGCCGTTTCTCTATGACTCCTGCATCGCGGAAGTAACCGCGCAGGGCATGCGCATGAATGCGGCGTTTCACCCCGTCGTTTCGCTTGCGCCCGAACGGCGCGACAGCGTCATTGTGCTCGCTCTCCATAGGATTATGAACGCCGAGACGGAGCACGCGCTTGTCGAAGCGTTGCGTAAGGTGTTCGCCAATGTGCGCAGCGCAGTACGCGATTGGAAGCGCATGCTCGCTCAGCTCTCGACGGCAACCGAAGAGCTGAAAATGCATCCGCCCAAAATCTCGCGGGAGGAGCTGGAGGAGAGCCTCGCTTTTCTCGACTGGCTGGGACAGCGTCATTTCACCTTTCTGGGCTGTCGCGATTACGCCTTCGACTCGGGGGGCGAGGGCCGGCACGCCCCGCTGCCCCAAACTGGCCTTGGTCTCCTGACCGATCCGAATGCGCGTGTGATCCGCGAAGGGCACGACCGGACGAGTTTGACGCCCGAGGTGCGCGAGTTTCTTACCGCTCCGTCTCCCATCATCATAACCAAGTCGAACGTACGCTCGACCGTGCATCGGCGTGTGCATATGGATTACGTCGGCGTCAAACGCTTCGATGCGCAGGGCCGCCTGACGGGCGAAAGGCGGTTTGTCGGGCTCTTCACCTCCAGCGCGTATAATCGCGTGCCGTCCGAAATTCCGCTGCTTCGGCGCAAGGTCGACCGTGTGCTTAAGCGCGCGGGGCTCGCGCCCGACAGTCACGACGGAAAGGCGCTTGCCCACATTATTGATTCCTACCCGCGAGACGAGCTGTTCCAGATCGAAGAGGATGAGTTGCGGGCCACTGCGCTTGGAATCCTCGCGCTGGGCGACAGGCCAAAGGTGCGCGCCTTCCTCCGTTTTGATCGTTTCGACCGCTTTGTTTCTGCGCTGGTGTTCGTTCCGCGCGAACGCTACAACACGTCCGCTCGCGAACGAATTCACGGGATTCTCGCGCGCGCCTTCAATGGCCGTATGACCGCAGCGCATCCCAGCCTGGACGAGGAAACGCTCGCCCGCGTGCACTTCATCATTGGTCGCAATCCCGGTCCGCGTCCCGAAGCGGACGTCAAGGCGCTGGAGGCCGAAATCCGCGCGGCCGTCCGCACTTGGGAGGACGGTTTTGCCTCCGCCATCATGATCGCCACACACGGCGACGCCGATGGGGCTGCCCTGTTGCAGCGCTTCAGGGACGCCTTCCCGCCGGGCTACCGCGACAATTTTGCGCCGGCCCAGGCGGTTGCCGATATCCAGGAAATCGAGGCCGTTCTCGCCGGTACCGCCGCCGGCGGCACGGTAGCGGCACGCGTCTACGGCCAGCCGGGCGACGCGCGCAGCACGTTGCATCTGAAGCTTTTTGTGCGCGGCGGTTTCTTGCCGCTCTCGGCCTGTTTGCCCGTTTTCGAGAATCTTGGCCTGAAGGTAATTGCCGAAGACAGCTATGAACTCGCGCCTAAGGCGCCAGACGGCACCGTACGAAAGGCTGCCGTGCACAATTTTCTCATGGAGCGCGCCGATGGCGGCCCCGCCAATCTCGCCAAGCTGAAGCCGCTGCTCGAGGATGCCTATCACGCCGTATGCAACGGTGTCATCGAAAGCGATGGCTTCAACCGGCTCGTGAGCGAGGCGGGCGTGACCTGGCGCGACGTGACTATCCTTCGCACGGTCGCCAAATTCTTGCGTCAAACGAACATCACGTTCGGCCAAGGCTACATGGAACAGGCGCTGGCGCAGAACCCTGACATCGCCCGGCTGCTCGTCGAACTGTTTTATGTGCGACACGATCCGGTGTTGGGCGAGTCCGAACGAAATCAGCGTGCCGTCGCATTGCACGCCAAGATTGAAGCCGCGCTCGGTGACGTCAAGAGCCTCGACGACGACCGCATCATCCGGCGCATGCGCAACGTTATCGACAGCACGCTGCGCACGAATTTTTTCCAAAGGGACGCAAACGGTGCTCATAAGGCGTACATCGCCTGCAAGCTCGACAGCCACGGTCTCGAGGAACTCCCTGCGCCGCGTCCGTTCGTTGAGGTTTTCGTGTATGCACCCAATGTCGAGGCCGTGCATTTGCGCTTTGGCAAGGTGGCGCGCGGCGGAATTCGCTGGTCCGACCGGCGCGAGGACTTCCGCACGGAAGTGCTGAACCTGGTAAAGGCGCAGCAAGTAAAGAACGCGGTTATCGTGCCGGTCGGCGCCAAGGGCGGATTTGTCCCCAAACAGGTGCCGGTGAACGCAGCCCGCGAGGACGCGCACGCGGAGGCCGTGCGCGCGTACCAAACGTTTATCGCCGCCCTTCTCGACATTACCGACAATATCGGCCCGGACGGCAATGTGGTGCCGCCAAGCGATGTCGTGCGCCACGACGGCGACGACCCTTATCTCGTCGTTGCGGCCGATAAGGGTACGGCGACTTTTTCCGACATTGCCAATGCGCTTGCGCGCGAACGCGGCTTTTGGCTGGGCGACGCATTCGCCAGCGGCGGGAGTCAGGGCTACGACCACAAGAAAATGGGCATTACCGCCAAGGGCGCCTGGGAGGCGGTGAAGCGCCACTTCCGCGAGATGGGGCGCGATATTCAAAGCGAGCCCTTCACCTGCATCGGCGTCGGCGACATGTCCGGCGATGTGTTCGGCAACGGCATGTTGCTGTCCAGGCAGACGAAACTGCTCGCCGCATTCGATCACCGCCACATCTTTCTCGACCCTGATCCCGATCCCGGCGTCAGTTGGAACGAGCGCAAGCGGCTGTTTGATCTGCCGCGCTCGAGCTGGTCCGACTACGATCCCAGGCACATTTCCAAAGGGGGCGGCGTCTATGCGCGCACGCTTAAGGAAATTCCCCTTAGCACGGAAGTAAAGGCGCTTACCGGATTGACTAAGAGCCGCGCCTCGCCCCCCGAACTCATGCGGGCGCTCCTTGGCGCAAGCGTCGATCTTCTGTGGTTCGGCGGCATAGGCACGTTTGTGAAGGCAAGCGCGCAAAGCAATGCCGATGTGGGCGATCGCGCCAATGACGCCATCCGCGTGAACGGGCAGGATCTCAAGGCGAAAGTCGTGGGCGAGGGCGCCAATCTCGCGCTCACCCAGCTTGGACGCGTGGAATATGCGCGCCGCGGCGGTCGCATCAACACGGATGCGGTCGATAATGCGGCCGGCGTCAGCACCTCCGACCACGAAGTGAATATCAAGATCCTGATGAGCGGCCCGCTTCGCCGTGGCAGTCTCTCGAGTGCCGAACGCGATCGCCTGCTTGTGGCGATGACAGCCGACGTCGAACAACTCGTGCTCGCGGATATTTACGATCAGACGCTTGCGATATCGGTCGCAACAAAGGGCGGCCCGCGCGATCTCGACGCGGCGGGGCGCGTCATGCGTGAACTGGAACGAAGCGGCAAATTGGATCGCGCCGTCGAGTCCTTGCCCGATGACGAAACCCTGCGATTGCTGGCGCGCGACGGCTTGTCGCTGACGCGGCCCGATCTGGCTGTGTTGCTTGCCTATGTGAAGCTCGATCTCAAGCACGCAATTCTTGCCGGCAATCTCCCGGATGATCCGCACTTCGGCGGTATGCTGGAATCCTATTTTCCGCCGCAGGCGGTAGCGCGATTCAAGAATGAGATTGTGTCGCATCCGCTCCGCCGGGAAATCATAGCGACGAGGCTCGCGAACAAAGTTGTGAACTTGGCCGGTCCGCTGTTCGTGCAGCGCATGTGCGAACTTGCCAGCGCCTCGGGCGCCGAAGCCGCGCGCGCGTTCGAACTCGCAACTTCCGCCTTTGCGCTGGATGAATTGCGGGCGCGCATTTGCAGTCTCGATCTGAAAGTTGCGGCCGACACGCAGAACGCAATGGTAGCCGAACTCGCCGAATTGCTTCGCCGCCTTGGCCTCTGGTTCCTGGTGCATCTGCCCGCGGGTGCACCAATCAACACGACGGCGCAGGCTTACGCAGCCGGTATCGCCGAACTGCACGGCCGTTTCGAAGGCCTTATTTCGCCCTTCGAAAGGCAAGTTACCGAGGCGCGGATCACGGAGCTGACCTCGTCGGGCGTGCCGCTGGACATTGCAGAGGACGTGGCGGTGCTACCACTGATGGGGGCTGCCTGCGAGATCGTGCTGCTATCGCAAAGCCGGTCGGTGCCCGTGGACGCGGCGGCAGGCGCCTATTTTGCCGTGGGCACGGAAGTGGGGCTGGACCGGCTGCGCGGACTGGCCGAACGTGTGAATGCGGCCGACCACTGGGACCGGCTTGCCATCAGGCGCATCGTGGATGATTTGTTTGCAAGCCAGCGCGTGCTTGCTGCCGAGGCGCTTGGGCTCGGCGGGGCGGCCTTTGCGAAGGCAACGCGTGTGGAAGGCGCATCGGCGGCTCGTGCTTGGGCGCAGGCGCGTAGGGCGGACCTTGCACGCACCGAAGCTTTTCTCAGCGAACTGGAACATGCGGGCCCGCTCAGCATTGCAAAACTGACGCTGGCGAGCAGCCAAGTGCAGACACTGGCAACGGAATCGCCGTAAGAAAGACTTATCCACAAGCCGATCCCCAAAGTCTTGTGCGGCCCACTGCGGGCAGCGCAAATTCCCATGATTGTTTTGTGACGGCGCGCGTCGCGCGCGGTTGAAGGCGCGTGGCGCATCGCGGATGATAGTGCCACGGCGCTCGCCCCGGGTCGTCCTGCGTGCCGTAAGGGCAGGCGACGCAGCCGGTTTTTCACAATTTTCCTCGCGTCATGGCTCAGGAAATTGAAATCAAACTGTTGGCGGCACCCGCCGACATTGCGCGCCTTAAGCGCAGCTCGGCGCTGCGGCTCTTTGCGCCCGGAAAATCCGCAACCGAGCG
Organism: Alphaproteobacteria bacterium; assembly: GCA_052389895.1. GTDB lineage: Bacteria > Pseudomonadota > Alphaproteobacteria > Micropepsales > Micropepsaceae > CAVVXX01. The sequence goes on along the minus strand of JBQTHM010000023.1, from coordinate 33,386 downwards.
GCTGAACAGCATTTATTACGACACACCGGACCTCGGGCTCAGCCGGGCCGGCCTTTCGTTGCGCGTGCGCAAAAAGGGCCGCGCCTATATCCAGACACTGAAAACGCAAGGTGCCGGCGCGCTTTCTGCCAAGCGTGGCGAATGGGAATGTCCCCTCCCTTCGCCCGACCCCGACGTTGGGCTCATCGCCGACAAGACCTTGCGCGGGCGGGTGGAATCGATTGCCGGCAAAAAACCGGTCGAACCCATCATTGAAACGGCCATCAGGCGTACTAAGCGCCGCCTTAAGACCAGGTCGGGAGATGAAATCGAACTCGCCGTCGATTCGGGCGAAATCCGCACGCTTGGTAATGGGCGCGTGACCGTGCCGGTCAGCGAAGTGGAGCTCGAATTGCTCAAGGGGTCGCCTGCCGGGCTATTCGATGTGGCGCGCACGCTGGCTGGCGAGGCCCCGCTCACGGTCAACCTGGAGAGCAAGGCAGAACGGGGGCTGCGCGCCCTCGAAGGGGCCGCAATCGCCGCCCACAAGGCCGGAGCGCTGGTCCTTCCGCCCGGAGCGACCGCGGGCGAAGCGTGCCGCGCGTCTCTGCTCCATTGCCTGCGGCACATTGCGCGAAATGTGCCTGCGGTCATTGAAGCGCGGGATGCCGAAGGCGTGCACCAGATTCGCGTGGGTCTGCGGCGGCTGCGCGTGGCGCTTGTGGCCTTCAGCGCGCTCCAATGCGAAGCGCTGTCGAACTTGCGCGAACGCGCCAAGGAATTGGGCCGCGCGCTCGCCGAGACGCGCGATCTCGACGTGTTCTCAACCGATCTGCTCACGCAGGCAGAGGAAGCCTATCCGGGCGACAGGGCGCTTTCCCGGCTGCGCACGCTTATCGAAAGGGAGCGCAAGACGCACTGGCGCTCGGCAGTGGCCGAACTGCGTTCGGACCGTTTCACGAGTTTTCTTATCGATCTTGCCGCCGCGGCGGAGTCGCGCGCCTGGGGTGCAGGCGCGGGCAGCGAGGCGGAAAAGCCGGCAACGGCGCCGATGCGCCGTGCGCTCGACCAGCGAATGGCAAAGGCGCGCAAGCTTGCCAAAAAAATCGAATCGCTGCCGGCCGATGACCGCCACGCGCTCCGCATCGAGCTCAAGAAGCTTCGCTACACGGCGGAGCTTTTTTCTTCCCTCTTCCCCGGGCGCGCTGCCGGTCCATTTCTCAAACAACTGTCCGGGCTGCAGGGCATATTCGGTGCAGTAAATGATGCCGAGATGGCTCGGAGCGTGTTGAAACGGCTGTTGGACGACCCCAAGAACGCCCGCCATCGTGCCGCCGCCGGCCTTGCGGCCGGCTTTCACATGGGGCGTGCGGGGCTGACCTGGAAGAAGGCGCAGAAGCGCTGGAAGAAGTTCGCTGCAATACGTCCCTTCTGGCGCAGCTAGTCGGCGCATTCCTTGTTTCTTGTTCTGCGGCGGCCCTCGCCAATACGCATTTCCGATTTCAGTGAGCCAGCCGGTTAGCGAAGTGCGATTGTCGCCATCACCGGCACGTGGTCGGAGGCCAGCTGCCATCCCCGCATGGGCTTGATGATGGTGTGCTCGCTTACGGCTCCTTTCAGGGCCGGGCTTACCCAGATGTGATCCAGTCTGCGGCCGCGATCGGACTTCTTCCAGTCCGCCGCACGGTAACTCCACCAGGAATATATCTTTTCGTCATGGGGCACGAATTCCCGGGTCACGTCGATCCAGTCGAAGGCTTCCTTCGCTGCCCCCAGCAATTCGGTCTCGACCGGCGTATGGCTGACCACATCCAGCAGCTGCTTGTGGCTCCACACATCGTTTTCCAAAGGAGCCACATTGAGGTCGCCCACGAGCGCGGCGGGCGCGTGGCGCGTGGCGCGCACGGCAGAAAAACGCGTCTCCAATTCCCGCAGGAAGTCGAGCTTGTGGGCGAATTTTGGGTTGGCCTTGGGGTCGGGCACATCGGCGCCAGCCGGAACATAGAAGTTGTGCAGCCCAAACCCGCACTCCAGTTCCACCATGACATGCCGGCAATCCTCCCGGGCGCAGAAGGAGAACTTCTCGATTTTCTTGAACGGCAGCCGCGAAAGAATGGCGACACCGTGATAGCCCTTTTGACCGCTCACCGCCTGATGCGCATAGCCGAGCCTTAGAAACGCCTCCCGTGGAAACAGCTCGTCCGGGCACTTGGTTTCCTGCAGGCACAGAATGTCCGGTCCGTGCCTGCGCAAAAATCGCGCCGCCAACAGCATTCTCAGCCGCACGGAATTTATGTTCCAGGTCGCCAGCCGGATTTGCATGGATCACGCGCCCGTGAGCGGCAATGACGATTTTTTCACGCGCACGTGAGCAAAGCTTTCAAACGCGAAAGAATTTTCACATCGGCGTGAGACACAAACATTTCGCATCATCTTCACCGTTTCGTGGTTGGCGCTTTCTTTCGCGCGAGTGCATGACACACGCGCTCAACTCGATGGAGGGCCCCATGGCACCGTACAAGACACACACCGTCTCCGCCGGCGATTCGGAAAACAGCACCAGCTTCGGTATCGTTGTCTGGGCGCTTCTGCTGGCGGCCGGTTTCTTCTCGTTCGCGCCGTTCCTCACCTCGTATGTACAGTAGCGCGCAAGGCTAGGCCGGCTGGAACAGCCCCCGTTTCAGCCGGCCGGCTTTCATCCAGCGGCCAGCGCGCCCGTGGCGGACAGTCGAGATCATCCGTCAAACCCAGTGCAAGTCTTTCCACCCCGGCCCAGGCAATCATTGCACCGTTATCCGTGCAGAGTTCCGGCGGGGCTACGATCAACGAAAACTCTTTTGCCGCCGCGGCCTCGGCAAGCGTATGGCGAATAGCCGTGTTCGCCGCGACCCCTCCCGCTGCAACCAACCGTCCCTCTTCGACCTGCGGAAATTCGCGCGTAAATCGTTCCAAGGCGGCCTTCACGCGGTCGGCGAGAATGTCGCGTATGGCCGATTGGAACGAGGCCGCAAGATCATGCCTGGCGCGGCGGTCCATTTTCGTTTTCAGCACCAGCTGGCGCACCGCGGTCTTGATGCCGGAAAAAGAAAAGTCGCATCCATCGCGCCCCACCATGGGGCGGGGAAGCGCATAGCGCGTCGCGTCGCCCTCGCGCGCCAGGATTTCGATTTCGGGTCCACCGGGATAGGGTAGCCCCATAAGCTTTGCCGTTTTGTCGAAGGCTTCGCCTATCGCGTCGTCGATTGTCGCCCCGTAAAGGCGGAACTTCCCGACGCCTTCGACCGCGAGCAGCTGGCAATGACCGCCCGAAATCAGCAAGAGAAGAAACGGAAACGCGATTCCGTCCGAAAGCCGCGCACTCAGGGCATGGGCCTCGAGGTGGTTCACGGCGACAAGCGGCTTGGTCGCGCCCAGCGCAATTGCTTTTGCGGTTGAAAGCCCGACTATAACGCCGCCGATCAATCCGGGCCCTGCGGCTGCCGCAACCCCGTCCAAGTCGTCCGCTCTCAGCCCTGCTTCCTGAAGCGCCTGAGTGATGATGGAGTCCAGGGCCTCCACATGTGCGCGCGCCGCGATCTCGGGCACCACGCCGCCAAAGGGCCGGTGCGCCTCGAGCTGGCTCAGCACCACATTGGAAAGAATTGCACCCGGGCCCGGCGGGCACCCCCGCACGACTGCCGCCGCGGTTTCGTCGCAGCTCGTCTCGATGCCAAGTACGGTCAAGGGACGCATGGCCCCGATCTATGCTAAGGGGCGCCGCCATGTCCAATTGCTTCTTGCGGTGACGCCATTGCTGCGCATTGCGACGCGCGGTTCGCCTTTGGCGCTGGCGCAGGCGCGCGAACTTCGAGCGGCGCTCGCCAGGGCGCATGGCTGGCAGGAAGACGAACTGGATCGGCTTTGCCCATTGGTAACCGTAAAAACCTCCGGCGACCGCATTCAGGACAAGCCCCTTGCGGAAGCGGGCGGAAAGGGGCTGTTTGTAAAAGAGGTGGAGGAAGCGCTCCTCGCGGGCGAGGCCGAGATCGCTACCCATTCGCTGAAGGATCTCCCCGACGAAACGCCGGAGGGGCTTGTTATCGCCGCCGTGCTTCCGCGGTTGGAACCGCAAGACGTATTCATTGCCGGCGACGGTTCTTCATTTTCAGCTTTGCGCCAGGGTGCTCGCTTGGGCACGAGCTCGCCCCGGCGAAGCGCACAGGCTTTGCGCGCACGCTCCGATCTTGTCATCGTCAATCTGCGCGGCAATGTCGAAACCAGGCTTGCGAAACTCGCACGCGGGGAAGCCGATGCCATCATTCTTGCCAAGGCAGGCCTTGGACGATTGAACCTTTCGCCCGCAGGCGCCGAGAAACTTGATTGGCTTCCGGCCCTATGCCAGGGCGCGATAGGCGCGGAAATCCGTTTGGGCGATACGCGCGTGCAGGATTTGGTCTTTCCCGTGAACAATATGGAAAGCGCCGCCGCCATTGCCTGCGAGCGCGGGTTTCTCGTTGGCCTTGAGGGTTCCTGCCGCACCCCCGTGGCCGGTCTTGCCGAATACCGGCACGGCAAAATTTCGTTCCGGGGCGAGGTTCTGACCCTGGATGGCCGGAACCACTGGGCCGTGGCGCGCGATATAATGGTTCAAGTCGATGATCTCGATTCACTCGCACGCATTGGGCGTGAAGCGGCGGACGAAATCCGCGAGAAAGCGGGCCCGGACTTTCCAAGAGCATAAGATGCGCATTCTGATTACGCGCCCCAGGGACGATGCGGTCGCGCTGGCCGCGAAACTCAAACGCATGGGACATACGGCCCACGTCGCGCCCCTGATGGAAGTGACCTTCATCGAAGGGCCGCCGCTCGGGCTGAAAGGCGTGCAAGGCATACTGGCGACAAGCGCAAACGGCGTTCGCGCTTTTTCCCGCAGAAGCAAAGTGCGCGATCTGCCCGTTTATGCGGTGGGCCCGCAAACCGCGGAGGCCGCAAGCCGAGCGGGTTTTGATCTCGTTTTCTCCGCGGAGGGCGATGCCCAGGCATTGGCGGAAGCTGTTGCCTCCTGGACGAAGCCCGAAAAGGGGGCGCTGCTGCACGCGGCGGGAATGGAGACGGCCGGGCGTCTGCGCAAGGCGCTGCAGGCGAAAGGCTTCGCTGTCACGGTCGAGACGCTTTACGAAGCGGCGCCGGTGGAGACGCTTCCCGAAACCGCGCGCAGCGCACTGGAAAAAAACAAGCTGGACGGCGTCATGCTTTTTTCACCGCGTAGCGCCAAACTCTTTGCCAAATTGGTGACCGAAGCGGGCCTGGCGGACGCATGCGCCAGGCTATCCTGTTTCTGCATCAGTGCCGCTACCGCGGCCGAGTTAGGCGGCCTCAGCTTCGCGCGCGTTGCGGTGGCAGGTGCGCCGGATCAGGACGCCATTCTGGCGCTTCTTTCCGCCTCGGAGAATCAGGCGAAACCGCAGGTTTCTTGAGTGGGAACGCTTTCGCCCCTATAGCTTCTCGCATGGACAACAAGGACGATGCAGGAGCCGCCCAAACGGAGGCGGACCCGGTGCGGCGCTTCCGGCTGGATTTGCCGGAAGGTTGGGTTGGAATATTTCTTCTCCTTATTGTGGCGGCGGTTTCTGGCGGGCTGATCGCCACCTATTGGCCTGCGCTGACCGGAAACGAATTGGGCGCCACACACGACAGGATTGCGGCGCTTGAAACGCGCGTGGGCCAAATCGCGGCCGGGCGCGCAGGCGAGGCCGCCTCCGGCATGTTCGATGATGTGCGCCGCGAACTCGCAGCCCTTGACCAGCGGCTCGATGCCGGCGAGGCGCGCCTTGCCGCGCTGGAATCGGGCGCGGGCGAGGGGGCCCCGCCCGCCAATCTTGCCGCCGCGCAGCAGAAGATCGACGATGCCGTTACGCGCCTGGGAAAACTCGAAACGGCACAGGGCGCAACCGCCGATTTCGCAAGCAAGCTCGGAGTACTCGAGACGCGCATCGGCAATCTCGAGGCCGATATCGCGCGCGCTGCCCATACCACCGGTGGCGCCATGTCTGGCCTTGAGGCTCGGGTGAAGGAAGTAGAGGCCCGTGCGCCGCCGCCCGATCTTGCGCAAAGGCTGGACAGTTTCGCCCTGAAGAATTCGCAGACCGAATTGGAGGCGCGCCTGCACGCGGTGGAGGCACTCAATACCGGCGAATTGCTCAGGCGCGCCGCCGTCATGCTTGCACTTACGCAGCTCGCACAGGCCGCGAACGATCCGGGCTCCTTCACCTTGCAGCTGGAAACTTACCGGACTGCTTCGCCCGGCGATCCCATGGTGGAAGTGCTGCGTCCCTACGCGAAATCCGGAGTGCCCACGCGCGCGGCTCTTGCGCAGCGCTTTCCGGATGTCGTGCGCTCGGCTCTGAACGCCGAACGGCGCGCCGATGCGCGCACGCTGTTTCAGCGGCTGTGGGCGAACATTCAAAGCCTGGTCAGCGTGCGGCGCGTGGGCGAAGCCAAGGGCGCCGACTCGGAAAGCCACCTGGCGCGCGCGCAAGCAAGGCTCGATGCCAATGATTTGCCTGCCGCAACCGCCGAGGTCAGGGCGGTGAAAGGCGTGGCAGCCAAGCCGCTGAGCAATTGGCTCCGCGACGCCTATGCGCGGATCACGCTTGATCGCGCGGTCGCCGATATGCGTGGCCGCGTGATTCAGGCACTTGCCACGCCTATTCCCGCGGCGCTTGCAAGCGACGGGGCTCAGGGCGCGCCCGCGCAGGGTGACGGGCCATGACGCGGCTCATCGCAATACTGATCGCGGCCGGGATTGCAGCGGCCTTCATGGCTTGGCTGGCCGGTCTCGAAGGCGGTCTGCAGCTCACCGTCGCGGGCTACGAATTTCGTATGAGTGTGGGCGTGGCTGCCGGAATCCTGATTCTCGTAATTGCCTCCGCCGTCATTTTACACCGCGTTGTGGTCGCGATCTGGGGCGTGCCCGATCGCTTCGGCGTTTGGTACAGCGCGCGCCGCGCCCGCCAGGGCTATCGCGCACTTTCGGACGGACTTGTCGCGGCGGCGGCGGGCGATGCACACGAAGCACTGAGGCTCGCCAGGCGCACGGAAAAACTTCTGGGCTCGCCCCCCTTGGCGCTGCTTTTGACCGCGCAGGCAGCACAGCTCGCCGGTGACGAACAGAAGCAATCGTCCTCCTATCGCGCCATGCTGGACCACGCCGACACTGAGTTTCTGGGCCTGCGCGGGCTCTTCATGGAAGCGCGCAAGCGGGGCGACGATGCCCAGGCCCTGGCGCTTGCGGGGCGCGCGCACCAGCTTCGCCCGAAGGCTGCATGGGCCGCGAACGCGCTGTTCGACCTAAAATGTGCGAAAGGCCTCTGGCGGGAAGCGCAGAAGGTGCTCGAGGAGGCCGCCCGCGCCAGATTGCTGGACAGCGACGTGGCGCGCCGCCGGCGTGCCGTATTGCTGACCGCGGAGGCGCTGGAAGCCGAAAAGAACGGGGAAGGCGAGCGCGCGCTTTCTCGTGCACTGGAAGCTCTCGCACTGTCGCCGGCGCTTGCCCCTGCCGCCGCGTTGGCCGCGCGCCGGCTGAGCGCGGCGGGGCGCATCTGGAAGGCGCAGGATGCGATCGAGGCAGCTTGGGCCCAGTCTCCGCATCCGGACCTTGCCGTTGCCTACGCCGATATTCGTCCCGAAGAAGAAACGCCCGCGCGCGCAAAGCGCTTGATGGGTCTGGCGCGGCTTAATCGCGGTCATTTCGAAAGCCGCCTCTTGGAAGCCGAACAGGCCATCGCGCTAAAGCGCTGGAGCCAGGCTCGCGCGGCGTTGCATCCGCTCGCGCAGAGTTTTACCACGGCTCGTGTTTGCGCCTTGATGGCGGAAATCGCCCAGGAGGAGCGGGGCGACATGGTGGCGGCGCACGGCTGGCTCGCGCGAGCCGTACGTGCGCCGCGCGACGCGCAATGGATATGCAATTCCTGCGGCTGGGCGTCGTCGGAGTGGCGCGCGGTGTGCGGGGCTTGTGGCGCTTTCGATTCGCTGGCCTGGACCACGCCGGGCGCGGGCGTGCTGGAAAAAATGCCTCATATCGAGGTTGAAGAGCCCCAGGAAGAAACGTCCGTCGCCGGGCCCGTCGTCATCGAAGGTGTGGCACGGCCGGCGCCCGCCTATGCGCCTCGGGAAATTGGAGCAGAAAGCCTTCGCCGCGACGACATCGTCCTGCCGCGTCCGCCGGATGATCCGGGTCCCGGTGCAGACAGCGAAGGCGAGGATGCTTATGAGTCCGCCGGCAGCAAGGAAGATGCCGCGCGCCTGCGCCGTGGAGGACGCATCCGGGCTTGACGCCGTCGGTTGCGCGCTGGGTGTTTCGCGCCTAACGTCCGGCCCGCGAAACGAAGGGCCGCCTTAGCTCAGCCGGTAGAGCAACGCATTCGTAATGCGTGGGTCGCGTGTTCGAGTCACGCAGGCGGCACCAGAGTCGCACGAGAAATTTCCTTCCCCCGCACCTTTGCCGTAAACATGGCGCGTGCATAGCCAGGTAGAATTCGCCTTTCTGCAACAGGTGCTGATCGTGCTCGGCGCGGTCTGCCTGGTCATTCCCGTATTTCACCGCCTGAAACTCAGCCCGGTATTCGGCTTCATTCTTATCGGCATGATCCTGGGACCATCGGCGGCCGGCGCGCTGGTGGGCGAAATCCCCGGCCTCGGCTGGATCGCCCTTTCCGATCGGGCAGGCATGCAGGCGGTTGCCGAATTCGGCGTCGTCTTCGTCATGTTCATGATCGGTCTCGAGTTGTCGTTCGAACGCCTGATTTTGATGCGCCGCCTGGTCTTCGGTCTCGGCCCGCTCCAGGTCGTGCTCTCGGCGGCCGCGATCGCGTTGGTTGCGTTCGCGCTCGGAGAGAGCCGCGACGCCTCGATAGTGATCGGTCTTGCACTCTCGCTCTCCTCTACGGCGATTTGCGTGCACATTCTTTCCGAAGAAAAGCGGCTCATGACCGGTACCGGGCGCACCAGCTTCTCCGTTCTTCTTTTTCAGGACATTGCCGTTATTCCCATCCTGTTCGCGGTCTCGATAATGGGCTTGGCCGGGGCCACGCCCGACGGCCAGAGCATCCTGGGTTTTGTCTACTCGCTCGGGCAGGCGGTGCTGGCCGTTGTTGCCATCATTGCGGCGGGCCGGCTCTTGCTGCGTCCGCTTTTTCGTTCGGTCGCCCGCACCAGGAGCCCCGAACTTTTCATGGCGGCCTGCCTGCTCGTGGTGCTTGGCGGGGCGGCAGCCGCCGAAGCCGCGGGCTTTTCGATGGCAATGGGCGCGTTGCTCGCCGGTCTGTTGCTCGCCGAAACCGAATACCGCCGTCAGATCGAAGTGCTGATCGAACCGTTCAAAGGGCTTCTGCTTGGCGTATTCCTCATCAGCATGGGCATGACGCTCAATCTCGCCGCTATAGCCGCAGCGCCGCTGCTGGTTGCGGGACTGGCGGCGGCGCTCATCCTGGGCAAGGCTGCGCTCGCCTACCTGCCCGCCCGTCTTTTCGATGTGCCGGCGCGCAGCGCGCTGCAATCGTCGCTTTTGCTGGGTCCTGCCGGCGAATTCAGTTTTGTGGTGTTGAGCGCCGCAGCCGCTTTCGGGCTGCTCGGCAAGGGCACGGGCGAAATCGCGCTGATCGTGACCGCGGTCACCATGGCGCTAACGCCGTTTCTTTCCGCCCTGGGAAAATTTCTTTCAGGCAAACTGGAATCTAAGGAAGCAATCGAGCCGTCGCTTCTGGTGCCCGATGGTCTGTTCGAGGCGCCGCGCGTGATCGTTGTAGGTTATGGCCGCGTCGGCCAGGTCGTGGCCAGCCTGTTGACGGCGCATGGCATCGATTACGTTGCGGTCGATTACGACGCCGATGTGGCGGCGCAGGCCCGCGCCGCGGGCGCACCGGTTTTCTATGGCGACGCGACGAACCCCATGATCCTGCAAAATTTCGGCCTGGCTTCGGCGCGGGCGCTCGTCGTCACCATGGATTCGCCAACCGGCGCGGAAGAGGTTGTGGCGGTTGCGCGCAAGGCCCGCAGCGCTTTGCCCATCGTCGTGCGCGCGCGCGATGCGCGGCACGCGGGCCGTCTCTACGAACGGGGCGCGAGTAACGCGGTGCCCGAAACGGTAGAGGCCAGCCTGCAATTGAGCGAGGCGCTGCTGGCCGATATCGGCCTGCCGATGGGAAACGTGATCGCCTCCATTCACGACCGCCGCGCACAAATGCGCAAAGAGATTCAGACATTCGCCGGGCACGCCGGGGTACCGCCTGTGCCGCGCGTGCGCGACCGCGCCAAGCGCAAGAGCTGAAGGAAACATCGATGACGCGCATCAACGGCACGAAAACTTCCTGGCTGGCGCAATTCTCCAAGGAGAAACTCTTGCTGGCAGCCGAATTTTCCCTTGTCTTCATCGGCTTGCCGCTGGTGATCGTAGCGATAAAGGAACGCGCGCTTCTGGTCGGCCTGCTTTGGATCGGCGCGTTCCTGGCATATCGGGTTACGCGCGGTCTTCCGCGGCTCAAAACCGACATCCGCCAGTTCTGGCGAAATCTTCGCCCCATTTTGCTGCGCTTTGCCGTGCTTGCGCCGGCGGTCGCCGCGCTCACCTGGTTCATTATGCCTGACGCTTTTCTGGCCTTCCCGCGCGAAAGGCCCGACGTCTGGCTGATGGTAATGTTACTTTACCCGCTGCTTTCCGTCTGGCCGCAAGAAATGATCTTCCGGGCATTTCTCTTTCACCGCTATGCGCCCCTGTTTGGCCGCCAGTGGGGCTATGTCGCGGCCTCCGCGCTGGCCTTTGGCTACGGCCATATGATTCTTCTGAATGGCGTTGCCGTCGTCATGTCGGCGATCGGTGGATTTTTGTTCGCGCGCGATTACGCGCGCAACCAGTCGCTGCTGCTTGTCTGTCTCGAGCACACGCTGTACGGCTGCCTGATCTTTACGGTTGGGCTAGGGCGCTTTTTCTACAGCGGCGCCGTATGGAATTGAGGCTGCAAGCGATGCCGCCGGAAACGGCGTAATTGGAGCCAAGTGACTACATTTCGATTTGGGCGCCTAGCTCCACCACGCGCCCCGGCGGCAGGCGATAGAATTGCGCCGGCGGTTCCGCGGCGGCAGCCATGGTCATGAACAATTTGGTGCGCCAGCGGCTCATGGTCGGCTTGGCCGAACGGACGATGGTTTCGCGGCCCACGAAAAAGGTCGTGTGATCGAGGTCGATGGCAAGCCCGAATGCGCGCGCGGCTTCGAGTGCTCGCGGCACGTCGGATTCTTCGAAGAACCCGAAATGGAGCTCCATCGTATAAAAGCCCTTGCCGAGCTTCTGCACGTGAATGCGCCTCTCCGGCGGTACAAAGGGGATGTCCTCGACCATCACATGCAGAATTATCACGCGTTCGTGCAGCACCTGGTTATGCTTGAGATTGTGCAGCAGCGCGTGGGGGACCTGATCCAGTCTGCCGGCCATATAGATGGCAGTCCCGGCGACGCGCAGCGGCGTCTTGTCCGCGCGCGGCAAAAAGTTCTCCAGTGACAGCCCGCTGCCGTGCGCGCGCTCGACGAAAATCTTGCGTCCTTCGCGCCAGGCGCCCATGAAGATCAGCGCTGTGATCGCAACTGCAACCGGAAGCCAGCCGCCTTCGACAATCTTGAGCGCGTTGGCGGAAAGAAATGCCGCGTCGATGAAGAAGAGACCGGCAAAAAGAAGGATCGCCCATCTGCCCCAGCCCCAGATTTTCGCCGCCACGATCGAGATAAGGCACGTGTCGATCATCATCAGCCCGGTGACGGTGACCCCGTACGCAGTGCCCAGCGCATCCGAACTCTGGAAAATCATGACAATGGTAATGACGCCTACCAGCATGACGGTGTTGGCGCGCGGGACATAAATCTGCCCCCAGTCGGTCGCGGAGGTGTGCCGAATCCGCATGCGCGGCAGCTTGCCCAGCAGCACTGCCTGGCGCGTAAGCGAAAAAACGCCGGAAATGACGGCCTGCGAGGCGATGATGGTAGCCAACGTCGCCAGCACCAGGAGCGGATAATGCATGCCGGCGGGCGCTACCGCATAAAAGGGATGATCCAGCGCGGCGGGATCGCGCAGGATCGCCGCGCCCTGCCCGAAATAATTTAACAAGAGGCAAGGCAGCACGAGCGAGACCCATGCATCCTTGATCGGACCCCGTCCGAAATGGCCCATGTCGGCGTAAAGTGCCTCGCAGCCCGTCACCGCCAGCACGACCGCGCCCAGCGAGACAAAGGCGATCCATGGCTCGGCCAGGAACATGCGCGCGGCTTCGTAGGGATTGACCGCGGCCAGTATGGCGGGCGTCGTCGCAATGGAATTCAGGCCAAACGTTCCCAGCGTCAGAAACCACACCAGCACGATGGGCCCGAACAGCCGCCCCACGCGCGCGGTGCCATGGCTTTGCAAAAGAAAGAGCCCGACAAGGATCGCCACAGTTGTCGGCAGCACAAGCGGCGCCAGCGACGGCTCTTCGACCTTCAGCCCCTCTACTGCCGCAAGAACCGATATCGCCGGGGTAAGCAAGCCATCGCCGAAAAAGAGTGCGAGCCCCAGCACCGCAACAAAGGCGATTATGCTCTTCATTCTGCGGGAGAGTCCTGGCGCGCGATGTGCCAGCGAAGTTATGGCAAGCACGCCGCCCTCGCCGCGGTTGTCGGCACGAAGAACAAGGCTCACGTACTTGATGGTAACGACGATCACGAGCGACCAGAAAATCAGCGACAGCGATCCGAGAACCGCGATCTCGTTCGGGGTTTCGCCGCCCGCGGCCAACACCGACTGGCGCACGGCATAGAGCGGGCTCGTGCCGATATCGCCGTAGACGATTCCGAGCGCGGCGAGGAGCAGCAGATTCTCGCGCTTGAGGCTTTGGCGCGGCGGAGCATTGAGATTGCCATCGCCGGAGGCGGGCGGATGCGTGGCGGTTTCGTTCACGGAAAAACTGCGCTTGAAGCTTCCAAAGGTGCGATCCCGGCCGCGCCTGTACCCGTCAGGGGCGCGGAACCTATACCCCTCGTCCGCGTGAAAGCAGGGGGGCGAGACAGAATAGCGCAGAGGCGCGAGCAAGCCATTGGGGACCGCGGGAAATAACGGTTAGCGCCCCGGCGCATTCACAAACTTCAACGCCCGCTTGCACTCCCGCGTCGCCCGATCCGCGGCAATGTCGGCGCGGATCGATGCGGGCGCGCTCCAATGCCGTGCGCGGTCGCACGAGCCCGCCAAGACGGACGCAAGGCCGTTCAAAAAAATTTTTGCCGGATTTCAAGAGGGCGCCCCCGCAGCGGATTTCGGCTAAGCTGCTGATTTGGCAAGGGAAAAGCGCCGGGAATTAATTTTTGCCAGGGTCTTGAAGCGCGGCGCTGCTCACACCAAATCTCTTATATTCACGGAAGTGCACCGGAACGGCGCGAGGGCCAACAGGCCTCCGCGCCGTTCGCGTTTGTTCACTGCGCACACTTTGCGCTCCGATGCCAGACCCGGCGCCCAGGCCGTGCCGGGTCAAAACATGATTCGACGCGATCGCACTTTTTTACATCACGCACAGCAGAGCAATTCCGGTTGCCGCCTCGCAAAAAGAGGCGGCTCTTTGAGTTGGGCTCTTTGAGTTGCAGGTGAAATACAGGATGACGCGCCGGCGCATGCGCGAACGACGAAGACCTTAAAAAAGATCCGTTCCCAGTGGGCGGACGAAGTGCGCCCCGCGTTCGGAAAATCGCAAAGATTCTCAAGGCGATCTGCGCGTGCGTTTACGTGCGCGGGATTGCGAGGAATTGCGCGGAATTTATGGCGTTGGGTAGCGCCGGGCAGGCAAATGTTTCACGTGAAGCAAAAAACACTTGCAAGGCGATCGCCTGGTCTGCGCGCCAGTGCGGCCAACGGGCCGCGAGCCGGTTGTCGAATCAGAATCCGGCGGGCGCGAAGTTTTGCGCTATATCCCGCGGCGCGTGCGGCGCGATGAAGCCCTGTACCGGATAGGTGTTGCCGCCCCAGTGAGCGTCGCGCGTGTTCCACAGGCGCACGAGACTCCAGTCGTTCTGTGCGCTCACGTCCGTGACGGGCGTGTTGAGATAGAGGTTGCCGTCGTTGAGCCAGTTCGCATGATCGACGCGAATTTCACGGCTGGAGACGATCCTGCTGACGACCGCCAGGTGCGCGCGCTTGGGGCCCGCGTAGTTCATGAGCACCAGGACAACGCCTTCCGCAGGCGCGTTCACGCGCAGATACCGGCCTGCCGCCTGGTCCCACCAGGTATAGGCGTCCCCGAAAAGCGTGATACCGGAACGCTCGCGCGCGTAGACGGCACATTCGAGATGGTTCGACGTCTGCACAAGCGCCGGCGCATCCTCCGCCTGCCGGACACCGCCGCTGGCACACGCCGCGCAGGCGCCGGCGATCGCCGCCAGCGCGGCAAGCCTTGCAACTCGCAACATTTAGAAGGAACCCCCGTTCCGCCGCGAAAATCATGCTACTGCCCGGGCGCGAATGGCAAGTGAATGCAACCGCTCAAATTTGATCGGTTGTGCCCGCTAATCCAGCGTGCGGCGGTAGCGCAGCATGGCGAGCGCGCCCGCAACCAGAAGGAAAAGAAATATCGGCCACAGGTTGGGCCAGATTTCCGCCAATCCGTTGCCCTTGAGCAGGATGCCGCGCACCACGCGAAGAAAGTGCGTGGCGGGAAGAATCTCGCCGATCGCCTGCGCCCAATCGGGCATGCCGCGGAAGGGGAAGGCAAAACCCGACAGAAGGATGGAGGGGAGCAGGAAGAAGATCGACATCTGCACGGCCTGAAGCTGGGACTGCGCAAACGTCGAGAATGTGAAACCCACCGCCAGATTGGCGGCGATGAACACGCCCACCGTACCGAATAGCAACAGCAGCGAGCCCAGCATGGGCACATCGAAAATGTATCTTGCGCCGAGCAGCACCAGGCAAACCTGTATGTAGCCCACGAAGACGAAGGGAATGATTTTCGCCAGCATGACTTCGAAAGGGTGCGCCGGCATGGCAAGCAGGTTTTCCAGCGTGCCGCGCTCACGCTCGCGCGTAATGGCGATGGAGGTGATCGTCACCATTGTCATGGTCAGGATGATGGCAAGCAGCCCGGGCACGATGTTGTAGGCGGTATTGGCTTCGGGGTTGTAGCGGCGATGGACCACCATCTCGAACGGGGGCTCGCCGCTTTTTGCGGCGAGCGTACCGACAAGATCGTTTCTCAGCGCGCTGGTGGCAAGCGCGGACAGCGCGCCGAGCGCGTTTGAAGCCGCCGCGGGATCGGTTGCGTCGGCTTCGATCAGCACCTGCGGTTTCGTGCCGCGAACAAGGTCGCGCGAAAAATCTTGCGGGATGCTGACCGAAAAGGCGACGTCGCCGCGGTCGAGCAGCTCGCTGGCCTGTGCCGGCGAACGGACGACGGCGACAATCCGGAAGTAGCTAGAGTTCTGTAACGCCGCGACAATGGAGCGGGCATAGGGGCCGCTGTCCGCGATATCGACCGCGGTTGGCAGCGCTTTGGGGTCCATGTTTATGGCAAAGCCGAACAGCAGCAGCTGCAAAAGCGGCACGCCCGCCATCATGGCGAAGGTGGCGCGATCGCGCCGCATCTGGATGAATTCTTTGATGAACAGCGCTTTGAAGCGCGGCCAGGAAAAACGCCCGGCGAGATCGAACTTCATGGCTGGCCCAAATCCTTGCCCGCGCGGCGCTGCAAATGAATGAAAACGTCTTCCAGGCTGGGCGGCTCTTCGCGGATGGCGAGGTCCGGCCTGCTCCGATAGGGCGCGAGCGCCGCCTCCAGTGCGGCGCGATTGCGCCCGCTGACGTGCAGCGCGGCGCCGAAAAAGGCGACGTGCTCCGCGCCCGGCCTGCGTTCCAGCTCTTCCATCAGCCGGCGCGCGCCTTCGCCTTCGACCACGAAAGTGATGAGGCCCGACTGGCGAATGACATCGGCAACGGTTCCGCGCGCGATTATGTCGCCGAAACTGATGTAGACGATGCGGTCGCAGCGTTCGGCCTCGTCCATGTAATGCGTGCTGACGAGCACAGTGAGGCCCAACTGGCTCAAGCGGTGGATTTCATCCCAGAAATCGCGCCGCGCCTGGGGATCGACGCCCGACGTAGGCTCGTCGAGCAACAACAGTTTGGGTTCGTGTAGCATGCAGGCGGCAAGCGCGAGCCTTTGCTTCCATCCGCCGGACAGCTCGCCCGCGAGCTGCTGCCGCCGGTCGGTAAGGCCGAGCCGCCCGATTGATTCGTCGACGCGCGCTTGCGCTTCGGCCACGTCGTACATGCGCGCGACGAATTCGAGGTTTTCGCGGATGGAAAGGTCTTCCCAATAGGAAAACCGCTGGGTCATGTAGCCGACATCGCGCTTGATCAGGTCGGTCTCGCTGCGAATGTCGTGGCCGAGGCAGGTGCCGCTGCCAGCATCCGGCCTGAGCAGCCCGCACAGCATGCGAATGGTGGTGGTCTTGCCGCTGCCGTTGGGGCCGAGAAACCCCCATACTTCGCCTTCGGGCACGGTGATATCGATTTCGTTCACCGCAACTTTGCGGCCAAAGCGTTTGGTCAGGCCCTTTACGTCGATGGCGAGTGCGGCGGCCATTATTCGCCCGCCGGGGAAACTACAACAGGCAAGCCGGGACGAATGGGAAGCCCGCCGGCAGCGCGTGCTTCCACCTTGAACACGAGTTTTTCGCGGTTGCCCACGCTGTAGATCACCGGCGGCGTGAATTCCGCCTGTTGCGAGATGAACGCCACGCGGGCGCGCAGGTTATCCGGGCATCCGTCGCAGGAAATGAGAACTTCGCCTCCCAGTTTGACTGCATTCAGCTCCGCTTCCGGCACGAAAAAACGGACATAGACATTGACGGCAGGAAGAACCGCAACGACCGGCGTGCCCGCAGGCGCGTATTCGCCCGTCCGGAAATAGATGTCCTCCACGCGGCCCGCGGTACGTGCGCGCACGACACGCTCGGACAGATTCCATTCCGCCGTGGCGAGCGCCGCCTTGGCCGCATTCGCCGCGGCCGCGTTCTGCGCCACCTTCGCGGCGGCCGATTCATATGTGGATTGCGCCTGTTCCACGTCGCGCTCGGAAACCGCCCGGCTCGGAAGCATAGCGCGCTTGCGGGCAATGTCCTTGGTTGCGAAGTCGAGTTCGGACTGCGATTGGGTTTGAATCTGATGCGCTGCCGCAAGTTGGGCCGCCGCGCTGTCGCGTGCCTGGCGCTGCTCGGTGGCGTCGAGCGTGAAAAGCACATCTCCGACGCTTACCTGTGCGCCGCGGTTCACCGCGATGCCGGTGATCCACCCGGGCTGGGGCGCAGCGATCAGGGCATTTTCACCCTCCGCATATCCAAGCCATGCCGTATCGCTGCGTCCGCAGGCGGCGATAAGGAGGACAACCACCAGGAGGGCGCGCCTCATGGTGCAAGCCCTTTGAGCACAGTGGCGATATGTGTCTCGATCAGCCCGGGATAGTCGTACGGCGCGGTGTCGAAACGCGCGAAGACGGTGCGCCACAGCATAACGACAAGAAACGGCGCAACCAGAAGCCGGACGGCATGTTGGACCGGGACATCGCGGATTTCGCCCCGCTCGATCCCGCGCGTAATGATGCCGCCCAACAGCTTTATCGCCCGCTCGATCACTTCCTCGCGATAAAAGCGCGCGAGATCGGGAAAGTTTCCCGCTTCCGAAATGACGATCTTGGGCAGCACGACACGATCGCTCTGCGAGGCGAAGGCGCCAAAATTGCGCATGGCCGCGGCAAGAAGCGCAGGCGTAGGGCCCTCGTGTTTTTCGATGATCGCCGCAAGCTCGCTGATGCGCGTGGTTATGGTTTCACGCAGAAGCGCCTTGAACATTCCCTCTTTGCTTTCGAAGTAGAGATAGAGCGTGCCTTTGGAAACGCTGGCCCGCGCCGCGATCTCGTCCATGCGTGCGGCGGAAAACCCTTTCTCGGCAAAGACGGAAAGTGCCGCCGCGAGGATCTCTTGCGGGCGCGCGGCCTTGCGGCGCCGCCAGCGGGCGGCCGCGCCAGTGGACTTTCGGGCAGATATCAGGCTCAGACGACGGGCTCCGATATAACTGACTGCTTGGTCAGTTATCTCTATTACGAAGCGGTGGCAAGCCTGTGCGCGTTCTGAAGGCCAATTGCCGGAAGAGCGAAAAAGACGGAAAATTCTATCGGCACAGGTGGGTAAGTGGGGACTTCACAATGCGCGCTAAGGCGGCGGCAGGCGGGAATCGATGGCTGTGTGCTGCGTTGATCGGGTTGCTTGCGCTCGCCGCGTGCGAGACGGGTCCGGTTTACAAGCCGCGAGGGCCAGGTGAGCGTGTCGGCTATACCGACGAGCAGCTTGCCGCCAATCGCTATCGCGTAACTTTTTCCGGAAACACGGCCACTCCGCGCGCTCAGGTGGAAAATTATCTGTTGCGCCGGGCAGCCGAGATCACGCTGCAAGCGGGCTACACACATTTCATATTCGATACGCGCGACACCGAAGCAAAAACCTATTACCGCACCGATTTCGATCCTTGGGCTCCTTGGGGCAGTCCGCTTGGCCCGCGGCGCTATGCGTGGTATTGGGCCAATTGGCCCGCGACGGGGACAAGCTTTCCCGTGACGCGTTACGAGGCCTATGCGGAAATCGTGATGCTGACGGCGGAGCAAGCGGCGAAGGATCCGCTTGCACTTTCGGCTGCCGATGTGCTGCAGCGTCTGGGCGGGCCGCCGCAATCGTGACGTTTCGGTAATGCGTGAGGGTATGCGTATGCCTAAGGTCTTTCAGCGCTTGGCCCTGCTTGGTGCCTTACTGGTGGCAGTCGTTGCCATTCCGGCGCTATACAATCTCATTCCGTCGGCGCCCGCCCTTGCGCCGCGGGCGAGCGATATGGCAATCGCCGGCGAGGTGGAGGCCGGGTTTGTCGGCATACTCAACTTCGGCAACTGGCGGCTAATCTGCGAGCCGGTGGGCGAAGGCAGCAAGGCCGAAAATATCTGCCGGATCAATCAGGAAGTGTCCGCGCGCGACCGGCCCAGCGAAGTCATTTTGGCCGCGAACTTTCGCATGCTCCGCAAGGCACAGCGCACCGTGCTCGTGATGCGGCTTCCTATCACGGCGAATGCGGGAGACAAGGTCGTCCTGCGCTTCGGCGATTATGTCCTGAAGATCCCTGTGCAAGAATGCACCGACGGACAGTGTCTCGCGCGCGCCGAATTGGATTTTGAAACCTGGGAAGGCCTGTTGCGCTCCACCGCCGTGCAGGCGGTGCTGCCTGCGGCCGAAGGCCGCCGCGCAATGGTCGACATCCCTGTGGACGGACTGGCGCAGGCGGCCGCGGCTCTCGGCAGGGCGCAGGGGCTGTAACGCCTTTTCGCTGATTCACAATGCTCCGGTGTGTTAGGAAAATGGGTGGAGACGCTCATGGACCCAACTGGCCCAATCGCGCGCGAATGGACCTTCATTTCTTCCGTCGTGCGCACGTTGCGCATCACGCACGCGGTCGGGCCGGACACGCGGCTGACCGCCGCCGACTGGCTTGAGCGCCATGCCCGTATGACGCCGGATGCGCCGGCGCTTCTCCACCGCGGACGCGTGGTGAATTACCGGGAGTTTGAAGAAGGGGCGAACCGCTATGCCCGCTGGGCGCTTTCGCAGCGCGTGTCCAAGGGCGAAGCGGTGGCCCTCCTCATGGAGAACCGGCCCGAATACCTGATGGCGTGGTTCGGGCTGGTGAAGACGGGCGCCATTGCGGCTCTTATCAACACACACCTGACGGGGCATCCTCTGGCACATGAAATCGGCCTTGCGGAAGCCAAACATCTGATACTGGACGCAGGGCTTGCGCAAAACTTTTTTGCCGTTTCGAAGATGCTGTCGCAGCCCCCAAAAGTGTGGGCGACGGGCGGGCGCGTGTCCGGCGCAGAAGATCTCGATTCCGTCCTGGCATCCCATTCGGGTGCGGCCGTCAATCGGGAGGTGCGCGATGCGGTACGCAGCAAGGACCGAGCACTTTACATCTACACCTCCGGCACGACGGGGCTGCCCAAGGCCGCCAACCTCAGCCACATGCGTGTGCTGCACATCATGGCCGCCTTCCAGGGCGCGGTGAACGCCAAACCTTCCGACCGCATGTACAATGTGCTGCCGCTGTATCATTCGGCTGGAGGCATATGTGCGCTCGGTCCCATTCTCTTGGGTGGCGGCTCGATGGTCATACGCGAAAAATTTGCCGCGACCGAATTCTGGGACGACTGCTACGACTACCGCCCCACGCTCTTTCAATACATTGGCGAACTGTGCCGCTATTTGCTCAACGCGCCGGAACATCCGCGTGAGCGCGAGCACAATCTGCGTATTGCAATCGGCAACGGCCTGCGTCCGGAAATTTGGCCCCGCTTCAAGGAGCGTTTCGGCATCCCGCGCGTGATGGAATTTTACGGCGCTACGGAAGGCAACGTCGGAATGATAAATTACGACGGCAAAGTTGGCGCCGTCGGGCGTGTCCCGTGGTACGCGCGCGAAATCCAGAAAATTCGTCTTGTGCGTTATGACATCAACTCCGGCAACGTGGCACGCGGGGCCGACGGACTTTGCATCGAAACGGACGACGGCGAAGCGGGTGAGGCAGTCGGAAAGATAGACCCAAGCGTCGCGCGTCTTCGCTTCGACGGCTACACTGCCAAGGAAGAAACCGAAAAGAAGATTCTTCGCGACGTTTTCAAGAAGGACGACGCGTGGTTCCGTACACACGACCTCATGTGCCGTGATCGTCACGGCTACTTCTATTTTGTCGACCGCACGGGCGACACGTTTCGCTGGAAGAGCGAAAATGTCGCCACCAGCGAAGTGGCGGAGGCGCTTTCCGTCTTCCCGGGCATTCGCGAGGCCAATGTCTACGGGGTGGTCGTGCCGGGCGAGGAGGGAAAGGCCGGAATGGCTGCAATCGTTGCGGCTCTTGACCTCGATCTCGACGCTTTGTCCAGGCATCTGGAAAAAAATCTTCCCAGTTACGCGCGGCCCATTTTCCTCCGGATACAGAAAGAGATTGCGGCCACGAGCACGTTCAAGCAGCTCAAAATCGGGCAGGCCAATGAAGGTTTTGATCCGGCTGCGATCAAAGATCCCATTTATGTGTGGGACCGTGAAGCCGGGCGCTATCGCAAACTCGATGCGGAACTCCATTCCGCCATCGTAAGCGGCCACATGCGGTTTTAGGTTGTTAGGTTCCGAGCAGGGCGTCCGGCACCCCGTCCCACACGGCGCGGCGTGCGTCGTCGGGGGCGTGGAGAAGATGCGGGGGCCCGTCTCCCAGGATAATGGTTTGCCGCGAATCCGAATCGTATCGCAGCCATTCGCCCGATTGCTTGCACGATGGATTGCCGGTCCGCGCAAACGCGATCCAGCTATCCATGATGGCTGCCGAGAGTGCATCGGCTTCGGGGCCGGCGCCAAAGAACTTCGCTGCACCACGCAATCTCGGCGTTCCGAACACGTAGCCGATGTCAAGAGCATGGCAGGAGCCGAAGATGCCGCCCATGAGTTTCGATTTCCAGTCGAACCGGTACGCGAAAACCGGTGCGTGCCGGCCTTGTGCTTCGAGAAGGCGTATGGCGGGAATACTGAACACGCGGTCCGTCATGATCGCATTCCAGCGATCGAAGGGAGACCCTTCTTCATAGGCGGCGAGCATCGCCTTCGCTTTTTCTGGGCCGAAGGACTTCAGCAGTCGTCGTTCGAGATTGACTGTGTTCATCAACCGCAAGCCGGGATGCATGGCGGTAAACAGTTTCCATTCTTCCCTCGTGGTGCCGGTTAGAACGGGTATGTCTTTGGCCGCACCGTTGCGAATTGGCACAATGGGCCGCTCAGGCAGAAGCGCGCAATCTATGCAGGGCTGGAACGGCATACGGCCCAGCTTGCGCGTGTCTTCGCCGTCGCGCGAATCGGCAAGCACGCGCAGCTGCGCGTTCACGACTGCCGCATAGGGCGCCTGAGCCGCCTTGTGCGCCTCTTTGGGCGATATGCCCAGTTCATCCAATAATGCGCGCGCGACCCGCGCCGATTTTTCGCGCTCATAGCCAACGTGCGCAGGCCCCGACTGTATGATCGCCTTGCGGAAAAGCCCGCGTACCGACGGCATCGACAGCACGCAGGCGACGCTCATTGCGCCCGCGGATTCGCCGAATAACGTCACGTCTTCGGGATTGCCGCCGAACGAAGCAATGTTCTCTTTCACCCATTTGAGTGCAAGAATTTGATCGGCTAATCCCTCTGTCCCGCAGCCGGGCGCGCGGCCGTCAGTCGCGTCCGAAAGATTGAGAAACCCGAAGGCGCCGAGGCGGTAATTCATCGTGACCACGACGACATCGCCCCGCTGAGCAAGGTTGCGTCCGTTGTAGATGCCTTGGCTGCCCGCGCCGAACACGAACGCGCCGCCATGGACCCACACCATCACGGACCGCTTCGCGTCATCTGCATTGGGCGTCCAGATGTTGAGCGAAAGACAGTTCTCAGATTGTTCGCCCACGATTGCGCCTATCACGGCTTCTATCTGTGTGGGTGCCTGCACGCCGATACAGCCGAAGCGTGTTGCGTCGCGCACGCCTGCCCAGGGCACGAGCGGTTCCGGCGGATGCCAGCGCAGGGGGCCAATCGGCGGTTTTGCGAAGGGAATGCCCTTGAAGGCACTTACGCCATTTTCTCGCGATCCGGCGAGTCGTCCGCAAGGCGCGGAGACCACTATTGGCGCGGTGCGTTCGGGCAGAAAATTCAGCATGCTTCTGTCATACAAGAGTGTGCTCGGCACGCAAATGGCCGCGCGCAATCAAGTCCGATCCTGTGCGAATTAACTGCGCGTAAGCCGGATAATGACGTCGACACGCTCGACTTTGGCGCCCTTGGGCGGTTGCGGCACGCCTTCCACAGTTATCGCTGCGCCATCGATGTCGATCAGGAGGCCGTCTTCCTCGCGGTAGAAATGGTGATGGTTGCCAGTGTTCGTGTCGAAGTAGGTGCGCGAACCGTCAACTACGACCTGGCGCAGAAGCCCGGCCTCGGTGAACTGATGCAGCGTGTTGTACACGGTCGCGAGCGAAATCGTCTCCCCCGCGGTTACGGCTTCGCCGTGCAAGCCTTCGGCCGTGACGTGGCGGTCCTTCTCGCGAAAAAGGAGCGCGGCCAGCGCCAGGCGCTGACGCGTAGGGCGAAGCCCCGCCTCGCGCAGACGCGCCGCCTGTTCAGCACTTCTGCCGGACATTACCGTTCCTTCCCGACTGCTCGACCCTTGCACAGTGGAGCCTTGGGCCCCATCCTAGAGGAAAGCCGCCCTAATCGCCAGCCGGTTAGAATCCTTCTAATATCCGTAAGCAGCCGGGGAGTCCGAGTGACGAACGTGGATACGCAGGTTCGCAGATCAAGTTTCGACTTCCAAAGCCTGCTCGCCTGCGCCCGCGGCGAGCTGTTCGGGCCGGGCAACGCTAAGCTGCCCCTGCCGCCCATGCTGATGTTTGACCGCATAACGCACATTTCTGATCGCGGCGGCACCAACGGCAAAGGCGAAGTGAAGGCAGAGTTCGACATCAAGCCCGACCTCTGGTTTTTCAAGTGTCACTTCAAGGACGATCCTGTAATGCCTGGCTGCCTCGGGCTTGACGCCATGTGGCAACTGCTCGGGTTTTTCCTCGGCTGGCTGGGCGGAATCGGCAAGGGCCGCGCGCTCGGGGTGGGCGAAGTGAAGTTCACCGGGATGGTGCTGCCTTCGGCGAAGCTCGTGAGCTACGCCGTCGACTTGAAGCGCGTAATTACCCGCAAGCTGACACTCGGCTTCGCTGATGGCGTTATGAAAGTGGACGGAAAGCCGATTTACACGGCCAAGGATTTGTGCGTGGGTCTTTTCGTGGAAGGCGCAAACGGACAGGCCGCCGCGTGAATGCGTCCGCGCTATCGTTCACAGCAATAGGGAAGGAATAACGCCTATGAGGCGCGTCGCCGTCACTGGTTTGGGAATTATCTGCTCGATCGGCAACACGGTGCAGGAGGTCGTTGCCGCGCTGCGCGAAGCGCGCTCCGGCATTACGCTCTCCGAGATCTACCGGAAGATGGGATTCCGTTGCCATGTGGAGGGCAGCCTGAAGCTGGACATCGACGCGATGATCGACCGCCGCGCGCGCCGCTTCATGGGCGATGGCGCGGCCTACAACTTTCTGGCCATGGAACAGGCTATCCGCGACGCGGGTCTGGAAGACAAGGACATCGTGAATGAGCGCACCGGACTCATAATGGGTTCGGGCGGTCCGTCCACGCGCGCCATCGTTCAGGCGGCGGATACGGCGCGCACGGAGCCCGGCAAAGGCCCCAGGCGCGTGGGCCCGTTCGTCGTGCCGAAGGCGATGTCGTCGACCTGCTCGGCGGTGCTCGCCACCTGGTACAAGATCAAAGGACTTTCCTATTCGATAAGCTCCGCCTGCGCGACGAGCGCGCACTGCATCGGCAACGCGTGGGAAATGATCCGGTATGGCAAACAGGATGTGATGTTCGCCGGCGGCGGGGAAGAGCTTGACTGGACGTTGTCGGTGCTCTTCGACGCTATGGGGGCGATGAGTTCGAAGTATAACGATACGCCAAAGAAAGCTTCGCGCGCCTATGACAAAAACCGCGACGGCTTCGTCATCTCCGGTGGCGGCGGCACGCTTATTCTTGAAGAGCTCGAGCACGCAAAAGCGCGCGGCGCGAAGATTTATGCCGAACTCGTGGGTTACGGCGCCACGTCGGACGGTTACGATATGGTCGCGCCGTCAGGGGAAGGCGCCGTACGCTGCATGCGTCTCGCGATGGAGGGGTTTCAAGCGCCGATCGATTACGTAAATGCGCATGGCACGTCCACTCCGGTGGGGGACATAACCGAAATCAACGCCATGCGCGAAGTTTTCGGCAACAAAATGCCGCCGGTAAACTCCACCAAGTCTCTTACCGGTCACTCGCTGGGGGCTGCCGGCGTGCACGAAGCGATTTATTCCATTCTCCAGATGAACAACGGCTTCATCGCCGAATCCGCGAACATCGAGGAACTCGATCCGGAACTGGGCGATGCGCCGATCGTGCGCAAGCGCATCGACAACGCGCGCATTGAAACGGCCATGTCGAACAGCTTCGGTTTCGGCGGCACCAATGCATCGCTTGTCTTCCAGCGTCATGCCGCCTGAAACGCCCTTGATGAAGGGCAAGCGCGGCCTCGTCATGGGGGTTGCGAACGATCATTCCATCGCCTGGGGAATTGCACGCATGCTGGCCGCGCACGGCGCGGAGCTCGCCTTTACCTTTCAGGGCGAGGCGCAGGCCAGGCGCGTGAAGCCGCTCGCCGCCGGCATCGGTTCAGGCGTCGTGCTCCCTTGCGATGTGGAAAAGGACGCGGAAATCGATCAGGTCTTTGCGGCTCTGAAGCGGGAATGGAAGAGCCTCGATTTTGTCGTGCACGCAATCGCCTATTCCGACAAGAACGAACTCAAAGGACGTTATGTTGAAACAAGTCGAGCCAATTTCGTCAGAACGCTCAGCGTGTCTTGCTATTCCTTTACGGCAGTGGCTCGCCGCGCGTCCGAGGCGATGCCGAATGGCGGCGCGCTCCTCACGCTGACTTATCTCGGCGCCTCCCGGGTCATGCCCAATTACAACGTCATGGGGGTGGCCAAGGCCGCGCTCGAAGCAAGTGTGCGCTACCTTGCCGCCGACCTGGGAAGGAACGCCATCCGCGTAAACGCGATCTCGGCGGGGCCGATGCGCACTTTGGCGGGTTCGGCCGTGGGCGATGCGCGGCTCGTGTTCAAGTGGAACAAGGCGCACAGCCCGCTCAAGAAAAACATAGAACTCGACAACATCGGTGGTGCCGCTCTTTATCTCCTGAGCGATCTTTCGGCGGGCGTCACAGGCGAAGTGCATTTCGTTGACGCGGGCTACAACGTGGTCGGTATGCCGCCCACGACCGACCTGAGAGGCTGGGTCGCTCCGACCAACGGCAGCAGCGACGACTAAGCGGCGCCGCGGTGGTCCGCATCTTGCGACAAATAAGGGTGGAACCCGAATTGTCCAAAAACGGGACAAGTATGCGCGCTGTTCGCACGGTCATGATTGCACTCGCCTTTGCCACGCCTGCGCTGGCGCAGTCGTGGGAAGACGAAATTTCCGATTTCGACCGCGACCGGCTGGCGCATCTTTCGGAAGCGCGCGCCAAAGGCATGGCGGCAGCAGAGGCGGGCGCCTCGCAGGCGGAGCTCGCCGCCATCCGTTCCGTTATGGAACCTGAGGGCGGGGATGTGGGCGCCGCCTCGCTCAAGGGCAACTGGCGCTGCCGCACAATCAAGCTGGGCGGCATGGCGCCGGCCATGGTCTATGACTGGTTCAATTGCCGCATCCGCGACACGCGCAACGGGCTGTATTTTGAGAAACGCACCGGCACGCAGCGGCTGTACGGTTACTTGGACGAGTACGACGGCCGTTGGCTGTTGCTCAGCTCGATGGCGGTGGGCAACGATAGGCCCAGGCCCTATTCTGGCGGCAATCGCGGTGCGGGGGCGCCCACGACGCATCAGGATTCGGTGGGCGTGCTCACGCGGATCGGGCCAAACCGGTTGCGCATCGAATTTCCCTATCCCTTCTACGAGTCCAGGTTCGACGTGATGGAATTAAGGCGCTAGTGCCGCTAGCGTGGGCCCCGCATGCGCGCGGGGTACTCCGGAACGCCACTGGCGAAAAAGCTCGGCATCAAACCGGGCGCAGTTGTCATTCCGCTGAACGCGCCGCGCGAATACAAGTCTTGGCTGGCTCCATTGCCGCCAAAGGTGTCGTTCGCGGCGAAAACGCCCTCCGGCGGCGCGGACGTGGTGCATCTGTTCGTGAAATCCACGGCCGAGCTCGGAAGGGATCTGCCCCGGGCGCGCAAGGCGATTAAGGCGGACGGCGCCATCTGGGTGAGCTGGTACAAGAAATCCGCTGGCATTCCCACCGATGTGAGGGAAGACGTGGTGCGCGCGCACGCGCTCAAAACCGATCTGGTGGACGTGAAAGTCTGCGCCGTGACCGATATCTGGTCCGGACTCAAACTCGTGGTGCGAAAGCACTTGCGTTGAAATTTACGATCGAGTCTTAACCGACTTGGCAAAACGGTCAAACAGGTAATGCGAATCCATGGGTCCGGGCGAAGCCTCGGGATGATATTGCACGCCGAAGACGGGCGCGCCTTCCACGCGCAATCCGCAATTGCTGCCGTCGAAGAGCGAGATGTGTGTTTCCTTGACGCCCTTGGGCAACGTCTCGCGGTCCACTGTGAAGCCATGATTCATGGACACGATTTCAACCTTGCCGGTCTCCAGGTCCTTTACGGGATGATTGGCGCCATGGTGACCCTGCGCCATTTTCCGCGTGCGGCCCCCGAGCGCGAGGCCCAGAATCTGGTGGCCAAGGCAAATGCCGAAAAGCGGCACGCGCTTTTCCATGAGCGCTCGAATTGTCGGGATCGCATATTCGCCGGTCGCCGCCGGATCGCCGGGACCGTTGGAGAGCAGCACGCCGTCGGGTTTGTGCCTGAGCACGTCTTCGGCACTGGACTGCGCGGGCAAGACCGTGATTGCCGCGCCCGCGCCTGACAGCTGGCGCAGAATGTTCCGCTTCACGCCGTAGTCGATCACCACCGCGCGCCATGTCGGACTGGTCTGCTTGCCGTAACCGCGGTTCCATAGCCAAGGCGTCTCGTCCCAAGTAAAGCTCTGCCGGCAGCTCACCTCTTTCGCGAGATCGAGTCCTTCCAGCCCAGGAAACTTCTTTGCCTCTGCGCTGAGCGCGGCCACATCGAATTCGCCCTTGGGATCATGCGCCACCACGCCGTGCGGCATGCCGAGCTCGCGGATGCGCGCCGTCAGCGCGCGCGTATCCACGCCGGAGACGCCTGGAATGTTGTGGCGCTTGAGCCAGCGGTCGAGGCTGTCCAGCGCACGATAATTGGAAGGAACGCCGTTTTCCGCGCGCACGACGAGTGCCCGCACCACGGGGGTCATACTTTCTATGTCCTCGCTATTGGTGCCGACAATGCCGATATGGGGAAAGGTGAAGGCTACGATCTGTGCGGCATAGGACGGGTCGGTGAGAATTTCCTGATAGCCGGTCATCGCGGTGTTGAAGCAGACTTCGCCGACCGCTTGCGCGATCGCGCCGAACCCCTGGCCCTCGAAAACGGTTCCGTCGGCCAGCACGAGAACGCCCGTAACGCCGCGCGCGCGCAACGGCTCCGCCCCGTGGTCCGGGGCGATTTTCGCGAATGCCTCGCTCATGGCCGAGCTCGAAGTGAGGAATCGCCGGAACATAGGGAGGGGGTCGGCAGGGGTCAAGGTTCGGTCTTGACCCAAATCCGGGCGACACTAAGTAAGTGATCCATAACGGAGAGCATCCATGAGCTTGCGCGAGCAATTCGGCGAACATTTGAAAGTGGCGATGAAGGCGAAACACGCGAGGCGCGTGTCCACGCTTCGTCTTGTGCTGGCCTCGCTCAAGGAGCTCGATATCGCCAAGCGCGATGGTGCGGACACCGCAGGCGCAAGCGAGGCGGAAATCCGGTCCCTTCTCGCCAAAATGATCAGGCAGCGCGAGGAATCGGCTGCGTCCTACGACCAGGGCGGGCGGCCCGAGCTCGCCGCGGCCGAGCGCGAGGAAATCGGCATCATCCGCGAATACCTGCCCCGGCAGATGAGCGAAACGGAAGCGAATGCGGCCGTGGCGAAAGTTGTGGCCGAGCTTGGCGCGGCTTCCATGAAGGACATGGGTCGCGTGATGGCGGCTCTAAAAGAGCGCTTCGCCGGCCAGATGGACTTCGCCAAGGCCAGTGCGCTGGTCAAGGAACAGCTCACGGCGAAATAATCGCCGGGCCAACCAGGCGGGCCGGAATCCCGGCCAATTCGGAATGTGGGGATTGTTGAAAAAGGCGCGCGAATCACCTTTGCCCCCGCATACACTCGCCTCATGCGATATGGCGAAGGACTTCTGGCCGAAATACTGCGGCGGACGGATGTTGTGCAGTTGGTAGGGCGTCGGGTGAAGCTCACGCGCAAGGGCCGCGTCTTCTGGGGCTTGTGCCCGTTCCATAAGGAAAAGACGCCCTCCTTCAAGGTCGACAACGAGCGGCGCACCTACCACTGCTTCGGTTGCGGCGCGGGCGGCGACGCCTTCAAATGGCTGCAGGAGACCGAAGGGCTGTCCTTTCCCGAGGCCGTACGGCGCCTGGCGCACGAGGCCGGCGTCGAACTGCCAAAATGGACGCCGGAAGATGAAGCCCGCGAACAAAAGAAGAAGTCCCTTTTCGAAATCATTGAACTTGCCGCCGCCTTTTACGAGGAGCAATTGCGGGGCCGCGCCGGCGAAGGCGCCCGCACCTATCTAAAATCGCGCGGGCTGGACGATGCGGTGGCCAGGCGGTTTCGCCTCGGCTATGCACCCGATGCGCACACGCAACTGAAAGACCATCTCGCCGCAAGAAGAATTTCTATCGAGGACATGATCGAGGCGGGCCTCGTGCGCCAAAAAACCAATGAACCCGGCGAGGAGGGCAAGCCCGCGCGCGATTTCTTTTTTAACCGCGTGATGTTTCCGATCACGGACGCGCGTGGGCGCGTGGTGGCCTTCGGTGGGCGCGCGCTCTCGCCCGACGCCAAGCCCAAATACATCAACACAGGGGAGACCCCGCTCTTCTCCAAGGGCCATCTTCTCTACAATCTGAAATTCGCACGCGAAGCTGTTGCGAAGGGCGCGCCGCTCATTCTCGCCGAAGGCTATATGGATGTGATCGCGCTGGTGCGCAGCGGTTTCGAAGGCGCGGTGGCGCCGCTTGGCACCGCACTCACTGAAAACCAGCTCGCCGTTCTCTGGACGCTCGCTCTCGAACCGGTGCTCTGCTTCGATGGCGACGAGGCCGGCGCACGCGCGGCCGCCCGCGCGGCGCGGCTCGCCCTGCCGATGCTGGAGCCCGGCCAGTCGCTGCGCTTTGTGTTTCTCCCGGCGGGGCAGGATCCCGATTCCTTCCTTCGCAGCCAGGGGGCGGGGCTCATGCGCACCCTGATCGAAAAGGCGCGCTCGCTCGCTGATGTCTTGTGGGCAGGCGAAACCGAGGGGCGCGATTTTTCCACGCCCGAAAGGCGTGCAGGCCTGGAGGCCGCACTCGAGCGGACGACACGCGAAATCCGGAATGCAAAAATAGCCGACTACTACCGCCGCGAGTTCGACGAGCGCGTGTTTCGCGCTTTCAAGCAGCGACCGGTTTCACGCGGCAAAGCACCGAGGGCAGGACGGGGCGCGAATATCGAGCCGCCTGTCTACAGATTCCAGACGCGCCTCCACGCGGTCCAAATCACGGTTACGGAAGCCGTCCGGCGCAGCGCCCATGCCGTCAACGCCTCCACGGCCGCCCGGCAGGCCAAGGAGCGGGAACTTTTGGGTCTGCTCCTGTGGACGCCGGAACTGGTCGCCCGGCACGCCGAGTCTCTGGCGAAATTCCGCTTTTTCGATCAAGAGCTTGACAGGCTCCGCCACGAACTCTTAAACCTCGCGGCTTCCCAGAGCCGGCTTGAAAAAGCGGCCGTCGAAAACCATCTATTGAAGCAGGGATTTGGCGAGCTTGCCGGCCGGCTCAAGGCGCAATCAATCGTGCGTACGGCGCTTGCAGGGGGGGACGAGAATGCGCTTGACGGCCGGGCGGCGCGCGCCATCGCGCAACTTCGCGATCCCGAATTGCCGGAACAGGGCGACCTCAAGCTTCAACGCGACGAGGCACTCAAGCGTTATCTGGAGGATGGCGCCGAGAGCGACTGGGAGGAACTGCAAAGGCTGAACGATTTGCTCAGGGCAAACGCGCGCCCGGAACTGTGAGACACAAGGTAACGTGAAGAAGACGAGTGCGAGGACCAAAGCGAAGGCCGCCCGAAAGGCGCCGCCTAAGCCGCTATTCAAGACGAAGCCGAAGTTGCCGGCGAAAACCGCGGCTGCGAAATCGGCCGCCCGCAAGGCGCAGCCGAAATCGCGGCCGCTTACCGCGGCCGAACTCGCGCGCTATGAGCGCGAGCGGCTGAAGGCGCTGGCCGCACTCGCGCGGCCCAAGGGCGTAAAGCCGCTCGACAAGAAGGCGCTCGAAGGCCTCGCGCTTCCCGGGGCCAAGGAAGAGGGCGATTCGCCCCTTCTCGACATGTCGGACGTCGCCGTTCGCAAGATGATCACCAAGGCCAAGGCGCGCGGCTACGTCACCTACGACGAACTGAACAAGGTGCTTCCCTCGGACAAAGTGTCTTCGGAGCAGATCGAGGACACCATGGCGATGCTCAACGAAATGGGCATCAACGTCATCGAATCCGAAGAGCAGGACGAAGGCGAGGGCGACAATCTTCCCGCCAAGATCGAGGGGCGCGAAGTCGCCGCCGAGACACAGAAGGAAGAGACCTACGACCGCACCGACGACCCCGTGCGCATGTATCTGCGCGAGATGGGCTCCGTCGAGCTGCTTTCGCGCGAAGGCGAGATCGCCATTGCCAAGCGCATCGAGGCAGGGCGCGAGCTGATGATCGGCGCGCTGTGCGAAAGCCCGCTCACCTTCGAGGCGCTCACCGTGTGGCGTGACGAGCTGATGGAAGGAAAAGTCCTCCTCCGCGATATCATCGACCTCGAAGCCATGTATGGCGGCGCGCCGGGCGCCGACGGCGGCATGCAAATGCCGGCGGGAATGCCAATTGCGGGCGCGCCGGGCGCGCCCGGCGCCATGCCGCAGCCGCAGCTGGGCCCGCCGATGCGCGTGGCCACAGCCACGGCTGTGGCCGTTGCGGGAGGCGGCGCGATGGCGGCGGCAGCCGTGATAATGCGCCCCGTTGCCAAACCTGCGGTGCCCACGCCCGAAGGCGAGGAACAACAGGCGGAAGCCGTAGAGGCGGGCACGGGAGGGGCCGTTCCCGGCGAGGAAGATTTCGACGACGAAAGCGCGCTCTCGCTCTCGGCGATGGAAGCGGCGCTAAAGCCGCAGGTGCTGGCCACCCTCGATCAGATCGCCGCGCTCTATAAGCGGCTTGGCAAGCTTCAGGACGCGCAGGTGGAAGCAGCCCTTTCGTCCGACGAGCTGTCGAGCGGCCAGGAGCGTCGCTTCAAGAAGCTGCGCATGGAAACGGTGGACCTCGTCAAGAGCCTCAAGCTCAACAACAACCGCATCGAGGCCCTCGTCGACCAGATGTACGGCATCAACCGGCGCCTCCTTTCGCTGGAAGGAAAGCTGCTGCGCCTGGCGGAAGCCCACGGCGTCGAGCGGCTCGATTTCCTCAGGCAGTATTTCGGCAACGAGCTCGATCCCAACTGGGCGCGCCGCGTGGGCCGGCTCACTGGCACGGGCTGGCGCGAATTCGTGGCCGAAGAGCGCGAAAGGATCCGCGAGATCCGCGAAGAAATCCAGATGCTGGCGCAGGAAACGCGCCAGGAGATCACCGAATTCCGCACCATCGTGCAGACGGTGCAGAAGGGCGAGCGCGAGAGCCGCCAGGCCAAGAAGGAAATGATCGAGGCGAATCTGCGCCTGGTGATTTCGATTGCCAAGAAATACACCAACCGCGGCCTGCAATTCCTCGATCTCATCCAGGAAGGCAATATCGGCCTGATGAAGGCAGTGGACAAATTCGAGTACCGCCGCGGCTACAAATTCTCGACCTACGCCACGTGGTGGATCAGGCAGGCGATCACGCGCTCCATCGCCGATCAGGCGCGCACCATCCGCATCCCCGTGCACATGATCGAGACCATCAACAAGCTGGTGCGCACCTCGCGCCAGATGCTGCACGAGATCGGCCGCGAAGCGACGCCGGAAGAACTGGCCGAGCGCCTCGCCATGCCGCTCGAAAAAGTGCGCAAGGTGATGAAGATCGCCAAGGAGCCGATTTCCCTCGAGACGCCCATCGGCGACGAGGAAGATTCGCACCTCGGCGATTTCATCGAGGACAAGAACGCGGTGCTGCCCATCGACGCCGCCATCCAGGCCAATTTGCGCGAAACCACCACGCGGGTTCTCGCCACGCTGACGCCGCGCGAAGAGCGCGTGCTGCGCATGCGTTTTGGTATCGGCATGAACACCGACCATACGCTCGAAGAAGTGGGACAACAATTCTCCGTAACGCGTGAACGTATTCGTCAGATTGAGGCTAAGGCTTTGGAAAAAATTCGTGATCATCGCCACGCCCGGGCACTGGAAGGTTTTGAGGATATGCCTTAAATAAAAAACCTCTGGCTAGTTTTTCAGCAGAGGTTGATTTAGTCGCGTCGGCGCAAGCTGCGATAGCCGACGATGACCAGCGTCAGAACCAAGAGGCCAAACCACA
>JBQTHM010000022.1:0-116587 GCA_052389895.1 Alphaproteobacteria bacterium | reverse complement strand
ACTGTGAACCCCCTTGGTTGGTCGCGGTCACGACGTCCAGCCGCAACCCGCGTATCCCACGCGCGTAACGGCCGCTGGCCTCTCAAGGGAGGGGTAAACTGGCCGCCCCCCCAAGATCGACCAATTCCGGAACAAGCTAAGGTATGCTTTTGGCGGCGGTCAAAGTGGATTTCATGCAAGTTTGTCGTTCCGCAGCAGTCTGTGTCTTTCGTGCATCCAATTACGTGACTCATCGTCACGAATTTCTTGCCGGTAACCTAATTCGGATCGCGTTATCCCCAGCCACGCCCAATTCCCGGAACGCAGGCCGGAACGGAGGGCCACGATTTCGATGCCGGGAATCGCGCAGCGCGCGCAATCGACTCGGCCAAGGGTGCGGTGTGTTCGGACCGAAAGTGGGCGGAAAGAACCGGTCTCAAAGGCGGCATGTTAGCCTCACGCGCTATGACTACGGTCTTGATAACCCATCCGGCTTGCCTAGGGCACGCCCCGCCACACGGCCATCCTGAACGCGCCGATCGCCTAGAGGCCGTACTCGAAGCCCTGCAAGGACCGGAGTTCGCCGGGCTCGAGCAGGTAAGCGCGCCGTTGGCGACCGAGGAGCAGCTCGCCAAAGTGCACGCGAAATCATACGTCGCAGCCGTGCTCGCGTCCGTGCCGAAGGACGGCTACGCGGTGCTCGACGCGGACACCATTCTTTCGTCCGGTTCGGGTGAGGCGGCGCTTCGCGCGGCAGGATCGGCCGTGCACGGAGTAGATCTTGTGATGTCGCGCCAGGCGAGCAATGCGTTCTGTGCCGTGCGGCCGCCAGGCCATCACGCAGAGCCGGTGCGCGCAATGGGGTTTTGCGTCTTTAACAATGCAGCCGTTGCAGTTCGCCATGCATGCTCCGTACACGCATTGAATCGCGTGGCCGTGGTGGATTTCGATGTCCATCACGGGAACGGCACGCAGGCGGCGTTCGAGCGCGACCCGAAAGTGTTGTACGTGTCGACACATCAAATGCCGCTTTATCCGGGCACCGGGGCCGCGGAGGAAAAAGGGGCCGGGAACATCCTCAATTGTCCGCTTCCGCCGGGAGCCGGATCGCGCGAATTCCTTGCGCTAATTCGGAACTACGTCATTCCCGCGCTGGAGGCATTCGGCCCCGAGTTGCTCGTGATTTCCGCCGGCTTCGATGCACACCGTGCCGATCCCCTTGCGGGGCTCGAACTGGAAACGGAGGACTTCGGCTGGGTTACGACCGAGCTCTGCGCACTCGCGACGCGGGTATGCGGGGGGCGTGTTGTGTCTGTCCTTGAAGGCGGTTACGACCTTGGCGCCCTGGCGTCATCCGCCGCGGCCCATGTCCGCGCGCTGCTCGAGGCCTAGGCCGTGCCCTGGGTGATGAGCTTCTGTGCCAGTTACAGCTGCTGCGGGTGTTCGGAACCGAACGTCATTGGACCCTGCTAGC
The DNA here is from genome assembly GCA_052389895.1 of Alphaproteobacteria bacterium. GTDB lineage: Bacteria > Pseudomonadota > Alphaproteobacteria > Micropepsales > Micropepsaceae > CAVVXX01. The sequence goes on along the minus strand of JBQTHM010000022.1, from coordinate 115,134 downwards.
CAGAGATCCCTTTACATTCAATGAGATTTATCAGGGCCTTGCCCTGCGGGGCGGCTTTGCCGCTCGTTGTCTCAGTGATGCGCTGGGGCTATGAGCATAATCTTTGGATTGAGCGGAATCGCCCGCGAGAAGGCAGAAATGGCCGAGAGCTGAAGGAACACCATGGCTGCAAGAAGCAAACAGAACTTGCCTGCCGTAGAGAGTCTCAGCTTTGAGGCCGCCCTGCGAGAACTTGAAGAAATCGTCGGCCACCTCGAGCAGGGCGATGTAGACTTGGAAAACTCCATATCTCTTTATGAACGCGGCACGGCGCTGAAGCAGCACTGCGAAAAAAAGCTGAAGGCGGCCGAAGCGAGACTGGAAAAAATCGTTTTGGGGCCGGACGGGCCGAAAGGCACTGAGCCCGTTGACCTCGGTTGACGCAGATGACGCCGCTGTTAGCTCCGGTTGAGCCTGCGCTGGCGGAGGCCGCGGCCTTTACCGAAAAGACCTTGGACGCCCTGCTCCCGCACCCTGCGGGCCCCGAAGCCCGCGTCCTCGAAGCTATGCGCTATGCAACCATGGGTGGCGGGAAGCGGCTGCGCGCCTTCCTGGTTCTGCAGAGCGGGCGTTTGTTCGGCGTCGATCGGCGGGCGCTTGGCCGCGTCGCCGCGGCTGTAGAATGCCTCCATGCCTATTCTTTGGCCCATGACGATCTGCCGGCCATGGACAACGACGAGATGCGGCGCGGCCGTCCTTCGCTGCATAAGGCGTTCGACGAGGCGACCGCGATTCTCGCAGGCGACGCGCTGCTGACGCTCGCGTTTGGCTTGATCGCCTCGCCTGAGTCGCACGGCGATCCATTTGTTCGCTGCGAACTCGTCACTCGCCTTGCTCAGGCCGCCGGACATGCCGGCATGGTCGGCGGGCAGATGATGGATCTTGCCTTCGAAGGCGGGAACCCGCCGCTTCCGGAAATCACGCGCCTGCAACGGATGAAAACGGCTGCGCTGTTTTCTTTTTGTTGTGAGGCAGGGGCCATAATGGGAAAGGCTTCTCACGGAGCGCGGGCGTCTCTTGCTGCGTTTGGGCTCGATCTCGGACTCGCATTTCAGATCGCGGACGATCTCCTTGATCTGGAAGGCAGTTCCGCCGAACTCGGTAAAGCTACAGGCAAGGACAAGGCCCGCGCCAAGGCCACGGTCGTTTCCGTGCTTGGACCCGAGCGCGCCCGTGCCCAAGCCGAGGCCCTTGCCGTGCAGGCGCCACATCACCTTGAAATGTTTGATGAAAAAGCAGACCTTCTGCGCGCCTCGGCACGTTTTGCCGTGAGCAGGCGGGCGTAATTTAGCCTGAAACAATCGGGACATTGCGTGACCACTCCGGCTCTAACTTCTTTGCTCGACCAGATAAACTCCCCCGCCGACATGCGCCCGCTTTCTCGCGCGCAGCTCAAGCAATTGGCAGACGAGCTCAGGCAGGACCTGATCGACATCGTATCCGTGACGGGCGGCCATCTGGGTGCCGGTCTTGGTGTGGTCGAGCTCACCGTGGCGCTTCACCACGTCTTCGACACGCCAAAGGACAAGCTCATCTGGGACGTTGGGCACCAGGCGTACCCACACAAGATTCTCACGGGCCGGCGCGCGCGCATGCGCACGCTGAGGCAGGGCGGGGGCCTATCCGGTTTCACAAAGCGTGTTGAAAGCGAGTACGACCCGTTCGGCGCAGCTCACGCCTCGACCTCGATTTCCGCCGGGCTCGGCTTTGCGGTCGCGCGGGACCTGAAGGGCGCCACGAATCACGTCATCTGCGTGATCGGAGACGGCGCAATGAGCGCAGGCATGGCCTACGAAGCCATGAATAATGCGGGCGCGCGCAAGGAGCGCCTTATCGTCATTCTGAACGACAATGACATGTCGATTGCGCCGCCTGTCGGTGCAATGAGTGCCTATCTGGCTCGACTTGTTTCCAGCCGCACCTATCGCGGCTTTCGCGCTTGGGTAAAAGGAATCGCAGAAAAACTGCCGCGCGTGCTTTTTCGCGCGGCCAAGCGCGTCGAGGAATATACGCGCGGCTTTTGGATGGGCGGTACACTGTTTGAAGAATTGGGCTTCTATTACATCGGCCCAATTGACGGTCACAATCTGGATCACCTGATCCCGGTTCTGGAAAATGTGCGCGACGCGGACCGCGGCCCTGTCCTTATTCACATCGTGACCAAGAAAGGAAAAGGTTATCCGCCAGCGGAAGCCTCTACCGACAAATTCCATGGTGTTTCCAAATTCAACGTTCTGACTGGCGAGCAAAAGAAAACGGCGGCGCCGCCCAGCTTCACGAAGGTCTTTGCGGAAGCGCTGAGCCGCGAGGCCGCGCGCGACAAGCGAATTGTCGCGATTACCGCCGCCATGCCATCCGGGACTGGACTCGACATGTTCGCGAAGAGATTCCCTGATCGCTGTTTCGACGTCGGCATCGCCGAGCAGCACGCCGTCACGTTTGCGGCGGGCCTTGCGGCGGAAGGCTTCCGACCTTTTGCGGCGATCTATTCCACGTTCCTTCAGCGCGCCTACGATCAGGTTGTGCATGATGTCGCGATCCAATCGCTGCCGGTACGTTTCGCGATCGACCGTGCGGGGCTGGTAGGCACGGACGGGCCTACGCACGCCGGCTCGTACGACGTCGCATATCTCTCCACTTTGCCTGGCTTCGTGGTTATGGCTGCCGCCGATGAGCTGGAGCTCGTTCACATGGTGGCCACCGCCGCCCGCATTGATGACCGGCCCAGCGCCTTCCGCTACCCGCGCGGCGAAGGACAGGGGCTGACGCTGCCCGACGCCGGAATCCCGCTGGAAATCGGCAAGGGCCGCCTCATACGGGAAGGCACACGCGTGGCCATCCTCAATTTCGGCGCGCGGCTTCCGGAATGTCTGAAGGCCGCCGACCGGCTCACGGGTTACGGCCTGTCGACCACGGTCGCAGATGCACGTTTCGCCAAGCCGTTGGACACCGATTTGGTTTCGCGGCTCGCACAGAACCACGAGCTCCTGATAACGATTGAAGAAGGTGCGATCGGTGGCTTCGGTGAACACGTGCTGCATTATCTGGCCTGGGAGGGGCTGCTGGAACGCGGCCTCAAAGCGCGGCCCATGATTCTGCCCGACCGCTTCCTCGATCAGGACATGCCCGAACGTATGTACGAATTAGCAGGCCTTGATGCGAAAGGCATCGTCGCCGCTGCGCTGGGCGCACTGGGACGCGAAAAGGAAGCCACCCAGGAAATGATCGCGTAAGGCGATCACACTGCTCCGTTCGGCGCGAAGAAGATTTTGAGCGACTCGCTTTTGCCGGCTTCGTCAAAGACTTCGCGCCACTTTTCAAGCGGGAAGACCTCGCCCAAAAGATCGTCCACCTTGAGCTTGCCGCTGGCGACAAGGTCGATGCTTTCGGCGAAGCTGCCGTAACTCACGGCCTGCATGCGGATATCCTTCATCACCAGCGCATTGATATTGATGTCCATGGGATGGTGCTGGCGGCTTTTCAGCACGATGACGCCCCCCGGCTTCACCATACGGATCATGTTCTTCATCGTCTCGGTGGTGGCGAGCGTTTCGATGATGAAATCGAAAGAGTTGTCCCGTAAATTGCACTGCTCGCCGCACACCGTCACATCGCGAAAGCCTTTGGCGTGCAGCACGCGCTCGGTTAGGCGCGAGATGCGATTGTCGCCGTAGATCAGTCCCTTCTGCCCGGGATGGATGTCGGCGTTCAGCACTGCCATGGAAGCCGCCACGGGCTCCATATACGCGCCAGTCATGAAGGAAACCGCGTCCGGCAATTTGAAAACCGAATGTGCGGGCACGACAACGAACTCGGCAAACGCGCCATCGTGATCCATGCCCAGCATCGTGCTTGCCGCGTAGCTCGGCAGACCGTTCTTCAGTGCAGTGTTGTTGATCGCGAAGAGCGGCATGACGGCGACGCGGTCGCCCTTTTTCAGGGTCGTTGCCCCAGCGCCGGTTTCCTCTACGACACCGGAGAATTCGTGGCCGAGAACCACGGGCGTCTTGGACCTTACCTGCCCGACGGCCACCTTCACGTCGGTGCGGCATAGGCCAGCGAGGCTGACTCGGATCAGCACTTCGTCCGGGGCGGTAAGGCGCGGGAGGGGAACGTCTTCAACGCTGATCCCTGACGCCGTCTTGACTAAAGCCTTCATGCCCCGCCTGCGAAATACCACACGCGCCAATACCCTAGCATCCCCGCCGTTGCCAGCGCGAGACGCGCGGAAGCTAGAGTTTCCCTATCTGCCCGCGATGCCGGAGCGCATGGTCCGCCAGCACACAGGCCATCATGGCCTCGCCTACTGGAACCGCGCGGATCCCGACGCACGGGTCGTGACGGCCCGTCGTAGCAATGGTTGTGTCGTTGCCGTCCATGTCGATGGTCATTCGCTCGCTCGGCACGGAGGATGTCGGCTTCACCGCAAAGCGGGCGACAATCGGCTGGCCGCTGGAAATGCCGCCTAAAATCCCGCCCGCGCTGTTGGAAAGGAACTTGGGCTTTCCCCGTTCCCCCGCGCGCATTTCGTCCACGTCTTCCTCGGCAGACAGTTCGGCGGCGCCCATCCCAGCGCCGATTTCGACGCCCTTCACGGCATTTATGCTCATGAGCGCCGCAGCTAGTTCCGCGTCCAGCTTTCCATAAACGGGCGCGCCCAGGCCGGCTGCAATCCCTTCGGCCACGATTTCAATAACTGCGCCACAGGACGCGCGGTTTTTGCGCAGCCCCTCCAGGTATTCCGCCCATTGATCGACGACGCCCGCGTCGGGCGCAAAGAAGGGATTGCGCGAGACTTCGTCCCAGTTCCAGCGCGCACGGTCGATCTTGTGTTTACCCATCTGCACCAGCGCCCCGCGGACGCGCGCTCCTGGCAAGAGCTGATGCAGAACCTTCCGTGCGATGGCGCCGGCGGCCACGCGCGCTGCCGTTTCGCGTGCGCTCTGCCGTCCGCCGCCACGATAATCGCGCACGCCGTACTTGACCCAGTAGGTGTAGTCCGCGTGGCCAGGGCGGAATTTGTCGCGGAAGCCTTCATAGTCCTGCGGCCGCGCATCCGTATTTTCGATCAAGAGCGCAATTGGCGTGCCCGTGGTGACTTGTTTTTCCATCCGTTCGTCCTTGAACACGCCGGATAGAATTCGCACGCAGTCTTCTTCGCGGCGCTGGCTGACGAATTTCGATTGGCCGGGCCGGCGGCGCTCCAGATCGGCCTGGATGTCGGCCTCTGTCAACGGAATTCCGGGTGGACAGCCGTCCACCACGCACCCGATTGCCGGTCCGTGGCTTTCGCCAAACGTGGTAACGCGGAAGAGATGACCAAACGTATTATGTGACATCGGGCTTCTGCGCGACTGCAATATCCGGCGCGTCTTCCGCTTTCATGCCGACGATGTGGTAGCCCGCATCCACATGAATCACTTCGCCCGTGATTCCGCGCCCCAAATCGGAAAGCAGGAATAGTGCCGTGTCGCCCACCTCGTTCGTCGTTACGGTGCGCCGCAGCGGCGTATTGTATTCGTTCCATTTCAGGATGTAGCGGAAGTCGCCAATCCCTGAGGCAGCCAGCGTCTTGATCGGACCCGCGGAGATCGCGTTCACGCGGATGCGCTTCTTGCCCAGGTCTTCCGCCATGTAGCGCACGCTCGCCTCCAGCGCCGCCTTCGCCACGCCCATGACATTGTAATGAGGCATAACGCGCTCGGAACCCAGATACGTAAGCGTCAGCAACGCACCGCCTTCGGACATCATTTTTTCTGCGCGTTGCGCGACGGCCGTAAATGAGTAGCAGGAAACATTCATTGTCATTTCGAAGTTCTCGGGGCTGGTATCCACGTAACGTCCCTTCAACTGCTCTTTGTCGGAAAAGGCGATCGCATGGACGACAAAATCGAAGCGGTCCCATTTCGTGCGCAACTCTGCGAAAGCGGAATCGATCGATTCCATTTTCGTGACGTCGCAGTCGATGAGCGCAGCCGGCTTCAGCGGCTCTACAAGCGGTGCCACGCGCTTCCTGAACACATCGCCCTGATAGGTAAACGCTAGCTGGGCGCCAGCGGCATGCAGCGATTGGGCAATACCCCATGCGATCGACTTGTCGTTGGCCACGCCCATAATCAGGCCGCGCCTGCCCGCCATGAGTCCCGCTTGCATTCCCATCTCCGTCCCCTCGGGACCCATCCTATAGCCGCGCAGTGGAAAACCGCCAATCCGCCAAGGGCTATTTTCGGACTTCTTTTCCGCGCGGCTGGCGGGGCTTGCTTTCCGAACCTTGCCAGCGCGCCACGATGGTAGCGACCGTCATGTTGCCGGTGACGTTGACGACCGTCTTGAAAATGTCGGGCACCAGGTCGACGGCAATCAGGATGCCGATCCCCTCCGGGGGCAGGCCGACGCTGGCATAGAATGGCGCCATGATGATGGGTCCGCCGCTCGGAACGCCGGGCGAGGCGAAACTCACGAAGAACGAAAGAAGTGCGATGACCGCGATGCCGTCCCAGCCGAGCTCAATTCCATAAAGATGGGCTAGAAAAATGCCGCCGACCATGAACGATATGGGTGCGGAAATTTTGAAAGTTGAAACCGCGAGCGGCAAAACGAATCCGGACACGGGCTGCGGCAGCTTGAGAATGTCCTTGGCGCCCTCGATCAGCGCGGGAAGCGACGCCAGCGACGAACGCGATGTGAAGGCGACCGTCTGTGCCGGGAAGACACCCTTGGCGAAACGCGAAAGCGGCACGCCTCCAAACATAACGGAGATGGGATACAGAAGGGCGGTCAGTGCCGCCAGCATGGCGGACAGCACGACGACGAAATAGCCAAGCGCGCCGGCCGCCGCGGCGCCCATGCGGGCCGAAAGGCCGAGAATGAGTGCGAACACTGCAATCGGCGCTAGCCAGATTAGCCAGCGCACGAGCACAAGCATTGCGTCCGCCACCGCCTGAAAGAAGGCCGTGAGCGCGTCGCGCGCCCCTTTTGTTACACGCGTCGCGGCGGCGCCGAATAAGACGGCAAAAATGACGAGGGCGAGCATCGAACCATCCGACGCCGCCTTGAACGGGTTGGGCGGAATCAATCCGAGCAACCATTCGCCCAAGGTTGGCGTTGCCTGCAGCCCGGCGGGCGCCGCGAGCGCGCGCGCACCAGCGTCGCTCGGCAACCATGTCATCAGCGCCGGCGCCACGAGGACGGCGAACAGTGCCGTGCCCGCTAGTAGCAGCAGGAACAGCGCAAGCGTGCGCCCTCCCATCGTTGCGATCGCAGCGATATCCGCCGCGACGATACTCACGATAATGAGCGATATGACGAGAGGTATTACCGTCATTCGGATCGCGTTGACCCACAAAATTCCGATCAGCTCGACGTGCGAGGCGGCCGACGTAAGGGTCGCATCCTGCGCCAGTGATACGCCGATGCCCGCCACCAGCCCGGCTGCAAGACCGATGAGAACACGAATGGTTAGCGGCATCGCGCTAGTGCGGCTTGACACTGGCCGCGCCCAGCCGCGCCTGCGTGGCCGCAATTATGGCGGCGTACCGGGGATGGTCTCTGAGGGGATCTAGATCGCTGTCTCGGATCATCCACTCCAGGCCCTGTTGCGTCGCGCCTTGGAACACAGGCTCCAGAAAATCCAGTGCCGCATCGAAATCGCCCAGTTGAACCAGGGCGCAACCGAGGTTGTAGCGGAGATTGGCGTTGTCGGGGTCCAGCAAAATGGCGCGTGAAGCCCATTCCTTTGCGCGTTCCGCCTCGCCAAGACTGGCGAGCGCGTTTACGCCGAAGCTCATGGCGCTGCCGTGATCGGGCTCTGTGGCGATCACTTTTTCCACGCGCGAGAGTGTCCGCCTTGCAGCCGCGAGTTCGTGCTCGCGGTCGCCAATTGCGCGATAGCACTGGGTCACCATGCCCGCAGCCCAAAAATCGGATTCCGCAACGGCTATGGCCTTTTCAAGGCAATGAATGGCTTCTTGGAAACGGCGCATGGGAATGAAACACCGCGCGGCCGCGACGTTGACATCATAGGAATCGGGATCCAGCCGCAACGCGGTCTGATGTTCTCGGACGGCGTCGTCGAAATTGCCCTCATCGGCCAAAATGCGTCCGCGCGCGGCATGCGCTTCGGCCAAATCGGGTTCGAGGGAAAGCGCCTTTTGCGCGGCATCCCAGCCGCGGTCGCCGGGCACGCCGCCCAGCAAGACAAGGTTGGCCTGGCTGACCGCGAGCAGGGCCCATGCGCGCGCATAGTTGGGATCGATTTCAACCGCGCGCCGGCACAGGCGTATGATGATTTCGCGGTGGCGCGCGTTCGCAGTAAGATTGTATTGCCGCGCCATAAGATAGAGCTTGTATGCTTCCGGATTTGTCGTGCTGCGCGACTCGATCGCCTTTTTTTCCGACGGCAGCAGCTTCAACTTAAGCGTAGCTACGATTGCTTCGGAAATCTCGTCCTGCAGCGCAAAAATGTCCTTAAGATCTCGGTCGTAGCGCTCAGCCCAAACGTGGCTGTCGGTTGCGCCGTCGATCAGCTGGGCAGTGACCCGAACGCGCTCGCCGGCCTTGCGAACGCTGCCCTCCAGAATGTGCGTGACTCTCAGTTGGCGCGCGAGATGGGCGAGGTCGACGGGCTTGTTCTTGAAGCTAAACGCCGTACTGCGCGATACGATGGAAAGCGACGATACCTTGCTCAAATCCGTGATGATGTCTTCCGTGACACCGTCGCTGAAATATTCCTGCTCCGGATCTCCACTGAGGTTTGCGAACGGCAGGACGCAAATCGCAACATGGGGCTCCTGATCCTCGCGATGTCCTCTTGCGAATTCGCTCTTGCTGCGCACGGCGAAGACATGGATCGGCCGTTCAATGTTCTTGACCGAGTGTTCGCCCAGGTCCTGGAAATCGGCGGGCAGTTTTCCCGCCACGTGATCGCGCACGGCGCGCGACACCGCGATTCCGCCCGGCTCGGCAAGGGCTTGCAGGCGCGCTGCAACGTTTACGCCGTCGCCGTAAATGTCTTCGCCGTCAACCATGACGTCGCCCAAATTCACGCCGATCCGGTATCGGATACGTTTTGCTTCAGGCGCGGATGCTTCCCGGTTCTCGTTCGTCGACTGAATGTCGAGGGCGCACTCCACGGCCGCCACGACGCTTGGGAATTCGGCGAGGGCTCCGTCGCCCATAAGCTTGAAGACGCGGCCGCCGCTTGCTGCGATTCTCGGGTCGAATACTTCGCGCCGGTTGGTCTTCAGCCGTTCAAGCGTTCCTGCCTCGTCCTGTTCCATCATCCGGCTGTAGCCGGCGACGTCGATGGACATTATCGCGGTCAGTTTTCGCAGCACCGTGCGGCCCTAATGCTTTCCAGCCCCAATGTAGGCATTTGCCCGGGTGGGATACAGGAGGCGATTGGCAAATAAGGGTGGCGCGCCAGACCCGGCTATGGCGGCGGGGCCGTCTGGCCAAGCAGGGGTTCGTTAGTGGCGGCCTTTTCGTCGACCTTCTTCAGCATGCGCAGGCGCGTGTCGACAACGGCGTAAACTTCCGGTGGGCAGCTTTTTACAATCTCGATTCCCAGTTTTTTTGCCTCGTCCGCCGAAATACGGGACCCGTGGTGAAGCGTGCCGTCCATAAGGGCATTCACGAGACTTTTGGGGTCCCTCCGGTCCTTGATGTGGCGCGGATTGATGAGCTCTTGGGCGCGCTCGCGCGCGTCGCGCTCGTGCTGCTCGACCATGTAGGAAATGAGAAGCGTCGCGTCATCGATGTTGTCCTTCGACTTTTCCTGCAAAAGGCGGTTGTACGCCTCGGCAGGAAAACCGTGATATTGCGAATCGATCGGGCCCAACGCTGCGTCCGGCCCCATATGAACTTCATCTGTTGCCAGCGCGATAGCCGTGCCGCCCGACATGGCGACATAGGGCACGTACGCAATCTTCCAGCCGGGATAGTTCTTCAGCGCTTGCGCGATCATCTCGCTGGGAAAGGCGTAGCCGCCGAGCGTATGCAATATGAGCGTGATTGGGCGCCTCTTTGCCGAACGGATCCGCTCGGCAACTTCGAACGCCTGCTCGTAGGAGAGACGCGAGGGCAGCTTGTCGCGCCCGGTCCAGCGGTCGGAAATGTCGTGAATGATGTCGATGACGACCGCGCCGCTGCGCCGCTCCATATTGCGCAACGCGTCCTTGTAGTCCTTGAGCAGGTCGGCGTAGCTTTTCGCATCCAGCGACTCCCGCCGCGCAATGCGTTCCTCAACCTCACGGCGGGAAAGCCGCTCATAAATGAAGAGCGAAACAGCCAGCGCCGCCGCGCCGGCGGCGGCAAGCCAGGCAAATTCCCCCATCGCTACCCTCCGGGACGGTGCCCGAGCACTCTTTTGCGGCGATTATGCCAGTTTGCGAATTGGCGGAAAACATGCGGCGGAAAACGCCGCACAATCGGCGTTCGTTAATGAAGTTTCGTGCGGGGGTCGTGGTGGGTGCCCCAGCGCCGGGCGAAGGATTCGAGTTCGGAATCCATGCGGTCGGGCAGGGTTACAAGCAGCCGGACGTAGAGATCGCCAATCTTGCCCGGCGTCTGGATGCCTTTTCCCTTAAGACGCAAGACATTGCCGGTATTCGAATTTGGCGGAACCGTCACCGCGACCGGGCCAGTCAGCGTCGGAACTTCAACCTTCGCGCCAAGTACGGCTTCTTTCAGCGTGATCGGCAGATCCATGCGGATGTCCTCGCCGTCTCTCGCGAAAAAAGGGTGTGGCGCTACGCTTACGGTTATCAGCAGATCCCCCGCCTGGCCGCCCCTGTCGCTGGCGACACCTTGACCGCGCAGGCGAATTGTCTGGCCGTCCTTCAAACCGGCAGGTATGCGCACTTCCAGCTCGCGCCCGTCCGCCAGCGAGACACGCCGGGTTCCACCAAGCGCCGCTTCCTGGAACGACACGGTTGTCTGAAGTTGCAGGTCTTGGCCACGACGTGGTTGCGCGCGCGGGCGGCCGCGCCCCATGCCGCCGGCGAATGAACCAAAAATATCGCCGAGAATGTCTTCCACGTTGACGTCGCCATTCCCGAAGTCGAAGCGGAATTCGCGTGCGCCGCCGCCGGGGTGAAATCCCCCGCGATAACCACCCGCGCCAGGGCGGAAGCCGGCGCCGAACCCTTTCGGCTGGCCGCTCGCGTCGATTTCGCCGCGGTCGAATTGGGCGCGCTTCTCCTTGTCAGACAGCAGCTCGTACGCGGAGTTGATCTCCTGAAATCGTTTTACGGTGGCCGGGTCGTTTCCGCTGCGGTCCGGATGATGCTTCTTGGCTAGCGCGCGGAACGCCTTCTTGATTTCCGCGTCGCTCGCCTTCCGCGATACGCCAAGCACTTCATAGGGGTCACGCAAAACCGTTCTCCTTGCCTGTCACTATATAGGAATTGCCGGGAACGGTTGCTCAATCGAAATTGTTGAGGGGCGGTCCGACAAAGGTCTTGCGCATAACGCCTTCGCTCTGCTCACGGTCGCTCGTTGCGGGCCCCTCGGGAACGGTCGAACTGCGAAGCGTGGGTGCAGCGTCCGGTTCGACGGGGTGTTTGGCGACTTGCGTTGTGGCTGCATCGGTCAAGTCGAGCAATTCCGCGAGCCGCCTTGCGGCATCGCGCTGGCCGCGCCCTGCCGCCGCGCCGTACATTTTTTTCGCCGATTCAAGATCCGGGGACATGAATTCGGTGCCGGTTTCGTAAAGCAGCCCGAGCCGGTATTGCGCGGTCGGATGGCCCGCCGTCGCCGCCGGCATCAGCCACTCCATTGCCGCCTCGGGGTCGGGGTCGCCAGCCTCACCTTCGAGCAGCATGACGGCAAGGTCGGCCTGGGCCGTTACAAGCCCCGCGAGGGCCGCGCGTTCGTACCAGCGCATTGCTTCTTTCGGATTGCGTTCGATCCCTAGTCCGCGGCGCAACATCAGCGCCACGTTGCGCATCGCAGCGAGATCGTCGTTCCCGGCGAGTTCGTAGAATATGTTGAAGGCTTCTTCATAGTGGCCGGCGTCGTACGCGGCGAGGCCGCGGTTGAAGGCCTCTTGGTCGCCGGGAACCGCGAAGGCCGTGCCGGTAGCGACCGAAAAAACGAATGCGGCGGCTAGGAGTTTGATACGCATGCGCCAGACGCTAGCAAATCCGCAATCCGCCGCGAAGGCGCGGGAGCGGCGCTTTCCGCTTGGGGCCGAAGGTGCTAATCCGCCATTCATGCTGGGAGCGCCGTGTGGATAACGAATCGCCATTCAACCCGGAAATCGACGCCTCCTCGGACCCGATCGCTCTCTTCGAGGCTTGGTTTGCCGAGGCCCGGGCCAGGGAGTCGAACGACCCCGACGCGGTGACCCTTGCGACTGCGGACGCGCTCGGCCGCCCCAATGCGCGCGTGGTGCTTCTCAAACACATCGATGCGAACGGATTTGTCTTTTACACGAATACGGAAAGCGTCAAGGGTGACGAGATCCGCGCCAATGCGTGGGCGGCGCTCTGCTTTTACTGGAAATCGTTGGACAGGCAGGTGCGCGTGCGCGGACCTGCGGCCCTCGTCGGTGACGCCGAGGCGGATGCCTATTTCGCGACGCGTCCAAAAGATAGCCAGATCGGCGCCTGGGCCTCGCGCCAGTCGCGCCCGCTCGAGGGCCGGTTCGCATTAGAAAAAGAGGTCGCGCGCTTCGCGGCAAAATATGCGCTCACAAAAGTGCCGCGCCCTCCTTATTGGAGCGGCTATCGTGTCCAGCCGCTGGAAATCGAATTCTGGCGCAACCGGCCGTTTCGGCTGCACGACAGGCTGCTTTACCGGCGCGAAAGCCCGCAAGCTCCCTGGCGGAGCGAGCATCTCTACCCCTGAGCGTTCTTTTTCAGCCCGAGCTGCTCGCGCCAAATCCTGGGCGGAATTTCTTCAACGGCGCCCTCCGGCATCTGGCCGAGATGAAACGGCCCGAAGCCGACGCGTATGAGGCGCGCGACTTTCAAACCCAGATACTCCATCAGCCGTTTCACTTCGCGGTTTTTGCCTTCCTTGAGGCTGACCGTGGCCCACGCATAGGGGCCTTTCGCACGTTCGAGTTCCGCGATTACGGGCCCGAAGCGAACGCCCTTGATCGTGACGCCGTTTGCGAGCGCATCGAAATCGCTTTGGCTCACCTTACCGAACAGGCGCACCCGATAGCGCCGCGTCCATCCTTCCGAAGGCAATTCGAGTTTGCGTGCCAGCGCGCCGTCGTTTGTCAGCAGCAGCAGTCCTTCCGAATTGATATCGAGCCGGCCGACCGAAATCACCCGAGGCAGGCTTTTGGGAAGATGCGCGAAAACGGTCGGCCGCCCCTGCGGGTCGCGATGCGACGTCACAAGCCCTGCAGGCTTATGGTAGCGCCAAAGGCGCGCCGGCGCCGTCTGCGGCAGCGGCCTTCCGTCTATTGTCACCAGGGCATCTTCATCCACCAGCACTGCCGGCGTCGAAATGGTCTCTCCGTTTACGGCGACGCGGGCTTCCGCGATGAGCTTTTCAGCGTCGCGGCGTGAACACACACCTGCACGCGCTATCACCTTGGCGATGCGCTGCCGCTGGTCCTTGTCATCCGTCACGCCGAGCTCATGTTGCGGAATTGCAGGTTCCGGTTACTGTTTCGTCCGTAGCCGCGCAAGATGTGAAAACGTGTCCGACGAAGAGTTTATGCAGATGGCCGTGGCCGAGGCCGAAGCGGCGGCTGCCCGTGGCGAAGTCCCGGTGGGCGCTGTCTTGGTCGCGCCGGAAGGCACAGTTGTTGCGCGCCAAGGCAATCGTGTCATCGAACTGCACGATCCCACGTCGCATGCCGAAATGTTATGCCTGCGCGCGGGCGCATCCGTACTGAAAAACGAACGCCTTATCGGTACGACGCTTTATGTGACGCTTGAGCCCTGCACTATGTGCGTCGGCGCGATAAGTTTTGCGCGCGTGGCGCGCCTGGTGTTTGCCGCCGCCGATCCTAAAGGCGGCGCAGTTGACCACGGCCCGCGCTTTTTTTCCCAGCCCACCTGCCATCACCGGCCCGAAATCGTGCGTATGGGCAACTTCGAAAAGGCGGGGACTATTCTGAGTAATTTCTTTCGCACGCGGCGTTAGAACCAGACGGGCGCGATGGAGGGAAAGAATAACAGCATCGTCTGCCGTGACACGATGAGTCCCAACGCTGCGCCGATGAGCACGTCGCTCAAGAAGTGCGATGCAAGAAGCGCGCGGGTGAGCGCAAGAAGAAAGGCCAGCGTGAACCAGATGGGCGTCAAGGCAGGCCAGGCGCCGCTGGCCACGGTGGCGACGCAAAAAATCGTCAGTGCGTGTCCGGAAGGGAAGGAATCGTGCTGCGTTTCGAAGCGGAAGAACTCGAAGCCGTAAAGCCCGTGCTGGAAATGGTCGCGTGGGCGGCGGCGGCCGACGAAAATCTTGATCGTGTGCAATGAAATGGTGGCAAATAGCAGACTCAACAGCAGCGCGCCCGCGACATCCGCGGTGTTTTGGAGTTCTGCGCTCTCATAACCCAGCGCCATCGCCCCATGTGCGCCGATGAACAGCACGCCTCCAATGATCAACCAGTGGGCGCCCTTGGCCCAATCGGTTGTGCGGCGCACGTTGCGTCTCCAGCGTGTTTTTTTATGACGGCGGAAATACTCGGCGACGCGACGATCAAAAGGAAACGCCGCCAGTCCCGCGACCAGGAATGCAGCGCTAAGCAAAAGCAGCATAAGGGCCGCTATTGCTGCTTGTACACGGTGCCCGCCTTCATTACGAAGCGGACCTGGCGAAGTTCGGAAATCTTTTCGAGCGGACTGCCGGCAGTCGCGATCAGATCGGCATATTTTCCGGCTTCGATCGTGCCCAAATCCTTGCTCATGCCCGTCAGATCGGCGGCGGATAGCGTCGCGGCCTTGATCGCCTCCATGGCGGGAACCCCCGCCTGCGCCCACAATTCAAATTCGCGGGCGTTCATGCCGTGCCGCGAAACGCCGGTATCGGTTCCGAAGGCAAGCTTTACACCGGCCTGATGCGCCCGCTGCAGGGTTTGGAGGATTTGCGGACCGACGGCCAATGCTTTTGCACGCATAGCAGGGGACATCCAATTGCCGCGCTTGGCGCTTTCGCCGACCGTGACCCCAGCCAGCACGGTGGGCACGTAATAAGCGCCGCTCTGCCGCAACAGGCGGAACGATTCATTTGTCATGAACGTGCCGTGCTCGATAGAATCAACACCCGCGCGAAGGGCCGCATTGGCGCCATCAGTTCCGTGCGCATGCGCCGCGACCTTGCGTCCCAGCATGTGTGCGGTCTTTACGATCGCCTCAAGTTCGTCGTCGTAGAATTGCTGGCCCGTACCCGCCGAAATATCCGACAGCACGCCGCCGGTTGCGACGAGCTTGATAACATCGGCGCCACGCGCCACCTGGCGGCGCGTTGCGGCGCGGCACTCTATTGGCCCATCGCAGATTCCCTTCGATGCAAAAACCTCGAGGACGTCTTCGCGATAGCCATAGGTTTGCCCGTGCCCGCCTGTGGGCGAAACGATTGCGCCCGCCGCGATGATGCGGGGGCCCGGCACATAATCTTTGGCGATGGCGTCGCGCAAGGCAAAAATCGCGTCGCCTGCGCCTGCGATTTCGCCAACGTCGCGAACCGTCGTGAAGCCGGCACGAAGCGTGGCCGCCGCATGCGATGCGCCCCGCAGCGCCACCATTGCGGTGGATTCCGTTACCCGCTCCAATTTTTCGGCGGGGCCAAATTGCCCAAGCAAGTGGACATGGCAATCGAATAGGCCGGGGAGAACGAAACGGTTGCGCAGATCAATGACCCGGTCCCCTTTCTTCGGCGAGATAAAGCCCGGCCGGACCGCCTTGATGCGGTCCTTCGCGACAATAATCGTCTGGTTTGCGTCTGGCGGCGAACCGGGTTTGGCAAGCAATGTTCCCGAGTACACGAGCGTGTCCGCGCGCGCGGGCGCAAACGCAATGGCGACCATGGCGAGGGCGGCAGTTACGATCGATCGTTTCATGGAGTCCCCCTTCGATGGCGGCAAGTTCAGGCGCGATGATGATGCAGCGCCCGCCAACCGATGTCGCTGCGGCAGAATCCCTCCGGCCATTGAATGCGCGCAATGGCGCGATAGGCGCAGTCGCGCGCTTCGCGAAGGTCCTTTCCGGTCGCACACACGTTCAGGACGCGTCCGCCATTGGCGAGCAGCCGTCCATCCTGGCGTTCTGTGCCCGCGTGAAAGATACGCACGCCCGGCACCTTTGCTGCTTCCTCCAGCCCGCGGATTTCGGTTCCTTTTTGGTATCCGCCTGGGTAGCCCTTGGCAGCCATGACAACGGTGATCGCCGCCTCGTCGCGCCAGCGCAAGTCGACGGAGCCCAGTACGCCGTCGCGCGCAGCCAGCAATGCGGGAAGCAAATCCGACTTGAGGCGCAGCATAAGCACTTGGCATTCCGGATCCCCGAAGCGGCAATTGAATTCGATCAGCTTTGGGCCCTGCTGGGCGATCATCAGTCCCGCATAGAGTACGCCCTGGTACGGCGTGCCGCGCGCGCGCATCGCCTCGACGGCCGGCCGAACGATGCGCGATATCGTTTCATCGATGATCTTTGGCGCTAATACGGGCGCCGGAGAGTAGGCGCCCATGCCGCCCGTATTTGGCCCTTCGTCATGATCGAAGGCGCGTTTGTGGTCCTGTGCGCCGGCAAGCGGGAGTATGTGCTCGCCGTCCGTCAGTACAAAGAAGCTGGCCTCTTCGCCCTCCAGGAATTCTTCTACGATTATGCGGTGGCCTGCTTCGCCGAATTCACCTGCGAACATCGCATGAATGGCTTGGCCCGTTGTGGCGGGCGTGGGCGAAATGACCACACCCTTTCCTTGGGCGAGGCCATCGGCCTTGATCACGATAGGGTGCGGCTGGCCGGTAGCGTACGCGATGGCCGGTTCAACCCGATCGAATTGCCGCCCGCGCGCCGTAGGTATGTCCCTTTCCGCGCAGATCTCTTTTACGAAGCCTTTGGAAGACTCAAGTTTTGCGCCCGCGGCGCTGGGTCCCAGCGCCTTGATCCCCTCATCCTCAAACCGTTCGGCCAGGCCGGTGGCAAGCGGCGCTTCGGGTCCAGTGACGGCAAAATCGATCCGCGTATCGCGGGCAAATTGAACCAGCCCGTCCAAATCCATGGCCGGAATGGGCACGCATTCGGCGCACTCGGCGATGCCCGCGTTGCCGGGCGCGACGTAAAGCTTGGACACCAAGGGGCTCGCCGATAGTGCCCACGCCAAGGCGTGCTCGCGCCCGCCGCCGCCTACGAGAAGGACCTTCAAATGAGAACTCCTGCAGCCGCCCGCCGGGCGGAATTCGCGTTCACTGACAAGTCGATTCCTATATCATTTCCGGCATGAACCAAGCAGCAACCGGCGGCGCGACGCCCTCGAACTTGCCCGAATACAGCGTGAGCGAGCTATCGGCCGCGCTACGGCGAACTGTAGAGGAGTCCTTTTCCTATGTGCGTGTCCGCGGCGAGCTATCGCGTGTGCACCGCCACTCAAGCGGGCACTGCTATTTCGATCTGAAGGATGACCGCGCCGTACTGGCTGCCTGCGTATGGAAGGCGCAATTCGCGCGCCTCAGGGTCAAGCCGGAACAGGGCCTTGAAGTGGTGTGCACGGGGCGGCTTACGACGTATCCCGGCCAATCGAAATACCAGCTCATCGTCGAACAGATGGAGCTTGCCGGCCTTGGCGCGCTCATGGCGATGCTGGAAGAGCGCAAGAAAAAGCTTGCGGCCGAGGGGCTGTTCGATGCCGAGCGAAAGAGGCCCATTCCGTATCTGCCCGAGGTGATTGGCGTCATAACGTCGCCTACCGGCGCGGTGATTCGGGACATCCTTCATCGCCTGGCCGACCGCTTTCCACGGCATGTCCTCCTTTGGCCGGTGAGTGTGCAGGGCGAGCGCGCCGCAGGCGATGTTGCAGCCGCCATTCGCGGCTTCGATGCGCTGCGTGCCGGCGGCGACATTCAGCGCCCGGATGTCATCATTGTCGCGCGCGGTGGAGGCTCGTTCGAGGATTTGATGCCGTTCAACGAGGAGATCGTCGTGCGTGCGGCCGCCGAATGTACCATCCCGCTCATTTCGGCCGTCGGGCACGAAACCGACACGACGCTGATCGATTTTGCCGCCGACCGCCGAGCGCCCACCCCGACGGCGGCTGCCGAGATGGCGGTCCCCGTTCGCGCCGAACTGACGGACAATGTCCTTGGCTTGACCCGCCGTCTGTTTCGGGCCAATGCGCGGTCGCTGGAACAGAGAAGGCAGAAGTTGCAGGGTCTTGCGCGTGCTTTGCCGCGCCCGGATTCCCTTTTTGCCTTGCCGCAGCAACGCTTCGACGCGGTTAGCGCGCGCCTACCGCGGGCATTGCACAGAAACGTGCAGCGTCACGCGATCCGTTTTCGCGAGTCAGCGGCGCTGCTCAGACCGCGCCTCATTCGCGCGGACATCCAACGAGGCCGCGAACGCGTCTCCATATTGGCCGGTCAGCTCCGCCGTGGCTTCGCCAAGCAAATCGGCGACGCCCACCGCGAACTGACAGAACTTGGCCGGGTGCTCGATACGCTCAGCTACCGTGCCGTTCTCGGGCGCGGCTTTGTGCTCGTACGCGGGGCGGACGGACGGCTGCGCCGGCGAGCCCAGTCCGTCATAGCCGGCGAAAGGCTGACTCTGGCTTTTGCCGATGGCGAGCGCGCCGCCGTCGCATCGGGGACGCCACAGGAAAAGCCGCTTGCTAAACTTCCGGTGCGCGCTAGGAGCGGCGGGCAGGGGAATCTGTTCTAGGTCGAGGGCTGCATGAATCGGCAGGAACGTGGTTTTGAGTTCGATACCCCCGCTGAGGTCGAGTATCTCGATGGCGAGTTTCACGTGAAGAAACCCGGCGCCTATGTTGTTTGCGCGGTCACGGGCGTTCGTATTCCGCTTGAATCGCTCCGCTACTGGAGTGTGGATCTTCAGGAGCCCTATGCCAGCGCTGCCATTGCCCTGAAACGATTGCGCGAAAAGGGGCTTACGCCCAAATGAATTGCCTGCCCCGGCGCGAGGTGCTGGCTGGCGGCGCGGCATTGCTGCTCGCGCCGGCCACGCACGCCAAAGAGAGCGTATTCTGGTTCCGCGATGCGCCACTTCAAGGCACGCTGATGCTGGGCCGCGTGCCGCTCGGCTCCCGCGTCCGGGTGGACGGCGAACGCGTGCGTGTTTCAAAAGGCCTTTTCGCGTTCGGCATAGGACGCGACGATACGAAACCGATAACAGTCCGCGCAATATTTCCCGGCGGGCGCAGTGAGCGCACGACAATTGATCCCATCACTCGGTCATATGAAACTCAGACGATTACCGGCTTGCCGGAAGCCATGGTTTCGCCGCCGCCGGAAATCCAGCAACGCATCGCACGCGAGGCCGCGATGGTGCGCGAAGTGCGCAAGCGCGACACAGACGAAATCTGGTTTTCGGAACGGCTCGATTGGCCGGCGCAAGGGCCTATCAGCGGCATCTATGGCAGTCACCGCGTTTTGAACGGCGAGCCGCGCGCGCCGCATTGGGGTGTGGACATTGCGGCGCCGGAAGGCTGGCCCGTGCGCGCGCCGGCGCCCGCCGTAGTCTCGCTAGCGGAGCCGGACCTCTATTTGACCGGCGGAACAATTATTCTAGATCATGGCCACGGGGTAAACACGACGTACCTTCATATGAGCCGGCTGGACGTGGAGGCGGGCGGCACCGTGAAACGCGGCGACATGATCGGCGCAGTCGGCAAAACAGGGCGTGCTACAGGGCCGCATCTGCACTGGGCGATGAACTGGTTTCAGGTGAGGCTCGATCCTTCGTTGGCCGCCTCGTCGCCTGCACCCGCCAAGGACTGAGCGCGCTTGCGCAGCTTTGATCCCTTTTCCGACCAGCGCCGGTGAATCCAGAGCCATTGTTCGGGCCGTTCCCGCACGCGCGCCTCGACCCATGCATTGATCTTGGCGGTGAACGCGAGCACATCGCGATCTTCGTCGCCCGATCGCGGCCGTTCAATTATCGGCTGCACATGCATGCGGAAACGCGCGCCGCCGACGCGCTCGTTCCACACCGGCAGGATGACTGCGCCCAGCTTGATGGCAAGCGCGGCAGGGGCGGGCGTCGTCATCGCTTCGCGCCCGAAAAAAGGCGCGGGTACGCCTTCGCTGGTGCGTTGATCCACCAGCATAAGTATACAATCGCCCTTGCGCAGAAGCGAAAAAATACGGCGCGTGCCCTGGGCGCCTTTCGAGATCTGTTCCGGCATTCCGTAACGCGAACGCTGCCGGTCAAGCCAGCGGCTCACATAAGGGTTGTTCGTTGGTCTCACGACGACGCCGCCCAGCAGCCCGTACTGGCGCGCCGCGCACGGCATGATTTCCCAATTTGCGAAATGTGCAGAAATAATCAAGATGCCTTTGCCGTACGCTTGTGCGGCGCGCAAATTCTCGAGGCCGACGACTTCAATGCGCGGATTTTCACCAATGTATGTCAGTTTGGAAAGATGCGCATATTCGGCCATCACGCGGCCCAGATTGTCCCACATGCCCGATATGATATTTCGGATTTCTGTTTCATTCTTGTCGGGGAACGCGGCGTGCAAATTCGCCAAAGCGCGGCGCGACATGCCGGTCGGCGCGATAAAATTACGCCCTATCCACCCGCCAATAGCCGAAGCGGTATCTATGGCGAACAACTTGAAAAAGCCGATGATGAGAAAAAATCCGGCCGTTTCGAACAGGTATTTGACTTGCTTCATGCCAGCCTGCCGAGCAGGGACGCCCAGGTGACGGCGTCATCGAGAACGGCGCGCACTGGCACGCTGAGCACGCCTTCGCGCATGTTCGCCTCGAGTCGGACAAAATCCTTTTCCGTCGTGACGAGATGCGCGCCCTGGGCATCGGCGCGCGTCTTCAGATCCGAAATTTCGTCGGCCGAATAACGGTGGTGATCGGGATAGGTCTGCGTTGCGACAAGGCGCGCGCCCATTTCGGCCAACGTCTGGAAGAATTTCTCGGGCCGCCCGATTCCGCAGAAGGCGAATACCTTGCGTCCGGCCAGCTTTGGGCCATTAGCGACTTCGAGCCGGGCGTGCAGCGTGGGGCAGGCTACGTCAGGCAGAGCCGCCGCACCGGGGTTCATCACGACGACGGCATCGGCGCGCGCGAGACCCGACCCCACCGTCTCGCGTAGCGGCCCGGCCGGGATAAGGCGGCGATTGCCGAACCCGGCTTCCCCGTCGACCACAACAACTGAAAGGTCCTTGGTCACTGTAAAGTTTTGAAACCCGTCATCCATGACGATGATCTCGGCGCCCAGCGAGTCCGCCAGTGCCGCGCCCTTGGCCCTGTCGCGCGAGACAACGGTGGGCGCCACGGCGGCAAGCATCAAGGGCTCGTCGCCGACTTCCCACGCCATGTGCGTGTCGCGCGCAACCTGCATCGGCCTCGTGTTGCTGCCGCCGTAACCCCGCGAAAGGAAAACAACACGGCGGCCATGATCCGATAGGATGCGGCCGATCGCAATTGCCAATGGCGTCTTTCCCGAACCGCCGGCTGTCAAATTGCCGACGCAGATCACTTTCGCACGCGGGCGAAACGGGTGGGCCGTTTTTTCCTTCACCCGAACGCTGAGACCATACAGCGCGCCGATGGGTGAGAGCACCGTGCGTATCGCGCGCGCGCGCCAGTCGTTTTCCGTCCAGAAGTCAGGAGTGCGCATGAGAAGCCAGTAGAGCCTCGACTGCTTCGTGCGTGCGCTCCAGCGCGCCCGCCTGCGTTTCCGCCGCCGCTCTGGCTGCCGCTCCAAGGCGCGCAGCAAGCCCAGGGTCTTTGAGCAGCTTCAAGGCCTCGGTTGCAAGCTCTTCCGCCGAATGAACGCAGCCCTCACCTTGCTTAGTAAGGATGGCGCGAAAACTTTCAGCGAAGTTTTCGGTGTGTGGGCCTGTGAGAATGGCGACGCCGAGCTGCGCAGGCTCGTATGGGTTCTGGCCACCGTGGGGAATGAGGCTTCCGCCGAGAAACGCGAATGGTGCAGCGCGATAGAACAGGCCAAGCTCGCCAAGCGTGTCAGCGACATAGACGGCTTTGGCTCTGCCGGGCAGTGTGCCTTCGCTGCGCCTAGCGACAAGTAAAGCGCGTGTTCTCGCCAGACTTTCGATCGCAGCGCCGCGCTCGGGATGGCGTGGGACAATTACAGTGAGCGTTTCGGCGCGAACGGCACGGATCATGGTCGCAGCATCGAGCACCTGTTCGTCTTCACGAGGATGCGTGCTTGCCGCAAGAAAAAGCGGTCGTCCGGCAACGGCGCCTTGAAACGCTTTCAGGGCCGCCTCATCGGCTGGCAACGGGGGCGTGTCGGCCTTCAAACTTCCTGCGACACGCACGTCCCGTGCGCCAAGTGCGGTCAAGCGCTTTACCGTCACGTTGTCCTGCGCCAGCGCGACGTCGAAGGCGGACACCAAGGCCGCCGCCGTGCCGCGTGCGCGCTGCCAGCCGCGAAATGCACGTTCGGAAAAGCGCGCGTTGATTAGTGCCAAGGGAATGCCCTTTGCCCGTGTTTCCAGGACCAAATTGGGCCAGAACTCGGATTCGACGAATAGAGCAGCATCGGGCCGCCAATGTTCGAGAAAACGCGTGACGGCCGATGGCGAATCAACCGGCACATATTGGTGGAACGCGCGCATTGGCAATCGCTTGGCCATCAGTTGTGCCGAAGTTACCGTTCCACTCGTAACCATTATGTGACGATCCGCCTTTGCAAGCAGGCGCGAGATCAGCGGCAGCACGGCCAGGCATTCGCCGACGCTTGCGCCATGTATCCAGACGAGCTGGCCGAATGGCCGCTCCTGTGTTGGGCGGCCGAGGCGCTCATTGCGCCGTGTTGGATCTTCCTTGCCGCGTGCGGCGCGGCGCTCGAGAACCGGCTCGGCGGCAAAGCCCAGTACCGACCAGGCGGCACGATATAAGGCGAGCCCAAGCGTGCGGCCTGCCATCCCGTCACCCCAGCGTGGCTGCAGGAAGCTCGTCATCGTGGAATTCACGCTTGTATAGCCGCGCATAAAGTCCACCGCGCGCCACCAATTCGCCGTGCGTGCCCTGCTCCACGACATGTCCGCGGTCCATGACGTAAATGCGGTCGGCATCGAGCACGGTCGTAAGCCGGTGCGCGATCACGATCGTCGTGCGCCCTTTCATCAGCCGCTTAAGCGCTTCCTGCACCAGGCGTTCGTTTTCCGTGTCCAGCGAAGACGTTGCTTCGTCCAGCAGCAGAATGGGCGCGTTGCGCAGCATGGCGCGCGCGATGGCAATACGCTGGCGCTGGCCGCCTGAAAGCTTGAGGCCGCCTTCGCCCACGCGCGTGTCATAGCCGTCCGGCATCGCGGCGATGAATTCGTGCGCCGCCGCAGCCTTCGCCGCTTCGATGATGTCTTCTTCCGATGCGCCTGCACGGCCATAGGCGATATTGGCGCGCACGGACTCGTCAAATACGAACGGCTCCTGCGTCACCAGCGCCATGGTGTCTCGCAGCGACGCAAGAGTGACCGATGCGATGTTTTGGCCGTCAATTTCTATGGCCCCGCCGCCCACGTCGTAAAAGCGGAGCAGCAAGTTGAAGACGGTCGTTTTGCCGGCGCCGGAAGGGCCAACCAGCGCCACTTTCTTGCCGGCCGGCACATCGAGCGTGAGATTGTCGAGCGCAGCCGCCCCTTCTTGGTAAGCAAAGCTCACACCGCGGAAACGGACATTGCCGCCAAGGGGCGGAGGCGCAATTACAAGCGCCTTCGCGTTCGGCGCATCTACAATCGCGGGCTTCGTGTCGATTAACTCGAAGATGCGCTTGGCGGCGCCCAATCCTTCCGTCGTTACACTCCACAACTGGGATAATTGGCGCACCGGTTGTTGTGCCAGCAGCATGGCGCCCAGGAACGCTGCGAACTCGTTCAGCTCGAGTCGGCCTTGAATGCCTTCGTAGCCCGCATACGCAACCACCGCCGCAATCGCGAGGCCGCCCAGAAAATCCGCTACCGGAACGGAAAGTCCACGCGCACGAACGCCTTTGATAAGAAACTTCAACCGGCGGGAGATACGGTTCTCCGCCCGCTCGATGGCGTTCGTCTCAAGCGCGTATGCCTTCACAATGCGCCGTCCGTCAAGCGTCTCGACAAGCACTGTCGAAAGCTCGCCGGTTTCCTTCATCGTCTTGGTAGATGCGCGCCGCATGCGCTTGCCAAGCTCGCGTGCGGCATAACCGATGATGGGAAGCACCACCACTGAGATGAGCGCAAGCCGCCAGTTCTGAGAAATCATCACTCCCGCCAGGAAGATTAGCGTGAGCAATTCCTTGCCTATTCCGGCGATGCCCTTGGTCGTTGCCTCGCGCAGCAAAGTCGCGTCGTAAAGAAAGCGCGAAACGAATTGCCCGGAATGGACCGCGTTCAGTTTCTCCAGGTCGAAACGGATAAAGCTGTAGAACATGTCGCGCTGCGTTTCTGCAACAATACTTTGGCCGACCGAGTTCACCGTGGTGGATGCGCCGTAGTCGAACGCGCCGCGGACGAAAACGATAAGAACGACCGCCGCCGGGATGAGGATCAGCATCTCGACGTTCTTTTCCATGAAAATCTGTTTCACCGCGGGGTTCAGCATCCAGGCAAGCGCGCCGGTCATTGCAGAGCCGCCGATCATGCAGGCCGCCGCAAACAGCACTTTGCCGATGCGCTTGCCGAGATAGTCGTGCAGCAGGCGCCAGATCAGCGCGACGTCGCCATCCGCGTCGCCAAAAGGGCCGCGGCGGCGCGCGGCAGGGGCATCAGTCATGAGTCTGCCTTTACCATGCAGGCGAACCTTCCGCGAGGCCAACACCCGCAGAAATCCTTAATAAACGGGGGCTTAGCGCACCTGTACGTGCCTCTCCTCCGGCTCGAGCAGGCGGTGAATATGCACGACGAAGTAGCGCATCTGTGCATTATCGACGTTCGCCTGGGATGCCGCGCGCCAGGCCGCAAGCGCCGACTTGTAGTTGGGAAAAATCCCCACGATATCGAGCTTGGAAAGGTTCTTGAATTCCGTCTTGTCGAGCGATTTCAGTTCGCCGCCGAAGACGAGATGAAGAAGCTGTTTCGGTTCGTGCTCCATTTGCTTCCTCTCATGCCCCCGCGACCGTCATCCCGTCGACGCGCAATGTCGGCGCGTTTACGCCATAGCGGAAGACAAGGTCATTGGCAGGAGTCAAATTGCGATATATGCCCATTAGGTTTCCCGCAATGGTCACTTCGCTTACCGGAAAAGCGATTTCGCCATTTTCAATCCAGAACCCTGCTGCGCCGCGGCTGTAATCGCCGGTCACGGTGTTCACGCCCATGCCGATCAGTTCAGTAACGTAGAACCCTTCACTTACTTCGCGCATGAGGTCCGCCGGACTCAGCGTCCCCGGTGCCATATAGAGATTGGTGGGAGCGGGCGAAGGTGGCCCGGCCGTTCCGCGCGAAGCGTGCCCGGTTGTATCGAGGCCGAGCTGGCGCGCGCTCGCGCTGTCCAGCAGCCACGTCGTCAGCTTCCCCTTTTCAATGAGGTTGAACCGCCTGTTGGCCACGCCTTCGCCGTCGAAGGGCTTCGACCGCCGGCCGCGCGGCATATGCGGGTCGTCGATGATTGTAATGCTCTGGGAAAAGATATCCTCGCCTATCTTGTTTTTCAAAAAACTTATGCCGCGCGCAATCGCGCTGCCCGAAATCGCGCCCGCAAAATGGCTGAGTAGGCTTGGCGAAACGCGCGGATCGTAGACGACGGGTACGGTTTTTGTTTTTACCTTTCGCGGACCAATCCGCCTAACTGCGCGCTCGCCCGCGCGGCGGCCAACCACATCCGCGGGTTCGAGGTCTGAGCCAAAACGTGCTGACGTGGAGTCGTCATCGCGCTCCATTCCGGTTCCGTTTCCGGCGATGACGGAAACCGAAACGCTGTGATGTGTTCCGGAATAACCGCCCGCAAAGCTTGCGCTGGTCACAAGCGTGACCATGGTGCGGCCAAAACCGGCCCCGCTTCCCTCGGAGTTGGTTACGCCGCGCACGGCAAGCGCAGCGGCTTCAGCTGCGCGTGCTCGCTCGATCAACAACTCCGTGGCCGGCTCGTTACCATCGTCTATGTCGAGGGCAGGCGGTTCGCGCGCGAGCCGGTCGGAGGGCGCAAGACCGGCAAAACGGTCGTCCGGAGCAAGCTGCGCCATTGCGATGGCCCGTTCTGGAAGGCCCGACAGCGCGCGTGCGGAAAGATCGGTCGTTGAGACGAAGGCCACCTTGCGGCCCACGAAGACGCGCAGGCCCAGATCGGACGATTCGGCCCGTTCGACGTCCTCGAGTTTCCCCATCCGAAATGAAACGGCGGTAGAGGCGTTGCGGAACTCGACAGCGTCCGCCGCATCGGCGCCCGCGCGCAATGCTGCGTCGACAAGCCGTTCCAGGCGCTCGGCTGCTGCCAAATCCGTAATCACATTAGGCTTGGGCTATTGGAGCATCTCGGCTCCAAATAGCGGGTCGGGAGCGAAAGCGATAGGGAGATGTTCCAACCGCTTTGTGCTAGGAGCGGCCGGCAGTGATGTAGAGCTTTCTCTCGCGGTAGGCGATGTAGATGCGAAAGTGCCGAAGCTGCGTCATGCCGAGGATGAGATCGACATCGCCGGCAGCCTTGCCCGCCAGCCGGCTACCCGTCTCGGGTTGCTGGGAAACCTTGGAGCTCGCCCGGTCCACATAGATGACGATTTCGGGGTTCTTGATGGCGATTCCCTCGAGCTCCAGTGACTTGAACCTGCGCTTGTAAACCGGATCGCCATTCATCGTGCCCGCGGGGGCCATATCCGAGCTGCCTAACCCGAACCGGTTATGCGCGGCCTGCATGGTGAGAAAGGAATTTGAAGCGCCAGTATCGAGCAGGGCATCTACTTTTTCGCCATCGAGCGTCACTGGTAGGATGATATGCCCACTTGCGGTCAGCACCTGAATAGGGACGACGGCGACCGCGCTGGCGGGCCAGTAAACCACCTGGCCTGGGCAGTGGTCTTGCGAAAAAACGTTGATCATCTTCCCGGTGAAGTCTAGCTCGACATCCTGATTCTGCATTAACTCGGCTCCCAATATGCCGGAAAACTCCGGACTCATTGGCGCGCGCTCCGGGTTGACGAGCATTTGCACGTCTTTTGCAACAAGATTGCCAAGTGTAACTCTGCGTATCCGCGCGCTCTCGCTCGCACTACGTCCGCTCGAATCGAAAATCACACCGTGCATGATGCGCTTTCGCGTTAGACTGAGCGCGTCTGCGGTGGGGTAGTCGATGATGCTCGCGGGCGCGCCCGTATCGAACAGCATGTTCCTCGTTTCACCTTCGATGCCTACAGGGATGGTGAGACGCCCCTCTTCAGTCCACGTAAAGGGCAGAGAAGCGATTTGTTGAAGGCTGCATTCTCCGGCGCGCGCGCTTTCTCCGGCAGCGACGTACGCGGCGAAAAGCGCAACCGCGAAAGACCACGCGTGTGAAGCGAACATTGCCATCTCCCCCAAGATGGGTTTCGCAAGATCCGCGCCTCGATGTCTCGCCGGTTCAACGGCCAGAGGCGCGCGCGGCGGGTGTGCCCACACCGGCCGTGAAGTAGAGCATCTGCTCGCTGTATGCGATGTACACGTGCAAGTGTTTCAGCGTGGACATGCCGATTAGAAGATCGGGCGAATACCGCCGGATATCAGCGCTGGGAAGCCCTTCCAATTCTCCTCTCGGCGCGCGCGTGACGTTCGCGGACAGCGCGATTTCCGGGTTGTTCACGGTAACGCCGTCGATCGACAGCGTTTTGAAGCGATGGGTGCCGGCACGCATCGAAATGCCAAAATTCTTTTGTGCAGCCGCGGTACTTATGGTCGTGCGCGCCGCGCCGGTGTCCAGCATCGCCTGCAGGCGGCTCCCGTCGAGAGAGACGGGAAATACGATCCGGCCTGTTTCAGTGACCCGCATTGGCACGGCCGCAACCGCAGTGTGCGGCCAATAGACAACCTGGCCCTTGCAGTGATCGGGAGAGACAAGAGTTAACTTGTTACCCGCGAAATCCAACTCGACGTCATACGCTCGAAAAAGATTTGGGGCTAACGTGCCGTCCACTCCGGCCGGTGCGGTTCCCACCATGAAGTCAACCGATTCGGCTTTTACGTTGCCGAGTGCAAAGCCCCGAATTCTTACCCGCTGCGTCACCGGATGGCCCCAGGCGTTGTATTGAAAGATGCCTATATTCCTTCGTTTTAGACCCAATTGATCCGTGGCCTGCGGCGTGATCTCGCTGAAATACCCGCCGGTATCGAGCAGCAGCGTTTTCTTTGCGCCGGTAATAGTGACGGGAACGAGCATGCCGCCACTAGCATTTCGTGCGGTTTCAATTGATGCGAGTATCTTGAGCGAACAGTCCGCCGCGAGCGCCGGCGATGTGGCGGCCAGCAAGCTGGCACCAAATACAATTCCAAGTATGCGATGACTGCCCATGGTGCCCCCAGCCTTCGTTTGCAACAGCTAACCACCGGCCGGGGCGGGGCCGCAATACCGGCAATAGGCCGGACTATTCCTCTATTTTCCACTGCGGCTTTCTGATGTGCCAAATGCCGTAGAGGAAATAAATCAGAAATCCGATCGCGGTCCACACTATCAACCGCACCCACGTGCCTGCCGGCAGCGCGTACATTAACGCCCCGCAAGACAGAACGCCGAGCGGCGCCACAACCCACGCATAGGGTGTGCGGAAGTGGCGCTTGGCTTTCGGCCGCTGCACGCGCAGCACCAAGATGCCAAGGCAAACGACCGCGAACGCGAGCAACGTACCGATCGAGACCAGTTCGCCGAGAATGTCCAAGGGAAAGACGGCCGCGAGCGCAGCCGCGAAAATCCCGACGATAATAGTGCCGCGCCAGGGGGTGCGATAGCGCGGATGTACTTCGGAAAACAATTTGGGAATAAACCCGTCTCGTGACATCGCGTAGAAGATGCGCGACTGTCCATAAAGCGACACGAAGATGACCGAGGCAAGGCCCACTGTCGCCCCGACGTTGACGATGGGAGAAAGCCAGCTCAGACCCGGAATGGATGCCATCGCTGTCGAGACGGGATGCGCAGTCAAAGTTGAACTCAAATCTTGGTAAGGCACGATCCCCGTGAGCACCACCGACATGAGGATGTACAGCACGGTACAGACGAGAAGAGATCCGAGGATGCCAATGGGCATGTCGCGCTGGGGGTTTCGAGCCTCCTGCGCCGCCACCGAAACACCGTCGAAGCCGATGTAGGCGAAGAAGATGATGGCTGCGCCAGTCAATACGCCGCTAAAGCCGAACTTGCCGAACGTGCCTTCATTGGGAGGAATGAACGGCGTCAGGTTGTCCATCTCTACGAAGGAGAGCCCGAACACGATGACCGCGATGACGACGGCGACCTTGATCAACACCATCAGACCATTAAATGTTGCGGATTCGCGTACACCGACCACAAGTACGGATGTAAGTAACAAGACGATTACGGCCGCCGGCACATTGATGAGCGATCCCGTAAACGAAACTTCGTGCGTACTGGAAATGGCGACCGGAGCACGGTCCAGGATTTCGGGGATAAGAATACCGACATTGCGCATAAGATCGGTGAAATAGCCCGACCAGCCTACGGCTACCGTGGCAGCTGCGACCATGTACTCGAGCACGAGATTCCAGCCGATGAACCAGGCCATGAACGAGCCGAGCGTAGCGTAGGCATAGGTGTAGGCACTGCCGGCCACCGGAATCATTGAAGCGAATTCGGCGTAACACAGGGCGGCGAAAAGACACGCCGTACCCGCCAACACAAATGAAAGTACGATTGCGGGGCCGGCGTGTGCGGCCGCCGCATGGCCGGTTATGACGAAGATACCGGCGCCAATAATCATTCCGATGCCGAGCAAGATGAGCTGCACCGGCCCAAGCGCCCGCCGTAGTTCGATTTCCCCCGTCGCGGGGCCTACGCCCTCGGTCACGATGCGCGGTGCAACGTCGCTCATTCTTTCCCCCGTGTGATGTGCGCCGCGCCGGACAGGGCGGGCGCAAAGAGGGCGTTACTTTGCACGGATGAGCGCAGAGCGCCAACCGGGGGTTCGCGGAACGGCCGCCAATATCAAGGGATTTCGCGGGCGTCTGCCAGTGCGTTTCGACTATTTGTCGGACCAGACGGCGAGTTCGTTGCCGTTGGGATCGCGAAAATGAAAGCGTTTGCCTCCGGGAAATTCATGCCTGGCCACGATTTCACCCCCCGCCGAGACCACCTTTCTTTCCATTGACGCGAGATCGTTCGCGTATAGAACGACGAGCGGACCGCCACTGCAGACCTTGCGGTCGGGGCTGAATCCGCCCGCCTCGCGTTCTTTTTGGCCATGATCCCGGAACGCCGCGTAGGCGTCGCCATAGTCTTGAATTTTCCAGCCAAATGCCTGCGCATAAAAGCGTTTCGTCGCTGGAAGATCGGGTCCAGGGATTTCGATGTAATCGATTTCTCCGTCTTGCGGCATCCGGGTTCTCCTTTCGTTCCAGCGCAGCATCGGGCCTACGCCTTGTCAAGTCAGCGGCGCGATGGGCCCAATAATCATCTCGGGGGAGGCTTGTGATGGTCCGACTCGCGCTGGTCCGCCTGCTGCTGTGCGTCGTCTTAATAAATATCGCGCTGACTGCACTGTTCGTGATGTCGGTTACGGGTCACGGCGACTGGCTCGCGCGTCTGTTGCCCGGGGAAATGGGGCCAGGTGCCGGCCTCTGGGGCAATTACGTATTCCTGTCCCTGGCCGTGCTCGTTAACGCCATTCTTATTCTCGGAACCGGCTTTACCGTCCTGGTCCCTGCAATCTTCGATGATGAGCCACGCGCGGCGCTATCGGAAATCAATGCCGCCCGCTGGATATTCCGTATCGGCGCACTGCTTTTCGTTCTCGTCTTCCCGGTAGTATTTTTCACCATCGCGCATGCCGAACCGGAAGGCGCCATATTCGTCTATGGCGGCGTGCCCGTTACGAACGGCGACATCGAATTTGATGACATCGCGTTGTTCACGGCCGATCAAGTTGTCTCGGCAATAACCTTTGGCACGCCGGAAGTGTTCGGCCGCGCCGTGGGCGATCTGATGCTCAATCGCGATCAGGCTTGGACTCCGGCCGCTGTTCTTGTATTTCGCATTGTCGTCGCACTCACATTTCTCACTGCGCTTGTAGCGGCCGGGCGGGAGGCCGCGCTGACGGCGCGCTTCGCCGCGGAACAGCCGGTGGAACAGAGGACAGACAAGAGGCAGACGGAGTAATGCGGGCAGTTGTTGGCAGCGCCGCGTAGGCTGGTTGCCGCTTGCGAACTATTGAAACTTGAACAACACGGCGAGCACGCAGGCGGCCGCGATGATGGCGCCCGTCTCCCGGTTGCTTTTGAAGATTTTTAGGCAAAGCAGGGGGCGGTCGGTGTCCAGCGTATAGACCTGCCACACGAAATGCAGGCCGGCCACGATGAGGGCCAGTGCAAACGGGATCCCGAGCCCCGCAGTAAGGCCCGCCAGCAAAATGAGCACGAATGCAACCGCGTAAAAAACGTAGAGCCAGTACCGCGTGGCTCTGCCCAGCTTCAGCGCCGAAGATTTCACGCCGATGAGAATGTCATCTTCCTTGTCCTGGTGCGCGTAAATGGTGTCGTAGCCAAGTGTCCAGAAGAAGCAGCCCGCATACAAAAGGTAGGCAGGCCAGTCGAGATGGCCTGTTTCGGCGGAGAATCCCATCAGCGCACCCCAGTTGAAGGTGAGCCCAAGCCATGCCTGCGGCCACCATGTAATGCGCTTCATGAAGGGATAAGCAGCAATGAAGGCGAGGGATGCCACGCCAAGCCAGATGGTGAGCCGGTTCATGAGAAGCAGACTTCCGAAGCTGGCAAGCGAAAGGGCAGCCGCAAAAATCCATGCGGCCATTACGCTGACTTTGCCGCTGGGAATCGGACGGCCGCGCGTCCGCTTCACCTTGGCGTCTATCTTGCGGTCGATGATGTCATTGAATGTGCAGCCGGCGCCGCGCATGAGCACCGCGCCGATAAGGAACAGCACGAGCAGAAGCGGGCTCGGAATCGGCTGGCCCTGCACCGCTGCGCCCAGCGCAAGTCCGAAAACACACGGCCAGTAGAGCAACCAGATGCCGATGGGCCGGTCTAGCCGCATCAGGCGCAAATAGGGCTGAATGGGATCGGGGATTCGGTCTACCCAGCCTTTGCGCACGGCGTCCGCGGGCCGCGCGTGACGGGGGGCTTGCGATTTCGCTTTCATGCGTGTTGGAACGGCCCTCACCTGCAGCCCGGGACGTGTCATGAACCGGATGGAACACTATGACCTGAATGCGCCCGGCGGCAAGCTTCGGCTGTATGTCGGCGCACCTTTAGGCGAGGGGAAAGCGGTCGAGCCTACAACTTCGCAGGCACATTACATCCTCCACGTCATGCGGGCGCGCGAAGGCGATCGCCTTCGCCTCTTCAACGGGCGGGACGGGGAATGGACGGCACGCATCACGCGCGTGACGAAGCGGTCCTGCCTGTTGAAATGCGACACGCGCACGGCGCCGCAATCCGATGTGCCGGACGTTTGGCTTGCGTTTGCGCCGGTAAAGAAAACGCCGGCGGATTATGTGGCGCAGAAGGCGACAGAGTTGGGCGTTCGCGTGCTTCAGCCGGTGATCACGCATCGCACGGTTGCAAGACGCGTGAACTTGGAACGCCTGCGCGCAAACGCGATCGAAGCTGCCGAACAGTCTGGGCGTCTCAGCGTGCCGGAGGTGCGCGCCGAAATGGATTTGGGCGCTTTGCTGAAATCGTGGCCAAAGGAACGCCGGCTGGTTTTTTGCGACGAAGGTGGTGATGCCCCGGCGATCGCCGATGCGCTGGCGAAAAAAGAATCGGCAGCATGGGGCGTACTTACGGGCCCGGAAGGCGGCTTCGATGAAAATGAGCGCGCGCTTGTCCGCGCGCAGCCTTTCGTGCTTCCGGTTACACTTGGTCCACGCATCATGCGCGCGGACACTGCGGCGCTCTCCGCGCTCGCAATCTGGCAGGCTCTGTGCGGCGACTGGCGCTGAAAAACTTGTAACAGGGCAGGGGCACCACTACGTTTCCATTGGCATTGCGCGGCAGATAAACAGGACAAAACATGTCAATTCCGCAGCATGCGGGCGGGCCCATCACCTCGCGTGACGACCTTGTTGCCTACATTGCCAACGGCTCCAAGCCGAAGGCGCAATGGCGCATCGGCACCGAGCACGAGAAATTTGTTTTCGATCTGAAGAATCATAAGCCGCTTTCCTATGACGGGCACCCCGGTATCCGCCAGCTGCTGGAAGGCATGCAACGCTTTGGCTGGGAACCCACGCTCGAAAACGGCAATATCATCGGCTTGCAGCAGGGCAACGCCACGCTGAGCCTCGAGCCCGGCGGGCAGTTCGAGCTCTCCGGCGCGCCGTTGAAATCCATCCACGAGACTTGCGCGGAGGTGAACACGCACCGCGACCAGGTGCGCGAGGTGTGCGCCGAGATCGGGGCGGGCTGCATAGGCATCGGCTTCGCGCCGACCTGGAGCTTCGACGATACGGCGATGATGCCCAAGGGCCGCTACGAGATCATGCGCGATTACATGCCGAAGGTGGGCGGGCTCGGCCTCGAGATGATGTTCCGCACCTGCACCATCCAGGCGAACATGGATTATTCCGACGAAGCCGACATGGTGAAGAAGTTCCGCGTCGCACTGGCGCTGCAACCCGTGGCAACGGCGCTGTTCGCCAATTCGCCCTTCCGCGAAGGCAAGCCCAACGGATTCCTGTCGTATCGCAGCCATGTGTGGACGGACGTCGATCAGGCGCGCTCGGGCATGGTTCCGTTCGTGTTCGAAAAAGGCTTCGGATACGAGCGTTATGTGGATTACGCGCTCAAAGTGCCCATGTATTTCGTCTATCGCGACGGACGTTACATCGATGTGGCGGGGAAATGCTTCGAGGATTTTCTCGAACACAGCATTCCGGAAGTGAAGAACGAAACGCCCACCATGTCGGACTGGGCCGACCACCTGACCACCATTTTCCCCGAGGTACGATTGAAGACCTTTTTGGAAACGCGGGGCGCCGACGGAGGCTCGTGGCGGCGCATCTGCGCGCTGCCGGCGCTGTGGGCGGGCATTCTTTACGACGGCCCCGCGCTCGATGCGGGGTGGGACATGGTCAAGGACTGGACGGCGGAAGAGCGCGAGGCCATGCGACAGGCTATGCCCAAACTCGGTTTCAAGACGCCGTTCCGCAAAACCAACTTGCTTGAGCTTGCCCGCCGCATGATGGAGATCGCCACCGCCGGTCTGCGCGCGCGCGCGAAGCTCGATCCCGCGGGCAGTACGGAGGAGGGCTTCATTCAGCCGCTGTGGGAAGTGGTCGAGCGCGGCGAGACGCGGGCGGAAGAACTTCTGCGCAAATACCGCAGCGACTGGAAAGGCGACCTCGCGCCGCTGTTCAAGGAATACGATTTCTTCTGATCGTTATGCCGCCGTTCCGCCAACCGTGAGGCCGTCGATGCGCAGCGTGGGCTGGCCGACGCCGACGGGGACCGATTGGCCGTTCTTGCCGCAGGTGCCTATGCCCTCGTCGAGCTTCATGTCGTTGCCGATCATGCTCACGCGCTTGAGCGCATCGGGTCCGTTGCCGATGAGCGTGGCGCCCTTGATCGGCGCGCCCACCTTGCCGTTCTCGACGCGATAGGCCTCGGTGCAGGAGAACACGAATTTGCCGGACGTGATGTCCACCTGTCCGCCCCCAAAATGCACGGCATAGATTCCGTTCTGCACGCCCGCCAAAATCTCTTCCGGCGTGCGATTGCCGCCCAGCATGTATGTGTTCGTCATGCGCGGCATAATCATGCTGGCGAAACTTTCGCGCCGCCCGTTGCCGGTGGGTTTCATGCCCATGAGGCGCGCATTCATGCGGTCTTGCATGAAACCTACGAGGATGCCGTCTTCGATCAGTACTGTGCGCGATGTGCGTGTGCCTTCGTCGTCGATGGATAGCGAGCCGCGCCGTTCCGAGATTGTGCCGTCGTCGATAACGGTGATGCCGGGCGCGGCCACGCGTTGCCCCATCAGCCCGGCGAACGCGCTAGTCTTCTTGCGGTTGAAGTCGCCTTCGAGGCCATGGCCAACCGCTTCGTGCAAAAGAATTCCCGGCCAGCCGGGACCGAGCACGACAGTCATCTCGCCCGCGGGCGCCGGCACCGATTGCAGATTCACCAGCGCCTGGCGCAGCGCCTCGTCTACGCCCGCGCGCCAGTAGGCGGGGTCGATGTAGTGCGCATAGTCGCGCCGTCCGCCGCCGCCGAAATAGCCGTGCTCCTGCCGTCCGTTTTCCTCCACCACTATGGAGACGGAAAGACGCACAAGGGGACGCGCATCGCGATAGGTCTCGCCAGCCGCACGGATGATTTCGATGGCTTGCCACTCGCCTCCCAGCGAGCAAGACACCTGGCGCACGCGCGGGTCGCGTCCCCGCGCATAGGCATCGATCTCCGCCATCAGCTTCACCTTGGTGTCGAACGGCGCGGATTGCAGCGGGCTGGTGGCGGTGTAGAGGTGGACGTTCGTGCGCGCAGGCCCCTGGGCCAGCGTGCCGGAATATCCCGTTGTAACGGCCCGAACGGTCGAGGCCGCCCGCCGCATGGCGTCTTCGGACAAATCGGTGGCGTGCGCGTAACCGGTGCTCTCGCCCGCCACGGCGCGCAGCCCGAAACCCTGCGTCGTGTCGTACGCCGCAGCCTTCAACCGCCCGTCGTCGAAGGAAAAACTCTCGCTCTGCCGGTATTCGAGGAACAGCTCGCCGTCGTCGGCGTCCTTGAGCGCATCGTTCACAATGCGCTCAACTCGGGCGCGGTCGAGCCCGGTGTCCTTGAAGAACAGGTTGGATGACATGAGCGAGTGCCTTGGGCCGCGATCTCTTATGTAGTGCGTCTTTGGGCTCCGCGCATCCGTTCAATCGCGGGGATTGCGCAAGATTCGCACCGGTGCGTGGCATATGGTCGCAATGACTTTGCAAGCCCCGCGCGCCTAAACCTGATTGTCCTCATGGGTGCGGAAGAATCGCCTGCGGGGCAGAGCCGGGCACGGCTTCCATGATGCGAGATCGGCGCATGATTCACCGCATGTTTGGCATTGCACTTGGCGTCCTGGGCTGCGCGCTGATGGCGCCGTCCGCTTTAGCGGAGGACGGGCCGCAGCCCTGGCAGCTCGGTTTCCAGCTTCCCGCAACCGACGCGATGACGCGCGTGGTAGCGCTGCATGATTTCCTGCTCTACATCATCACCGCGATTTGCCTCTTTGTTCTGCTTTTGCTCGTTTGGGTCATGCTGCGCTTCAACCGCGGCGCCAATCCGGTTCCGAGCAGGAACACTCACAATACGACACTGGAGATTGTCTGGACGGCGATCCCGGTTCTCATACTCGTAGCAATCGCCATCCCGTCCTTTCGGCTTCTTTACTATCAGGACACGCCGCCTGAAGCAGATCTCACCGTCAAGGCAATTGGCAAGCAGTGGTACTGGACATACGAATATCCCGACCACGGCAATTTCGCTTTCGACGCGCTGATGCTGCCGGACGACAAGGCGAAAGCCGCGGGCGAGCCCCGCCTGCTGGCGACCGACAATCGCGTCGTCGTGCCCGTAGGCAAGGTCGTGCGCGTCATCACCACCGGCGCCGACGTCATTCACAGTTGGACCGTGCCGGCCTTCGGCGTGAAAATGGATGCCGTACCCGGGCGCATAAATGAGACATGGTTCAAGGCCGAGCGCGAAGGCGTGTTCTACGGACAGTGCTCCGAGCTGTGCGGCGCGCGCCACGCCTACATGCCGATTGCAGTCGAGGTGGTAAGTGAGGACCGCTTCGCCGAGTGGGTGGAAGAGGCCAAGCAAAAATTCGCGACGCTTGACGCGCCCGCGCGCGTCGCCGCATCGCGTTAGGAGAGCGAGGAACGCCATGACCGCGATGGCACATGCCGCCGATCATCCGACGGGCTGGCGGCGCTGGGTCTATTCCACGAACCACAAGGACATCGGCACGATGTACCTGGTGTTCGCCATCATCGGCGGCATCGTGGGCGGCTTTCTTTCCCTCATGATGCGCGCCGAGCTGATGGAGCCGGGCCTTCAGTATTTCGCCGATCCCCACATGTACAACGTGTTCGTCAGCGCACACGGGCTGATCATGGTGTTCTTCGTGATCATGCCCGCCATGATCGGCGGCTTTGGCAACTGGTTCGTGCCGCTCATGATCGGCGCGCCCGACATGGCGTTCCCGCGCATGAACAATATTTCGTTCTGGCTGCTGCCGTTTTCGCTTCTGCTGCTCCTGCTTTCCATGTTTGTGGAAGGCGATTCCGGAGGTATGGGCGTGGGCGGCGGGTGGACCGTTTACGCGCCGCTTTCCACCACGGGCTCGCCTGGGCCGGCCATGGACCTCGCGATCTTCTCGCTGCACATCGCCGGCGCGTCGTCCATCCTGGGCGCCATCAATTTCATAACCACTATTTTCAACATGCGCGCGCCCGGCATGACCCTGCACAAGATGCCGCTGTTCGTGTGGTCCATTCTGGTGACGGTATTCCTGATCCTGCTGGCCATGCCGGTGCTTGCCGGTGCGATCACCATGCTGCTCACAGACCGGCACTTTGGCACCACGTTTTTCAATGCGGCCGGCGGCGGCGATCCGCTCCTCTTCCAGCATTTGTTTTGGTTCTTCGGTCATCCGGAAGTTTACATCCTGATCCTTCCGGGGTTCGGGATGATCAGCCAGATCGTTTCGACTTTTTCCAAGAAGCCCATCTTCGGCTATCTCGGCATGGTCTACGCGATGGTGGCGATCGGCTTCATCGGTTTCATCGTGTGGGCGCACCACATGTTTACCGTGGGTCTCACCACCGAAACCAAGGCCTATTTCATTGTCGCCACGATGATCATCGCGGTTCCTACGGGCGTGAAGATTTTTTCCTGGATCGCGACCACATGGGGCGGCAGTCTGGAATTTCGCACGCCCATGTTGTGGGCGATGGGATTCATTTTCCTTTTCACCATTGGTGGCGTCACGGGCGTGGTGCTGGCGAACGCAAGCGTCGATGTGATGCTCCAGGATACGTATTACGTCGTGGCGCACTTCCACTACGTGCTTTCGCTCGGCGCCATCTTCGCCATCTTTGCCGGTTGGTATTACTGGTTCCCGAAAATGACCGGTTACACCTATTCGGAAAAACTGGGGAACCTGCATTTTTGGCTGATGTTCATCGGTGTGAACCTGACGTTTTTCCCGATGCACTTCCTGGGCCTTGCCGGCATGCCTCGGCGTTACGTGGATTACCCCGACGCGTTTGCGGGCTGGAACTGGGTGTCCAGCGTCGGTGCCTACATTTCGATCGCGGGCGTCGCCGTGTTCCTCGTCTGTCTTGCCCAGGCGTTTCTGCGCAAACACCGGGCGGGCAACAGCCCCTGGGGCGTGGGCGCAACGACCCTGGAATGGCTGCTTCCTTCGCCGCCGCCGTTCCACACCTATAACGAATTGCCGCGGGTGGCATGATGGCGCTTGCCGAAGCACCCCGTCTGCATGTCGCCACCGTCGGCGACTATCTCGCGCTGCTGAAGCCGCGCGTGATGTCGCTTGTCGTGTTCACGGGATTCGCAGGGCTCATTCTTGCGCCGGGCGGCGTCCACCCCCTGATCGCACTCACGGCCGTACTCTGCATCGCGCTCGGTGCGGGCGCCTCCGGCGCGCTCAACATGGCCTATGAGAGCGACATCGACTCGCGCATGACGCGCACGGAATCGCGCCCGGTGCCGCGCGGCGCGATTGCGCCCGGCGACGCCGCCGCGTTCGGCTGGATTCTGGGCGTCGGCGCAGTCACTGTGATGGCGCTGTTTGTGAATTTTTCGGCCGCCGCGCTTCTTGCTTTCACCATCTCATTCTATGTGTTCGTGTACACGCTGTGGCTCAAGCGCAAGACGCCGCTCAACATCGTGATCGGCGGCCTTGCTGGCGCGCTTCCCCCGGCCATCGGCTGGACGGCCGTGACCGGCTCGCTCGCGCTGCCGCCGCTCGTGCTGGTTCTTATCGTTTTCCTGTGGACGCCGCCGCATTTTTGGGCGCTCGCGCTCTTCCGGCGCGACGATTACGCCCGCGCGGGTGTGCCGATGCTGCCCGTCGTTTCCGGCAAGCGCGCGACACGGCATCAGATTCTTCTTTACACGCTGGCTACGGTGGTGGGCGGGTTTCTGCCGGTGGCATTCGGGTTTGCGGGCGCGCTTTACCTTGGGGTCAGCGCCGTGTGCGGCGCCTGGTTCCTGAACGGAGCAATTGCCGTAGTGCGCGACCGCGACGAAAAACACGAGCCCGCCGCTCGGCGGCTCTTCGGTGTCTCGATCATCTATCTGTTCGCCATCTTCGCCGCGCTTGTGGTCGAGCGGCTGACGAACGTTCCCCCGTTGGTGTGAGGCATGGCAGATGAAGACGACGAATTTCTGCGCCAGCGCCGAAAGCGGAACTTGGCACTGGCCTTGGGACTGGGGTTGCTGGTTGTGCTTTTCTTCGTGATGACGATGGTGCGTTTGGGCGGTCAAGTATTCGAGCGAATGCCATGAAATTGAATCGCAACGACGCAGTGTTGCTTTCGTGCCTGGCCTTTGTGGCCGTCATGGTCGGCGCGAGTTTCGCTGCCGTGCCGCTATATCGCATCTTCTGTCAGGTCACCGGTTATGGCGGCACGCCGCAACGCGCCGACGCGCCATCGCAGGCGGTGGGAGAACGGGTAATCACGGTCCGCTTCGATTCCAACGTCGATCCGGGTTTGGACTGGCAGTTCCAGCCGCTCCAGCGCGAAGTGCAGGTGAGGGTGGGCGAAAACAAGCTCGTGTACTTTCGCGCGAAAAACAACGCGGATGTTCCGGTGACGGGCCAAGCGGCATTCAACGTGACTCCGGATATCGCCGCACCGTTCTTCGACAAGATCGAATGTTTCTGCTTTACCGAACAGACCTTGGCCGCGCATCAATCGGTGGACATGCCTGTTTTCTTTTTCATCGATCCAAAGATCGTGAACGACGGCCGCAATGACCGGGTCAAGACGATAACGTTGTCCTACACGTTCTATCCCGCCGCGGGCCAGGCGCTCGCCGGTGCGGGCGGATGAGCGGGAGAGGCTTATGGCGCACGCTGAAGTAAAGCACGATTATCATCTGGTCGATCCCAGCGCGTGGCCGATCATCGGCTCCGTCGGCGCATTCCTGATGCTGATCGGGGCCGTGTTCTGGATGAATTCGAACTACGCGGGATTCTGGGGGCTTCCGGTCGCCGGTCAGCCTTGGATCTTCGCCATCGGCGCCGCGCTTGTTCTTTACACGATGGCGGGTTGGTGGCGCGACGTGATCTACGAGTCCGTCGTGCTGGGCGATCACAAGCCGGTTGTGAAAATCGGCCTGCGCTTCGGCATGGCGCTGTTTATCGCCTCCGAGGTCATGTTTTTCGTTGCCTGGTTCTGGGCGTATTTCAACACGGCGCTATTTCCCGCCGACGTCGCAGTCGGCAATTGGCCGCCGGAAGGGGTCGTGCCGTTCGATCCCTGGCACCTGCCGTTCGTGAACACGCTCATTCTTCTCACTTCCGGAACTACGGTTACTTGGGCCCACCACGCCATTCTCAACCGCGACCGCAAGGGCGCCATCCACGGCCTGCTGCTCACAATTCTGCTTGGGCTCTCCTTCACGGCGGTGCAGGCCTATGAGTACAGCCATGCCGAGTTCACGTTCGGCCTCAATGGCGCGCAGCTTGGGCCGCTTACCGATCCGGCTCATGCTTCCCTGACGGCCGGCGTCGGAAATCTCGGCGCCATCTATGGCTCCACCTTCTTCATGGCGACGGGATTCCACGGTCTCCATGTGATCATCGGAACAACGTTTCTTATCGTCTGTCTGGGGCGCGCGATTGCCGGCCACTTCACCCCGGAACGCCATTTCGGCTTCGAAGCGGCCGCCTGGTACTGGCACTTTGTCGATGTGGTGTGGCTGTTCCTGTTCGCCTGCATTTATGTGTGGGGTTCCGCCGGATACGCATTCGCGGTCGAGTAGCGTCGCTACAGGACATTCTACTGTGTGATAATGGGGCGATGATCCGCGTTCGCCCCCTGCCGGTGCTCACGCTCGTTTCTGTCCCTGCCTTTGCGTTGCTGATTGGGCTCGGCGCCTGGCAGCTGGAACGCCTCGCGTGGAAGAACGACCTCATCGAGCGCGTACACGCCCGCATGTCGGCGCCGCCGCTTACCTTTGAAAACGCATTGCGTGATGGGATCGAAAAATTCGAATGGCGCCGCATTTCGATAGGCGGCCACTTCCTCTACGACCGCGAGGTGTATCTCTTCGCCACCGGCAAGGAAGGCCAGCCTGGCCTGCATGTCGTGACACCCTTGGTCACGGGGCGGGGGCAAACGGTTCTCGTGGACCGCGGATTCATTGCGCAGGAGATGCGCGATCCCCGCACGCGCGCAGCCGGACAGGTTACGGGGGACGTCTTCATCACAGGTGTCGTGCGGCTGTCGCGGCCTCCCGGAGCGTTCACGCCTAAGCCGGATGCCGTAACACGCACTTTCTATAGCAGGGACGTTTCCGCAATGGCGCAGGCCGCAGGCGTGCGCGCGTCAGTGCCCGTCATTGTGGAAGCCGATGCGTCTCCGAACCCCGGCGGCTGGCCCAAGGGCGGACAGACGCGCGTGGATTTCCGTAACGAGCATTTGCAATACGCGATCACATGGTTCGGGCTCGCGCTTGTGCTTCTCGTCATTTACGTCGTGTTCCACGTGAAACACCGCCGCATAACCTTTGGCTCGCGGGCGGGGCATTAGGCGATGCGATACATAAGCACCCGCGGCCAGGCGGCACCGGTCGGGTTCGCCGGTTTGTTGCTCACGGGGCCCGCACCGGATGGCGGGCTTTACATGCCGGAGGCCTATCCATCCTTCTCCGGAGACGCTCTCGCTAAGCTTGGCAATGCGGATTACCGTGAAATGGCATCGCGCATTGTTGGCGCATT
Source organism: Alphaproteobacteria bacterium (assembly GCA_052389895.1). GTDB lineage: Bacteria > Pseudomonadota > Alphaproteobacteria > Micropepsales > Micropepsaceae > CAVVXX01. The sequence goes on along the minus strand of JBQTHM010000022.1, from coordinate 72,902 downwards.
TGCCGCGGATGATTTCACGCCGGACGAGATTCGTGCGGACACCAAGGCTGCTTATGATTCGTTCACGAGCAAAAGTGTCGCCCCGCTGCGCGAAATCGGTCGCGACCGGTTCCTGCTCGAGCTCTTTCACGGCCCCACCCTCGCTTTCAAGGACATTGCCCTTCAGTTGCTCGGGCGGCTCGTTGCGCGCGAGCTGAACAGGCGCCACGCACGCGCGACCGTCATTGTGGCCACTTCTGGCGACACGGGGTCCGCGGCAATCGCGGCTTTTGGCGGCCGGCCTGGCGTCGATGTCTTCGTGCTTCATCCCAGAGGGCGTATCTCCGAAGTGCAGCGCCGCCAGATGACGACGGCAACGGACAAAAACGTTCACAATGCTGCTGTCGAAGGAAGTTTCGATGACGCACAGAAATTGGTGAAGGCGCTCTTTGCGGAATCGGAGTTTGCAAGCGGCGCGCGCCTTTGCGCCGTCAACTCGATCAATTTCATGCGCATCGCGGCGCAGTGCGTCTATTACTTCACGGCAAGCGCCAGCCTCGGCATACCGGCCACCTTCGTGGTTCCGACCGGCAATTTTGGAAATGTGTTTGCGGGCGAGGTCGCCGCGCGCATGGGACTTCCGGTAGAACGCCTTGTCGCCGCCACCAATGCCAACGACGTGGTGGGCCGCGCCCTTGGGACGGGGGCCTACTCGCCGGGAACGGCCAGAGCCACGCTAAGCCCCGCCATGGATATTCATGTCCCCGGCAATTTCGAGCGGGCCCTGTTCGAGGCCTCCGGGCGCGACGCCGCCTGGTTGGCTGAAGCCATGCAGAAGTTTTCCGTTGCCCGAAAAGTGCAAATCCCACCCATAGTCCTTGACCGGCTTCGCGGGCGGTATGCGGCGGCCAGCGTTGATGACTGCGAGACCTCCACTGCCATGGCGCGCGTTTATCGGCAGGCTGGCGCGCTGGTCGATCCCCATACCGCAGTGGGCCTCGCGGTTGCAGACAGGCTTGCCCCGGTGTCACACCCCGTCGTGGTTCTCGCCACCGCCCACCCGGCCAAGTTTCCCGACGCCGTGGAGCGCGCGACCGGCGTCAGGCCGCCCGCGCCGCCGCAGCTCGAGGGTCTTCTCGAAGCCGAGGAGCGATACGATATAGTGCCAAGCGACCTCGAAGCCCTGAAAACCTACATCTCCGGCCGGATCCGTTCCCCATGACCGTGCAGCTCACGAAAATCGAAAACGGCCTTACCGTCGTAACAGACGTCATGCCGCATCTCGAAACGGCCGCCCTCGGCCTTTGGGTGAACTGCGGCGCCCGCCAGGAAAGCGAGCGCGTGATGGGCGTCGCGCACATGCTGGAACACATGGCGTTCAAGGGAACTGCTCGCCGTACGGCAAAGCAGATTGCCGAGGAGATCGAAGCGGTCGGCGGCGATCTCAACGCCTACACGGGGCGCGAGGTAACGGCCTACCATGCCCGCGTGCTGAAGAGTGACGTCGCGCTTGCTGCCGACATTATTTCCGACATTCTGCTCAACCCGGCGTTTGACGAAACCGAACTGGCGCGCGAGCGGCACGTGGTCATCCAGGAAATCGGCCAAACGCGCGACACGCCAGACGATCTCATCTTCGAGTATTTGCAAGAAGTCTGTTTTCCGGATCAGCCGATGGGCTGGCCTATCCTGGGCACAGAATCGACCGTGTCCGGGCTGACGCCCGGCCACCTGCGGAATTTCATGGCTGCGAACTATTTTTCGGATGAGATGATCTTCGCCGCGGCGGGCGCCGTGACTCACGAGCAGATCGTGGATCTCGCACGGAGGCATTTTCTGAACTTCTCCAAAGGAACGGCGCTAAGCCCGAAGCTCGCGCATTTTGCGGGCGGAGAAAAACGCGAGAACGGGAATTTGGAGCAGGCCCACCTTGCCTTCGCGTTCCCCGGGGTCGCCAGCGCCGATCCCGACATATTTACCGCGCAGGTTTTCGCCACTGCCCTCGGCGGTGGGATGTCGTCACGCTTGTTTCAGGAGGCGCGCGAGAAACGGGGCCTTTGTTATGCCATATACGCTTTCCTGCACACCTTTCGCGATTGCGGCGTGATCGGCGTCTACGCTGGCACGAGCGAGCGCGATGCCGGCGAAATTGCGCCCATAGTGGCGGGGGAAATGTCCGCAATGGCCTCGAGTGCGACAGAGAAGGAGGTTTCCCGCGCGCGCGCCCAAATCAAGGCTTCGCTGCTCGTTGCATTGGAAGCCCCGCATCTGCGCTGCGAGCAGATGACAGGTCAGCTTTTTGTTTTCGGCCGGATTCTCAGTCTGGAGGAATTGATTGCGCGCATTGACGCGGTTGACGCGGCCGCAGTACGGCGCTTCGCGGAGCGCATTTGCACGAACGGTGCGCCCGCCATGGCCGCGATCGGACCCGTGAAGCAGCTCGAGACGCGCGACGCGTTCGCCGCCCGCTTCGGCCGCGTGATAGCGGCCTGATCATGGCCATGTTCATGCGCGGTATGATTTTTCCGGGCGGGCGCGAGCCTGTACTGAAGGGTGAGGGCGTGTATTTGCGATATCCGCAAATGAGCGACTACTCTGCCTGGGCCGCGATCAGAAAGGAGAGTCGAGAGTTTCTCGAGCCTTGGGAACCCTCGTGGGCGCCGGACGAACTTTCACGCCTGGCCTTTCGCCGCCGCATCCGTCGGTACTTGCGCGAAATCCGCGCCGACACCGCATATCCCTTCTTCCTCTTTCGCACCGAAGACAAGGTGCTGCTCGGCGGCTGCACTTTGTCGCATGTGCGCCGCGGCGTCACACAATCGGCCAGCATCGGCTATTGGATAGGCGCCCGCTTCGCGCGACACGGCTTCATGTATGCGGCGGTGCGCGCGATGCTTCCCTTTGTGTTTCAAACGTTGCGCCTGCACCGGCTCGAAGCCGCCTGCGTGCCGGAGAACGAGGCTTCACGCAGCCTGTTGCTCAAGCTTGGATTCAAGGAAGAAGGACTCGCGCGCCGCTACTTGCAGATTAACGGTGTCTGGCGGGACCATGTTTTGCTTGCTTTGCTCGAAGACGACCCGCAGGTAGGGTAGCGCCCTTTCGCGGTCAGGAGATCTCGCCTCGCGTGTCGGTTCGCGTCTTCCTATTTGCCGTTGCCGTTCTCCTTCCATGCAGCGCAGGAGTGGCATCTGCGCCTGTTGCGCAGGCCGACGCCAGTACGATCGATTTCGGGGCACCCGATGCTGTCCTCAATTTGCGCCCTGCGCTCATTCCGGAAAATGTCGGCGGGCCGGCGGACCCCGGCGAAGTCTGGTACACGATTCAGGTTCGCAACGAGAAGCAGCAGCCTGCGGCGCGCGTGCTTGCGGCGGGCGATTCCCCGAGCTCAGGGCTTGCCGTCTGGCCGCTGCGCATGCGGCCCGCGTTGCGGGCGGCCGCGGCTTCCGATGCCTCGGTGGTTGTCGAGCGGGCCAACGCTTTTGGCAGGCATGCGTACCGCGTCATCTTGCCCGCGTCTCACGCCGCAACGCTTGCGCTGCACTTCACAGGGACCCAACAACGCCCGTCGCTGATCGCTTGGACGGAGCCCGCGCTCATCGCACACAATCGCCGGGCCTCGGTACTTTCCGGCGTCGTTGCCGGATTGATGACGGCTGCGGCCGCATTTGCGATCGGCGTCGCGGCGATCACGGCGCGCAGGTTCGCGATTTTGACGGCTTCGTTTCTTGCGGCCGTACTTTTCGCGAATCTTACTGCCACGGGTTTGTTCGATGGCGGCTGGCTGACCTATCCCGGGGGGCCGTACGGGCTTTTCGCGCTCTCTCTTTCCCTCGCGATAGCTGTGGCGATTCGGCTGATCGATTTCGTCGCCCCGTTTGAGGCGGCGCAGCCTGGCAGCGGCGTTTGGCGTGATCGCGCCGTGGTGGCGATTCTGCTTTTGGGCGTGGCGGCGCTTGTGGGCGTGCCCGCGACCGGTCTCAGTCTGCGGGGGCTCGCTGTGATGGGCGCGGCGCTCGCCGCGGGCTACCTTGCGCACTGCGGACGGCTTGGTGTGGCTTCAGCGCGCAAGCTCGCGCCGATCGCGACTATCTTCGCTCTCGTAACCGCCGCAGGCGCATTCGAAGCGCTCGGGTTGTTCGAAGGCAATTTGATTGCACCCGCAGCTATCGGCGGCTTTTCCGCGGCCGGTGCGCTGCTGCTTGCGCTCGCCTGTGCGGCAGGGGCACTCGAGCCGCACGGTGCTTCACCTCGCGCAACTGCGCAGGCACTCTCAAGTATTGCGGGACCGCGCCAGGGCCCCGTTCACGCTCGCGCCATGGAGCAGTCCGCCGTTGCAGCATCGCGCCAAGGCGTGTTCGACCTCAATCTGAATACGGGCATGGTTTCGCTGGGGCCCGAGACGGCTGCGATTCTCGGTCTCAGGAGCGACGCACGCGAAATTGGGCGCGACGCCTGGCTGCAGCGTATTCATTCCGACGACCGCGACGTGTATCAACAGGCCATCGAGGCGTATCGGCTTGATCCGGGAATTGCGTTCCGCCTGGAATTCCGTGCGCGGGGCGAGGGCAACAAGACCCACTGGTTCGAGCTTCGCGCCACGATGATGGGCGGAGGCGGCAAGGCTGAGCGCTGTTTCGGGCTAATTGCGGACGTGAGCGCCCGCAAAGCCTCGGAGGCGGAACTCGCACTCGCCGCGCTGAGCGATCCGCTGACGGGGCTGGGCAACCGTGTTGCGCTGCTGGGCAGGCTTGACGAATTGGACGGCGCTCTTGGGCAAACCTCGCTTGCCGTTTTCGATATCGATCGGTTCAAGGCCGTCAATGCTAGCGTTGGGCCGGAAGGCGCCGACACGCTTTTGCGCGCGGTAGCCGAGCGTCTGAACCAGCGCTTTGCAGGAAATGCTGGCCTGTTCCGGGTCGGCGGCGACATGTTCGCGTTGATTGCGGAGAACCCCGTCACAAAGCCGCAAGCCCTCGGCGAGGAAATCATCGACGTGATGAAGGCGCCCTTTACGCTGGGCGGACGCGATATCTTTTTGCCAGCAAGCGTGGGCGTTGCGGCGGGCGCCGAAGCGGGAGACCCGATGGACCTGCTCGGACAGGCAGAACTCGCAATGATCCAGGCCAAGCGAGATGGCGGCGGCCGCGTCTGCATCTATTCGCGCGCGCTGTCGGACACTGCACCGAAAAGCGTGATTACCGGCGATCCTGTCGCGCTCGAAACCGCTCTTCGCAACGCCATCAAGGCGGGCCAAATCGAAGTGCATTACCAGCCCATCATGAGGATGCGCAGCACGGGCGTTGCGGGATTCGAGGCGCTGCTGCGTTGGCGCGATCCAGAACATGGGTTGGTCGCCCCGGAGGAATTCGTGGCGCATTCCGAGGAAACAGGGCTGATCGTCCCCCTGGGCAGGCTCGTGCTCAAGCGCGCGGCAAAAGACGTAACGCGATGGCAGCAGTTCTTCCCGCTGAAACCATCACTCTTCGTAAACATCAACGTTTCGTTTCGCCAGATTTGCGACGAGTCGTTCCTGAAGGATTTGGAAACCGTCCTTTCCAGGGAAGAATTGCCCAAGCGGTCGCTCCGGCTGGAACTGACCGAAAGCGCGGTCATGGCCGATGCGGATGCCGCGGAGGTTATATTGAAGCGGCTGCGTAGACTTGGCGCGGGCCTCGCCATGGACGACTTTGGCACCGGACATTCCTCGCTCAGCCAGCTCAAGCGCTTTCCATTCGACATCATCAAGATAGACCGGGGCTTTCTTGTCGAAACGCGCAAGAGCGGCAGCGACACAATACTCGCTTCCGTGATTGCCCTTGCGCATGAGCTCGGTATGCAGGTGATTGCGGAGGGGGTGGAAAGCGAGGACGACGCCGAACGCCTGCGTTCGCTCGGCTGCGAATACGCGCAGGGATTTCTTTATGGCGCGCCGATACCGGCTTCCGACGTGAATAGTTTCGTTGCGATGAATTACAAGAAATAGCGGTTAGGCGCGTCCGGCATCGGAGACGAGGCCCGACGGTCCCACGCCAAGACGCGCAAGCGCGGTGCGCCACTTGGCGTCGAGATCGGGATTGAATACCAAATCGGGATCGGCTTCGCAGTGCAGCCATCCGTTTCCTTGGAACTCGTTTTCGATCTGTCCAGGGGCCCACCCGGCGTATCCGAGCGCAAACACGGCTTTCTTCGGGCCGCGCCCGTCTGCCATGGCCCGCAGGATGTCGATGGTCGCGGTTAGAGAAATCTCCTCGGACACCGGCAGCGTCGCTTCCGCGCTTTCATAGTCGTCGGAGTGCAGAACGAATCCGCGACCCGTTTCCATTGGGCCGCCATACAGCACCGGAAAGTCGGCTGTCTGCTGGCTGAGTGGAATCTCGAGCTGCTGCATCAAATCCGTGAAGCTAAGCCCGGGAATGGGTTTGTTGATGACAATGCCCATCGCGCCCTTGGACGAATGCGCGCAGATATAGATTACCGTCTGCGCAAAGCGCACGTCCGGCATCCCCGGCATGGCGATGAGCAGCTTTCCTTCGAGAAAGCTTTCGCCTTGGTCTTGCTTTGAATCTTTGGACGCCATCGCGCTAGGTTACGCCCATGGTGGTCACGCGCAAGAGCGATTGCAACTGGGGTGCGATTTGTGCGCTTTGGTTTGTATAGGCGGCGTCCCCCACGCATTACGGAGGTGTCATGACGATCAAAGTCGGCGATAGGCTTCCATTAGTCACGTTCATGGAAATCAGCAATGGCTCGGCGCAGCCGCTTTCAAGCGACGATCTTTTCCGTGGCCGGAAAGTAGCGCTTTTCGCCGTGCCTGGCGCGTTTACCTCGACCTGTTCGGCGAAGCATTTGCCTAGCTTCCTGAACAATTCGGGGGCGCTGCGCGAAAAGGGTGCGGACGACATCGTCTGTGTTGCGGTTAATGATCCCTTTGTCATGCGTGCATGGGGAGAGCGACACCACGCGGACGGTAAGGTCCGCATGGTGGCCGACGGCAATGGTGAGTTTGCGCGCGCTCTCGGTTTGGAAGTCGACATGAGCCGCTTCGGCATGGGCAGGCGCTCGCGGCGCTACTCCATGCTGGTGGATGACGGCGTGGTGAAGATTCTCAATCTGGAAGAACCCGGCTCGTTCTCCGTCTCCAGTGGCGATCACCTGCTGAAGCAGCTGGATTAAGATGAGGGAATCGCAGCCTTCGCCAACCGGTCCACGCGCTCATTGTCGTCGTGCCCGGAATGGCTGGCGACCCAGCGCCACTTGATCGTGTGGCGGGCTGCTTCCGCTGCCAGAGCACGCCAAAGATCTTCATTTTTGACTGGTTTCTTGTCGGCCGTTTTCCAGCCCTTCGCCTGCCATTTTGGCAGCCATTGCGTGATGCCATCGATCAGATAGCGCGAATCCGTGTGCAGGATGACCTTGCTCGGCTGCCGCAATGCCTGAAGCGCACGGATGGCCGCGGTCAGCTCCATGCGGTTGTTGGTTGTGGCGCGCTCGCCGCCCGCAATCTCCTTTTCGTGCTTGGCGCTGCGCAAGATCGCCGCCCATCCGCCAGGACCGGGATTTCCAAAACAGGCGCCGTCGGTGAAGATTTCGACTTGCGGCAAGCTCATAATCCGTATGCCTCCGGCCCCGAAACGGCGCGGTGAAAGCGAAGGTTGCGCACGAACTGGCATGGATCCTTGGGCCGCACCAGCGCGTGCGAATCGTGATGCAGCCAATCATAAAGCCGCGTCAGCAGAAAGCGGAGCGCAGCCCCGCGTGCAAGCACGGGCATCGCCGCGCGTTCGGCGGGCTCGAAGCGGCGAACGGATTGGTACCCGGCCAGCAGAGCGCGGGACTTGTCGATGTTAAAGGCGCCGTTCTCGTCGAAACACCAGGAATTCAGCATCACTGCGACGTCGTAGGCCAGGGCGTCGTTGCACGCGAAATAGAAATCGATCAGCCCGGAAAGCCGGTTCTCCACAAACAGAACATTGTCGGGAAAAAGATCGGCGTGGATTACGCCTTCCGGCAGTGCGTGCGGCCACGCATTTGACAGATGCTCAAGCTCCAATGCGATCAGGGCTGCCATGCCCGTCATTACAGTGTCGGCATCCGCGGCGCAGGCCATGGCGAGTTTCTTCCAGCCAGCCGGGTTGAGGGCGTTTATGCGCTTAAAAGGGAAATCCGCACCGGCAAGATGAAGCTGCGCAAGCGCGTGTCCTGCGCGCTCGCAATGCTCCGGCGTGGGCTGCGCGAATGACACGCCGTCAAGAAACGTAAGCAGCGCGGCCGGCCGCCGATTCAGCGTACGGAAGACCCGCCCGTCGCGCCCGCGCACCGGCGTGGAGCAGGGCGTACCGTGCGCCGCAAGATGTTCCATAAGTCCGAGGAAAAAGGGCAGGTCGCCGGCGCGCACGCGCTTCTCGTAAAGCGTCAGGATGAATGCGCCCCTTTCCGTGCGAAGAAAGTAGTTCGTGTTCTCCACGCCTTCTGCGATGCCTTTGAAAACGAGCGCCCCGCCCGCGTCGTAGGCGGCGAGAAAGCCGTCGAGGTCCTCGGCTGTAACTTCCGTGTATACGGCCATCCCGGTTTTCCGCAGAATTCCCGCCGAAAATTTTTTTCCGCTGGGGTCTTGCAGCGCGGCGCTGCTCACACCAAATACATTATATATCCAGCGAAGTGCGCCCAGGACGCAGGGCGGGGCCGGAAAAGCGGCTCCGCCCTAGGTTTTTGTGCGCCCCAAAATTTGGAAAAATGGGTAGGAAAAATTTTTTTCCGGCGATTTCAAGCCCCCTGGCGCGGCTAGCCGGCGAGTGCGCGCGGCAGCTTAAACTCTATGTCCTCGCGCGTGACGGTGATCTCCTCGACCGAGAGATCGTAACGCTCCCGGAAGGCGGAAATGACTTCCTCCACCAGGATTTCGGGCGCGGACGCGCCGGCCGAAAGGCCAACCGTATGCGCAGGCCCAAGGGCAGGCCAGTCGATGTCGCCCGCGCGCTGAATCAGCATTGCATGTTTAGCGCCGGCGCGGCGCGCGACTTCTACCAAACGCTGGGAGTTGGAGGAATTGGGTGCGCCAATCACGAGCACCGCGTCCGCGCGCGGCGCCACGCGTTTCATCGCTTCCTGGCGGTTCGTCGTTGCGTAGCAGATGTCTTCCTTGTGCGGCGCAATGATATTCGGAAAGCGCCGCTTGAGCACTCCGACTATTTCGGCGGTGTCGTCAACCGAAAGCGTCGTTTGCGTTATGTAGGCGAGACGGCCCGACTGCGCGGGCGTGAATCGTTCGGCATCCGCAACAGTCTCAATCAACGTCACCGCGCCTTCGGGCAACTGGCCCATCGTGCCGATCACCTCCGGGTGGCCGGCATGGCCGATCAACAGAATTGCATGCCCCGTGCGGTGCAACCGCTCCGCCTCGACATGCACCTTGGAAACAAGCGGGCAGGTGGCATCGAGATAGGCAAGCTGGCGGCGCGCGGCTTCGGCCGGCACCGACTTGGGTACTCCGTGGGCGGAAAATATGACGCGTGCGCCTTCCGGCGCTTCGGCCAGTTCGTCGATGAACACCGCGCCCATCCGCTCAAGCCGCTCGACCACGAACCGGTTGTGCACGATCTCGTGCCGCACATAGATGGGCGGGCCGAATTTCTCCAATGCCAGTTCCACGATGCGGATGGCGCGGTCAACGCCTGCGCAAAAGCCGCGAGGCGCCGCCAGCAGCAATGTCATTTTCGGTTTATCTGCGGCTTCGCGCATGCGGGCCCGCGCTTTCATTCCGCGAGACGCTTGGCTATGTTCCGCGCGGCTCGCACTTTGCGCCATCTCTATCCGAGGGCCCCGCTTTGAGCAAATTGCCACTCGTTGTCCTGGCCGCGCTATTTCTCTGCGGTTGCGAAAACATCCCGATCGGAGCGCCTGAAGACCCGAACGCGCCGGGATGCCCCTCGGGCACGGCTCTTGCCGAGGCTGCCACCGTAATCAAATTCCGTCCCGGAGGCGGTAAGGACCCCACGGATGTCGTCTTTACCGGGGAGCTCGCCAAGCCGGATGTAAGCTGCGACTTCGACCCGGACGACGGCGAAGTGGATGCCAGCTTCAGCTTTCTCGTGACCGCGCGCCGCGGGCCTGCCGCTACGAACGAGCCGCAGACGCTGACCTATTTTGTGGCCGTTGTAGACCTGGAGAATAACGTTGTGCTCAAACGCACTTTTGCACGCGAAATTACGCTGGATAAGCTAACCGCAAGTTTCAGCGAGAGACCGGACTCGATACGCTTCAAAGTTCCGAAGGAAAAGAGGCCCGTGAGTTACGGCGTTATCGTGGGCTTTCAGCTGACGTCCGAGGAACTGGCTTACAACCGCGAGCGGCGCCGCTACATTCCATGATCTCGCTTCTTTCAGAACTGAACGCGACCGCGGCAGGCGCGTTCGCGGCCGAAGGCCTGCCGAAGGAATTCGGCACGGTGCAACCTTCGGACAGGCCAGACCTCGCTCAGTTCCAGTGCAACGGGGCGCTGGCGGCGGCGAAGGCGGCAAAAACGAATCCGCGCGCGATTGCGGAAAAGATCGCGGCGCGTTTGCGCGCGACGCCGCTGTTTTTAAGCGTGGCGATTGCCGGGCCGGGCTTCATCAATCTCACGCTGAAAGACGAAGTGCTTCAGGCGCGGCTTCAGGCGCTGGCGGCGAAGCCGGACGCCCATCTGCCGGAAACAGGAAAGGACAAGAAAGTCATCATTGATTTCGGCGGGCCGAACATCGCCAAGCCCATGCATGTGGGACACCTGCGTTCGGCGGTGATCGGCGATTGTCTGCAGCGGCTCTTTCGCGCCAACGGGTGGAATGTGATTGGCGACATTCACATGGGCGACTGGGGCCTGCCCATGGGACAGCTCATTTCGGAAATCGGACTGCGCGGTATTGCGCCGGTCTATTTCGACGCGGCGATTAAGGGACCGTATCCGGAGACGTCGCCTGTAACGATGGAGGAGCTGGAGGAACTGTATCCGGCGGCATCCGCCGTGTGCAAAGCCGATCCCAAACGGCTGGAAGCCGCGCGTCAAGCCACTGCCGAGTTGCAAGACGGCCGGCCCGGCTACCGCGCGCTGTGGCAGCACTTCGTGAATGTTTCGATCGAAGGCCTGCGCCGCGAATACGACAGCCTTGGCATTCATTTCGACTGGTGGAAGGGCGAAGCGGATGTGGACGCGATCATCAAGCCCATGATCGCGGATCTGAGGAAGCGCGGCATCGCTGTGCTCGACGAGGGCGCGCTCATCGTGCGCGTGGAAGAGCCAGCGGACCAGAAGGAAATGCCACCGTTAATCCTTCTCAAGTCGGACGGCGCCGTGCTTTACGGTACGACCGATCTCGCCACGATCGTCGATCGCGTGCGCGCCGCAAATCCCGAGCTCATTCTTTATGTCGTGGATCAACGCCAGCACGGCCACTTCGAACAGGTGTTTCGCGCCGCACGCAAAGCGCATCTCAATGGCCACGCGGCATTGGAACACATCGGCTTCGGTACGATGAACGGCCCCGACGGCAAGCCGTTCAAGACGCGTGAAGGCGGCGTGATGAAGCTGTTCGATCTCATCGCGATGGTTTCGGACGAGGCGGCGAAGCGCCTGGCGGAAGCGGGATTGACTGCGGAGTATCCGGAAGACGAAAAGAAAGCGGTGGCGAAGGCCGTCGGCATCGGCGCGCTGAAGTTTGCGGATCTCTCGAACCACAGGCTGTCGAATTACATTTTTGATCTAGAACGGTTTACGCGCTTCGAAGGGCGCACGGGCCCATATCTGCAATATGCAGCCGTGCGCATCAAATCCATTTTGCGCAAGGCGGCGGACGAAAAATTTGAGGGTGGTCCGCCCGTAATCCGCTCGAAGGAAGAACGTGATCTCGCGCTGCAAATGCTGGCGCTGCCGGAAACCTTCGCGGCAGCGGAGGCGAAGCGCGCACCGAATATTCTTTGTGAATACGTGTTTACGCTCGCCCAATATTTCAGCGGTTTCTACACCAAGCATCACATCCTCAGCGAATCGGACGCGGGATTGCGCGCCGCGCGGCTTGGGTTATGCGCGGCCACATTGTCCATTCTGGAACGCGTGCTGGACGTGCTGGGAATTACGGTTCCCGAACGGATGTGAGCAGTTTCCGCCTCGCGTTGACTCGGGTTAGCCGCAGTCTATGATCGCGCCAACGTTTAGCCCCGCCGTGAGGCGCGGTTGAGCGGTTCGTCAGTTGATTTCCCGCGGGAGAGATCCCGCTTCGGGACGCCGAAGGAGCAACCGCCCAGGAAACTCTCAGGCAAAAGGACCGCGGGAAGGATGACAATCTGGAAAGAGGGCGAAGCTTCCGTTTTGCCCTCACCGAAGGGGTAATCCCGGACGCCGAATTGTAGGCGGCCCGGGGGAAATCTCTCAGGTCCGATGACAGAAGGGCGCGTTCCGCGAGGTGCGGAGCGCGAACAGCAAAGGTCGTCGGGCCGATGAACGAAACAGTAACGCTCCGCCGCACGCCGCTTCATGCGCTGCACCTTGAGCTCGGCGCCAAGATGGTGCCGTTCGCGGGCTACGACATGCCGGTGCAATACCCAACCGGCGTGCTCAAGGAGCATCTGCACACGCGCGCGTCGGTCGGCCTGTTCGATGTCTCGCACATGGGACAGGGCGTACTCACCGGTCCCTCGCACGAGGCGACAGCGAAGGCGCTGGAGGCACTCACGCCGGGCGATTTCCTGTCGCTGGGCGTGGGGCGGCAGCGCTACACCATGCTGCTGAACAAGGACGGCGGCATCATTGACGACCTGATGGTGGCGCGCCTGCCGGGCCGCCACGAGGCGATATTCGCGTTCTGCGTCGTTTTCAACGCTTCACGCAAGGAAATAGACAGCGAGCAGGTAAGGGCACATCTACCTTCCGGCGTGCAATTGCACATGGCGGACAATCGCGCGCTTCTTGCCTTGCAGGGACCGCAAGCGGAAGCGGTAATGACCCGGTATTGTCCGGACGCGGCGAAGCTCGCCTTCATGGGCATCGCCGAGGTGGAGTTCGACGGCATCCAGGTCGGCGTCTCGCGTTCCGGGTACACCGGCGAGGACGGATTCGAGATTTCGGTGCGCGACCCGGACGCCAAAAGGGTAGTGCGCGCGCTACTTGCCGAACCGGAAGTTTTGCCTATCGGATTGGGCGCGCGGGACTCGCTCCGGCTCGAGGCGGGGCTTTGCTTGTATGGGCACGACATCGACGAAACAACGTCGCCGGTCGAGGCTGATCTCGCTTGGGCCATCGGCAAGCGCCGCCGAGAAGAAAAGAATTTCCCTGGTGTCGCGCGCATCATGAGCGAGCTAGCCAGCGGCCCGATGCGCAAGCGCGTTGGCCTGCGCCCGCTCGACCGCGCGCCCGCGCGCGACGGCACGGAGATCGTGAAAGACGGCCGCGTGATCGGCCACGTCACCAGCGGCGGCTTTGGTCCCACGGTTAATGCGCCCATCGCAATGGGGTACGTCGAAAAGCAGTTCGCGAAAGAAGGCATGGAACTGGAATTGATCGTGCGCGGCCAGCCGCGGCCCGCTCGCGTTTCCGCGATGCCGTTCGTCGAACACAGATACAAACGGGGGAAGACATGAGCGAGACGCGCTTCACCGACCAGCACGAATGGATCCGCGTGGACGGCGCCAATGCCACGGTCGGCATCACCAAATACGCTGCCGATCAGTTGGGCGATGTCGTCTACGTCGAGTTGCCCGACAAGGGAAAAAAACTGGCGCAGGGCGGTGAGGCAGCAGTGGTCGAAAGCGTGAAGGCGGCAAGCGAAGTTTATGCGCCGGCCAGCGGCGAAGTAACGGAAGCAAACGGGACAATCGCCGCGGACCCCGCCAAGGTGAACGCCGATCCCGAAGGGGAGGGCTGGTTCTTCAAGATGAAGCTGTCCAATACCGCCGAACTTTCCAAACTGATGACCAAAGACCAGTACGCGAATTTTGTGAAAGCACCCTAATGCGTTATCTGCCTTTAACGCCCGACGACCGGCGCGCGATGCTTGCCAAAATCGGCGCGCGCTCGATCGATGATTTGTTCCGCGACGTGCCGGAATCGGCGCGGAATACGGATTTTCCGTTGCCGCCGCATGCGGGCGAAATCGAAGTGGAGCGGCACCTGTCGGCGCTGGCCGCGCAGAACGTGCCGGCGGGCAAGGAGCCGTTCTTCTGCGGCGCGGGCGCGTACTGCCATCACATTCCGGCCAGCGTGGACCATTTGATCCAGCGTTCGGAGTTCTTGACCTCCTACACGCCCTATCAGCCCGAAGTCGCGCAGGGCACGCTGCAAATGCTGTTTGAATTCCAGACGCAGGTAGCGCTGCTCACGGGCATGGACGTTGCCAACGCCTCCATGTACGACGGCTCCACGGCAGCCGCCGAAGCCGTACTGATGGCGCAGCGCATTACGTGCCGCGCCCGCGTGGTGCTGTCGGGCGCGCTGCACCCGCACTACGCGGAAACCATCCGCACCTTGGCCGAGCTGCACGGCGCCATCGTTTCGCCGCCCGTCTCGCCGGGACGCGCGGAAGATTTGGCCTCGCTGATCGATGGCGAGACGGCGTGCGTTGTGGTGCAGAACCCGGACGTGTTCGGGCTTATCCGCGATCTGCGCCCCATCGCCGAAGCGGCCCACGCCAAGGGCGCGTTGCTTGTCGCAGTGGTGACGGAAGTAGTTTCGCTCGGGCTCATCGAGCCGCCGGGCGCGATGGGCGCCGATATCGTGGCCGCCGAAGGGCAGTCCATCGGCAACGCGCTCAATTTCGGCGGGCCTTATGTCGGCCTGTTCGCCACGCGCGAGAAATTCGTGCGCCAGATGCCGGGCCGCCTCGCCGGCGAAACAGTGGACGCGGAAGGACGTCGCGGTTTCGTACTCACGCTTTCCACACGCGAACAACACATACGCCGCGAGAAGGCGACCAGCAACATCTGCACAAATTCCGGCCTCTGCGCGCTCGCTTTCAGCATTCACCTGTCGCTGCTTGGCGAAGACGGGTTGAAGCGTCTTGCGCGTCTCAATCACGCGCGCGCAGTGCAGCTCGCGGACAAGCTCGCCAGCATAAAAGCCGTGGAGCTGGTGACGACCGTGTTCTTCAACGAGTTCACGCTGAAGCTGCCGAAACCGGCCGCCGACGTTGCCGCCGCGCTTGCCAACAAGGGCATTCTCGGGGGTGTACGCGCATCGCGTCTTTATCCGCATGAGCCGGACGTGCGCGATCTGTTGATTGTCGCGGCAACGGAAATGAACACGGACGCGGACATCGCCGCCTATGAAGCCGCCCTCTCGGAGGCGCTCTGATGCTGAACCGTCAGGGCCGCAAGACAACGCCGGGCGAAGACGCAATGCAAACGCTCGCTACGATCTCGGGCCATCGCGGGCTCGATCATGAGGAGGCGCTCATTTTCGAAATCGGCCGCGATGGCATGACCGGCGTAGACCTTCCGAAGGCCGAATTGAAGCACGACCGCTTGGGCGGCCTTGCGCGCAAACAGCCGGTCGGGCTGCCCGGCCTCTCCGAGCCCGAAGTCGTGCGCCATTACGTGCGCCTGTCGCAGCGCAATGCTTCCATTGACGCGATGTTCTATCCGCTGGGTTCGTGCACCATGAAGCACAACCCGCGGCTCAACGAAAAGCTGGCGCGCCTGCGGGGCTTTGCCGAGCTGCACCCGCTCCAGCCGCACAAGACGGTCCAGGGCGCGCTAGCCGTCATCGCGGAGCTCGCCCACTGGCTGGAAACGCTTACGGGCATGCCGGCTGTTTCCATGGCGCCCAAGGCCGGCGCGCATGGCGAGCTGTGCGGTCTTCTTGCCATTCGCGCAGCCGTGCACGCGCGCGGAGAAAAGCGCACGCGCATCCTCGTTCCCGAATCCGCCCACGGCACCAACCCCGCCACGGCCGCGCTGTGCGGCTTCACCGTCGCCGAGGTGCCTGCCAACGGCCATGGCGACGGGCGCGTGCATCTCGACGAATTCAAACGCATGCTGGGCCCCGATGTCGCGGGCATCATGCTGACGAACCCGAACACCTGTGGCCTGTTCGAACGCGACATCATCGAGATTGCGCGTTCGGTGCATGAGTTGGGCGGCTATTTCTATTGCGACGGCGCCAACTTCAACGCCATCGTGGGCCGCGTGCGCCCCGGCGATCTCGGCATCGACGCCATGCACATCAACCTGCACAAGACGTTTTCCACGCCCCATGGCGGCGGCGGACCGGGTGCAGGACCCGTGGTATTCTCCGACCGGCTGGCCAAATATGCGCCGCTGCCGCTGTTGGTGAAGCGTGACGGGGCCTACCACGTCATCGAAGACATAGAGGAAGCACGCGTGGCCGGGCATGAGCCCTTCGGGCGCATGTGCGCCTTCCACGGCCAGATGGGCATGTTCGTGCGCGCGCTGGCCTACATGCTCAGCCATGGCGGCGACGGTTTGCGCCAGGTGGCGGAGGATTCCGTTCTTTCGGCCAACTACGTCCTGGCCTCGCTCAAGGACGTCATGAGCGCGCCCTATGGCGGCCCTTGCATGCACGAGGCGCTATTCGACGACACGTACCTCAAGGACAGCGGCGTGACCACGCTCGACGTCGCCAAGGCGCTGATCGACGAAGGCTTCCATCCCATGACGGTCTATTTCCCGCTGGTCGTGCACGGCTCCATGTTGATCGAGCCCACCGAGACGGAATCGAAAGCGACGCTCGATCAGTTCATCGCCACCATGCGCGCGCTTGCAGCCGACGCCAAGGCGGGAAGGCGCGAACGCTTTGCCGGCGCGCCGCGCCTGGCGCCGCGCCGCCGCCTGGACGAGACGGCGGCTGCGCGGAGCCCCGTGCTGCGCTGGCGCGCTAAGCCCGCCGCTGAGGCGCCGGAATAACCACAAAGGCCCAGTTTGGATCAGGCGCGCTTGAAGCGTGTGGCTTCTTCGGAACCTCTGGTGACGTTGCCGGCACTGTAGGAATGAGCGCCCGTACCGGCGAGCTTTCCATTTTCGACAATAAGATACTCGGGCCGAATGGGACGCTTCTCGAACCAGCATTCCAGGATCTCGCGCACACCGGCTGCGTAGCGGGCCTGCGCAGGCAGCGAGGTGCCGGCAATATGCGGGGTCATGCCATGATGGGGCATTGTCCGCCAGGGGTGGTCTTTGGGCGGCGGCTGCGGGAACCAGACGTCGCCGGCATAGCCCGCGAGTTGTCCCCTTTTGAGCGCCCGCGCGATGGCATCGCGGTCGCAAATCTTGCCCCGCGCCGTGTTCACGATATAGGCACCGCGCTTCATTTTGGCGATGAGCGCATCGTTGAACATGTGCTCGGTCTCCGGATGTAACGGCGCGTTGATCGTTACTACATCGCAAACACCAACCATCGATTCGACGTTATCATGGAAAGTAACACTCAGTTCCTTTTCGACGCCGGACGGCAAGCGATGCCGGTCCGTGTAATGGAGCCTGACATCGAAGGGCTTGAGACGGCGCAAGACAGCGAGTCCTATCCGCCCGGCCCCGACCGTGCCGATATGCATTCCCTCGATGTCGTAGGAGCGGGCTACGCAATCGGCGATGTTCCAGCCGCCTTTCACCACCCACTGGTAGGAGGGAATGTAATTGCGCACGAGGGACAGGATCATCATGACCACATGCTCGGACACGCTGATGCTATTGCAGTAGGTCACCTCAGCCACGGTCAGACCGTGCTCGATCGCCGCCTGGAGATCGACATGGTCCGAGCCGATGCCGGCCGTAATTGCCAGTTTGAGTTTCTTTGCCTTGGCAATCCGCTCGGCCGTCAGATATGCGGGCCAAAATGGTTGCGAGATCACCACGTCTGCATCCACGAGCTCCCGTTCGAAGACGGAATCGGGACCGTCCTTGTCGGCGGTGACGACGAATGTATGCCCGTGGCCTTCGAGGAATTTGCGCAAGCCGAGCTCGCCGGTGACGCTACCGAGCAATGCGCCAGGCTCGAAGTCGATGGCTTCGGGCGTCGGCAGTGTCTGGCCGTCGGGATAGCGCGCAAGCTTTGGGATGTCGTCGCGCGCATAGGACTTCGGGTAGCCGTCAACGGGATCGTCGTAGAGGACACAAACAACTTTCATCGTTGATCTCCTTCTTGCGATCATTGGAAGATGGAGTGCTCCACAACCCCACGCCTCGCTTGCGGGAAAAGCAATGGTAATTTTCGCGCGCTTGGCGCGCTAACGGCATTGATCCAGGTCAAGCCATTGAACTCTGCCGCTAAAAGTCAACGGTGCAGAGTGGCGCTGACACACGAATCCGCCCGCGGATTGCAATAATCCGCAAGAAACGGGTCGCCACAATGCGAAACGCGGCTGCTTCGCCTGCCGCGCAGACCGCGCATAAAAAGAGGCCCTCCAAAGTGGAGGGCCAGGGGGTGAGCTTAGCGGGTGAACTAGATGCAGCTCCGCGCGGCGAGGCCGGCAGGCACATTGGTGGTCGTGTCGCCGCAGGCCATGTCGAGCTGGAATTGGGTGAGGCCGAAGCTGCGCGAGAGATCGGCCCCGCGGATGTTGGTGATGTCGAGCACCGCGCCGGTGAGATCGGCGCCGGTGAGATCGGAGTGGCCGAGGTTTGCGCCAGTGAGGTCGGCGTTGCGGAAATTGGCGCCTGCGAAATTTGCGTGGCTCATGCACATATAAGGCGCCTTGGCGCCCTCGAAATTGGCTCCGCGCAGGTCGCCGCCCTTGACGCATTGGTTCGAAAGATCGGCGCCTTTTAGGTCACAGCCGCGGCAGTCGCGCGCTCCCGCCCGGATGCGCTCGACGTCGGATCGCGCGGATTCGAGCCCGGCCACTTGCGTGCCGGAATGGGACGGTTCGGCCAAGGCGCCGCCTCCGATCAGCAGGGTTCCCAGAAAAAATGCGGCAAACAGGCGCAACGGGTTGTCTCCGAGAATATCGTTCGAGACGGGTCATGCAATTCAGATGCCCAGCCCCCTCAGTCCGCTGCGCGGACAGCCCCCCAGAGGGGGAGCATGAATCGAGCTTCATCCTCCCCCATTAGGGGAGGCGACGGAGGGGGCTAAACCGGTAGATCGGCCGAATACCCGAAGAACTCGAAATCGCGGCGATAGATATCGCGAACGAGCAAAACAAGCTCCGGCCTGTAATAGCCGGATAGTTTTTCTTCCGTCGGCGTTATGCGCTTTCGTACAGGGCGGATTTCGGCCGCGCCGTAGAAGTTTTTCAGCACGGAGTGGAACTCGCTTTCGAAATTTTCGAAACGGATGAAATGGTCGTAGCGGATGATGCCGCAGAAGATGTTGTCGTACTGTACGCGCCAGTGCGGATCCATCTGCTCGGGCCTCTGGTGCGCGATCATGGAGACGAACTCGCCGAAGTCTTCGGGAAGGCGTTTGCCCAATGCCCGCGCGAATTTTTGCGCTTGGCGCCCGTGCCCATGGAACTTGTTCAGGTAAACCGAAAGAGTCCGCACGTACGGATTGCGCACGATCGCAAATTTGAAGGAAATCGCGCCGTTGATGTCTTCGATTCCGGTCAGGCTGAGATCGCTTGGCTGAAGCAGCGGTGCCTGCCAGCGGCGGGTATCGGCAAAGTCTTCTGGAAGCGGGTGTTTCGCCGCCAGAAATTGCAGCGTGCGCCGGGCGGTGTTATTGCCGCACTTCTCGTTCTTGGTGAAAAGAAAGCGGCGTTCCGGATCGATGAACACCGCTTCGTTGAAACGCTCCCGCCGGGCGAAAGTGCCGCCCATGCGCAGCGGATCGGCCGCGCAGAACCAGTAATGGCGCGCACAACGGATGATGCTGTTCATGCCCGGATTGGCCCCCGCAGAAGCGCAACCTAATGCCCTGGTTCGCGTGCTTGCAACGTGATCCTAGGCCCGGCCGGTCATCCGCTCGGAAAGCGCGGCCAGCTCGCGCGCGATCTGCTCCCAGCGCTTCTTGGCTTCTTGCATGCGGGCGAGATCATCGGGCCCGGGAACGGCGTCCGGATGGCCGCGCGACGCCGCGGTCTGTTTCGCCTGCACGGCGTCGGCCAGGCTCAGATACTCGCGCCACGCTGCGTCATGGGCTGTTTCTTTCGCCGCCCATTCGTCGTGCAGCAAATTCCATTCGCTGATTTGTGCCGCTGATTTGCTCATCGCCTCCTCATAACGCTCGAACGAGCCGATTAGCTGCATCCGCTGGTGGAGCCGCAGGTTTCGCACTTCATGCAGGTGCCGTTGCGCACCAGAGTGAAATTCCCGCAGGACTCGCATGCGTCGCCCTCATAACCCTTGAGGCGCGCTTCCGCCGCGCGCTTGGCATACGCTTCGCGCAGCGCGCCAGAACGGCTAGCGGCGGCGTGAACCTCTTCGTTCAGGCGCGCGCCGATGGCCGCCACCATGTCGGGCACCGGGTTTGGCGCGGGCTCTGCTGCGGCCGCCTCAAGCACCTGCTCCGCCAGCTCGGCCACGGCCGTCTGCAAGGCAATCTCGGAGGCCTGCTCCGCCGCGGCGCCTTCCTGCACCTTTTGCAAGGCGCCGCCGTGCACGACCACGAGCTGGTTGAGCTGCCCGCGCACAAATCCGGTCGAGGTCACCTTGGAAAGCGTCTGCGCCAATTCGTTTGTGACTTCGCGCGTGCTGCCGTCTTCACGCCGCGAAAGGTCCTCGTCGTAATTCGGAGGCACATGGGCAAGATCGTGCCGGCCCAGATAGGAAATAGCCAGTTCGCGAAAGATGTAGTCGAGCACGCTGGTCGCGTTCTTGATCGAGTCGTTGCCGGTCACGGGCCCGGACGGCTCGAAACGGGTAAACGTGAACACGTCCACGAATTCCTCCAGCGGCACGCCGTATTGCAGGCCGATGGATATGGCGATTGCCATTGCGTCCATCAGGCTGCGGAAGGCCGCGCCTTCCTTGTGCATGTCGATGAAGATTTCACCCAGGCGCCCGTCCTCGTACTCGCCGGTGCGCAAATACACCTTGTGGCCGCCGACGCTCGCTTTCTGGGTGTAGCCCTTGCGCCGATGAGGCAGGCGTTCACGTTCGCGGCCGCGCGCTCGCTCGACCACTCTCTCGACAATACGTTCTGTGACCATCGTAGTGCGTGTGGCCAGCGGCTGCGCCAGCAGTTCTTCGAGCTCGTCCTCCTCGTCGTCGGAGGAAAGAATCTGCGACGCCAGCGGTTGCGAAAGCTTCGAGCCATCGCGATACAGCGCGTTGGCCTTCAGGCCGAGCTTCCACGACATCATGTAGGCCTCGCCGCACTCTTTCACGGACGCCGTATTCGGCATGTTGATCGTCTTGGAAATAGCACCGGAAATGAACGGCTGCACCGCCGCCATCATGCGGATGTGACTTTCGACGGACAGCGCGCGCGTGCCGATACGGCCACACGGGTTGGCGCAATCGAAAACGGGCAAATGCTCCGGCTTGATATGCGGCGCGCCTTCCAGCGTCATGGCACCGCAAACGTAAAGGTTGGCCGCTTCGATTTCCGATCTGCTGAAGCCGAGTGCCCGCAGCATGTCGAAATCGGGGGCGTTCAATGCGTCGCGGGCGAGCCCCAGCTTCTCGACGCAGAAGCCTTCGCCCAGGGTCCATTTGTTGAACACAAACCGGATGTCGAAGGCGGATTCGAGCACGCGTTCGATGACTTCGATTTCCGTTTCGCCAAACCCACGTGTTTGAAGCGCGTCGTGGCTCAATACTGGGGAACCGGCCAAGGTGGCATGGCCCACCGCATAACGCACGATTTCTTCGATCTCGTTCTGGGCGTAGCCGAGCGCTCGCAGCGCTTCCGGCACGCAGCGATTGATGATCTTGAAATAGCCGCCGCCGGCGAGCTTCTTGAATTTTACCAGCGCGAAATCCGGCTCCACGCCGGTGGTATCGCAGTCCATCACAAGCCCGATGGTGCCCGTGGGCGCGATCACCGTCGCTTGTGCGTTGCGATACCCGTATGCAGTGCCAAGCGAAAGTGCTTCGTCCCAAGCCGCTTGTGCCGCCTCCGCAAGCTCCTTGTCGGGCACGGCTTCAACGTCGAGCGGCACTGGAAGCGTGGAAAGCGCGTCGTAGTTTTCCTTTTCGCCGTAGGCCGCGCGGCGGTGATTGCGGATCACCCGCAGCATGGCATCGCGGGTTTCCTCAAAGCGCGGGAAGGGGCCCAGCGCCGCCGCCATCTTGGCCGACGTGGCGTAGGACGTGCCCGTCATCAGCGCAGAGATCGCGCCCGCGATCGCGCGCGCTTCGCGGCTGTCGTACGGGATGCCGGCGGACATCAGGAGGCCGCCGATGTTGGCAAAGCCCAAGCCGAGCGTTCGGTAGTCGTACGAGAGTTGCGCGATTTCGCGGCTGGGAAATTGCGCCATCAGCACGGAAATCTCGAGAACGATGGTCCACAGCCGCACCGCATGCTCGAACGAGCTCACGTCGAAGATTTTTGTTCCGTCGGGGCCTTCCTTGCGGAGTGCCATCAAGTTGAGCGAGGCGAGATTGCAGGCCGTGTCGTCCAGGAACATGTACTCCGAGCACGGATTGGATGCGCGGATCGGCCCGCCCGCGGGGCAAGTGTGCCAGTCATTGACCGTCGTGTGGAATTGGACACCTGGATCCGCGCAGGCCCAGGCCGCGTAGGTGACTTTGTCCCACAACGCGCGCGCTTTCACGGTCTTGGCAATCTTGCCGTCTTTGCGGCGGATAAGATTCCAGTCGCCATCCTCTTCGACCGCGCGCAGGAATGCGTCGGGCATGCGCACGGAGTTGTTTGAATTCTGGCCCGACACGGTCATATAGGCCTCCGAGTCCCAGTCCGTGTCGTAGGTGCGGAATTCGATTTCCTCCGCGCCCTGTTTCGCCATGGCAATGGCGCGCTCGATGTAGTTGTCTGGAATCATCGCTTTGCGCGCGTTGCGGATTTCGCGCTTGAGTGCGGGGTTCTTGCTGGGATCGAAACAGTCGTCGCCGGAGCCTTCGCAATTAACGCAGGCTTTAATAATGGCGTTCAGGTGTTTGTTGGTGAGTTTCGAACCGGCGACGAGTGCGGCGACCTTTTGTTCTTCGATCATCTTCCAGTCGATGAACTGTTCGATATCCGGGTGGTCCATATCCACGATCACCATCTTGGCCGCGCGCCGTGTGGTGCCGCCCGACTTGATGGCGCCCGCGGCGCGATCGCCGATGCGAAGAAAACTCATAAGGCCAGAAGACTTGCCGCCGCCGGAAAGGGGCTCGTTCTCGCCACGCAAATTGGAAAAGTTCGTGCCCGTACCGGAACCGTACTTGAACAGGCGCGCCTCGCGCGTCCACAAATCCATGATCCCGCCCTCGTTGACGAGATCGTCCTTGATGCCCTGAATGAAACAGGCGTGCGGCTGCGGATGCTCGTAGGCCGAATCGGATTTCCTCAGTTCGCCGGTTTTGAAATCTACGTAGAAATGGCCCTGGCTGGGTCCATCGATGCCGTACGCCCAGTGCAGGCCCGTGTTGAACCACTGCGGCGAATTGGGCGCACCCTTTTGGGTCGCCAGCATGTGGCACATCTCGTCATAAAAGGCGCGGGCATCATGGTCCGAGTCGAAAAAGCCCCCCTTCCAGCCCCAATACGTCCAGGCGCCGGCCAGCCGATGGAAAACCTGCTTGGCGGAAGTCTCGCCGGTATAGCGCCGATCCTCGGGAAGTGCCGCTATTGCGTCTCGGTCGGGCATGTGGCGCCACAGGAAGGAGGGGACTGTGTTTTCCTCGACCGGCTTCAGGTGCGTGGCGACGCCTGCGCGACGGAAATATTTTTGCGCCAGTACGTCGCAGGCGACCTGACTCCATGATTCGGGGGCTTCGATTCCGTTCTGACTGAAGACGACTGAGCCATCGGGATTTCGGATCTCGCTCGAGGCGCTTCGGAAAGGGATGCCCTCGTAGGGCGACCTGTTCTCGACCGAGAAAAAACGCCGGATACGCATCTGAGCCCCCGACCGATTGACTGAGCAAAAAACTGGCCCCGCGCCGCGCTCCGCTGTTCCCCGATTTCGGGGCAAACGCACGCCCAACCGGGGTTTGGATATGCTCCAACCCTCCCGGCAGTGCTGCATTCCTGCCGCCAGATCTTGGGTCGCGGAACGCGACGAGCGCTAAGTATAGGACACGGCTTTCCGGACCTTGCAAGGATTAAGTGGTAAACGAGTGGTTACCCACCACATCTTGCAGCTGGTTCCGTACCCCGAAATCCCGCGAGTCAAGCGACGCCGCGCCGGTGGCGCGAAAAAATTTTTGGGTTCGGCGGCGCGCCCCTGTGGATGAGCCCTCGCTGTGCAGCCGCGCGGCCGACGTTGGCGCTCGCCATGGCGGGCTTCTATAGTCGCGCCCGCGTTTGAATCCGTCTGGGAAAAATGTCGCTTATCCGTGCGCTATTCATTTGGTGGCACAACGCCACCCTGGGCACAGTGCTTGCCACCTTGTTTTTCGGCCGCCTCGTCGGCAGGGACACATTTGGGAACCGCTATTACGAGAGCCGCAAAGGCCGCCGCTGGGTGATCTATGCGGGAACAGTCGAGGCTTCGCGCGTCCCGCCCGAATGGCATGGCTGGCTACATTACACGTTCAAGGATCCGCCCACCGTGTTGCCGCCTAGGCTGAAGCCTTGGGAAAAAGATCATCTGCCGAATCTGACGGGCACGCCCGAAGCGTACTATCCGGAAGGAAGCCTTTGGGCGAAAGGTCAGCGGCCGCCAGCGACAGGCGACTACGAAGCGTGGCGGCCTCGTTAGGGGGAGAACAATGCGGAATCACACCTTCGAAACACTGGTGGGCGCGGTGGTTATCGCGATTGCGGTGGTGTTCGTATACTACGCCTATTCGCGCGCAAGTACGACTGGCGTCGGCGGCTATGAGATTTCCGCCCGCTTCAACCGCGTGGATGGCATTGCTGTGGGCTCCGACGTGCTGCTTTCTGGCATCAGGGTGGGGACGGTGTCGCGCATGGAGCTCGACGCAAAAAATTACGATGCGATCATACATATAATGCTCGCGCAGAACGTAAAACTGCCTGACGACTCGTCCATCAAGATCACATCTTCGGGGTTGCTTGGCAGTGCCTATCTCGCGATCGAGCCGGGCGGCAGCGACAATGTTATTCCGGCAGGGGGCCAGATTGCTAATACGCAGGGCTCCATCGACCTAGTCGGCTTGCTTGGCAAGTTCATGTTTTCGGCCGATACCTCGGGTACGACCAAATCGCCAAGCGCCACCGAACCCGCGCCGGAGGCGCATCCGTAGCTCGCGTGCAGTATTCGGTCGCCGCATTCGCACTGTTTGGATCGCTTGCGCTGGCGGGCGCGGGAGCATTTGCGCAGCCCAGCGAGAGTTCCCTTCCGCTGAGAAAATTCACGCTTGACGATGCCATACCCGACGCCGCGGGCGTTAAGCGCCTCGCGCATCTCCGAGGCATAGATAAGATTACGGGCCGCGCGACAAACATCGACGCGCCTGCGGGCGTTCCCGTCCGGTTCGGCTCACTGCTGGTGACCGTCCGCTACTGTTACACACGGCCGCCAGTGGAACCTCCGGAAACGACAGCCTTCGTCCAAATCGACGAGGTGCACGCGGGTGCGGATCCGGAACGAGTTTTTTCCGGCTGGATGTTTGCTTCGTCGCCTGCGCTAAACGCGCTTGAGCATCCGGTCTACGATGTGTGGGTGATAAGCTGCAAAACCAACGCGCCGGCGCCCGTAGTGCGTGGCCGTGCAGCCGCGCCAAGCGATGCGCGAGTGCCATCCGAGCCGCCAGCTGCCGAGCCGATGGCTGATCCCGAGCCGTGATCCAGCACCTGGAAATCGGCCTCTAGTTTCAGAGCTTTCGAAAGCATTTTTTCAAATCGTGCGCGCCCCACAACGACGGCGCCGAACTGCGTCAAATGCTCGTTGGGAAACTGCGCGTCCAGCAGGGCAAAACCACCCGCCTTGAGGCGCGCGGCAAGATGGACGAGTGCCACTTTGCTGGCGTCTCGCGTTCGCGAATACATGCTTTCGCCGAAGAAGACGCCTCCCAGCGCAAGCCCGTACAGGCCGCCAGCCAACCCGCCGTCCGCATAGGCCTCCACGCTGTGGGCGAGGTTTCGCGAACGCAGCTTCTCGAACACGTCGATAATGTCGTCGTTGATCCATGTCTGCGGACGGCCGCTACCCGCTGCGGCACAGGCTTGGATGACTTCCCCAAAGGCCGTGTCTATGCGGATTTCGAACCTATCGTTGCGCACGGTGCGGGCGAGCCGGTGAGGCACGTGGAAACCGTCGAGCGGAATAACTGCCCGTTCTTGCGGCCTGACCCAAAGCGTCTGCCGGGAATTACGCGCTTCCGCCATGGGAAAAATGCCCAGGCGATAGGCCAGCAGCAGCTCGTCAGGGTCGATCGTCACGGCACCACTATAATTCGAACTGGCGGCCGCGTCCGCTGGCGAAAAAGCCTCCCGGCGCGCAACTAACGGATGTTACGCGCTGCCAGGAATTGCTCAAGCCAGCGGATACTATAGTTGCCATCCAAAATGTCCGGCTCGCGGATGAGTTCCTGAAACAGCGGCATTGTCGTTTCGATACCGCCGATGACCAGCTCGTCGAGCGCGCGGCGCAGGCGCATGAGGCATTCGTTCCGGCTTCTGCCGTGCACGATGAGCTTTCCAATGAGACTGTCGTAATAGGGGGGAATGCGATAGCCGGAGTACGCGGCCGAATCCATGCGCACGCCGAGTCCACCCGGCGCATGGAACTCGGTAATCCTTCCGGGCGAGGGCTGGAAGGTAAATGGGTTTTCCGCGTTGATGCGGCATTCGATCGCGTGGCCCGCGATGACAACGTCCTCCTGGTCGAAATCGAGCGGCGCGCCGGCCGCGATTCGGATTTGCTCTCGTACGAGGTCCAACCCGGTTACGAGTTCGGTGACCGGATGTTCAACCTGAAGGCGCGTGTTCATTTCGATGAAATAGAACGTGCCGTTTTCGTAAAGGAATTCGACAGTACCAACGCCGAGATAGCCGAGTTGAGACAGAGCCTGCGTCACCACGCGCCCGATGCGGTCGCGCATTTCGATATTTACGGCGGGGGATGGTGCTTCTTCCCACACTTTCTGGTGACGCCGCTGTAACGAGCAATCGCGTTCTCCCAAATGCAATACTTTGCCGTTACTGTCGGCGATGATCTGGACTTCGATATGGCGCGGCCTTTCGAGGTATTTCTCGATATACACATTGGCATCCCCGAACGCTGCGTTGGCTTCCGCCCGCGCGGTAGACAGGGCGGCGGACAATTCGGAGGCCGAATGAACGACCTTCATGCCGCGCCCGCCGCCGCCTGCGGCCGCTTTGACGATGACCGGAAAGCCAATTCCTTCGGCCAATCGCACGGCCTCCACGTCCGACGTGATCGCTGCCCCCGAGCCCGGTACGATCGGAATGCCGAGCGACTGTACGGCCTGCTTAGCGGCGATCTTGTCGCCCATCAGGCGAATATGCTCGGGCGTAGGCCCAATGAACGTAATGCCGTGAGCGCGCACGATTTCCGCGAAACGCGCGTTCTCGGACAGAAAGCCGTAACCCGGATGAATGGCATCGGCGCCTGTAATTTCGCAGGCGGAGATGATCGCCGGAATGTTGAGATAGGACTGACTGGCGGGCGGCGGGCCAACGCAAACGGATTCGTCGGCGAGCCGCACATGCATGGCGTCCTCGTCCGCGGTCGAATGGATCGCGACCGTGGCGATTCCCATCTCCTTGCAGGCTCGGTTCACGCGCAGCGCAATTTCGCCGCGGTTCGCAATGAGCACCTTCTCGAACATGGACGCGCGTCAGCCAATGACCAGCAGCGGCTCGCCGAACTCGACGGGCTGCGCGTCGCGGATGAAAATCTCGAGAATTTTTCCCGCGCGCGGTGCGGGTATCGGGTTCATGGTTTTCATTGCCTCGACTATAAGAAGAGTTTGGCCTTCCTTGACCTCGTCCCCGACTTTCACGAACGGCGCGGCCCCTGGCTGGGGCGCGACATAGACCGTGCCGACCATGGGCGACTTGACGGTACCGGGGTGCGGCGTCGTCGGTTCCTTGGGCGAGGGCGCCGAAGACGGCACGGTTTTCACCGGTGCCCCCGGGTCAGGCGCTATTGCCGTGACGACGTTTCCGGCGCCGCGCGCCACGCGGACGCGCATGCCGTCTTGCTCGATTTCGATTTCGTTGAGCCCTGTATCCTCCAGTAGCGCCGCCAGCTCGCGCACGATCTCGGCACGAGCCGTTTTGGCATCCCGCGCGCTCGCTCCTTTTCGGAGTCTGGGGTTCATTTTTGTATTTCCTTGGCCAGGGCCGCAATCGCGTCGATCGCCAGCAGATAGGAATAGGGGCCGAAGCCTACGATGACGCCCACTGCACCTTCGCTGACATATGTGCGGCGGCGGAAATGTTCGCGCCGGAATATGTTCGACAAATGCACTTCGATGACCGGCTTGCCGAAGGCACGGCAGGCGTCGAGCAGTGCGATCGACGTGTGCGCATAGGCCCCCGCATTCAGAATCAGGGCCGAGGCGTTGTCGCGTGCCTCCTGGACCCAGTTAACCAGAATGCCCTCCTGGTTCGTCTGGCGAAAAACGGTTTCGAGACCATGGACCTTGGCGCGCTGGGCGCAGGCCGCCTCTATATCGCCCAGCGACTGGCGGCCGTACATTTCCGGCTCGCGGGTGCCAAGAAGATTGAGGTTTGGTCCGTTCAGGACATATATCGGCTGTGGCATCGCGTCTTGGCCGCCCCATGGTTAAGGGGGCTTTATACTGGGCTTGGGCCCAAACGGAAACTTGGAATTCCAGGAAAGCTTTATGCGCCTCAGGCTGACACTGAATGGCGAGGAACGCGAGTTCGAGACGCCCCCCGCGGGCCTCACGGTGGACGGCCTGCTTGCCACCCTCGAACTTAATCCAGCCAAAATCGCGGTCGAACGCAATTTTGAGATCGTGCCCCGATCTGCCTACGGCGCGATGCGGCTTGCAAACGGCGATCGGCTTGAGATCGTCCATTTCATCGGCGGCGGCAATGACACGGCGGCGCCGACGTCTGCAGACAAGCCGCTGGCGATCGCGGGTAAGCTCTATCGTTCCCGCCTCATCATTGGTACAGGCAAATACAGGGACTACGCGCAAAACGCGGCCGCGCTTGAAGCAAGCGGCGCGGAAATTGTGACCGTCGCGCTTCGACGCGTGAACGTAATGGACCCGGGTGCGCCCAAGCTCGTCGATTTCATCGATCCGAAGAAATACACCTATCTTCCAAACACCGCTGGGTGCTACACGGCGGACGAAGCATTGCGCACGTTACGCCTTGCGCGCGAAGCGGGCGGATGGACTCTGGTTAAACTGGAAGTGCTAGGCGACAAAAAAACGCTTTATCCCGACATGGTGGAAACGCTGCGCGCGACCGAGGTGCTTGTCAAAGAGGGCTTTCAGGTGATGGTGTACTGCATGGATGATCCGCTGATGGCAAAGCGCCTGGAGGAAAAGGGCGCAACCGCAATAATGCCGCTGGCGGCGCCAATTGGGTCGGGTTTGGGGATACAGAATCCGGTGAACATTTGTTTGATTGTCGAAGCTGCAAACGTGCCGGTCATTGTAGATGCTGGTGTGGGCACGGCATCGGATGCAACAGTCGCAATGGAGCTCGGCTGTGACGCAGTGCTGATGAATACCGCGATTGCAGAAGCCAAGGACCCGATCATGATGGCGCAAGCCATGAAGCACGCCGTGGAGGCGGGTAGGCTGGCCTATCTCGCCGGGCGCATGGCAAAAAAGCGCTACGCCGATCCCTCTTCGCCTCTCGCCGGGCTCATCTAGGTTGCAGTTGCGCGCTCCGGCATGTTGCGTACGGCAGTAGACGTGCCCACGACGGCACTGAGAATAAACGCACCCGCGACACCGTCACTTACGTGATAGGACTGTGGGAGCGCTCAGCGGCGCTTTGCCGTTCTTCGTGCCTTCTTAGCGCGGCGCTTGCGAGCCGGCTTTTTCGTCGGAGCCCGCTGCTTCGATTTGCGTTTTCGCATTCCTCCGGACGCCCGATCGAGAACTGCTTCGCCCGAAACGGGGTCGGTCAAGCCCAGTCCGCCGCCGAGTTCCAACAACATGTCCCGGATGCGATCAAGATTAGCCAGCATGTTAGGCCGCGCAGAGACAATGCTGTCGAACGAATCCCACTCGCCGATGAGGCAGTAGGAACCGTCACCCGTTCGTACAAGCGAGAATCTCCGGAAGCCCGGGAAATGCGCGGCCATGTTCCGGTGCGCCTCAAGAAAATCCTGATCGCGCCCGGGCCTGACGCGAAAACGTACAACGTTGAACGCGGTCATTGCAGCCTCCCTTGTTTTTCAGCCCTGGCTTTCGGCCTCTTTGACGAGTTTTTGCATTTCTTCGACGGTTAGTGCGCCGGCGACGATTTTTCCGCCGATGATGAATGTTGGCGTGCCGTCTACGTAAAGGCTGTTTGCCAGTGCGTTCGACGCAGCAACCGATTCCGCTACGGCGGGGTCTTCCATATCCTTTTGCAGCTTGGCGACATCCAGTCCGCTGGCTTCGGCGATCTGAAGAATACGTTCAAGCGGCAGATCGCCGGAGGATTTCATCAGCGCGAAGTGAAATGGAACGTATTTGCCCGTCTGTTGCCGCGCCGCCACCGCTGCGCGCGCAGCCACTACAGAGTCCGTAGTCAAAATCGGGTGCTCGACGAATGCGACGCGGACTTGATTGTCGGTTACCAGCTTTTGCATTGCCGGAAGTGAGTTCTTGCAATACGCGCAGCGGTAGTCGAAGAACTCGACGACGGTCACTGTGGCGTTCGCAGGGCCTGTTACGTACGCGACTTTTGGGTCCAGCAACGCCCCCTTGGATAACTTTGCAAGCGCATCGCGCTGTCTTGCCTGCGCGCCCAAAGCGGCCTTCGCTTCCAGCGCCTGAGTCATTTCGACCAGGATTTCTGGGTGCTTGAGCAGATAGGCACGGACGATTTTTTCTACAGCCGCCTTATCAAGCGGCTCTTGCGCTTGCGGCGCAGCAAAAGTGACAGCAGAGAGCGCGGCCGCGGCGACAATGGCGAGCAATGCGCCTGCAATCCGTAACTTGTTCATGAGGGATCCTTCAGCGGTTATCCTGTGCCTGTGCTTGAGCGGTAGCAAGAATATCATTGGCGCGCTGCCAATCGACCGTGCCCTGCGGCAGTCCCTTCTGTGCCCGATAGGCGAACTGCATGGCTGGGCGGTAGTTACCAACGGCATAATAGCGTTCGGCGGTTGCCAGCGCCGCCTTGGCCGGCTGGTTCATCCGGGCATAGGCCAGCGCCGCAAAGTACCAGCCAAAATCGTTGTCCGGCTCCTGGCGCAGCGCGGTTTCGAGCTCTTTTGCCGCGGCAGCAACGAATTTGGGGTCCTCGGTGGCCAGCATCGCCTGCGCAAGGGCGACGCGCAGAAGCGGCGCGTCGGGCAAAAGCTCGACCGCCTTCTTGTACGGACCAACGCCCTCGGCAGGGCGGCCCATTTCCACCATGGCTTGTCCCAACATTTCCTGGAAGTAGGGATTGTTGGGCTCTTCCGCGATAAGGCTATTGATCTCTCTTAGCGCTGCTTTCATGTCGGGCTGGCGGAAATAGGCCATGGCGCGCGCATAGCGCGCGGGCTTGCTCACGTCGGGCGCTGGATACTGCAGCAAAACGGAGTCAGGCCGCTGGATATACCCGCGCAGCTTCGCCCGCACCATCTCGAATTCGCGTTGCTTTTCCGGAGGATCACGCGTGTCGGCATAGGGCGACGCTACAACGAGGCGCGCGAGAAGCTCGATTCGATCCTGCGACGCCGGATGGGAGCGTGCGAATTTGTCTTGCCGCTCGTAGGTGAGCAATTCCTGACTTTGGAAGCGGCGAAAGACCTGAAGCATGCCGCGGGCCGATTGTTTCGTCTGTATGAGATATCGGGCTCCTGCCTGATCGGCCGCCGATTCTTGTGCTCGCGTAAAGGAAAGAAACTCGCGTATGCCTACTTGCTGACCGCCCGCGATCAACGCTTGACCCGCCTCGCCCGCGCCCAGCGCCATTGCCGCAATTCCCGCGGCCATCGCGATCAACATTGGAACTGTTGCGGCACGCACCCCTTCGCGCATGCGAATCAGATGGCCGCCTGCCATGTGCCCGGTTTCGTGCGCCAGCACGCCCGTGACTTGATTGGGCGTATTCAGCTGCATGATCAATCCAGTATGCACGAACACGTTTTGGCCTTCGGCGACAAACGCGTTAATGCTTGGGTCGTTGACCAGATACAAATGGACGCTTTTGGGATCCATTCCAGCTGCCACGACTATCGGATCGAGGTACGAGCGCAACATGCGCTCGGTTTCCGTGTCGCGTACCAGGCTAATGCCTTGCGCGAATGCCGATTGTACTGGTGCAAGACAAGCAATAACGGCGGCCAAGGCGAGGGAGGTCAGCCGACGGGCGGGCCCGCGCCGGAAAGGGTTGAAAATCCGCAACGCTTGGATTCTCCTCGTTTCGTACCCCCCGGCGCGCCGGACGGTAGGGGCGGCGACAGCGCGCGTCAACGCTGACTGCGGGAACGCGCTTTATGCGCCCTAACTGCGAAAACAAGGGTATCGGAGTGTTGACGGTAGCCCGAACGTCCCCTGTGAAGCTTTTTGCTTTCATAGGGCTCCTGGTTTGCCCGAGCATTGCAAAGGTGCAGGCAGCCGGAATCGTCGTCGGCGACGAGCCATTTGCCGTACAGGCAGGCGCCGGCATTCTCGAAGCGGGTGGTTCCGCGGCGGACGCCGCGACAGCGACGTACTTTGCTCTATCTGTGACATATCCAATTGCCGCTGGGCTCGGTGGCGGCGGTATCTGTCTCGTTCGCGATCGATCGCGTGGCAGCGTAGAAAGTCTCGATTTCCTTCCGCGTAATGTGCGCAGCGGCGGGGCGATTGCCGTGCCGGGTAACGTGCGCGGGATTGCGCTGCTTCACGTCAGCTATGGCCGGCTTCCTTGGCAGAGCTTGGTTGCGCCAGCGGAACGGCTGGCGACACTCGGCTATCCCATGTCGCGAGCGTTGGCCGAACGCGTGACGGGCGCTTCGAGTGTTCTGCGTCTGGATGCGAGTCTTGCGAATGTTTACGTAGAAGAATCCGGGCGCGTTCGCCGGCAAGGCGTCGTCTTGCGTGACCCGGAGCTCGGCGCGTCGCTTGCCGCTTTGCGGACTGGGGGGGCTGGCGCGCTCTACGGCGGGAAGCTTGGGCGCGCCATCGCGAACTATGCGCAGGCACAGAATGCGATAATCGCCGAGGATGAACTAGTGCGATATGCAGTGGGCCGGTCGCCGGCGCATGCGACGCGTTTGGGCGATCAGATTGTGTATTTCCCCTCGACACGCACCGGTTCTGGCAGGCTGATCGCTAGAATATTTTCCGATGTTTCGGCCCATGATCTTTCTTCACCCTCCTACGAGAACATGTCGGTAGCGACGAGCGCTGCCCTGCAGGCGTTCGGTGTTAGTGCGCTGCCAACCGATCTTGGAGCGACTGGGTTCGCCGCGGCGGACGATTCGGGTCAAGCCGTCGCTTGCGCTGTTACCATGTCCGGTCCATTCGGAAGCGGCAGAACGGTTCCAGGAACCGGAATTACGCTTGCCAACGCACCAGCCAGCAGCAATGTCGGCATTGCCGTCGCATTTCTTGCGCCGCTGATCGCCAGTGACGGCGAAGGCGGGGCGCTCACCATGGTTGCTGCCGGGGCAGGGGGGCCGGATTCCACTGCTGCTATTCTAGGAGTGGCGGTCGCTCGTGCTCTTAATACAAGCATCTCGCTGCCTGCAGTAAACCGCACGTCGTCCGTCAACGTGATCGCATGTACGTCCGACGGTTGCCTTGTGAGGCCGAGAGACGGTTCCTACGGAATAGCGGCGTTCGCAAGGGAATCGCGATGACTAACCGCCAATCTTAAAGTTACGTTGCCACCAGCCTTTGCGCCTCTCTATCGGCTCGTCTGCTTGTTGTTCCGCGGTTTGTGAGACGTGTTCCGGTGTTTTGTCGCGTCGTTCTGGCTGCGTGTGTGCCTCCTTCTCGCGAAGTGCCGGTTCGCGCTGCGTGCTGCCCAATGACCATTCGGGTTTTGAGGGCGCATTGGGCGCCTGCTCAAATGTTGTCGTATCCGTGTTCTGGCTCGGGCGCGGTTCTGTGAATCCCTGATGACCTTGGGAGAATCCCTCTCCGTGGCGCCCGCGTCCACGGCGCCCGCGGCGCCGGCGCCTCCGGCGGCCGCCTTGTCCGCTTTCGCTTTGTCGATGCGGCACGTGTTGCTGTTGTCCCGTTTGTGACTGCTGCGTGTGGTGTTGTTTCTGCATCTGCGCGTGTTGCTCTGGCGAGAGGTCGGCGTGGGGGCGCCAGAATGGCTCGTGCTCGGCCTGCGCCGGCACTTCGCCGGCCTGCGCGGGCGCTTCTTCCGGATGGAGACCTCGTCCGCCCCGGCGCCTGCGCCGGCGCCTGCGGCGGCCGCCTTCCTCACCGGAAGGATGCGGAGGCGTCTGTGACTGTTGAGTCGGCCGCGGCATCGCGATGGAATCCTCTACAGCCTCTAGTTCTACCTCTTCTTCGGCTTCTTCTGGAGCGGCGGGTCCGATTTCCACTGTTGGCGCCGGGAATCCCGCTTCAACGGAAACAGCTGCAGGCCTTGGCCGCGGCGGGCCGATGCGCGCGCCAATGCGGTCAATCTCGAACGCGCCTCCGATCATGTTCGCCTGTGGTTCGAAGGCAATTGAGAGGTCGTAACCCTCTTCGATGCGCGCGATTTCACGCCGCTTCTGGTTAAGCGTGTAGATGACGACATCCGCCGGCGCTTTGACGGACAGGTGCGACGAACGCTGATTTTGACCTTCTTCCTCGAGAGCACGTAGCAGGCGCAACGCGGCAGATTCCGTTGAACGCACAAGCCCGGTTCCGCCGCAGTGCGGGCAAGTCACGGTCGAGCTCGCTACGACACCGGGCCGTAGCCGCTGGCGGGACATTTCCAAAAGCCCGAACTGGCTGATTTTGCCGATCTGCACGCGCGCCCGGTCGGTGCGCACCGCATCGCGTAGCCGCTTTTCGACGTTTCGGTCGTTGCGCTGGTCCTCCATATCGATGAAGTCAATCACGATGAGGCCTGCAAGATCGCGCAGGCGCAACTGACGCGCGATTTCGTCCGCAGCTTCAAGGTTAGTCTTATAGGCGGTGTCTTCAATCGAGTGTTCGCGCGTCGCCTTGCCGGAATTGACATCTATGGAGACGAGCGCCTCAGTCTGGTTGATTACAACGTAACCGCCCGACTTGAGCGTGACCGTGGGGCTGAACATCGCGTCCAGTTGTGTCTCTACGTGGAAGCGTTGAAAGAGCGGAAGCGGCTCCTTATACAGTTTTACGTTTTTCGCGTGGCTCGGCATGATCATGCGCATGAAATCCTTGGCATCGCGGTACCCGGCCTCGCCTTCCACAACAACTTCACCGATTTCCTTGTTGTAAAGGTCGCGAATGGCGCGCTTGATGAGATTGCCTTCTTCATAAACGAGCGCGGGCGCATTCGATTTCAGCGTCAATTCCCGCACTGTGTCCCAAAGGCGAAGCAAGTATTCGAAATCGCGCTTTATCTCGAGTTTTGTGCGATTGGCGCCCGCCGTGCGGATGATTAGGCCCATGCCTTCAGGCAGTTCAAGCGATTGGGCAGCCGTCTTTAGCCGCTTCCGGTCCGTGGCGCTCGTAATCTTGCGCGAAATGCCGCCGCCACGCGGCGTGTTGGGCATCAGCACGCAGTAACGGCCGGCCAGGGACAGATAGGTCGTCAGTGCCGCACCTTTGGTGCCACGCTCTTCCTTCACGACCTGCACCAGCATGATTTGCCGGCGTTTGATTACTTCCTGGATTTTGTAGCGGCGAAGGCGACGCGGACGGGGATGCGGCTGTTCGGTACGGATTCCGGGTTCCGGCTGCGGCTCCTCGCGCACTTCGATGTCGATTGGTTCGTTCTCGGCGAAAATTGGCTCTGGTCCCGGCTCATCGTGCGCCGTGTGTTCTTCCTCTGGCGGTTCCGTAACGCTGTCATCCGGGGCGATTTCTTTGACCGCGTCTTGTGGCACTCGGGGGACAGGCTGGTCGTTCGCGGCGCTTTCCTTCACGCGCACCGCGTGCTCGGCTTCGGTTCCCGCCACCGGCACGGGCTGCTGCGTCGGAACTGTTGCAATATCGACATGCTCGAAGCCCTCGTCCTCCTCTGACATACGGCGGGCATCTTCCTGCTGTTGCGCTATCAGTGCCTGCCGGTCGGCAACGGGGATTTGATAGTAGTCGGGGTGAATCTCGGGAAAGGCGAGAAAGCCCTGGCGATTGCCGCCGTATTCGACGAACGCCGCCTGTAGCGAGGGCTCTACGCGTGTAACTTTGGCAAGATAGATATTGCCTTTAAGCGGCCGCCGCGTGGCGGACTCGAAATCAAACTCTTCGACCTTGTTTCCATCGAGAACGACCACCCGGGTCTCTTCCGGGTGGCTTGCATCGATAAGCATGCGTTTGGACATGGAATTCTCCGGGCGCCGTCGATGCCTGCCGCGTGCGGCCACGCGCGCCAATAAGGGCGCGGGCCCGCTCATGCGGGGAACGGCGCGATCTGTTTGGGTTAGCGGTAGCGGGCACGGCAAGCGCGCCCGCGGACCGCATCGATAGTGCGGAGCGGTTCGGGGCGCAAAAAGCGTTGGTGCCAGCCATATCTCACTTCGTCCGCGCGGGCGCTCCAATCTCGGGCGGGGCGCGGGGACCGCCGGCTGCCTGATAGCAGCCTCGTGCGGGACAACCCCTTGTATTGACGCTTCGCGCGAACGGCAAGCGGTTTTGCGAAACCGCCCATATTTCCTTAGGCTTGATTTGCTAACGAAGCATAAACGGGTAAACACGAAGAGTTCACGCGCAGGGCGCGGCGCGACGAGGGAGTGGTGAGCGGGCGAAACAAAGTCTGGCGTTATGCGGCCATCGGCCTCGTTTTGGTGGCCACGCCCTTTGGCGCATTCGCCGTGCCCCTTCCACGGCCAAATCCGCAGTCCGTTGCAATGCAGGCCCCTGCCATTGCAACGCCGTCGGCTGCAAAGGAATTGGCGACACAGCAGAACATTCCGGTCGTGCTAAGTGCGAGGCTTGGCGAGCATCCCGACAAGACCCGGTTCGTAGTCGAATTAAGCGACGCTGTGGAGGTGAGGGTATTCACACTTGCCGATCCCAGCCGGGTTGTCATCGACTTGCCGGAAGTGCTCTGGCGCGTTAACGCGAACGATCGCCCGAGCGGCAAGGGCGCCGTAAAACGCTACCGCTATGGGCTGTTTCGCAAAGGAAACTCAAGATTTGTCGTAGATCTGGTGCGGCCGGTACGTGTGAGCGAGCCGCAGCTGCTTCCGCCGCAAGGTGGTCACGGGTTCCGATACATCTTCGATTTCTTTCCGGCGAGCGAGCGGGAGTTTCTCGCCAATGCGGGGTGGCCGAAAATGCAGATCACCGCGCCCGCACCGTCGCCACCGCCACCGCCTCTCGCCGATATGCGAGTCATCGTGGTGGATGCGGGACACGGTGGCGTGGACCCCGGCGCCCATGGTGAAGGGGGCCTGCAAGAGAAGGACATTGTCCTTGCCGTTGCCATATATCTACGCGACGCTTTGGAAGCCGACAGCCGGTATAAGGTATATCTGACGCGTGACAGCGACGCGTACATCCCATTGCGGGAACGCGTGAACATCGCGCGCGCGGCGCATGCTGACCTTTTCATTTCGCTTCACGCCGACGCGAACGACCATCGAGGGATCCGCGGGGCTTCCATCTACACGCTTTCGGAAGAGGCCTCGGACCGCGAGGCAGCAAAGCTTGCGGAACGCGAGAATATGTCGGACGTGATTGCAGGGGTCGATCTTGCCGCGGAAAGCGGACCCGTGGCTTCAATTCTCATCGACCTCGCGCAGCGTGACACCATGAACCGCTCCGTGCGGTTTTCCCAAGTAGCGCTGGGCCGCCTTTCCCAGATGACCCTTCTGCAGAATTCCTCGCCGCATCGCTCGGCGGGCTTCGCGGTCCTGAAGGCCCCCGATCTTCCCGCCGTTCTGATCGAACTCGGGTACCTATCAAGTCTCGAAGATGAAGCGGTCATGCGCACAGAACGTTGGCGCAAGGGCGTGGCGGAAGCACTTGCTGCCGCCGTAAACAAATATTTTGCAAGGGAAACAGCCGCAACGCCCAAAGGGCCGGCTGTCCCGTGACGCGGACACGCCGCTGCGTCATAATTGCATTGCCGGAACGCCGGCGCGAGTGGAGCCTCTGAAATGCCTCAGTTTGTGAAGTACCTCCTCGGCAGTTTTGCCGCGCTGGTTTGCACGGCTTTTGCAGCGGTAAGCATCTACGTATTCGTCATTACTCAGGATTTGCCGGGCTATGATGCGCTTCGCCATTACGAGCCGCCGATCACGACACGCGTGTATGCCGGCGATGGCACGCTCATCGGAGAATGGGCGCGCGAGCGCCGCCTGTTCGTGCCGATCCAATCCTTTCCCAACCGGGTGATCGGCGCATTCCTTTCGGCCGAGGACAGAAACTTCTACCAGCACGCGGGGATTGACGTGTTCGGCATCGTCCGCGCGATGCTAAAAAACATCGGCCACTGGGTGGAGGACCGCAGATTGGAAGGCGCGTCGACCATCACACAGCAGGTGGCACGGAATTTTCTCCTTTCAAGTGAATATAAATTTTCTCGCAAAGTACGCGAAGCAGTGCTCGCCATGCGCATCGATGAAGCGTTTACCAAAGATGAGATTCTCGAGCTGTATCTGAATCAGATTTACCTCGGGCAGAACTCCTATGGAGTCGCTGCTGCTGCGATGAATTACTACGAGAAGTCGCTGGATGAACTCGAGGTTGCTGAGGCAGCGTTCCTCGCGGCGCTGCCGAAGGCGCCGCAAAACTACCACCCTATCTACCGCAAAGAGGCGGCGATTGCGCGGCGAAACTGGGTCATCCAGCAGATGGCCAATAACGGGTACATCACCGGCCAGGAAGCCGAAGACGCAATGCGCCAGCCTCTAGTCACGCGCAGGCGCGCGCAAGGCGCGGTCGTAGAAGACGTGGACTATTTCGTCGAAGAAGTGCGCCGGCAGCTCTACGAACAATACGGCGAGCGCGCTCTTTATGACGGCGGTCTGCAGGTGCGTTCGACACTCGATACCCGCTTGCAAGATATCGGAGTGCGGGCGTTGCGCGCCGGACTGATCAAGTATGATCGACGCCACGGCTGGCGTGGCGCCAAAGCGCAAGTTGATCTTGCATCGAATTGGCAGGCAACGCTGGACAATTTTCGCAATCAATCCGGATTGGCGACCTGGCAATTGGCGGCCGTGACAGCCGTCACGTCCGAGAACGACGTTGAAATAGGCCTGCAGAATGGAGCGACCGGCGTCATTCCGTTTTCGGAACTTGCCTGGGCGCGGCGTCAGCTTCGCAACGGCCATGTTGGTGCGCCCGTCAGCCGTGCAAGCGACGTGGTCAAACCCGGCGAAGTTATTTACGTCGAGGCGCTAAAAGAGAAAGGTCAGGGCGTTTATGGTTTGCGCCAGGTACCGGAAGTTAACGGCGGTCTAGTCGCGCTCAATCCGCACACGGGCCAGGTCCTTGCGCTTGCGGGAGGATTCAGTTTCGGATCCAGCCAGTTTGACCGCGCCATGCAGGCGCTGCGGCAGCCTGGCTCGGCTTTCAAGCCGTTTGTTTACGCCGCCGCGTTAGATTCAGGATACACACCCGCAACTCGCGTCCTAGATGCACCTTTTGTAATGGAACAGGGACCGGGCCTTCCGCTTTGGTCCCCACAAAATTTCACTAAGAAGTATTACGGCCTGGTGACTCTGCGGCGCGCTATTGAACAGTCATACGACGCCGTCACCGTCCGGATGGCGGCCGACGTGGGCATGCGCAAGATTGCAAGATATGCGGAACGCATGGGCGTTTACGACAAGCTATCGCTTTTCCTCGCGAATGCCTTGGGCGCTGGCGATACGACAGTGCTTCGCATGGCGTCCGGCTACGCGTCGTTTGTAAACGGCGGCCGCAAGGTCACACCAACATTAATCGATCGCATTCAAGATCGTCACGGGAAAACTGTGTACCGTCACGACACGCGGAAATGCGATACGTGCGATGCGCCCGAATGGCGCCACCAGGAGGAGCCATTGCTACCTGATGACCGCCCGGCCGTACTGAGTCCGCAGACGGCCTATCAAGTCGTCTCACTATTGGAGGGCGCTGTGCTGCGGGGCACGGGCGCAGTCGTATCGGAAATTGGCAAACCGCTTGCCGGCAAAACCGGAACGACCAACGAAGCCAAGGACCTCTGGTTTGTCGGGTTTTCGCCTGATTTGGTTTGCGGCGTGTATGTCGGCTTCGACAATCCACATACGCTCGGTGAGTTCGAGCAGGCAGCACATACGGCCGCCCCAATCTTCAAGGATTTCATGAAAGAGGCGCTGCAAGACACGCCCGCCATACCGTTTCGGGTACCGCCGGGAATTGTTCTCGTTTCTGTCGATAAGTTCACGGGCGGGCTCGCGTCTCCTGGCGCGCCTGGAACGATACTTGAGGCGTTCCGGCCTGGTAGCGAACCGTCAACCGCCATCTATGACGAGGCTACGGATGCGATAGCCGGCGCCAGCACAGAAACGGAAATAAGCCGTGGTACGGGCGGGCTGTACTAAGCGCGCGTTACGAAGATTCTTAGCTGTTTCCGGCAGGGGAATTGCCGCGGCTCCACCGCCGCGGACTGCCGAGCGGTGTCCAATCAGCGAACCAAGCTGAAATCGCCGCGCATCAAGATTCCGTACTTTGACGAAAGAAAGCTCAGCACCTATATCAACTGCAATAAAGCGAATCAGGCCATGCGAAGCGAGACTCAAAAAACAATCGGCGAAATAAAGCGATCGCTTGTGCTATTGCGGAGGCATCTTTGACTGGGACAACGCCCAACGGCACCTGGCCGAGCTGAACGCGAGCGCCGAAGACCCAAACCTTTGGAATAATCCGGCAGCAGCGCAGATCGTAATGCGCGAACGCACACGTCTCGAGTCTGCGCTAACGCAATACTCGGGACTCGAGAAGGAACTGAAGGAAACAGTCGACCTCATCGAGCTCGCCGAGACCGAGGGCGACAATCAAGTGCTTGCTGATGCAGAGGCGACACTTGCAGGGCTGCGCTTGCGTGCGAAAGCCATGGAGCATGAGTCCATGTTGTCGGGAGAGGCGGACGCGAACGACGCCTACTTGGAAATTCACGCGGGCGCCGGTGGCACCGAGTCACAGGATTGGGCAAACATGCTTCTGCGCATGTATACGCGCTGGGCCGAGCGCAAGGGTTACAGAATCGAGTACATCGAGGAGAGCGAAGGTGAAGAGGCCGGCATTAAGTCCGCGACGATCTTGGTCAAAGGTCCGAACGCCTACGGTTGGCTCAAAACGGAATCCGGCGTCCATCGGCTCGTACGTATCTCCCCGTTCGACTCAAACGCACGCCGCCACACAAGTTTTGCCAGCGTGGGCGTCTATCCGGTTATTGATGACAAGATACACATAGACGTCACGGAGAAGGACGTTCGCATCGATGTGTACCGCGCGAGCGGGGCGGGCGGCCAGCACGTCAACAAGACGGAGTCTGCCGTACGCATCACGCACTTGCCTACGGGTATCGTGGTGCAATGCCAAAATCAGCGCTCGCAACACCAGAACCGCGCTAAGGCCTGGGACATGTTGCGCGCCCGGCTCTACGAAGCGGAACTCGAGAAACGAGAGGCAGCGGCGCAGGCGCAGGCCGACGCCAAGACCGACATCGGCTGGGGCCATCAAATCCGCTCCTATGTACTTCAGCCCTACCAGCTTGTGAAAGATCTTCGCACGGGCGTGGAAAGCCACAGCCCGCAGGACGTGCTGGACGGAGAACTGGACGCCTTCATGGCCGCATCGCTCGCGCAGCGCATCGGCGGCGGCGAAGCGGCAAACGTGAAGGATTTGGAGTAACCTGATCCGATGCAGCGCAAACTTGCCGCGATCCTCTCGGCCGACGTCGTTGGCTACAGCAGCCTCATGGAAGCCGATGAGGCGGGTACGCTCGAACAACTGAAGGCCAATAGGGCTGAAATCTTCGATCCCGCCGTGGCCGCGCATGGCGGCCGCATCTTCAAGTTGATGGGGGATGGCGCATTGGTGGAGTTCCCAAGTGCTGTGGCGGCTGTAAATTGCGCGCTGGCCGTTCAAAAGGGAACGGAAGATGCGCCTAAAAACGACCGTGACAGGACGATCCGTTACCGCATTGGCGTCAACCTAGGCGAGGTAATCGTCGACGGCGAAGATATCTACGGCGAAGGCGTCAACGTGGCCGCGCGCCTCCAAGCGTTGGCGCTAGTCGGCGGCGTGGCATTGTCTGGCATTGTCCGGGACCAAGTGGATGGCAAGGCGCCCTGCTTGTTCGAAGACCAGGGCGAGCATACCGTAAAGAACATCGAACGGCCGGTGCATGTTTTTTTCGCGCGCCCGGCCGAACCGGACGTCGACGAGGACAATAGCGTGGACGCACCCAATAGGTTGTCCATCTGTGTGTTACCCTTTGCCAATATGAGCGGCGATGCGGAACAGGAGTATTTTAGCGACGGCATCAGTGAGGACATCATCACTGATCTGAGCAAAGTGTCGGCGCTGCACGTCATTTCGCGCAACACGGCATTTGGATTCAAGGGCAAGAATGTGGATGTGCGGCAAGTCGCGCGGCAACTGAAAGTAAGCCATATTCTCGAAGGCAGCGTGCGCAAGGCGGGCGGGCGCGTGCGCATTACCGCCCAATTGATCGACGGCACGAGCGACGGTCACGTTTGGGCCGAGCGCTACGATAGGGATCTCAATGACATCTTCGCGCTGCAGGACGAAATCTCGGAGGCCATCGTCAATGCACTGAAGCTGAAGCTAATGCCAGAGGAAAAGAAAGCTATCGAGCAGCGCGGCACGAGCAACATCGAGGCTTACAACCTTTTCCTGATGGCGCGACAGTACAACGTCTCGGGCAATATCGGCGACAGCCGGCGCATCGAGGCAACAATCCGACTCTGCAAGCGCGCCACCGAAATCGACCCGAACTATGCGCATGCCTGGGCGCTCATGGCGGTGAGCCAGGTCAACCTTCGCTGGTACGGCGGCTCGCAGGGAGAAGATGGGCTGGCAACCGCGGAGCGTGCCATAGAGCTTGATCCCAAGCTTGCGGAAGCCCACGCAGCAAAGGCTGTGGTGCTCACACACAAAGATCAGCTTGCAGCGGCAAAAGTAGAAATCGAAACAGCACTTCGGCTTGATCCCGACTCCTACGAAGTCAATCGTGCTGCCGGCCGTCTCGCCTACGCGGCCCGGCAGATTCCCGATGCTATCCAGTACTTCGAAAAGGCGGCCGCACTCATGGAGACGGACTATTGGTCGGCAGGGATGTTGGCCGCTTGCTACAAGGCGACGGGCGACGCGGAAGGCGTGCGCCGTGCCGCTCAGCGCGTCGTCGAGCGTACGGAGAAAATTGTCGCACAAGATCCGAATAACGGGTCCGCGATGGGATTTCTCGCCAGCTCGCTGGCGGCGCTCGGCCAGGCGGCCCGCGCGAAAGACGTGATCGCGCGCGCCATACTGCTCGATCCCGACAACGGGAATATGCGTTACAATCTCGCCTGCGGCCTAATCGTCGATCTGCACGATGCCGAAGCCGGACTCGATCTCTTGGAGCCTTTGTTCGAAAGGCTTTCGACCGAGTTAATCACTTGGGCTAAATCTGATCC
Source organism: Alphaproteobacteria bacterium (assembly GCA_052389895.1). Taxonomy (GTDB): domain Bacteria; phylum Pseudomonadota; class Alphaproteobacteria; order Micropepsales; family Micropepsaceae; genus CAVVXX01. Next base: position 29,067 of record JBQTHM010000022.1, on the reverse strand, counting down.
CGATATGGATTCCGTTCGCGATCATCCCCGCTTCAAGGCGATGATGGCGAATGCCGAGGCGCGGCTCGCAGGCGGGCAAGCCAGGGCGCAAACGTAAAAGCAGAAGGCCCGCGCTCGCCCGCGGGCCTTCTCCCGTGAAAACGTCTGCTAGCTCTTCAGCGGTGTAAAGCTTGCGCCGGGCGCGGCGGCTCGCGCCATTTCCGGTGTGCCCGCCGAACGCACTGCCGGCTGCGAACCGGCGGTGGTGGCTCTGCGTTCGAATACCTCGTGTTGGGGCTTGCGCATCGTCGTATCGGCGCCTTCCGCCAGCGGATTGTCCGAGTGACGGCAATTCCCATCGAAATAGGCGCCGGACTCCATCGACAGGGCCTCATGCAGAATGTTCCCTTCCACACGGCCCGTTGCACAAAGCTGGATACGACGCGCACGAATGCTGCCATGCACATGGCCGCGAATCGTAGCCTCTTCGGCCATGATGTCGCCTTCGATGGAAGCCTTTTCTCCCACAACCAGTGCGCCAGCGCGAATGTCGCCCTCGATGCGGCCATCGACTTGAATATCGCCGGCCGAAACCAGCGTTCCTTTTACGACCAGGTCCCCGCTGATGATGGACGGAACCGTGGACCGGGCGACTCGCTTTGAGGCTGGTGACTGCGGTGCCGGAGCGACTTCCGGTTCTTTACTCTTTGAGAACATAACGCCCTGCCTTGATGAACTTCTTCGGATCCTTGGCCGCCGCGTCAAACCACACCTCGTAGTGGACATGCGGCCCAGTGCTGCGCCCGCTCGATCCGAGCTTGCCAACGGGCGAGCCTTTTTCAACCTTCATTCCCGGGCGCACAAGAACCGCGCTCAAATGCCCAAAGCGCGTCTTGATGCCCATGCCGTGGTCGATCTCCACGGCGTTGCCGTAGGGCCCCCTTGGGCCAGCATGAACAACCGTTCCGGGTGCGGTTGCATGGATCGTCGCGCCCCAGGGCCCTGTAAAGTCCAGTCCAGCATGAAATGCCCAACGTCGGGTAAACGGATCGATGCGGGCGCCAAAACCGCTTGAAAGGTCGAAGGCGGCTCCTTGCACCGGAACCGCAAGGGGAACAGATCGCATCGCATGCGCGATACGGGAAAGTTCGTCCAGCTTATCTGCAATACGGGTCACGTCATCCATGAAAACCGTGTCGTTCACGCTCGCGATGCCGGCCGAGGCGAGTGGGATTAGTGGTCCCCCTGCGCCACCAATGGCACTTGCGCGTGCGACCAGCGTCTTTGGATCTAGACCGGCGAGCTGGATGGCGCCGTTCAAATGCGCAATGGCGCCGGAAAAGCCCCGTTCGGCATCTGTCGTCAGTGTGCGCTCGTCCGCCACAATTTTGTCGAGCCGTGCCGTTTCCGCGACGATTCTGCGCACCGAGGGATGATCAATGTTGACATTGGCGACCGGGCGCCGACCAAAGAAAGTGCCGGCAAGTTTTTCCACTCCTTGAAGGAAGCTTGAGCGCGCAGGCCGCGTTGTGGGCTCCGTCGTAGTAGCCGGGCGCAAGGCCGGGACGCCGGGCGTAGTCTTCTTGCGCTGCTGAGCGCTGGGTATTGCGTCCCCATCGGCACCGGGCGGTGGCCCCACCACGGCGCTAGCGTCTGTGTCGAAGGAATCCTCTGCCGCTTCGGCCGCCCCGGCGACGGGCGCCTCCGCGACGCTCGGGCCAAGCGCGCCATTGGCAACCATTGCCTGAAGCGACTGCTTGCGATGGATGAGCTCGAAGAGAGAGCGCTGCTTTGTTTCGATTTCGTTGGCGCGCGAATGGAACGTGTCTTCGGCGGTAATCAGCGCGGCGTTGAGCGTGTCGTAGGCCGATTGGAGATCCGTGACACGCCCCTCGTACGAGGCCTGCATCTGATAATAACGCTTGTCCTTGGCGGCGATGATATGGTCCTTGAAGACTACGTTGACGGACGTAAACGCAACCCAGCCTAAAAATGCCAGCGTAATTCCTGCAAGAATGGTTTGCATGAGAGGGCCGAACGTGAAGAACTGCACGCGACCGTCGCTGCGAATGTAAATCTGGCGCTCCGGGAAGGTAGCGCAAACAAATCTCCAGGCTTGCTCCCGGAGCGAATCTGCCATTTTGCGATGACCCCTGGCCGCCCTTCGAGAGGACGGGTGCCCCAACTACGCCGCCATTTCACCTATTTCAGGGCGGGCGATCAAGACTTTAGGGTGCATTTTTGGCCCAAACGTAAATGGTGGCCCACCCGGTTCATTCAGATTTCGCTCAGCGTTCTGAGGACATCGTCCACATGCCCGGGAACCTTGACCTTCCTCCAAATTTTTCGGATGACCCCCTTGGCGTCTATAAGAAAGGTTGCGCGCTCCATTCCCATGAATCTTCGGCCATACAGGGTCTTTTGCGTCCAAACGCCATAGTCCCGGGCTACTTTCGCATCCCCGTCCGAGCCTAGCGTTATCGAAAGCTTGTATTTTGCCTTGAATTTGTCGTGGAAGGTAACACTGTCCTTTGACACGCCTATAACGGCGGCCCGTGCGGCCTTGAACTGCCGTCCGGCCTTGCTAAAGGCGGCAGCTTCCAGCGTACAACCCGAAGTGTTGTCCTTTGGATAGAAGTAAAGGACGACGGGATGGCCCCGAAGCGCGGCGAGCGAAACGGTGCCACCTCCGTCGGTGGGCAATGTGAAATTGGGCGCGTGATCGCCGGGTTGCAAGTCTGAGGCCATGCGCGTGTGTTCTTTTTGCCGTTGGTAACTGTTTCGGAGTAAGCGCGATACGAGTGAAAACTTTCTACATTAAGGCTAGAGAACGGGCTAAGCATTTTGCCCGCCTCACCGCCCATCACGGGCGCCGCTTGCGGCCGACGCGCCGGCACATGGGACTTGCTGCGCTCATGGTCGGGGGTACCATGGCGGGCGTCCTCTTCGCGGTAATCGGACTAACGTTGCGGCTGATGATCGGTCCGATTTCTCTGGGGCCGCTTGTAAGCACGATCGAGGACTACCTCAACGCTTCAGTGACAGGAATGGTCGTTCATTTCGACCAGGCTATGCTCGAATGGTCGCAAAGCGAGGGTAGAGTCGATCTTACGATCCTGGGTGCCAAGGTTTTCGACAGGGGCGGCCGCATCATCGCACAGGCGCCCAAGGCCGAGTTAGATTTCGATGCTGGTGCGTTGCTCGCCGGGCGCACAGACCTCAGACGCTTCGCCTTGATTGGTATGCAGCTCACCGGCGTCCGCACGAAAGACGGCGGCATACGTCTCGGGTTCCGCTCGGATGAAGGCGAAAGCGACCTGCTCCAGGCGATTTCCGAGGCGTTACGCTATGAGAGCGAATCTTGGGCTGCCTGGGGAAAAGCGCGCAGCAAACTCGACCAGTTTGCGATCCTAAACGCACGTATCGCGTTTCATGATGAGCAGACCGGGCTTTTCGTTATTTCTCCGAGCGCCAATCTTTCGATCAGAAGCCCAAACGACGTGCTGCACGCCTCGCTTACTGCGGCGGTCGATATTTCTGGCGTACGTGCCAACATCATCGCCGAAGCCGAATTGCTGGACAACGGTATGCCCCGGCGGGGCGCATTGGAAATTCACGGCCTCAGCCTGACCGCGCTTGCCGCAAACAGTCCGGCCTTTGCCGGGTTGGCGCCCTACGCGCTTACCCTCGACTTCACCGGCAACGCGGAACTGAAGCGTGATGGAACGATTCGAACTCTCGATTTTGGCATCAGCGGCAAGGGCGTGGCGGGGCGGCCAAAGGTCGACCCAGTAGCGATAGGGATCGAAAATTTGCGCTTGCTGGGCCGTTTCGACGGCAACACGCAGCGTCTTTTGCTTGATGAGATATCTATAGACGGCAACGCATTGAGGGCGCAGGGCACTGGCCGTCTGGAAGTCGTGTGGGACGCTGGAACGCTGAAATCCCTTGCCGGCGAACTCAGCATCGTCAAATGCGCGGTCAATATTCCGGACCGCTTTGCGGCGCCTGTAATCTTTGACGCCGTTGCGTTGCGCGGCGCTTATGACCGTATCGCCGGCAAGATCGCGGTTGACAACGCTATTCTTAGCGCGGGGCGGCTGCAGGCAAAGGTGGCCGGCTTGATCACGCTGGCGGGTCAACAGTCGCCGCAGCTGGACTTCCAAGGATCGCTGGACCCGATCTCGGTGCGCGACTTGCTTCGATATTGGCCCGTCGGACTTGCAGAGGGCGCCCGCAGTTGGATGGATGCCAATATTTCAAAAGGCAATTTGGGGCAGGCTGTCCTAGAATCAAATATCCCGCCCGGAGCGCTGGACAAGGATCCGTTGCCTGAAGAGTCGGTCTCGGTGACGTTTCCGTTTTCCAACGTCACTGCGCAGTACATAAGGGGCATGACACGTATTGTCGCCGCGCACGGCAATGCGCGCCTCTCGGGCAACACATTCCGGGCCGAAGTGTTGCAGGCCCAACTTGGGCCGCTCGCCATATCGCGCGGGACGGTTGTGATTCCAGATCTTCATATTCCCGGCGCAGCCGGCACAATTAGCGCGCATATCGAAGGCAAGGTCTCGGACCTCTTGGCGATTATCGACGAGCAGCCTCTGAACTATCCGACGCGATTCAATATTAATCCAATCGAGACGAAAGGCGACGCTGCGCTCGATCTGAACTTCACCGTGCCAATGTTGAAGGATTTGGAGGTGGCGCAGCTAGGCATATCGATTTCCGCTCGCACGACAGGTGTTTCCATGCCTCTTGGTGCCGGCCGCGTAATTGAAAACGGAGCACTGGTATTTACGGTTGATGCCAAATCACTGCTTGCGCAGGGTCCCGTACGCGTGTCCGGTGTTCCGCTGGACTTTAAGTGGTCGGAACAATTCGCAACCGGTCCGGTGACGACACGCGTCGAGATCAAAGGAATAATGGATGACGAGGGTCGCACCAAACTGGGCCTTCCTGACGCGGGACTTGTGTTCGGCCCTTCGCGAATCTCACTCGCGCTAGTCGGCCGGCGCGCGCAATTCACCAGTGCCGTTCTTCGGGCCGACCTGAAAGATGCGGAAATCAGCGTTCCCACTATTAATTGGAACAAGCCTGCGGGCCAGCCTGCGACGTTGTCTGGCAACTTACACTTCGGGTCCAAAGGGACCGTTGCGATTAAAGATTTCAGGGTCGCCGGAAACGGCATCGACATACGCGGCGGATTTAGCATCGACGAAAAAGGCGGTCTGCTTTCCGCAGCGATGCCGGTCATTCGCACCGGAACAACAAACGACTTTACAGCAACCATGACGCCAATTCCGTCGGGCGGCCTGCAAGTGCTCATCGCTGGCAAAACTTATGACGCAAGCAAAGTATTTGCCTCTAAACCGCGCCCAAAATCGAAACCCGCCAAAGCGGCTTTACAGGTTCTCGCACAGGAGGAAGCCGCGCTAAAGGAACCGCTTTCATTCGAGGCGAAGCTTGACCGCGTTCTGTTGGACGATGGAATCGTGCTTTCCGATTTCTGGTTGCACAGCAAATTCGGTGCCAATGCGCATCTACAGCATTTCGCAATAACAGCGGCGATGCCAGATAACGGGACGGTTAGCGGAACGCTCTCGACGCTGGCCGGCGGCGAACGCGAAGTTACGGTCGAAGCCAGCGACGCAGGCAAAATCGTGCGTGGATTGACCGCATTTGAAAGCATGCGCAACGGTACGGCGCTGCTTCGAGTCTCGCTGGCAGCACCCAATCAAGCGACAAGTGCAGATCCCATCCCCGACTACCGCGGCAGCCTGGTACTGCGCGATTTTTCGCTCGTGGATCAGCCCTTCTTTATGCGCCTTTTCTCAGCGGGGTCGCTGCTGGGCCCGATTGGCTTGCTACAGGGAAGCGGCATCCAGTTCACGAAGCTCGAGGCGCCGTTCAGAGCGCGCGGGCGCGTGATCAAAATCTCTGAAGGGCGTGCCTCAGGCCCATCGGTCGGTGTATCGTTTCAAGGCGTAATCGACCGGCGCGTGAATACGGCGGACATTAGCGGCACTATGGTGCCGCTTTACGGAATCAATTCCATGCTCGGTGCAGTGCCGGTGCTGGGGAACCTCCTGGTATCCAAACAGGGCGAAGGCATTTTCGGTCTGACCTACAGTATCCGAGGTGACATCGATCAGCCGTCTTTGTCGGTGAACCCGCTATCCGTGCTTACGCCCGGAATCTTCCGCCGCATTTTCGATCGACCCATGCCGGAAGTTCAGGTGGCCCCGCCCCCGGTGGCACAAGCGGGCGGATCGGCAATTGCTGTTCCGCCGTCGAATGGTTCGTCCGGGGAATCGAGCGTGCCCGAACCAAAATCCAAGCCCGAAGCCGAGCAAGCGCCACCCTAAACGGGGCGTACGAGTATGTGCCTTTTCCGTCCCAGAGACAGTTTCAGCACGCCCTGAGGCGACAAGCTTTTCAAATCAACCGTCGCCCACTGATCCGCAACCGGCACATCGTTGAGGCGCAGCCCGCCGCCCTCAATCTGCCGGCGCGCTTCGCTCGCCGACGCTGTAAGCCCCGCCATGTGAGCGAGGCTCGATACGGGAAGGCCTGCAGCCAGCTTTGCGCGTGCAATTTCGAATGTGGGAAGCCCTTCGGCCGCGGCGCCCTCCTCGAAAGTGCGGCGCGCCGTATCTGCGGCTCTGTCGGAAGCGTCTCTGCCGTGCGCGAGCGCCGTTGCCTCGTTTGCGAGAATCTTTTTTGCCTCGTTTAGTTCCTCGCCCTTGAGCAGTTCCAGGCGCCCGATCTCGGCCTCGGGTAGATCGGTGAAGAGCCGCAGAAAGCGGCCTATGTCCGCGTCCTCTGTGTTCCGCCAGTATTGCCAGTACTCGTAGGCAGAAAGCTGCTCCGCGTTGAGCCAAACGGCACCGAGATTTGTCTTGCCCATCTTGGCGCCCGATGACGTCGTAATGAGCGGCGAAGTAACGCCGTAAAGCTCGGCCGTGGCAACACGGCGTGCGAGCTCGATGCCCATAACAATGTTACCCCACTGGTCCGAGCCGCCGCACTGCAAGCGGCATCCATAGCGCCGATAGAGTTCAAGGAAGTCATAGGCCTGAAGGATCATGTAATTGAATTCCAGGAATGTTAGCGACCGGTCGCCGTCGAGCCGCAGCCTCACGCTTTCCATAGTCAGCATGCGATTGACCGAAAAATGCCGGCCGATATCGCGCAGAAACGGAATGTAGTGGAGATCCTCCAACCATTCGGAGTTGTCGACCATGACCGCATCGCTGGATCCGTCTCCAAATTTCAGGAAGCGCTCGAAAATTTTCAAGATGCTCTTCTTGTTGGACTCGATCTGTTCGTGCGTGAGGAGAGCGCGGGTTTCGTCCTTGCCCGACGGATCGCCCACCTGTGTCGTGCCCCCGCCCATCACGACGATCGGCTTGTGGCCGGATTGCTGAAGACGGCGCAGCGTCATGATCTGCACAAGGTTTCCAACGTGAAGGCTAGGGCCCGTGCAATCGAAGCCGATGTAGCCGGCGACGACCTCTCTTTGCATGAGAGCATCCAGCCCCTGCGTGTCCGTGCATTGGTGCAACTGGCCCCGCGCGGCAAGAAGGGCGAGGAAGTCGGAGCGCAATGTGGGCCGGGAGGGCATAGGCAAACGCCGTGATCTAGCCTCGAGGAGGCTTACACGAATGGGCCAACCGCGGAAAGACGCCTAGCGCCCAGCATCCGGATTTTCCATGCGCTGCCGGACGTATTCCTCGACGGCGTCCACGACATCGGATTCGTGATTGTCGAAGAAGTGATTCGCGCCCTCAATTTTTTGATAGGTGATCTTGATGCCTTTTTGCGCACTAAGCCGGTCTACCAGTTTTTGCACATCGGCCTCGGGCACGACCTGATCTCTTGTGCCATGCAAAAACAGGCCGGATGCCGGACAGGGCGCAAGGAAGTTGAAGTCATACATATTGGCTGGCGGCGCAATTGAAATGAAACCCGTGATCTCAGGCCGGCGCATGAGAAGCTGCATTCCGATCCAGGCGCCGAAAGAAATCCCCGCCACCCAGCAATGGGACGGATTGGGATAAAGCGTGCTCATCCAGTCGAGGATGGCTGCGGCGTCGGAAAGTTCGCCAGCGCCGTTGTCGAACGTGCCTTGGCTACGCCCCACGCCACGGAAGTTGAAACGGACGACCGTACAGCCGAGTTCGTGGAAGCGGTGGTACAGTTCGTAAACCATCGGATTGTTCATCGAGCCGCCGAATTGCGGGTGTGAGTGCAGCACCAGTGCCATTGGCGCGCCCGCGCCCTTCTGCCGCTGATAGCGGGCCTCGATACGCCCGGCGGGGCCGGGCAGAATAATCTCAGGCACGAGGTCCTCCGGCGGAGCGGGACTTGGGCGCAAATATCCGTACTTCCCCTAAATCCCAGTCTGATTTAACCGGCGTGGGGTCCATGGAATTCGTCGCAATTTCAAGTGGTTACATTACGGACTGGGCAGGTAGGCGGCAATTCTTGACCGTAGCACTCAGGAATTCTATATCCCATTTCGGTCAAAAGCCTAGAAGCGCGCGCCGTTCTTACACCATCGGCCGCCCCAAGTGGGAAGGAATTGGACATGAAGCTGAGCACAAGAGGCCGATATGCCGTCATGGCGATGGCCGATCTCGCCGGCCAAATGGATGGCGGGCGGCCCGTGCCCTTGGCCGACATTTCTCTGCGGCAGGGCATTTCGTTGTCCTATCTCGAGCAGTTGTTCGCCAAATTGCGACGCGGCGGCCTGGTGGCAAGCGCGCGGGGCCCAGGCGGCGGATACCGTCTTGCGCAACCAGCGCGGGAAACGCGGATCGCCGACATCATCGTGGCCGTGGATGAGTCCATCAAAGCCACTCGTTGCGAAAACGGGAATTCCATTGGCTGCCTCGGCAAGAACGGGCGCTGCCTGACCCACGATCTGTGGGAGGAACTAGGCAGGCAAATAGAAGTCTTTCTCGAATCGGTGACGCTGGCCGACGTGATCGAACATCGCGTGCTGGGCCGCGCGCAGCCCTGCCAGCCCGCACAGCCGCCGGACATGGCGGCATAAGGAAACGTCGAATGCATTATCTCGACTACAACGCAACAGCGCCTTTAAGGCCCGCGGCAATGGCCGCGATGCTTGCGGCAATGGACGCGTGCGGAAACGCATCTTCCGTCCACGCAGCGGGCCGTCGCGCGCGCGCCGCAATCGAAGATGCGCGTGCCAAGGTGGCGGCGCTGGCGGGCGCGGATTCCGGCTCGGTGATTTTCACTTCGGGCGGCACGGAAGCGAATGCAGCTGCATTGAAGGGCGCCGTCGCAGGCGCAGCCAAGAATAATCCGATTACGCGACTGATCATTTCCGCAATCGAGCACGACAGCGTGCGGGCAACCGCGCGCGCGAGTGTCGAATCCATGCCGTCCATGGAGTTGGTCGAAATCCTTGTTGATGCAAACGGCGTCGTGCGCATGGATGCGTTGCGCCAAGCGCTTCGGGCAGGCAAGGGCCGGGCTCTCGTCTCCGTTATGGCCGCCAACAATGAGACCGGCGTGGTTCAGCCGGTCGAGGATGCGGCGGCACTGACGAAGGAATTTGGCGCACTGCTGCATGTCGATGCCGTGCAAGCGGCCGGGCGCTTGCCGCTGGCATTTGCAATGCTCGGCGCTGATTACATGACACTGTCCGCGCACAAGCTGGGTGGCCCGCAGGGCGCGGGCGCGCTAATCGTGAGGGAAAGCGCACCATTTGCACCGCTAATTTCCGGCGGCGGCCAGGAATTCAAGCGCCGCGCGGGTACGGAGAATGTTGCCGCCATTGCGGGGTTCGCAGCCGCGGCGAGCGAAGCGCGTGACGCGGCAGGCGAAAATTCGCTACTTGCTTCATTGCGTGATCGCTTTGAAATGAAGCTGAAGGCGCTGGCACCGCACGCGACTGTTTTTGGCGAGCGCGCACAGCGCCTCGTGAATACCTCGAATTTCGCAATTCCTGGGCTTGCGGCGGAGACGGCGATCATTGCGCTGGACCTTGATGGCGTGGCGGTAAGTTCGGGCGCGGCTTGCTCGTCCGGCAAGGTCGACCGCAGCCATGTGCTGACCGCGATGGGCGTGAGCGATGAGCTTTCGCGTTGCGGCCTGCGCGTGAGCTTCGGTTGGTCTAGTACGGATGCGGACGTGGAGGCGGCTCTCGCATCGCTTAAAACGCCATTGGAGCGCAGGGGCATTGCCCTTGCGGCGGCATGATCATGGCGATCGTACCTGAAACCAAGGAACGCGTGGCCGGGCTCGAAACCGGAAAGTACAAGTACGGTTTCGTCACCGACATCGAAATGGAGCGAGCGCCCAAGGGGCTGAACGAAGACATCGTGCGTTTCATTTCGGCCAAGAAGGGCGAGCCGGATTGGATGCTCGCATGGCGGCTCGGCGCGCTGCGCCGTTGGACGGAGATGCGCGAGCCGAACTGGGCGCGCGTCCATTACCCGCCTATCGACTACCAGAACGCCTACTACTACGCGGCACCCAAGTCGCAGGCTGAGCGCCCGAAGAGCCTGGCCGATGTGGATCCCAAGCTGCTCGAAACCTACGAGAAGCTCGGCATCCCGCTTTCGGAGCAGAAGGTGTTGGCCGGCGTGGCCGTAGACGCGGTATTCGACTCGGTTTCGGTCGCAACCACCTTCAAGCAGAAACTGACGGAAGCTGGCGTCATCTTTTGTCCGATCTCGGAAGCGATCCGCGAATATCCCGAGCTTGTGCGCAAGTATTTAGGCTCCGTGGTCCCGGTCAGCGACAACTTCTTCGCCACACTGAACTCGGCGGTATTCTCCGACGGCACGTTTGTCTATGTGCCGAAAGGCGTTCGTTGCCCAATGGAGCTTTCCACGTATTTCCGCATCAATGCGAGCGAGACGGGGCAGTTCGAGCGCACGCTGATCATCGCAGATGAGGGCTCCTACGTTTCATATCTAGAAGGCTGCACCGCGCCCAAGCGCGACGAGAACCAGTTGCACGCGGCCGTGGTCGAGCTGATCGCGCTGGAAGGCGCCGAGATCAAGTACTCGACGGTGCAGAACTGGTACCCGGGCGACGAAGAAGGCAGAGGCGGCATCTACAACTTCGTCACCAAGCGTGGCGATTGCCGCGGGCACCGATCAAAGATTTCCTGGACGCAGGTGGAGACCGGCTCGGCTATCACCTGGAAGTATCCGAGCTGCATCCTGCGTGGCGACGACAGCACGGGCGAGTTCTATTCCATCGCCATCACCAACAATTTTCAGCAGGCCGACACCGGCACCAAGATGATTCATCTGGGCAAGAACACGCGTTCGCGCATCGTATCGAAGGGCATTGCGGCCGGCCAGGCACAGAACACCTATCGCGGCCTCGTGAGCGTTCACCCGAAGGCCGCCAACGCGCGCAACCACACGCAGTGCGACTCGCTCCTGATCGGCCCCAAGTGCGGCGCGCACACCGTTCCCTACATCGAATGCCGCAACAAAACAGCTTCCGTCGAGCACGAGGCGACGACATCCAAGATCAGCGAAGAGCAGCTGTTCTATTGCCTGCAACGTGGCATCAATCAGGAAGAAGCTGTGGCGCTCATCGTCAATGGCTTCTGCCGCGATGTGTTGCAGCAGCTGCCAATGGAATTCGCCGTTGAGGCACAGAAGCTGGTCGGCATTTCACTCGAAGGCAGCGTCGGATGAGCATGCTGGATATCGAGAACCTCCACGTCGCCGTGAACGGCAAGGAAATTCTGAAAGGTGTCAGCCTTTCCGTGCTTGCGGGCGAAGTGCACGCGGTGATGGGTCCGAACGGTTCGGGCAAGTCCACGCTGTCCTATGCGCTGGCGGGGCGCGAAGGGTACGAGATCACGTCCGGGCGCATCCTCTATTGCGGCGAGGATTTAACTGCTTTGTCGCCCGAGGAGCGCGCGGCGAAGGGCGTGTTCCTTGCCATGCAGTACCCGGTGGAAATTCCGGGCGTCACCACGCTCACCTTTCTCAAGACTGCGTTGAACGCGCAGCGCCGGGCACGCGGCGAAAGCGAACTCGACGCCATGAAGGTGATGAAATTCGTGCGCGAGAAGGCGGCAGCGTTGAAGATTCCCGAAGACATGATGAAACGCGCGATCAATGTCGGGTTTTCCGGCGGCGAAAAAAAACGCATGGAAATTCTGCAGCTCGCCGTGTTCGAACCCAAACTCGCCATTCTGGACGAAACGGATTCCGGATTGGACATCGACGCGCTGAAACTGGTGGCCGACGGCGTGAACGCGCTGCGTTCGTCTGACCGCGCGTTTCTCGTCATTACCCACTATCAGCGGTTGCTGGCGCACATCGTTCCCGACCGCGTGCATGTAATGGTGAACGGCCGCACCGTGAAGTCGGGCGGACCCGAACTCGCGCTTGAATTGGAAGAGCGCGGCTACGAGGGGGCGCTTGAGGCAGTGGCATGAGTCTGCGTACCTCCAATCTTGCCGTTGTCGCGCGCGACGATGCCGCGGCGCCCTTCTGCAACGACTTTGTTGCGAACGCGGCCGATTTGCCTGGCGCCGGCCTCGAATGGCTCGCTTCGCGCCGCCGCCAGGCGATGGACGCGTTTGCCAAGGCAGGTATGCCGCACCGGCGCGTCGAGGCGTGGAAATACACAGATATTGCTTCTGCGCTCGGTCACAAGCTTGAGCCGGCAACGCCGCTGCGTGTGCCCCTCGTGCGCAAGGGCGCGCTGGCTGATCCATTCGGCAAAATCGCTGGGCCTCGGCTGACGCTCGTTAATGGATATCTCGCGCCATCGTCTTCGATGCCGGATGGCATCGAGGTTGTCGATCTGGGCTCGCTTTCAAATCGCACGCCGGGCTGGGTCGCCGAGCATCTCGGCCGCGCAGCGGCCGGCGAGGAAAGCCCGCTGGGGGCGCTTTCGCTCGGCCTCATGCGCGGCGGTGTCGCGGTCCGCGTGACGAACCAAATTGAATTGCCTCTACACCTTTCGTTTTTGACTCCCGACCGCGAACAAGGTTTGGCCGCCCACGCGCGCGTTCTCCTGATACTGGAAAACGGCGCATCGCTCACACTCGTCGAGTCGCATCTCGGCGAAGGCGGGTCGCAAACGCTTTCGAACCTCGGTGTTGAGATTGTCTTGAGTGAGCGTGCCCGTCTTGATCACGTGCGCCTTCATTCGGAGGGCGAAGCGGCACTTCATGTCACGAGCGCCGATGTGACGCTCGCGCCGAACTCCCATTACGCCGCGCTTTTCTCCGCCCTAGGCGGCGAACTCGCGCGGCTTGACATGGCCGTGCACCTGCTCGGCGATGGCGCCGAGGCTGATCTGCACGGACTGATGGCGCTGGGTGACGACGCTCATTCCGACATCACGACGCTGATGGACCACGCGGTGCCGCGCACCAAGAGCCGGCAGGTATTCAAAAGCGTTCTCGGCGGTCGCGCGCGCTCCGTGATGCAGGGCCGTGTCACTGTGCGCCAGGGCGCCATGAAGTCGGACAGCCATCAGCTCTTCAAGGCGCTGCTGCTTGGCGAGCGCGCTGAAGCGGACGCCAAGCCCGAACTGGAGATACTGGCCGACGACGTGATCTGCGGTCATGGCGCGGCAGTGGGGCAGCTCGATCAGGAATCGCTTTTCTACTTGCGCGCCCGCGGCATTCCGGAACTGGAAGCGCGCGCACTGCTCGTCCGTGCTTTTCTCGAGGATGTCACCGGAGGAACCGGCGAACAGATTCACGATGCGCTGTGGCGCAAGCTCGATGCCGTGCTGCCGGCCATCGCCGGAGAAAGCTCATGACCGCGAAGGTGCAGCCTAAGGCGAGTGCACAATTCGATCCCGCCGCTGCGCGCGCGGATTTTCCGCTTCTCGCGCGTAAGGTATACGGGAAGCGCCTCGTCTATCTCGACAGCGCAGCTTCGGCACAAAAGCCGCAGGCAGTGCTCGACGCGATGCGTGCGTTCACTACGAACGAATACGGCAATGTGCATCGCGGTGTGCATTTCCTTTCGGCGGCAGCCACCGAGCGCTACGAAGGCGCGCGCAAGCGCGTGGCGAAGTTTCTGAATGCCGATCAGGGCGAAATCGTATTCACCAGAAACGGTACGGAAGCAATAAATCTCGTCTCCTACTCGTATCTCGCGCCGAAAATTCAGCCGGGCTACGAGATCGTGCTCTCCGTCATGGAGCACCACTCGAATATCGTCCCATGGCATTTCCTGCGCGAACGCGCCGGCGCAGAGCTAAAGTGGGTCAACGTATCGGACGCGGGCGAACTCGATCCCGCCGATGTTGCACGCGCCATAACGCCGAGAACGAAATTTGTCGCCATCACGCACATGTCCAACGTGCTCGGCACGCGCACCGATTTGAAACAAATCGTGCGGCTGGCCCATTCCAAAGGCGTGCCGGTACTGGCCGATGGCTGCCAGGCCGCGGTGCATGGATTGGTAGATGTGCGCGATCTCGACATCGACTTCTATGCCTTCACTGGCCACAAGCTTTATGGCCCTACGGGCATAGGCGTGCTCTATGCGAAGCGCGCGCATTTGAACGGCATGCGCCCATTCAATGGCGGCGGCGAAATGATCAAGGAAGTGACGCAGGCAGGCGTCAGCTACGCTGATCCGCCGGCGCGCTTCGAAGCGGGCACGCCCCCCATCGTGCAGGCGGTCGGGCTGGCCGCGGCCCTCGATTATGTGGACAGCATCGGGCGCGAGACGATCGATCGCCACGAGGCGGATTTGACCCAGTACGCCATGCGCCAACTGCGCGAGCTCAACTGGGTCCGCATGATCGGCGAGGCGAAGGGCAAAGGGCCGATCGTTTCGTTCGAGGCAAACGGCATCCACGCGCATGACCTTTCGACTGTTCTTGACCGCGAGGGCGTCGCCGTGCGCGGTGGCCACCATTGCGCGCAGCCGCTGATGGCGCGCTTTGGCGTGATGTCCACGGCGCGCGCGTCGTTTGCGCTTTACAACACGCGCGAAGAGATAGACGCGCTCATGAACGCGTTGCACATCGCGCGAAAGGTGTTCGGCTGATGGATGAGGCAACGCGCGAGCTTTATCAGGAGATTATCCTGGACCACAGCCGCCATCCGCGGCATTTCGGAGCTTTGACCGCGGCCAATCGCAGCGCCGAGGGATTTAATCCGCTCTGCGGCGACCGCGTGAAAATCTATCTCGCAGTTGATAACGCCGGCCGCATTACCGATATCAGCTTCGAAGGAAAGGGCTGCGCCATTTCGGTGGCCTCGGCCTCGCTGATGACGGAGTTGCTGCAAGGGCGCGGGGCTAGGGACATCGAAAATCTTATGGGCGGCTTTTTGCATCTGGTGAAAGGCGAAGGCGCCAATGGGTTGAGCCAGGATGACCGCGAGTATCTTGATGTCATGGCAGGCGTTTCCGAATTCCCGATGCGGGTCAAATGCGCAACGCTTCCCTGGCACGCGATGAAGGCGGCCCTGGAAGGTAAAGAAACGGCGAAGACGGAATGATCGAGGACGCCAACATCGCGATGAAGCAGGAGGCCGAGACCTCGGCCATTCCGCCCGCGGAGCTGAAGGAAATCGGCGACAAGATCATCGCCGCGCTGAAGACGGTGTATGACCCGGAGATTCCGGTCGACATTTACGAACTCGGCCTCATCTATAAGGTCGACGTAGCGGACAACCGCGACGTGACCGTGGACATGACGCTGACCGCGCCGGGCTGCCCGGTGGCCGGCGAAATGCCTAACATGGTGAAAGCGGCGCTCGAAACGGTCCCCAACCTGGGCGAGATCAAGGTCAACATGGTCTTCGATCCGCCGTGGACGCCCGAGCGGATGAGCGAGGAAGCCAAACTCGAACTGAATATGTATTGAGGTAGAATGGCGTTATGACTACGGCAACACGCAACCGCGAACGGGCCCAGGTGCTGCGGCTGACCGATGCCGCGGCCGCGCGCGTGCACGAAATCATGAAGCGATCCGAAGGCCAGTACATCGGCGTGCGCGTGGGCGTAGTCAATGGCGGCTGCGCGGGCCAGACCTACACCATGGATTATGCAACCGAACAGAAGCCACTGGACGAGGTCATAGAAGACAAGGGCGTGCGCATTTTCGTGGACCCCAAGGCGATAATGTTCCTCATCGGCACGGAAATGGACTATGTGCGCGAAAAACTTTCCGCGCGGTTCATCTTCCACAATCCGAACCAGACCGAAGCCTGCGGCTGCGGCGAGTCCGTTACGCTCAGACCCGCCAAGATCTGAGCCGTGGCGCTCGGGGCGAAATACCGCCAGTACCTGCACGAACTCTTTTCCGGACTTACCCCTTTCACCATAAAGCCAGTTTTCGGGTTTCACGGGCTTGTTGCGGATGGCGCTATGTTCGGCGTTGTTGACGGCGAGGGCCGCATCTACTTGCGCACCGACGAGCGCAGCCGGCGCGCCTACGAAAACGAAGGCTGCGCGCCATTGCGCGTGCGCCCGCGCGGGAAAGACATGATCGAGACCTCGTATTTTGCTATTCCCGAACGGCTCTATGACGAGCCCGACGAGTTGCGCGAATGGGCCAGGCGCGCGATGGATGCGGCCGCCGTATCACCAACACAGGTCAAGAAACGCAGGAAACGCAAAACCGCGCGGCAGCCGCTCAGGAGGCGAAGGCGCTCCTGACGGCCGACTTTAGGCGGCGCCACGGGCTCGCGCGTTTGCGCTCGCGCTCGTCCGCCGTGTTGTCGTGCGGGAAAGGTGCGCGCGGTTGGGCGCGGCCGAGGAACGTGCAAAGCCGCGGCCATCCTTCGCCGCTTGCGAAATCGATTTCGAGCAAATCCTGCGAGCGTGTCGCAAAGTAGGTGCGCACGGAATTGTTGTGCGCCGCATAGACTTCCAGACAGCGCGTTTCGTTGTCCTTGACGCAGGGAACGCCGTAAATCCATTGCAACGTTTCGCTTTTGCGTTCGCCGAAATGGCGCAACATGCTGGCGATCCATTCTTGCGGATCGCGCACAGTGAGAATGAATTGTGCGCCGGGATATTCACCGTCGAGTTCCCGATAGAACAGCGGAAATGGATTGTCGCACACCGCGTCCGCGTCGCGCGCCCGTGACAGCGCAAGCGGCAAAACCTTTTCGCGCGTCAATGGCGGCGCGATCGCGACGCCCTTGGGGCCGTTGATTACGACGCCGTGCACGACGCTGTATCCGAGCATTCGCAGCGCCTGTGCGAGCGAAGACGTGCCCGTCTTGTGAAAACCGACGCCGATAATTTTCCCCGCGCTCATGAGCGGAAGTTCACTCGCCGGGCTTCCTCGGCGTCACCGTGCGGTAAAGGAAGGCAGGCAATTCGTCCCTTTGCCGCTTTGCGCCGTGGTGTGCCGCATCAGGCTTGCGTTCCTTAGCCCCGGCAGCCGCATTATGCGCGGGCGCGCCGTGCGCGTGCGGCTTGGCGTGGCGATTGCGCCCGCGGCCACGGCGGGGCTTGCCGCGATGTTCGCCGTGCTTTTCGTGGGCCCGATGTGCGTTTTCGCGTTCGGGCGGCAGTTCGATGGTCTGGCGCGGGACCGGCCTCCCGATGAGTTTTTCGATCTCGGCCACGTATTTTTCCTCGTGGCGGTCCACCAGCATGATGGCACAGCCCTCGCGGCCCGCGCGGCCGGTACGACCGATGCGATGCACATAATCGTCGGGCTGATACGGCACATCGAAATTGAAGATGTGGCTGACGTTCGGGATGTCGAGTCCGCGCGCCGCCACGTCACTTGCCACCAGCAACTGGATTTCGCCATTGCGGAAGGCGTCCAGCGTCTTTGTGCGCACGGACTGATCGAGATCGCCGTGCAGCGCCGCCGCGGCGAACCCGTGCTTCTTGAGCGACTTCGCCACGATGTCCACGTCGCGCTTGCGGTTGCAGAAGACGATGGCGTTTTTGACGTTCTGTTCGCGCACCAATTTGCGCAGCGCCTCGCGTTTCGACCAGTCGCTCCCGGGAATGGAGACGGCGATCTGTGTGGTGGTCGCTACCGTCGTTGCCGGCCGCGACACTTCCACGCGCACGGGGTTGTGCAGGAACTGGTTGGTCAGCCGCTGGATTTCGGGCGGCATGGTGGCGGAATAGAACAGCGTCTGCCGCGTGAAGGGGATCAGTTTGCAGATCTTCTCGACATCGGGGATGAAGCCCATATCGAGCATGCGGTCGGCCTCGTCGACGACCAAAATCTGCACCTGGTTCAGCATCAGCTTGCCGCGCTCGAAATGATCGAGCAGGCGGCCGGGCGTGGCGATCAGCACGTCCACGCCGCGGTCGAGCTTGCGGTCCTGATCTTCGTACGACACGCCGCCGATGAGCAGCGCCATCGAAAGCTTGTGATACTTGCCGTAACGTTCGAAACTTTCGGCAACCTGAGCGGCGAGCTCGCGCGTGGGTTCCAGAATGAGCGTGCGCGGCATGCGCGCCTTGGCGCGGCCCTGGCTCAATATCTCGATCATTGGCAGCGTGAACGACGCGGTCTTGCCTGTGCCCGTCTGCGCGATGCCGATGATGTCGCGCCGTTTCAAGACCGGCGGAATGCCCTGCGCCTGAATGGGCGTGGGCTTGGCGTAGCCCGAATCGGCGACGGCCTTGAGCACCAGGGGCCCGAGCCCCAGGTCCTCGAAACGCGCCTCACTCGCACTCACAACTTCTGCTGAAAGTTGGGCTTCATTGCCGGCTTTCGCGCCGGCGCTCGTGACGTTTTCCATACGCTCCTGACAGGGGCGCATGTCCGTCGCGCCCAGCGGCCCACCCGAAGTGGCGGCCGACTCATCTTGCGCTGCAACATAGGGACGGTTCGCGCGAAGTCAACCCGTGGCAATACTATTCGTGGATAGCCGGGGCTCCGAATGAAAGCGGCAATCAAGGCAGGCATTGCCTATTTCGTACTGATCTTCGCCGCCGGATTTGTGTTCGGGTCGGTTCGTGCGTTTGTGCTCATTCCCTTGCTTGGCGAAACCGGACGCGCGCTCGGGATGCTGATCGAGCTTCCTATTGTGCTGGGTCTGTCCTGGTTCGTTTGCGGTTATCTGATATCCAACTTTGGCGTCGGCGCTGCCCGATCGGAGCGCCTGGCGATGGGTGTCACGGCGTTTGTCTTGTTGCTGACCGGTGAACTTGCACTTAGACTCGTGTCCGGACGCTCTTTTTCCGAATTCATCGCAAGCTACACAACCTGGGAGATGAGCGTTGGGCTCGCGGCGCAAATCCTCTTCGGCGCGGTGCCGCTCATTCGCGAATAATCTTTCAAACGTGCAGATGGGTCACGAGTGCCTAGCGTTCACAACAAATAGACATCGAGTCGCCACTTAGAGTGCGCCGCAATCATGCAGCGTGAAAAGAAAAAGCGCGAGTACAAATCCGAAAAGAAGAAGGCCGCTCAGGGGCTGGTGAATTATGAACATTACGGATTCCTTCCTTCGCAGTTGAAAAGTATAGCGACGCCGGACCTATTCCGAATCCGCAGGGGCGGGCCTTCTTGAACCTTCCTTTCCGCATTCTCCCGGGCAACGGCATTTGATCACGCACAGGTCCTTCAGCGGGCCGTCGTGCTTATCTCCGTAGCAGAGGCAGTTCTTCGGCTTCTGTGTAGACCCCGATGATCCGCCCGCACTTTCCGCCGCTTCGCCGGACGGCGCGCCTTCGGCCGCGGCCGGTTTCGAGCTGCCGGGGTCGCCCGAATAGGCGGCCTGCGGCGCAAGCGCGATCATCACGGCAAGCGAAAGCGCGGTGCCCAGTCGCGTGAGCATTTTGAAACCTCCCTTTAGGATCGCAGCTTCGGTTTCTCCAAAGCGAGCGAACGCGAAATTAGATACCGGAATTCGCCAGCCCACAATGGGCGCGACGGGCAGCTCAAATATCCAGCTTCTCCGCCAAGGCGATATCGGCCTGCAGCGGCGCGTGGCTTTTGCGGTCGGCGGGAAGCAGCGACGCCACCGCGACAGCGGCAAGCGAAAGCCCCGCCAGCACAATCATGACGTTCTCGAATCCGACGTGCTCGTCGTAAAGCCTGGCAATCAGCCACACGCCCGCCGGCGTGCCGATAGTGGCAAGCCCGTAGCGCACGCCGAAGACGAGCCCGCGGCGCGCGGCCGGCGCGTAGCGCGCAAGCAGCAGCGTCTCGATGGGCGCTATCCATTCGAAGAGAAACGTCACCGCGATGCCCGCAATCGCGAGCGCCCAGCCGCCGCTGTAGATCACCAGCGGGAAAATCACCGCGAGAAGCGCGAAGCCGCCGAGATAAGCGACCTTGGCGTGGCCGCGGTCGGCGAAATGGCCGCCGATGAATTGCGCGCCGGAGCCCAGCAACTGAATTATACCCACCACCAGGCCGATGACGAAAAACCCGTACTGGCCCGCGTTGGTGCCGATCTGCACCAGTTTGGGCAGCGCCGTGCCGAAGGCGGAGTAAAGCGCCAGCGTGATGGTCATGGTGACGCCCAGCACGGCGAAGGCGCGCAGCTTGTCGGCGTGCGTGGTGGCGGCGTGTTCTACGGCGTCGTCCTTGCGGTCGGTGATGCGCCCCGCGACGTGATAGGCGAGCAGCGCAAGGCCGAGCGCGACCGTGATGGCGCCGGGAATGATGAAACCCACGCGCCAGCCCCACAGCGTCGCCAGCGCACCCGCCACGATCGGGCTCAACGCGACGCCGAAACTTCCCGCGATGCCGGTAGAGGCAACCGCGCGCCCGCGCACGAAGGCGTGGCGCACCACCCAGGGGAAACCCACCGGGTGGTAAATCGCACCCGAAAGGCCGAGCAGGGCGAGCGCAAGCTCGAGCTGTAATGGCGTCTGCGCGAGGCCGGCCAACACACTCGATAGACCCAGGCCGAGGAAGCAGGCGATCATCATGCGCGTTTGGCCGAAGCGGTCGCCGAGCCAACCCGCCACCGGCGCGCCCAGCCCGATCAACAGCGCGCCCGGCGCCCACAACGCGATCAGGTCGTTGTAAGGCAGCTTCCATTCTTGGGCGACAACGAGAACGAGCGTGAGGTAGAGCGCGATCAGCACGTGGTTCATGCCATGCGCGGCACTGGCGAAGAAGAGGACGGGGAAAGGGGCCGAACGGCGCATGTGATCTCTGTTGGATTGCCGCCAAAGCTAAAGTACTTTTGAGCTTTATGGAAATGTTGGGTCATCACTCCTGTTTGCTAAATCGATAGTAGGGCAGAAACCATGGCTAAGGCAGAAGCGTCCGTCGAAGAATTAGTCGGTATGATCGAACGAGGAGAATTGCGCCTTCCCGAAATGCAGCGGCGGTTTGTTTGGCGCTCAACACGCGTTCGAGATCTTCTTGATTCCTTGTATCGCGGCTATCCCTCGGGCGGGATCCTGCTGTGGGAGACAGACGAAGCTGTTCCACTTCAACCTTTTGCCGTTACTCAGCAAGCTAACCCCTACCAAAGCACTCGTCTCCTCCTCGATGGTCAGCAACGACTCACTTCGCTTGCAGCGGTAATACGCGGCCAAGCAGTTTCGGTGCGTGGCAGACAACGACCGATTGAACTTCTATTCAATCTCGAACATCCGGAGCAACTGGCCGTTGTTACTGAGGTTGAAGAAGATGGGGACGACGATGACTTAATTGAGGACGAAGCAGATTCGACGGATGATGAACTTCAGCGCCGATTTGACAAAATGACGTTCGTTGTGTCCACGCGAAAGCTTGAGCAACTTCCCCAATGGGTAAGAGTTTCGGAAGTGTTTGAGACTGATAGTGATGTCGCATTTTTGAAGCGTGCGGGGATCTCTGAAGTTGATGATCCTCGTTGTGAAAAGTATAGCCAACGGCTTGCTCGTCTTCGTGGGGTTCGCAAGTACGTCTATCGAATGGACGTTTTGGAAAGACGCCTTACCTATAACGAGGTCACTGAGATATTTGTGCGGGTGAATTCACACGGAGCAAAATTGCGGAGTTCCGACCTTGCGCTGGCTCAAATCACTGTAAAATGGCGTAACTCACTGAAAATTTTTCAGGAGTTTCAACAACAGTCCGCGAAAATTGGCTTCGATCTCGATCTGGGACTGTATTTGAGAAATCTTATCGTGTTTGCGACCGGTCAGTCGCGGTTTCTTACTGTTCGAAATCTCTCGGAGGAGAGATTGCGGTCGGCTTGGAAGGAGGGCTGTGAGGGCATGATGTTCGCCCTCAATTTTGTGAAGAATAATATAGGTATCGATAGCCCCGCGTTGCTTTCGTCACCATTCTTACTGGTGACGCTGGGTTTTCTAGGACACAAGCGTGATTACCAGATTAGCTCTTCTGAGTCGCGCCAACTACGATATTGGGTGTTGGTTGCTAATGCTAAGGGGCGCTATTCGCGTGGCTCTAGCGAAACCATCTTGGATCAAGATTTGGCGACGCTCAGGCAAGGCAGCGCAGCAGAACTGATTGACCGTCTGCGCCTACAAATGGGACGGCTTGACGTTGCACCGGATGAGTTAGAAGGGCGCAACCAACGTAGCTCCTTATTTAAAACTATGTTCCTAGCGTTCAGAGACGCTGGAGCAAAAGATTGGCGTTCCAATCTTGCAATCGCCCTTGACCATTCGGGAGCACAGCATAAGCTTCAATTTCACCACATCTTCCCGAAAGCAGTACTGACGAAGCATGGTCACACCTCAAGAGAAGCCGATGACATTGCTAACCTATCTTTCATTGGTGGGAAGACAAACAGAGCTATCAGTGATAAGGCGCCGAGCGATTATCTACCGCCGTTAATCGCCAAGACAGGCCCCGCCGCATTTGAGGCGCAGTGTATTCCGACGGTAGAAACGTTACTGCAGGTCCAGAATTACGAAGGGTTTCTTTCTAAACGCCGCGAGGCGATCGCTTCGCGGCTTAACGCTTTCCTCGGCACGCCTTCGTAGCAACACGCGACAGCGTTTAAACATCCACGTCCTTCGCGAACTGCGCGTTTTCCCGGATGAATTGAAAGCGCAGTTCCGGCTTCTTGCCCATCAGGCGTTCGACCAGCGCGTCGGTCTTGCGGTCTCCGTCGGCGATGTCCACGCGGATGAGCGTGCGGTTGCCGGCGCGCATCGTGGTTTCCTTCAATTGCGCCGGCATCATTTCGCCCAACCCCTTGAAGCGCGAGACTTCTACCTTGGCGTTGCCGCGAAATTCGCTCTTGATCAGCTGGTCCTTGTGCTTGTCGTTGCGCGCGTACATGGACTTGCCGCCAGCGCTCAGCCGGTAGAGCGGCGGCATGGCGAGAAACAGATGCTTGTTTGAAATCAGCTTGGGCATTTCGCGGTAAAAGAACGTCAGCAGCAGCGAGGCGATGTGCGCGCCGTCCACGTCGGCATCCGTCATGATGATGACGCGCTCATAACGGAGCGCCCCATCGTGGTATTTCGCGCCGGTGCCGCAGCCCAAGGCCTGGACCAGATCGGCCAGCTCCTGATTTTGCTGCAACTTGCCGGCCGCGGCACTCACCACGTTGAGAATCTTCCCGCGCAGCGGCAGCACCGCTTGTGTGGCGCGGTCGCGCGCCTGCTTGGCCGAGCCGCCGGCTGAATCGCCTTCGACCAAGAAGATCTCGGTGCCGCCCGGCGCATCGCGCGTGCAATCGGCCAACTTGCCTGGCAATCTCAATTTGCGCGTGGCGCTTTTGCGGCTGATTTCCTTTTCCTGTTTGCGTTTGAGGCGATCTTCCGCGAGGTCGATGCACCAGCCCAGCAGCGCATCGGCCTCGGCCGGGCTTTCCGCCAGCCAGTGGTCGAAATGATCGCGTACCGCGTTTTCCACCAGCCGCTGCGCATCGGGGCTGGATAATTTCTCTTTCGTCTGACCCTGGAATTCCGGCTCGCGGATGAAAATAGACAACACCGCGCAGGCGCCCTCCATCACGTCGTCGGGCGTGATCAACGCGGTCTTGCGGTTGTTCGCCCGCTCGCCATGGGCGCGAAGCCCGCGCGTCAGCGCGTTGCGCAGGCCCTGCTCATGCGTGCCCCCCTGCGTGGTGGGAATGGTGTTGCAATAGGAATCGAGGAACGTGTCGGCCTGCGGCGCCCACGCCACCGCCCATTCCACCGTGGCGCTGTCGTTGCGCCCGGCAAAGGGCCGCGCGGTGATGATCTTGGCCCCGTTCAGCGCCGCGGTGAGATATTCGAGCAAGCCGCCGGGGAATTTCAGAATCTCTTCGGTGGGGGTGTTGTCTTTGATAAGTGACTTTTCGCAGCGCCAGCGGATCTCCACCCCGCGGAAGAGATACGCCTTTGACTTCGCCATGCGATAAAGCCGCGCGGGCGAGAAATGCACATTCGCGCCGAAGATTTTCTCGTCGGGCTTGAAGCGCACGATGGTGCCGCGCCGGTTCACCGCGGCACCTTTCTTCAGCTTGCTGACCGCCTTGCCGCGCTCGAAGCGCATGGTGTGCGAGCGCTTGTCGCGCGCCACGTCCACTTCCATCCATTGGGAAAGCGTGTTGACCACGCTTGCGCCCACGCCGTGCAGGCCGCCGGACGTGTCGTAGACCTTGCCGCCGAATTTTCCACCGGCATGCAGCGTCGTCATGATCACTTCCAGGGCCGACTTGTTCTTGAACTTGGGATGCGGGTCGATGGGAATGCCGCGGCCGTTGTCCTCGACCGTCAACACGTTTCCTTTTTCCAATTCGATTTCGATACGCGTGGCGTGGCCGGCCACGGCCTCGTCCATGGCGTTGTCCATGATCTCGGCGGCCAGATGGTGCAGGGCGGGTTCGTCCGTGCCCCCGATATACATGCCCGGACGGCGGCGGACGGGCTCGAGCCCCTCCAGCACCTCGATGTCCTTGGCCGTGTAATTCCGCCCGCGCCCGCGCGGCGCCTCGGCCATGTCCTCAAACAGATCGCGAATCTTCGCCATGGCAGAGACTTGCCTTCGCCAATGCCAAATTGAAAGAGGCGCAGCATTTCGTGCGGCGGCGGGACCTCGCTTACCCCGAGCCGCCAATCCGCTCGCTTTCCGCCCATTCTCAACAAATCTTAACCTTGGCTGCGTAGCCTTGGTCCCAGCCAGTCGTATCAGGGCCGACAGGGATGCCGGAGGGGATAGTTGTGCCGTTCGCGTCCACCTACGAGCGGTGGCTGCGGGAAAACGTGGATGCCGATCCGCGCCTGTTGAAGGTCGGGCTCACGCGCTCGGCCGAGGCGATGCGCAGCGGCATCTATGACGCCCCTGTCTGGGCGGCCGTGGCCGCCATGCTGTGCAGCGCACCGGTGGGACTCTTCGGCAACGCGCCCGTCGCGTACGGTTTTGCCGTTGTGGCCCTTGTGGCGCTTACGTCGCTGGCGCGCTTTCTGGTGCTGCAGCGGTTCTACAACTGGGAACGCAAACCAGCCGCGCTAGAAAGCACCTTCCGCTGGTCGCGCCACTTTCTCATATTGCAGTTTTTCATCAGCTCGGCGTGGGGCGCGAATATCTGGCTTCTGTGGCAGTCCGGCAGTCTGGTCAACAATGTTTTTCTCTGCCTTGCCAGCCTCGCGGTCGTGACGCGCTTCCTGGTCACGCGCGGCGGCCAGTTCCATCTGTTCTTCACCAGCGTGGCGCCGCTTCTGGTGATCGTGCTTGCCCGTTTTGCCGCCGAAATGAGCTTGGGCACAGTTCTGCTGGGCGGACTTGTTCTCGCCTACACGCTTCAGCTTGTGCGCGAGGCGCGCAGGGCTTCCGAACGCATGGCCAGCGACGCGCATCTGCGCTTCATCAACGAGGACATGGCGCGCGATCTGGAAGAGGCGCGCGACGAGGCCTTGAAAAAGCGCTTCGAAGCAGAAACCGCCAACGCGTCGAAGACGGCGTTCCTTGCCAATATGAGCCACGAGCTGCGCACGCCGCTCAACGCCATTCTGGGCTTTTCCGAAATTATCGCGCGCGAGTGCCTGGGGCCCGTAGGAGTCACGCGCTATAAGGAATATGCAAACGACATCCACAACTCCGGCACGCACCTGCTCAGCCTGATCAACGATCTGCTCGACGTGGCCAAGATCGAGGCGGGCCGCATGGAAATCGAGCCGCACATGATCGAATCCGCGGCCACGCTGGAAGACGCGCTCAAGCTGGTCGCCGTGAAGGCGCGCGAGCGCAATCAGACGCTCTCCATCGAAGTAGACCAGGACGCGGACGCGGTCTACGCCGACGAGCGCGCGTTCAAGCAGATCGCCATCAATCTGGTTTCGAACTCGGTGAAGTTCACGCCGGAAGGCGGGCGCATCCTGGTTCGTGTGAGCAGGCTGGCCAACGGCGATTACGAGCTGATGGTCGAGGACACGGGCTCCGGCATCCCCAAGGACAAGCTGGACAGGATTTTTCTGCCGTTTTCGCAGATCGACAACCGCTTCGACCGCCAGGTCGGCGGCACCGGGCTGGGCCTTGCGCTCGTGCGCGGGCTGGCCGAGCTGCATGGCGGCCGCGCCTGGGTGGAATCGGAAGAGGGCAAGGGCGCGCGCGTGTTCGTCATTTTCCCATCTGGCCAGGACGCCACGCTGCATCGCGCCATCGCCTAAGCGGGCACATCGCCTGCGCGGCACAAACTCACACGCCGTGCCGGAATTTTTGCGCGAATCCAAACGCAGGGCAGACTCCGCGCGCCGATCGGAAATGGCTTTTTCAAAAATGGCGGCAGGCCGGCTAGTACGTCATGGCTTTTCCATTGGGCAATTGGCGCGGGCGCGCGAAAGCAAAGGGCGGAGCCGGCTTGCCGGCCCCGCCCTTTCGTTTCAGGCGCACTGCGCTGGATTTAGGGGATTTGGTGTGAGCAGCGCCGCGCTACAAGGGGCAGGTCCTGTCCGAATTAGGACACCCAAGAAAGGAAACTAGGACAATGAAGAGGAATCAGACCGACCCGGAAACCACGTTGGACCACATGGATAGGTGGTCGCGGAATGAGCGTCTTTATCGCTGGCTTCTCGCGCAGGGTCTTAATGTCGAGGCGATCTGGGGCAAAGGAGAGCACGCTGGTATCGAATATCTGCGTGTCTCCGTTGCACCAATCACAGATCAACCGAACCAAGGATAAGCATCGCCTTTGCGGCGGTTATTTTGCCACCATAGCGGTTGAAGATTTGAAAGGTCATCCGATCCGCTTTTGGCAACTGGTTTGATATGGTCAATTTCCCAGCCCAACGTGGTTTCCTGACCATACTCACTGAATTTCATCCAGCTTCCACAGATGTCCTTGCGGATCATCGCTGGATCGTATTCCGGCACTACAATTCCCTTTTGCCACACAGCGGCAACAAGGATTTCACTGGCTTCCCAAAACCCGAACCTTACAAATCCCATGACAAACGCTCCTCTGCTATTGCGCAAGGATGCGCAATTTTGATCGGCGTCGCCTTGACCTAGAGACTCGATGGGGAGATCATGCCCCGTCTGTGAGTCAGTCCCGCAGGCAACAACCAATTTCGGCGGGATTTGAAACGGGCGGGGTCTCAACCACCCCGCCCGAATCATGTCACGAGCATAAGCCTGACTCTCGGAAAACAGGGAGTCCATGGGTTGTTCACAACTTTCCCCCATCAATCACGCGAAACTGTGGGTGACGTGGCTTGGGCGACTGATTCAGCGCCGCTTCCACAAGCTCACCAATAGTCCACACATGATCGGCCACGCCTATCTGCATTGCTGGCGTCACGCGCAGGGCTTCGTGCACCCGGCAGAAATTGTAGTGCATGACATATAGCGCCACGGCGGCACAGTGATTGAGATAGGTCTTGCTGAAACCATTGGTGAGGCGGGTGAACCGCCGCTGCTGCATCCGCAGCGTCAGGTTCTGGCGCTCCACATAGGATGTGCTGATATGCGAGGGCTTCCCGAATACAGCATTTTTGCTTACGCCTACTACTACGCCGGGGCTGTAGCGGCGCGAGGCTTCTGGCGTTCCCATTACCGAATAGTGCTTGTCGATCACGCCGAATTTGCATTGCTCGCCAAAAGCGAGTGACACGGCCCACGGATAGGCGGGGAAGCCGTCAGCCGATATTTCTGGCGAGCCGACAACGCGCTTGCGAAGCGTGTTTATAAAGGCTTCCGTGTTTTCGCGGGTGCGCTTGCCGGTGCGGAAGGTGATAATCGCCTTGGCCGTGTCGGCCATCGCAATGAACGTGTATTGATCACCCACGCGGTCTCCATCTTCGGGCGTCACAAGTTTTTGTTTCTTGCCGACGTAGGACCAGATTTCGTCTAGCTCGATGCGGTTCA
The DNA here is from genome assembly GCA_052389895.1 of Alphaproteobacteria bacterium. Classification (GTDB taxonomy): domain Bacteria; phylum Pseudomonadota; class Alphaproteobacteria; order Micropepsales; family Micropepsaceae; genus CAVVXX01. The sequence goes on along the minus strand of JBQTHM010000022.1, from coordinate 903 downwards.
CTTGTAGGTCGCGCATAAGGGCGCTGTGGACCTTTAAGCATCCCTGCCCGACGCGGACGGCAAGGCGCATGATCGTGTCGCGGTGAACGCCAGTAAGGCGCTCCACGGCCCGGATGCTGCATCCTTCCGTTAAGGCGCTGACAATTTCTATCTGCTTAGAAAGCGGAAGCACGTTCATGGCCGAAGCCCCTCGATTTGAAGGGACCGGCCCGACGCGCTATATTGAGCTTTGCGGTCATTCGCTTAGGGCCTAGTCCCTAGGTTGATGATCCGGGGTGGCGCTGTTAGCGCAGCGACCACCCCACTGATTCTCGGCATTGCCCCGCCGGGATTCGGACCCGGACCTCTCCGCCTGTAAGAGCGAGCGTCCTATCGTTAGACTAAGGGGCACCATTGAAGCCGATTGCGGGCTGCTTCCACTGTCCTTCCGGGGCGCGGGGAAGCGGCCCAAATCCTCGCCCGACACGGCTCGGCCAGCGCCAGTGCAGGCTCCCACCCTCCTAAGCATTTTCGCCTCGAAATGAGCTTCTGAGAGGATACTAACCCGGTTGTGAGGATAGCGCAAACAGAATCCGGATAGTATCCAAAAAGTTCTTGCTCTATCCTCCGGCCTGTCCTATATAGCCTCCAAGGGAACCCATAATCGGGAACGGAGTGCGGATATGGCCGCTGAGAACGCATCGGGAACGGTAGAAAAGCTCGACCAGAAAAAATCCAAGCCGGGGAAACGGCAACGCTCCTCGATTGCATTTCCCTATATGGACTTGGGCGAGGCCGTCGAAGTCGCACTAGCTATTCATAATCACGTCGGCGCAGGCCCGTGTACAATCCATCAACTCGCTGCCTGGATCGACATGAGCCCGAAAAGCAGCGGATTTCGTGCTCGCATGTCGGCGAGTGGTC
>JBQTHM010000021.1:0-58366 GCA_052389895.1 Alphaproteobacteria bacterium | reverse complement strand
GCCATCCTCCCTCTCGCGCGCGCGTGGCTCGCGGCGCCACGCGCAGCCCTGCAAGTCCTGCTTCATGACGATGTGCAGGAAATCCAGCGAATTCTCGACGGGATCGGCGCGTTCCAAGCGGATGTTGTCTACATCGACACAGTGCGGTTGCTACCGCTCATGCGGGCCATTCGCGCCCGCCATCCAAAGATGCGAATTGTTCTTGACGCAGATGATCTCTTTTCCCTTCGCTACCGGAATTTCGCGGAAGGAAATGAGGCGCTCAATCTGGGATACCTCGCCAGCCACCTGACGCCGCGCGTTGCGGAATGGCTTTCACGGCATGCGCCGTCGCGCCTGATTTATTGGCGCGAGGCCAAGAACCTGTGGGCAGCGGAGAAGGAAGCCGCTGATCTTGCAGATGCCGTCGTCCTCGTGTCTTCGTCCGAGGCGAACACTCTTGCCGCGCGCACGCAGACAGCTGTGCATGTCTTGATCCCTCCACCCCCGGTTGTCCGCGCGCCGCCTGCGCCGGCCCTGCCGCCATTCGAATTCGTCTTCGTGGGAACGGACCGGCTGCAACAGAACGTGGCGGCCATCGCCTGCCTGCTCAACATGTGGCGGCGTCATGCGCTGAGCCGCCAGCTGACCATTTACGGCCAGATGACGAGAAACTGGGAGTCGCCACGGCATGTGCGGTTCGCCGGCTTCGCGGACGATCTCTCGGTCGCTTACACCCCTCATGCCATCTTGACCGTTCCGTCCTTCACCAAAGGTGGCGTCAAGACCAAGGTCATCGAGGCTTTCGGCTACGGAGCGCCGGTGATGGGGACGCCCGTCGCCTTTAGCGGAATCGTTGACGGCTACCCGCTGTCGTTCGCATCAACCGATGCAATGGCAGACTGCATTGCCCAGATCGACGATCGGCTGGAAATGGTTCGCACGGCCCAGCGGATCGCCCATGACTTCGCAATTGCCCACGATTTCGAAGCTTACGAGCGCGGTTGGGACGCCGTGTTCGGCGCGACAGGACGGGCGGGGCAACCGACAGCCGTGATGTTGTCGTCGAGGTCGTGAATGACGACGGCTCCCGCACCGACAATCGTCCGCGCCCCAATTTTGACGCGCGGAACCAGGCAGGCGCCAACGCCAATCAGCGAGCCGGCGCCGCACGTCGCGCCGCCGGCCAGCGTGGCTCCCGGACCAATGAAACAGTGATCCCCGATTACGCAATCATGGTCAATGCTGGCTCGCGTATTGACAACGACGTGGCGGCCCAGAACAGCGCCGGGATTGATGACGGCGCCGGCGGCGACAAACGATCCTTCGCCCAGGCGAACCTCCTCTGCGAGAACAGCTGAAGGATGGATGACGTTAGTCCAATTGGCTCGGGCGTCGAGTTTGTCCGCCAGCTGCTGTCGTTTGCTGATATCGCCGAGACCAAGAATAAAACTGTGACGGCGGATGAAATCATAGTCCGCAAGCAAATTGTCATTACCGAGATAGGGCAGCGAAGAATGCGCTTCCGGCGCCACGGTTCCGGCCAAGGGCAACCCGGCTAGCCGCGCAGCATCCCAGACCACTCTGGCGTGCCCGCCCGCTCCGATAGCAACCAGCGGCTTGGTCATGACATGAGATCCCGAAACCGCTTGAGCGTACCGAATCCACCATCAGGAGGATTCTTGAGTACGTTCAGAATGCGATCTGCCGCGCGGCCATCGCCGTAAGGATTTTCGAGTCCGGCGAGGGATTGGCGGAATTCCTGGGAACAGGCGCGGCGAAGCGCGCGTTCGATCTCCTGCGCGTCATAACCGCAATGGATGACATTATTGGGCGCAAAGCGGTTCTTCTGGCGCGTTCCAATATCCACTACGGGCAGATGAAAACTCATCGCCTCGATGATCCCGCTCGATGAGTTGCCCACCATTGCCGCCGCGCAGGCACAGAGCGAATGGAATTTGTGGGCGCCAAGATTGGCTATGGCGACGGCATCCTTCCGGCGTGCCGTATAGGACTTGACCAGCGCAATGATCTCTTGACCTTCGGGATCGGCGTTGGGATAGGTGAAGACAACGGGGAGAGCGACTGCATCGAGCGCTGCAAACAGATTGTTCATGTATTCCGATGCACGGCCCGGTTCCTGTGTCACCGGGTGGAAGGTAACGAGAAGCGGTTTCTGCTCTCCGCTCGCCAGGTTCAATTCATCCATAAGTTTCGCCGCAGGAATGAGGGGCGTTACGTGGATTCCGTCGAGCGCGAGCGCCCCCACCGTATAGACGCGTTCTGGCTCCTCGCCCATCTGCAGGATTCGGCGGCGACAGGACTCATGGTCCGCAAAATGCAGGTGGGACAGTTTGGTGATCGCGTGACGGATCGCGTCATCGCGAGCGCCTTCCGTCAGGCTTCCCCCATGCAGGTGCGCAATCGGGATGGGAAAGGGCGTGGCGGCGGCCGCTGCTGCCAGCATCTCGAAACGGTCGCCCAGCACGAAAAGAAGATCGGGCTTCAGCCGTTCATAGGCCTGCGCAAGACCGATGCAGCCGCGTCCCATGCCTGCCGCCATTGCCGGCGGTCCGTCGCCGGCCGGCGTCATGTCGACCGAGGCCGCGATTGGCCATGGATCGCGCTCGATTTCCGTAATGGTGCGTCCGAAGGCGTCCGCGCAGTGATCGCCTGCTACGATAAGCTGCATGTCGAATTGGGGCGCGCGCCGAAGGGCGCGCAGCAAGGGCCGGTAGATGCCGTAATCGGAGCGGGCGACGCTGACCAGGGCCACCCGCATCATTCAAGATCGCTCCATTGCAGCAAACTGCCTCGTTGAAGAGTGTGGCGTGCGCGCCGGCCCGTCACGGCATCTATCGATGCCGGCGACATCCCAATGGCAGGACGCAAGGCGATGAGATGTGCCTCGGTGAGCACCTCTCCGGCGGCGCAATCCCTTGCCAAAAACAGCGAACGGCGCGCCACAAGACTGACATCCTCCTCGCAGGCTTGCGGCCGCTTGCGGCCATCGCCCAATGCCTGCTCGATGCGGCGGATACCCTCCACCATGCGGCCAAACTCTGCGGGCTCCAGGGAGGCGACATGATCCGGACCCGGGAGCGCTTTGTCGAGCGTGAGATGCTTTTCGATGATGGCGGCGCCAAGCGCGCGCGCCGCCAACGCGATGTCAATGCCCCGTGAGTGGTCGGAGAATCCGACCGGGCGCCCAAATGCCGCCGCCAAGGTGGACATGGCGGCAAGATTGCATGCGTCATCCGGTGTGGGATAGGCCGAGACGCAATGCAGGACCGCGATTTCGTCTGTCCCGCCGGCTACCAACGCCTCCAGCGCCGATCCGACCTCCTCAAGCGTTGCCATGCCAGTCGATAGTATGACTGGCCGCCGATAGGAGGCGGCCCTGCGCAGGTAAGGGACGTTCGTCACTTCTCCGGACGGTATCTTGATCGCCGGAACGCTGAGTTCCCGCACGACGAACTCGAGGCTCTCGAAATCGAATGCCGTGGAAAGAAAAATTAGCCCCTTTTCTTGGGCGTACCTCGAAAGCTTGCGGAACTCATCGAACGATAGCTCAAGACCGCGAAGCAAGCCGGACTGATCGCCTTTTTCACTGGCGCTTGCGCGCTGATAAGCGGCTTTCGGCGCTCCTGGGGCAACGACCGCCTCTGTCCTGAATGTCTGAAACTTTACGGCGTCCGCGCCCACCACCGCCGCTGCATCGATGAGCTTGTGTGCCAGGCCGGCGTCGCCATTGTGATTGACGCCCGCCTCCGCAATGATCAGGCAGGGTGTGCCGTCACTGACAATTCGACCAAAGATAGTAAAAGTGTCCACGAAAACGAACCGATTCGGTCACACCAGGACTTCGGCTATTAGCTAAATCTTTCCACTTGTCGTGGCAACAAGTTTAGGCCTTGCGCCGACTATCGCGACTCATGCTCTTGTGCCTGGGTCGATGGCCACTGGGAATCTGCGCCGCAGGGAGAAGCAGACGTGATGATCGATATCGCCACAGTCACGGTTCCGGAAGACACGACGCTTTCTCATGCGCTGCACATTATCGACAAAGGGGGGCTGCAGATCGCCCTCGTCATTGATGCACAGGGCACGCTCAAAGGCATACTGACCGACGGCGATGTCAGGCGCGCCCTGCTCAGGGGCGTGACATTGGGTGCGTCCGTCAGTGACGTCATGAACGCGCGGCCTATCGTGCTCAGAGAGGGCGAAGCGCCGGGCCGCAGAACCGAGCAGGCACGGCTACTCGGCCTGCGTCATTTACCGGTGGTTGACGGGCTGGGCCGCCTCGCGGGGCTGAATCTTCTCGGTCAGGAACAGGTCGCCGGTGTCGCGCCTGAATTCGCCCTGCTCATGGCGGGTGGTCTCGGGATGCGACTGCGGCCTCTGACCCAAGCCGCTCCGAAACCTCTCCTCCCTGTCGGCGGGAAGCCAATTCTTGAACATGTGCTCTGCCATTTCAAAGAGCAGGGCGTGAAACGGTTCCATATATCGGTCAATTACAAAGGGCAGATGATCAAACAGCACTTTGGCGATGGCCGGGCATGGGGCGTGGAAATCCGTTACATCGACGAGATCGGCCGCCTCGGCACGGCCGGTGCGCTGGGACTGCTGGCCGAACCGCCCGAGGTCCCCTTCATCGTCGCCAATGGCGACGTGCTGACGACCGTCAATCTCGCCCAGATGGCGGATTTTCATGCGGAGAGCGCCGCCATGCTGACGGTGGGGGCCTTCGCTCACGAATACCAGGTGCCCTACGGCGTCTTGCAGATGGAGAATGAGCGTATCGTCAAGATCGAAGAGAAGCCGGTCATCCGCAAATATGTGAGCGGGGGCGTTTACCTGCTGGCGCCTGAGGTGCTTGCCTATGTGCACGCCGGCGAGCCCCTTGACATGCCGGACTTCATTCAGTTGCTCGTGGATCATCGGCGCCGCGTTGTCGCCTTTCCCATTCGCGAATATTGGCTGGACGTCGGTCAGCCCGACGACCTGAAGCGTGCCTCGGCCGAAATCGAATACATGTCCCAGAACTCGGTTCGGCCGGACGCCAGTCAATGACCGGACACACATGATTCCCCTGGCCGTACCAAATATCGGCGTGCGTGAGCGGGAATTGGTCGCCCAGGCTTTGCACGACAATTGGGTTTCCACGCTTGGGCCATTCGTTGACCAATTCGAGCGCACAGTAGCGGAAGTTTCCGGCGTCAGGCATGCCGTAGCGGTCGCGGCCGGCACAATGGGGCTACACGCGGCGCTGCACGGCTTGGGCGTCGGTCGCGGCGATCTCGTAATCCTGCCGAGTTTCACATTTGTCGCCAGCGCGAACGCCATTTCTCACGCGGGAGCCCGCCCCTGGCTTTTCGACATTGCGGAAGAAAGCTGGACGCTCGACGCCGATCAGCTCGCATGCGCCCTGGAAGAGGATTGTGTTCGCGATACGGTAGGCATCCTCCGCCATCGCCAGACGCGGGAGAGGGTTGCTGCGATCATGCCGGTTTACACGTTGGGTCTCCCCGCAGACATGGACAGGATCGCGCCGATCGCAAAAACGTGCGGCCTGCCCATAGTTGGCGATGCCGCGGCGGCTCTGGGGGCACGCTACAAGGGCAGCCCCATCGGCGGATTGGCGGACGCCACTGTCTACTCCTTTAATGGCAACAAGACTGTCACCAGCGGTGGCGGTGGCATGATTGTCGGCAAAGACGCGGCCTTCATGGCCCGTCTGAAGCACTTGACGACGACGGCTCGCTTGGGCCCGGACTACGATCACGACGAAATCGGATTCAATTACCGGATGACCAATGTCGAGGCGGCGATCGGCTGTGCCCAGATGGAGCGTCTCGGAGAACTCCTTGCTGCCAAGCGGCGCATAAGGGCGGTTTACAATGCGGCGTTCTCGGGGCGAGAAGAAATCCTTCCCTTTCCTGAAGTGACTTGGGCCGAGAGCGCGTGCTGGTTTTCCGGTATTGTCATCGCCGAAGATCTCACCGACAAGATCATCCGCCGTCTGCGCGAGCACGATGTCATGGCGCGCAAATTCTGGAAGCCCATGCATCTGCAATTGCCTTACCGGAACGCGCTCAAGCGCCCGACGCCCGTCACGGATGCCGTGTGGGCGAAAATCTTGACACTCCCCTCCTCGACTCAGCTGACGGAAGCCGAACAACAGAAGGTAATTAAAATTGTGATGGGGGCGTTGTGACGAAAACGGCAACCATGCGGACCGTATGCGTTCAGGGGCTTGGTTTCGTTGGCGTGGCCATGGCGGCGGCGGTCGCCGATGCGCGCGACAAAAGAGGCGCTCCTTATTTCCAGGTGATAGGTCTCGACCTGCCAACGGAGCTTGGCCGCCAGAGGATCGACGCGGTCAACGCCGGGCGTTTTCCTTTTGGCGCCACCGACGCCTCACTGCCCGCGGCCATGAGGCGAGCGCAGGAAGCAGGCAATCTCCGCGCTACCTCCGATGCCGCCGTCATTGCCGATTGCGACGTTATTGTTGTCGATGTTCCGCTCGATCTTGTGCGCCCCGGTGAACCGGAAGTCGATTTCACGCCCTTTCGCAACTCCATCCGCACGATTGGGCAGCACATGCGGCCAAGCGCACTCGTCCTGACTGAGACGACCGTTCCCCCGGGGACGTCGGCCCGGCTCATCGCGCCCGAGCTAGCTGCGGCTTTGCGCCAGCGCGGCTTCGACGCTAACGCCTTTTTGCTCGCCTATTCCTACGAGCGCGTTATGCCGGGACGGGACTATCTGAATTCGATCCGGCAATTTTGGCGGGTATACGCGGGACACACGCCCGAAGCGGCCGAAGCCTGCGCCGATTTTCTCGGCAAGATCATCGCTGTCGACAGATTTCCCCTGACGCGGCTTGCCTCCACGACGGCTGCAGAGACCGCAAAAGTTCTGGAAAACAGCTACCGTGCGGCAAATATCGCGTTCATCGAGGAATGGGGGCGTTTTGCCGAAGCGGCCGGCGTCGATCTTTTCGAAGTCATCAACGCCATCAGGGTGCGCCCCACCCATTCGAACCTGCGTCAGCCAGGTTTCGGGGTCGGCGGCTATTGTTTGACCAAGGATCCGCTTTTCGCCATGGCAGGTGCAAGGCAGCTGCTGAGCCTTGATGGCCTCGATTTTCCTTTCTGCCGGGCGGCAGTGGCCGCTAATGCCATCATGCCGATGACCGCCTTGCGCATGACGGAGCAAAAGCTCGGCGGCTCCATCGCCAAACGCAGATTGCTGCTGCTTGGCGTCACCTATCGCGAAGATGTGGAGGATACGCGCCATTCCCCCTCGCTATTTTTTTATGAACAGTGCCTGTCGCGCGGCGCTTTGGTGACCTGCCACGATCCCTTGGTGCGTCACTGGCAGGAAGCGAATCTCGATTTGGCGGAACGCATTCCCGATCCAAACCACTTCGACGCGGTCATATTCGCGGTGCGACATCCGCAGTATCGCACGCTCAGTATGAAACGATGGCTCAACGGGGCCCGGCCGGCCGTCATCGACGCCAACGCCGTACTGACGCCAGAGCAATGCCGCGCGCTCGCGGAACTGGGCTGTCCGCATGCCAGCGTAGGGCGGGGTGACACGTGACGAGTCGTGCGCTCATTACGGGAGGTGCCGGATTCATCGGCGCCCATCTTGCGAAACACCTTCATGCCTCGGGCGCCAAAGTTACACTGGTAGACAATTTCCAGAGGGGAGTGAAGGATTCAGCTCTTGACGAGTTGGAAGCCGCCGGAGTCGAAGTCTTGAGCCGGGATTTATTGGGCCCTGATTGGGCAGGTGGATTGGGCCAGAATTTCGCCTCTATCTACCATCTAGCGGCGATCATCGGCGTCAAACATGTCACGAGCCGGCCCTATGCCGTGCTTGTGGACAATGTGTGCATGCTCGACTCTGTCATCTCATTGGCGCGAAGCCAGCGGGCATTGGAGCGGCTGTTATTCGCTTCGACGAGCGAAGTCTATGCGGGATCGCTCCTGCATCCCGCGATGTCGATTCCGACGCCGGAGACGGCTCCCATCATGCTTCCTGCGCCTGATCAACCGCGTACGTCCTATTTGTTGTCCAAACTTTATGGCGAGGCGATGTGCGCCGCCAGCGGAGTCCCTTTTACTGTGGTGCGCCCACACAATGTTTATGGCCCGCGCATGGGCTTGTCGCATGTCATCCCCGAACTGATGCAGCGCGCGCTCGGCAAGCGCGACGGCGAGCAAATCGACGTCTATTCGGTCGATCATACGCGGACATTCTGTTACGTCGACGACGCGGTGGCACAGATCCAGCGACTGGCCGACGCTTCCCAGGCGGTAAGTCGCACTTTCAATGTTGGCGCCTCCAGCCCGGAAGTGAGCATCGGTCAACTGGCCCAAAGACTTTTCGTTATCATGGGAAAGAAACTCGTCATCCACCCCCAACCGGCGACGCCTGGGTCGCCCGCGCGCCGCTGTCCCGACACGTCCGCCGCCGACGCAATCACCGGACTCCACAGCCGAATCTCTCTCGATGACGGGCTGCGCCGGACGGTCGAATGGTATGGGCAAGTCGTATTTGGCCGGAATGGTACAAGCGCTGTCTGACGGTCCGCTGAACTTATGACTGCCCGGACTGCGCCATGAGCAGCTCGGCGAAGCGAAAATCCATCATCGTGTCGATATCGAGCGCGCGTTCCGGAGGAATGTGCACGGCGCGCACCCGCCCTTCGAAAATCCCACCGTGTGCAAACACGAATTTCGGGTCGGCAACATAAGCGACCGTTGTGATGTTGAAGACCTGCGGCGCATCTTGCCGGCGGACGATTTCTCCCTCGGGGGGAATGACCAACTCGACATGGCCGGACGCAGTCTCCTTAACCATGTTGAACCAAGGATTGTTGTGCGCCGGGCAGACCGTGATGACGATATCCGCTTGGCGCCGCGCGAATTCGTCGAGGCAGCGCTCGACATCTTCTGGCGCGCGCAAGGGCGAGGTCGCCGGCACGACCACAAGCGCATCGGGAAGGCGCCCCCCTTCGCTCTTAAGGAAGAAAAGCGCGTGCTGCCAGACGAGCCATTCGGGGCTGTCGTCCTGCGCCAGTTCGGCCGGACGCAGAAAAGGCGTTTCGGCACCCCATTGCCGCGCTATGGCGGCGATCTCTTCGGAATCCGTGGACACGAGCACGCGCTCAAGGCGAGGCACCGCGCGCGCCTGTTCGATGGCCCAGGCGATCAGGGGCTTGCCTGCGAGCGGACGGATGTTTTTTCCCGGCACGCCTTTGGAGCCGCCGCGTGCACAGATCAGGCCTATGGCTCTCATGACACGACATCTTTCGCATGCCGCTCTTCCCAGGCAAGCGTCGAGCGGACGATTCCATCGAGATCATCGAGTTGCGGGCGAAAGCCCATGACGGATTTGATGCGCGTGGGATCGGAGAGAAGGATGGCCGGATCGCCGGGACGCCGCGGCGCCTCGCGCACGGGCAACTGATAGTGGATAGCCCGTTCTACGGAGGCGATAACTTCGCGAACCGAGAATCCATGCCCGTATCCGCAATTGAAAACGCCGGAGGATCCCCCCTTGCGCAGATAATCCAGAGCAAGCAGGTGCGCTGTGACAAGGTCGCCGACGTGAACGTAATCACGGACACAGGTGCCATCCGCCGTCGGATAATCCATGCCGAAAATTTCGAGGAAGGAAATGCGCCCAACCGCCACCAAGCATGCGCGCTTGATCGAATGCGTCTGGTTGGGACCCGACTGGCCCGTGCGGCCTTGGGCATCAGCCCCCGCCACGTTGAAATAGCACAGCGCCACATAACGCAAACCATGGGCCTTGGCCGCATCGGCGAGCATCCATTCCACCATCAGCTTTGAGCGGCCATAGGGGCTTATGGGTACCGTGGCATCGTCTTCCTGCGCGGGAACGCGCGAGGGATCGCCGTATACCGCGGCGGTGGAGGAAAAAACAAAGCATTTCACATTCGCCTTTACGGCCGCCTCAATCAACGTGCGCGCAGAGGACGTATTATTCCGGCAATAGGACAGCGGATCGGCAACCGATTCGGGGACAACTATCGATCCCGCGAAATGCAGGATCGCGTCGAACCGGTATTTTGTGAAGAGCGCCGCGAGAAGAGCGCCATCGCCCACATCACCCGCGACGAATTGCGCTCCTGCCGGAATCAGCGCGCGCAAGCCAGCCGAGAGATTGTCGAGGACGACAATATCTTCGCACCGATCGCTGAGCGCGTGCGCGATGTGGCTGCCGATATAGCCGGCCCCACCGGTGACGAGAATCGTCATTGCGGAGCGTCTCGAATCCGCCTTCCTCCATCCTTAGCAAGAGAAGAATGGCATGGGCAAAACGTGGGCACTGCTACAGTTTCGCCCTCGTGCTGCGATAAGCTCAGTATGAGGGCTTAGGAAGGGGGCCTTACCCTGAGCCTGTTGAAGGCTAAGGCCCCCTGTCGAGCCAAAGAAGTGCGCAAAAGTTGGATCGATCCCGAATCAATGCACGGGACGGTATGTTTCAAATTGAGGCGGCTCGATTCGAGCTGGAAAGTGGTTCATGCCCCGTTCTGTCATTGCACCCGCGCCGAAAGCGCCGCCCGCCAAGGCTGTGTGCGGGGCCTACGTGATCGTGTTCGGCAACGAGAAGGGCGGCACGGTCAAGACGATGATCGCCATGCATGTGGCGGTTGCGCTGCTCAAGCTTGGTCGCAAGGTGGCGGCTCTCGACCTCGACAGCCGCCAGCAGACTATGGTGCGCTATTTCGAAAATCGCGCGGCTTTCATGGAACGCACGAAGCACGCTCTGCCCATGCCGCAGCTGAAAGTGGTGAAGGCCGCGCGCGAGCAGGATGAGATGGTGCAATTCGGTGAGGCGCTGGCCCAAGCGCGCACCGATGCGCAGTTCATCGTCATCGACACCCCGGGCAGCGATACGCCGCTCTCGCGCCTGGGCCATGCGGCGGCCGACACGCTGGTCACGCCGATGAACGACAGTTTTCTCGACTTCGATTTGCTCGCGCATTTGCAACCAGAAAATCTGGAGGTGACCGGGCCCAGCCTCTACGGCGAATTCGTCTGGGATTGCCGCAAGCGCCGCCTGATGTCGCGCCAACCGCCGCTCGACTGGGTGGTGATGCGCAACCGCGTTTTCGCGGTGGAAGCGCGTAATAAGCGGCGCGTCGCCGCGGCCGTTGACGCGCTTTCCAAACGCATCGGCTTTCGCGTGGCGCCTGGGTTCTCCGAGCGCGTCATTTTCCACGAGCTGCAGCGGAGCAGCGGCGAGAAAGAGAACGACGTGGGAGGCGATGTCATGCTGAGACTGGTTCCGCTGCTTTTGGTTGGCGTGATCGGGCTTGCGCTCCTTCTTCGGACGGCCCCTGAAACGTCGTTGCAACCCCAAACGGTCGCCATAGCCACCCTTACCGGCAATCCGTCGAATTTTGACCGCGAGGCGGTCCTAGTGCGCGGAACTGTCAGGAGCGCAGTCGGATTTTTCGATGTGCGAGCATTCAAACTTGCAGACGACACCAGCGACATCATCGTCGTAACTCGTACCGGCATCCCAGAAATCGGAAGTGTTATCGTTATCCGCGGCACGTTCCGTCAGGCGTTCGTGATCGGGCGCACTCGGGCTTCTGTGGTCGTGCGGAACGGATGAAATTCCGCACGCCGTTTTTGCTGAGGCGCAAACAGAAATGTCGATTGTGCCTCACCTGATCGAAGTCCAACGGCAGCTGCCGCTCAAGGACGGCACACTTGGGCGGCTCGCCATTCTGGCCGCCCTGCGCGATTCGCCCTGTTCGGGTCCGGCGGCCGCCGGCGTTTGACGAATTGGCTTGCGGCGCGCCTCGATACCTCGCCCGGAACGATCAGCCAGGCGCTAAAGGCCATGCGCGCCGACGGTACTGTGCATATCGCGTCGCGTCGCGCGAACACAGTTATTTGTGATCGACAATAGCGCTCGTGCAAAGTTGGATTCATGCTTGGCGGTCCTAAATCGGCCCTCCGCAGCAGGCGTCGTCGCTTCAGAAATGGATTTTCGAACGCCCCGAATAGCCCTAACGAAAACAGCACCACACCCGCACGGAACACTTTGGGGCGGCGCTCCGAAAAGTCCGCTGCGCTCCCCGACTCCAGCGCGCCATTCTAAGTCAAGCACTCGGTTTGCTCTTGCCTGCTGATTCGTCTCCAATGCACAAAATCCATTTCCGGCAAACTGGACGGCGGTGAATAGGGCAAAATCGTTAAGAAAATTGTTGGTACGGGCGTTGGTATGAACACTCCGCACCTGGAATCGTAGATGCGCACTAATACGTTAGAAGAAATTGATGTAGTTCTTCTGGCACCAGACCGCGCAGCTTCGGCTCGGTGCGCCGACCTTGCAGGCGAAGCGCCGCGCCTCGGGCCGCGCCTACGGCTTCTCGAAACCGAGGTGCACCGTAATCCGGTCGCCTTTCTTCACTTCGGCCAGGGAGTTTGGCGGAAAGTGAAGCTGGAGTTTTTGGCCTCCGGCATCGAGATCCAGCTTGCCGGTTTTGGGGTCAATGGCCGTCACGGTTCCCGCCATTTCGTGCACGCCCATCATGTCTTGCGTGTTCATGCCTTGCTTGTCCTGCGAATTGTTGTCGGCGGCGAGAGCCGGAACGGCCGTCAGGATCAATCCCAGGGTCAAGGGTCGCAGCAGGTTCATTGCGTCCTCCGTCTGTCGTCATTCTGCTTGGCAATACAAAATAACGCTTGAACTCGCGCTCTGGCTGCAGCCGCACAGAGGAGTTCCATCGCTAATTCGAACGGGCGCTTTCGGATAGGGCGAGGGCCCATAGACGTTTATTATTGCTGATGAAACGAAACACGGCTGACAGGAGGGTTCCGTGATCTGCGATGTTTGCGGAAACGATTACGACAAGACAATCCAGGTTACGCGCGCCGGCAAAACGCTGACGTTCGACAGCTTCGAATGTGCCATTCAGGCGCTGGCCCCGGTCTGCCCCCATTGCGGCTGCCGCATTGTGGGCCACGGCGTCGAGGCGCAGGACGAAATCTTCTGCTGCGCGCATTGCGCGAAGAAGTCCGGCCATCCGGAGCTGCGCGACCGCGCCTGAAGCGCGGCCGGGCGCCTTGATCCTGATCAAGGTCCGCCGTTCGCGCCGTGGGTAGGGTTGTGCGCAAAGTGCGCGTTCCTGTGGGAGGACAGAAGTCATGATGCGCCTTAAAGGCAAAGTCGCGATGATTACTGGCGGCGCGGTGGGCATCGGACATGCCTGCGCAATACGCATGGCGGAAGAGGGTGCTGCCGTCGCCGTCTGCGACGTGCAAGACGACGTCGGCCGGGCCTTCGCCTCCGAGCTGCGCGACCGCGGTTTCCGCGCGGGCTATTGGCATTGCGACGTCAGCAGCGAGAACGATGTGGCCAGCACGATTGCCGCCATAGTGAAGGATTTCGGAAAGTTCGACGTGCTGGTGAACAACGCCGGCATCAGCGGCTCGACCAAGCCCACCCACGAACTCACCGAGCCCGAATGGGATCGCGTTCAGGCCGTGAATGTGAAGGGCGTGTTCTTCTGCACCAAGCATGCCATCCCGCACCTGAAACATGCCGGTGGCGGCAGCATCATAAATCTCTCGTCCATATACGGTCTTGTAGGCGCGCCCGATGTGCCGCCCTATCACGCGTCGAAAGGCGCCGTACGGCTGATGACAAAGACGGATGCGTTGCTGTATGCGGCCGACAAGATTCGCGTGAATTCCATCCATCCGGGTTTCATCTGGACGCCGATGGTGGAGCATCACCTGGCTAAGTTGGGCGAAGTCGAGGCTGGGCGCAAAGCGGCAGATGCGTTGCATCCGCTGGGCCATATCGGCGAGCCCGACGACATCGCCTGGGGCGTAGTTTATCTCGCTTCCGACGAGTCGAAATTCGTCACCGGCGCGGAGCTCGTTATCGACGGCGGCTACACGGCGCGCTGAGCGGCTCTCCTGCGACTCGCCGCCGCCGCGCGGCGGACCGGCCTTGCATCTCGCGCGGTTCGCCGATATCCACGGTGCGGCTTTCGCGGAATAGCAGCGTTTGAAAATCAATCTTCACCAGGGCGATCTCCCGGAAGGCGTGAACTTTGGCGCGTCGGTGGCCGTGGATACCGAGGCGTTGGGGCTCAACCCGAATCGCGACCGGTTGTGCCTTGTCCAGCTCGCCGGGGCCGAGGGCCAGGTGCATGTCGTGCAGTTTGCGCGCAGCGCCTATCAGGCGCCAAACCTGAAAAAGTTGCTGCGTGATCGCAAGGTGCTGAAGATTTTCCACTTTGCGCGCTTCGATCTCGCCATCCTCCGCCGTTATCTTTCGGTGATGCCGATGCCCGTTTATTGCACGCGCACGGCTTCGCGCCTTGCGCGCACTTACACGGATAAGCACGGCCTCAAGGAGCTGGTGAAGGAATTGCTGGATGTCGATCTTTCGAAGGTGCAGCAAAGCTCGGACTGGGGCGCGGAAAAATTGACCGATCAACAGCTCGCCTATGCCGCAAACGACGTCGCCTATCTGCACCGGCTCA
The DNA here is from genome assembly GCA_052389895.1 of Alphaproteobacteria bacterium. GTDB lineage: Bacteria > Pseudomonadota > Alphaproteobacteria > Micropepsales > Micropepsaceae > CAVVXX01. The sequence goes on along the minus strand of JBQTHM010000021.1, from coordinate 43,830 downwards.
AAACGGCGCTTGACGCCATGCTGATGCGCGAAGGGCGCATGCAGCTTGCCCAGGCGTGTTTCGCGTTCCTGCCGGCGCGTGCAAGCCTCGACCTTGCGGGTTGGGCGGATCAGGACATCTTTGCCCATTAATGAACGCCGGAGCCGCTGCCTTGATTGGGAGTCCGCGGCCCCCCATAATCGTCTGGAAATCGGCGCATTTCGCCTCGGCGGCACCGTAACGCGGGGGCGCACCAGACATTTGCGGGCACGAGTAATGGTAATGCCGGCAGGTAAACCCACAATTGTGCAATCCGAAGCCGCCCGCGAGGCGGCCGATCTTAGGGCTGCGCGCCGCGTGCTGCGCTTTGCCGGCGAGGCCTTGGCGTTGCTGTCCGAAAATCTCGACGGCGCGTTTGCGCGTGCGGTCGGCGTGCTCGCTTCCGTGCGCGGCCGAGTGGTTGTCAGCGGCATGGGTAAAAGCGGCCATGTGGGGCACAAGATTGCCGCGACGTTTTCTTCTACCGGTACGCCGGCACAATTCGTTCATCCGGCGGAAGCCAGCCATGGTGATCTCGGCGCACTCGCGCCGCAGGATGCGCTGCTGCTGCTCTCTTATTCGGGCGAAACGGAGGAACTTTCAAACCTCATCACCTATGCCAAGCGTTTTGGAATTCCCTTGATTGGAATGGCAAGCCAGCCGGAGTCGACCTTGCTCAAGGCCTGCGACATCGCGCTCGTGCTGCCGCGCGCGCAGGAAGCCTGCCCTATGGGTCTTGCGCCGACAACATCCACGACATTGATGCTCGCGCTGGGCGATGCGCTCGCTGTTGCGCTGATGGAACGCAAGGGATTTTCCGCCGACCAATACCGCGACCGGCATCCCGGCGGCGTGCTGGGCCGCGCGCTCATCCGCGTATCCGACCTGATGCACACGAAGTATCCCACCGTCGCACCCGAGGCGCCGATGAAGGATGTCCTCATAAAGATGACATCGTTCGGCGAATACGGCTTCGCCGGCGTTGTCGGCGTCGTGGAGAAAGACGGCATGCTGGCGGGTATCGTCACGGACGGCGATTTGCGCCGGCAGATCCATGGGAACCCGCTGGAACAGACGGCCGGCGACTTCATGACGCGGAACCCGAAAACGATCACGGCGGACGAGCTTGCCGCGGAAGCGCTCAAGAAGATGAACGATCTGCGCATCACGTGTCTTTTCGTTCTGGATGGCGACGCGCGCCGGCCGATAGGGCTCATACACATCCACGACTGCCTTCGCGCGGGGTTGCGCTAGTGGCTCAGCACATGAACGAGGCCGGACGCGAACCGGGGTCGCCCGCGCTGGAAGCGCTGTCGCGACGGGCGCGCTGGGGATCGGCGCCGCGCGAATCCATCGACAAGGCGCAGCGCTACACGCGTTTCGTTCGGATCATGAAGCGGGCACTGCCCATTGCGGCGGCCGGTATCGGCGCCGTGCTCCTCGTTTTCGCCCTGCGTCCGAACGAGGTCTCGCGTTTTGCCATGCAGATTGGCGAAGGGGCGAAGCTGGAATTCGATCTCGGCATGGCCAAGCCAAGGCTAACCGGCACCGACCAATCGGGCCAGCCGTTCACCGTCACCGCTGAAAGCGCGCGCCAGGCTTCGGATTCCAACCGTGCGATGCTGAAAAAGGTGGAGGCCGACATCACGCTGAAAGACGGCACTTGGATCAATCTCGTGTCCGATGCCGGCGTCGTGGACCCGGACGCGCGCACGCTCGACCTCGCGGGAAACATCTCGCTCTTCTCCGATAGCGGTTATGAGGCCCATACGCCGACCGCTTCGGTCAACCTCAAGACGGGTATCGTGCGCGGCGATCGGCAGGTGCAAGTTCAGGGCCCTTTGGGTACGCTGACGGCGGACCGCTTTGAATTCCACCGCGCAAAGAAGACATTGTACTTTCGGGGCAACGTAAAATCCGTATTCTATGAAAATGTGAGGGGCGGAAAATGAAGGCGCCGGTTGTTTTCTTGGCCGTGCTTTGGCCCGCGGCCGCGCTTGCCCAGGCGGCTGATACCGCCGCGACGCCTGTTACGCCGTTCAAGACGGATACCTCAAAGCCGATCACGGTCACCTCGGACACGCTATCCGCCGATATTGACGCCAATATTGGCATCTACAGCGGCAATGTCGTAATCACGCAGGACACGCTGAAAATGCGGGCGGACGAAGTGAAAGTCATTGCGGCCGAGGGCAAGCCGTCACGGCTGGAGGCGCGCGGTAAAATCGTCTTCGATTCGCCCTCCGGCAGCGCCATGGGTGAATTCGCCACATATGACGTGAACTCTAAGCTTGTGACGCTCACCGGCCGCGACGTCGTGCTGACCAAAGATCAGAACGTGATGCACGGTACGCGGCTCGACGTTAACCTCAATACGAATCAGGCCAAGCTCTATTCCGTCGGCCAGTTCAACAACCGCGTACAGGGCCTTTTTGTGCCAAACAGCGGCACAAAAAGCGAAGGCAGTCGCAAGAAGTCGAATCCCAAAAAGCCCGCATCGCCCCCCGCCGGCGGCTAGCGGTTCACCTGTTGTTAAAAGCCGGCAAGGCACAAGTATCGCGTATGGAAGCCACATCAATCCCCACACCGAACGAACGCAGACCGAGCCACAGGCCGGTGGTCGTCGAGGGGTTCCAGGGCCTATCGGCGAAGCGCATAGGAAAGAGCTTCGGCAAGCGCCCGGTTGTGCGCGCTGCGTCCATCTCGCTCAAACGCGGCGAAGTTGTGGGCTTGCTTGGCCCCAATGGCGCGGGGAAAACCACGTGCTTTTACATGATCACGGGCCTCATCCCGGTCGACTACGGCAACATTGAACTCGACGGTCATGATGTCACCAACCTGCCTATGTACCGCCGCGCGCGGCTAGGCATCGGATACTTGCCGCAAGAGGCGTCAATTTTTCGTGGCATGACGGCAGAACAGAACATCCGCGCTGCGGCCGAGCTCGTCGAACCCGATGCGGGCCATTGCCATGCACTCGTGGAGAGCTTGCTCGCGGAATTTTCCATCAGCCACGTGCGCAATACGCCTGCCATCGCGCTTTCGGGGGGCGAGCGCAGGCGTGTCGAAATTGCCCGTGCGCTGGCGACGCATCCCTCCTACATGCTGCTGGACGAACCCCTGGCCGGGATCGATCCGATCGCCGTCAGCGAAATTCGCGCACTCATCAAGCATTTGAAGGATCGGGGCATCGGCGTGTTGATCACCGACCACAATGTGCGCGAGGCACTCGAAATCATCGATCGCGCTTACATAATCCATGACGGCCAGATGCTCATGGAGGGAACGCCTGCCGACATCATTGGCAACAAGGACGTGCGCCGGGTCTATCTCGGCGAACGCTTTTCGCTCTAGCGGCGGCGACAGCCATGGCGTTGTCCCAACGGCTCGAGTTACGCCAAGGCCAGTCCCTTGTGATGACGCCGCAACTGCAGCAGGCAATCAAACTGCTGCAGTTGTCGAATCTCGAATTGGCCGAATTTGTCGAGGCGGAACTTGAGCGCAATCCGCTGCTCGAGCAGGACGAGAGCAAGACCAAGGATGCTGCGGCTGAAACGCCCATCGAACGCGCCATGGAACGGGACGACTACGACCCGTCGGAAGAGCAGTCGCCCCCCAAACGCGAATCCGAGCCCGCAGCGCCGCTGGCGGACTGGAGCCGCACTGGCGGCGCCCGTCATGGCGACCTTGATGCAGTAGAAGGGACTATCGCCGCGCAAGCGACATTGCGCGGCCATCTGGAGAACCAACTTGCCATCGCGGCATTGCCGCCCGATCACAAGCTGATCGCTGCGGTGCTGGTCGAATCCATAGACGAAAGCGGCTATCTGCGCATTGATCTGAACGAAGTCGCAGCGCGCCTTGGCGCCGCGCGCGAAGAGATCGAGTCCGTTTTGTGCGTGTTACAGGGTTTCGATCCGCCTGGCGTGTTCGCGCGCGATATTGCCGAATGTCTTTCGTTGCAGTTGAAGGAACGCGACCGGTTCGATCCGGCTATGCAGACCATGCTTTCGCGCCTTGACCTCGTGGCAAAGCGCGATGTGAACGCGCTTGCAGTGCTATGCAGCCTTCCAGCAGACGAAATCGGCGACATGATCGCCGAGATCCGTGCGCTTACGCCCAAGCCGGGCCTGTCTTTCGGAGCGGAGCCGGTGCAAGCCGTGGTGCCCGACGTTTACGTGCGCGAGAGTGCGGACGGAGGCTGGAACGTGGAGCTCAATACAGATACGCTGCCGCGCGTATTGGTGAATGCAAGGTATTACGCCAAGGTCAGCGCCACGGCGCGCTCAAACGAAGAACGCGCTTACATCGCCGAATGCTTCAACAAGGCCAGCTGGCTGATCAAGAGCCTCGATCAGCGCGCTCGCACCATACTGAAAGTCGCAAGCGAAATCGTCCGCCAGCAGGATATGTTCCTTGCCCAGGGCGTGCGCCATCTCCGCCCGCTCAATTTGCGCGCGATTGCGGACGCCATCGGCATGCACGAATCGACGGTTAGCCGCGTTACGTCGAACAAGTACATGGCAACGCCGCGCGGAATGTTTGAAATGAAGTATTTTTTCACGGCCTCCATCCCCGCCTCTCATGGTGGCGAGGCGCATTCGGCCGAGGCGGTGCGCGACCGCATCCGCGAACTGATCGAAAAGGAAGACGCGAACACGCTCTCCGACGATCATATTGTCGAGCTTCTCAGAAGGGACGGCGTTAACATTGCGCGGCGCACTGTCGCGAAGTATCGTGAGGCGATGAAGCTTCCCTCATCGGTGGAGCGCCGGCGCATCCGGCAGCTCGAAGGGAATCGCCCCGGACGTTGACAGTCCGGGACTACGGACATAGTGTCCGCCGCCTTTCGCGCAAGAGGGGCGCGCCAAGCCGCGGCGGAATTGGGGTGAATGCCTAATCCGGCGGCACAAAATGCAAATTCGTGTTTCCGGAAAACAGATCGCAATCGGTGAAACCTTGCCTGAACTGGTCCGAGAACGGCTTTCGGCGGCCGTGGAAAAGCATTTCGACGGCCGCGCCATCGGCCATGTCGTATTTGCGCCCGAAGGGTCGGGTTATCGCGCGGACTGCACCTTGCATCTGAGCGCCGGCGCCGTTCTAAAAAGCCATGCGGCGGCGGCCGAGCCGCGGCTTGCATTTGATGCGGTGTTGGACCATCTGGAAAAGCAGGTGCGCCGGTACAAGCGCAAATTGAAGAATCATCACGCGCGGGCTCGGGCGCCCAAGCCCCCCGCCAGGCGGCAATAGGGCGAAATGGAAATCAAGGAACTGCTAACGCCGGACGCGGTCGTGCCGCATCTTAAGGCCACGAGTAAAAAACAGCTTCTTCAGGAGCTTTCGCAGCGCGCGGCCGGTCTTACAGGTATTGCCGAGCGGCGCATATTTGAATCGCTGAACGAGCGCGAGCGCCTGGGATCGACGGGGATGGGCCAAGGGATCGCCATTCCGCATGGGCGCTTTGAGGGGCTCGGGCGCATCACCGGCATGTTTGCGCGCCTGGATGCGCCCATCGAATACGGCGCCACGGACGATCAGCCTGTCGACCTCGTATTTTTGCTGCTAGCTCCGGAAGGTGCGGGCGCGGATCATTTGAAGGCACTGGCCCGCGTCTCAAGGCTCCTCCGCAATCAGCCGGTCTGCGAAAAGCTGCGCGCCGCGTCAAAGCCCGCCGCGCTCTACGCGCTCCTCACCGACCCCATCGCTAGCGCCAGCCAGGCGGCCTGAACGGGCGCAATCTCAGTGCAGGCTTACGGGTACGAGCTCGTTTTCGAGGGCTGCACCGTATGCGGCTTCCCAATTTTCCATTACGGCCAGCCGTGTGCCGTCGGCCGCGTGGATGGCGTAGAGGGTGAAATCCTTGGGCAGGTCCATGTCGTCGGGCACGATGCGCAGCGCATAGGCTTCGGCAGCGCCCATCGGTTTGATGTATGCAAGGCGCGTCGCCTCGACCAGGGTCAGGGCGACCTTTGGGCCGCCCGCTTGGTGTGAAGAACTCATCGTCATAGCAGCCTCCTTGGCTTGTGCCTTGGCCGCTTTCCCGGCCCCTCCCATCCGGCAGCCGGTCCTGATGGCCTCCAACGAGCGTCATCTCACTTCAGAAATGTGGGGATTTTGTGGGGCGCATCAAGGCCAAGACATGGCGGACAGTTGCCTGCGCTCACCGGGAACGGCAGGAAATAGGCGTGAAACGGCAATTACCATTTGTGGCGCTGGATAACGCGCAATGCGGTCACGAACACGTGACGGTGTTTGCGGAAGCAGCTGGCGTTGTCGTAGCACGGCAAATATCCGAAATCGGCGCAGCGTTCGCTGCAATCGAATCCGCGCTCGCGCGCGGACTGCATGTGGCTGGCTATTTTTCTTACGAGCTGGGCTATGCGCTGGAACCGCGATTGGTTCCACTAATGCCGAAAACAAGGCATGTGCCCCTGCTGTGGTTCGGTTTGTTCCGCCGCCGCGACGAATTGTTCGGCCCCGGCGCTGCGCCGGCACTTGCCAGCCTTGCCCGCGGCCGCGCGTATGCGGCGCCAATAACATTCGACGAAACGGCCGCCTCCTACGCGGCAGCGTTCAAACGCGTGCAAGACTACATAGGCACGGGCGACATTTATCAGGCCAACATAACCTTCGGTGGCCGTCTCCGTGTTGTTGGCGACCCGCTCGACTTGTATCTGCGGCTGCGCCCGCATGCGAGCGCGGCATACTGCGCCTATATCGAGGACGGCGAGCGCACAGTGCTCAGCTTTTCGCCCGAGCTGTTCTTTCATATCGAGGACGGAGCCATTACGGCCAAGCCTATGAAGGGAACGGCGCCACGCGAAGCGGATATCGCGTTGGATGAAAAGGCGCGCGAAGATCTGCGGCTTAGCGATAAAGATCGCGCCGAAAACTTGATGATCGTGGATCTGATCCGGAACGATCTTGCCCGTGCAGCCGTGACCGGGTCCGTACGCGTCGACGAACTCTTTGCAGTGGAAACATACCCGACCGTGCACCAGATGGTGTCAACCGTGCGCGCACGGCTGCGTGCGGGCATGGGCCCGCGAGAAATCGTGCAGGCGCTTTTCCCCTGCGGCTCGGTAACAGGAGCGCCGAAAATCCGCGCGATAGAAGTAATTGCGGAGCTGGAGCGGAAACCGCGTGGGATTTACTGCGGCGCGATCGGTTACTTCTCGCCCGATGGCGAGGCGGAATTTAACGTCGCCATCCGCACACTGACCATAGCAGGTGGTTACGCCGAACTCGGCGTGGGCAGCGGCCTTGTTGCAGATTCGCGAATGGCGTCGGAGTTCGCGGAGTGCCTGATCAAGGCACAGTTTGTCGAGCAGGCGCACTGTCCGCTTTCGCTGATAGAAACGCTACGATTTGTGCCTGGGGAAGGCTTCGTGCGCCTTCCGCTGCACATGGAGCGAATGCGCCGGTCCGCGAGCGTATTCGGGCTGGCCTTCGACGAATTCGCGGCGCGCGCGGAACTGCAATCGCTTGTGACCCGCGCGAACAGCCCGCAGCGCGTGCGAATGGAACTGCATGAAAGCGGCTCGTTAAAACTCGAAGCAAAGCCACTTGAGGCGATCCCGCAAGTGTGGACCTACGCGATCTCGGACTGGCCGGTGCAAAGCACGGATCCTCTTCTGTTGCACAAGACTGGCTGGCGTGAACATTTTGAAGAAGAATTTGTGCGGCTTTCGCGTCTGACCGGCTGCGCTGAAGTAATTTTCGTCAATGAGCGTGGAGAGATCACCGAAGGCAGCCGCAGCAGTGTGTTCGCCCGCTTTGGCCAGAGTCTCGTCACTCCTCCGCTGTCTTGTGGCCTGCTAGACGGCTGCTTCCGGCGCGCAATGCTGGGCGACTCCGCGGCGCGTTGCGCCGAAGGCGTTCTCTTTGCCGATGATTTAGCCCTTGCCGATGCCGTTTACCTGGGCAACAGCGTGCGGGGTCTGATTGCGGCCGTGCCAGTATCGCGTGATCGCCGCGTGGCCTAGTCATTCTGCGGCTTGCCGCGGCGCGTGCCGGCCTTCCTGCACTTCCTCGATAATTATTGTGCTGACAGTGCCGCGACAACGGAAATGCGCTCGCGCGGTTCCGTTCGCATGCAAAATAGAATTGTTAGATCGCCTCCCAGCCCGAAGCGGCGCGAAGACTGGTGGAGCCAAGGGGAGTCGAACCCCTGACCTCTTGAATGCCATTCAAGCGCTCTCCCAACTGAGCTATGGCCCCAAATCGCCAAAAGCGGCCGGCTACGGTTCCTCTTTCTCGATATCCGTATCTATTATGCCCGAGACGTCGTCATCGTCCTCTTCTACTTCTTCCAGAAGATTGTCGTCCGTCTCTTCGTCTTTGCCGACTTCCTCTTCTTCGAACTCCGCGCCGCCTTCGGTAACCGGCTTGGCCGGCGCGGGTTCGGGCTCGACGGCCTCTTCGGCCTCGGCCTCAACGATTTCTTCTTCTTCGGCCGCGGCAACGTCTTCGCCTTCGGCCGCAGGCTCCGCCGCCGGCTCTTCCTGGTCCTCTGACGCTTCGGCTGCAGGTTGGGCGGCAATCGTTGGTGCGATCGTTTCCGGCATACGCGGACGGCGCTGCTTCACCAGCGCCTCGGGTTCGAACTGAAAGGCGCATTTCGGGCACTCGATGGGGCGCTTCTGCAAGTCATAAAAGCGCGCGCTGCAACTTGGGCACACGCGCTTTGTTCCGAGATCCGGCTTGGCCAAGGATTTACCCATACGCATTGTTGTTTCGGAGGCGGGCCGGTTTGCCACGATCGGGCGGACCTGTCAAAGCTCAGTCCAGGGCCGCCTGCTTCGGGGATAATCGCTGGAATTTCAGCCATGTCGGCGCATGAAAGCAAGTCTCGGCCGCTAGTTGCACGCAGGGGTCCTGCGCTTCGCGGAACCGCCGCCGCCCCTGGCGACAAGTCGGTGTCCCACCGTGCGCTCATGCTTGGCGCGCTCGCGGTGGGCGAGACGCGTATCACCGGCTTGCTGGAAGCAGACGACGTACTGCGCACAGCCGCGGCCATGAGAAATCTTGGGGCCGGCGTCGTGCGTAACGGTGGCACTTGGCGCGTACATGGCGTTGGCGTGGGCGGCCTTGCCGAGCCGAAGGGAGCTCTCGACTTCGGAAATTCGGGAACTGGCTGTCGGCTCGTCATGGGCATAGCGGCGACAGTTCCAATCGTGGCTGTTTTCACGGGCGACGCATCGCTGCGCCGCAGGCCAATGAAACGCGTGCTTGAGCCGCTTTCTTTGTTCGGGATGGAATGGAGCGGCACGGGCGGCCGTTTGCCGATTACGATAACAGGTGCCGGCGATCCCATGCCGGTGGAATACCGCCTGCAAGCGCCTTCGGCACAGGTTAAGTCGGCTATTCTTTTGGCGGCGCTGAATGCGCCAGGGCGCACAACAGTGATCGAGATGGTCCCAACCCGCGATCACACCGAACGCTTGCTGCGCGCCTTCGGTGCGGATGTTCGCGTGGATCAATTCGGACCGGCCGAAGCGATTTCCGTCACGGGTCATGCCGAACTGAAGCCCGCCGAAATATCCATTCCCGGCGATATCTCGGCGGCGGCCTTTCCGTTGGTGGCGGCATTGATTGTGCCGGAATCGGATATTGTGCTGAAAAACGTGTTGTTGAACCCGCGCCGCACGGGGTTGCTTCAAACGCTGAAAGAAATGGGAGCGTCAATAGAGATCACGAACCAACGCGATGGCGTCGAGCCGGTCGGCGACCTCCGCGTTCGCGGATCGCAAATGAAAGGCGTCGAAGTGCCGCCCGAGCGGGCGACAAGCATGATTGACGAATACCCCGTGCTGGCTGTTGCGGCCGCGTTAGCCGAAGGGCGCACGATTATGCGGGGGCTTGCCGAATTGCGTGTGAAGGAGAGCGACCGTATTGCCGCCATGGTGGCTGGCCTGCGCGCTTGCGGAGTGACCGTAGAGGAGTTTGAAGATGGACTGGCTGTTGAGGGCACGCACGGGGTTTCAGGCGGTGCCACCGTCGCGGCGCAGATGGATCACCGCATTGCCATGAGCTTTCTGGTCATGGGTCTCGCGTCGCGCGAGCCGGTACAGGTGGACGATGGCTCAATGATCGCGACGTCGTTTCCCGATTTCGAAAACGTTATGCGCGGTCTCGGTGCAAGTATCGGGGCCGCCTCGTGAAAAAGCCCGTCGTCATCGCGGTGGACGGCACGGCGGCATGCGGAAAGGGTACGCTTGCGCGCATGCTGGCGCGCCATTTCGGTTTCGCGCATCTGGATTCCGGCGCACTGTACCGTCTCGTGGCGCTTGCCGTGCTGGAAAATGACGGCGACCCCATCGATCCCGCCGATGCGGCGCGGGGAGCCGCCGCAATCGACCTCACGCGCGCGGGCGATCCCAAAATCCGCAGTGACATAGTCGGCCGCGCAGCCTCCCAGGTTGCCGCCAATCCGGATGTGCGCAAAGCGTTGCTGCAATTTCAGCGCGACTTCGCGATGCGCCCCCCGGGAGGAAGCCCCGGTGCCGTCATCGACGGCCGCGATATCACCACGGTCATCTGCCCCGATGCTGACGCCAAGCTGTTCGTGGACGCCGATCCCAAGGTCCGTGCCCAGCGCCGCCAGCTCGAACTGAAGGCCCTCGGCATCGACCGCGACGGGGGGGACATCCTGGCGGAACTGAATGCGCGTGACGCCGCTGACCGCGCCCGCCCGATATCACCCTTGCGCCAGCCGCCTGATGCCGACTTGCTGGATACCACCAATTTGTCTATAGACGCCGCGTTCGCGGCGGCTCTTGCCCTAGTAGAGTCCAAGGTCAGGAAGGCGCTTGCGGCCCGCCAGAGGGGCTGAAGGGGCCCGGCAAGGTCGCGAAGCAGGCCCGCGAATTTCCCGCTAACCCTAACCCCGGTTGCACCGGGTCCGCGCTCCCGCACGTTTAGGCGGGACGCATGAATTTGAGGAACATTATGGCCGGATCCGCCGAAAGTCTCAGCACCCCGACCCGCGAGGAATTTGCGGCCCTGCTCGATGAAAGTTTCAGCGAGCGGGCGCCTGCCGAAGGTTCCGTCGTCAAAGGGATGATCGTCGCCATCGAAAACGATCTTGTGGTCGTCGATGTGGGGCTGAAGACCGAGGGGCGGGTGTCGCTCAAGGAATTCACGCCGCCAGGGGGTCAGCCCACGGTGAAGGTCGGCGATGAAGTGGAGATCTACGTCGAGCGCATCGAGAACGCGATGGGCGAGGCGGTTCTCAGCCGCGACAAGGCACGGCGCGAAGAATCTTGGATCCGTCTGGAGAAGGCATTCCAAGATAGCGGCCGCGTGATGGGCGTGATCTTCGGGCGAGTGAAAGGTGGCTTTACCGTGGACCTCGACGGCGCGGTAGCGTTTCTGCCCGGAAGTCAGGTGGACGTACGCCCTATGCGCGATGTCGGCCCGCTGATGAACCACCCGCAAATGTTCCAGATTCTGAAAATGGACCGCCGGCGCGGAAACATCGTCGTGTCACGCCGCGCCGTGCTCGAGGAAAAGCGCGCGGAAGAGCGCTCCGAACTTGTCGCCTCGCTTGCCGAAGGGCAGGTGGTCGAAGGCGTGGTCAAGAACATCACCGATTACGGCGCGTTCGTGGATTTGGGCGGGGTAGATGGCCTTCTGCATGTCACAGACATCGCTTGGCGGCGCGTAAGCCACCCCACGGAAGTGCTTCAGGTTGGCCAGACAGTCACGGTTCAAATCATCAAGATCAATCACGAAACCCAGCGCATTTCGCTGGGTATGAAGCAGTTGCAGACCGATCCATGGGAAGGCGTCGCCGCCAAATATCCCGTCGGCACGCGCTTCAAGGGCAAGGTTACGAATGTCACCGATTATGGCGCATTCGTCGAACTCGAACCGGGCGTTGAGGGTCTGGTCCACGTCTCCGAAATGAGCTGGGTCAAGAAGAACGTGCATCCGAGCAAAATTGTGACGCCGGGCCAGGAAGTGGACGTAATGGTGCTGGAAGTGGACTCGAACAAGCGCCGCATCAGCCTTGGCCTCAAGCAATGCACGGATAATCCTTGGAAGGCTTTTGCGGATACGCACAAGGTGGGTGACGTGCTGGAAGGCGAGATCCGGAACATCACTGAGTTCGGCCTGTTTATCGGCCTGCCCGGCGACATTGACGGCATGGTGCACCTGTCCGATCTGTCGTGGGAGAAATCCGGCGAAGAAGCTGTAACGGACTTCGCCAAGGGTCAGAGCATCAAGGTTAAGGTGCTGGAAATGGACGTCGAAAAGGAACGCGTCAGCCTTGGCGTCAAGCAACTCGTGGGCGGCCCGCAGGAAAGCGTCGCAACGATCAAGAAAGGCGACATCGTCACTGTTACGGTGGCCGAGGTTTCCGATAAGGGCATCGATGTAACGCTGGCCGACGGCGTACATGCCTTTATCCGCCGCGTCGATTTGTCCCGTGATCGCGACGAACAGCGGCCCGAGCGCTTTGGCAAGGGCGACAAGATGGACGCCATGGTCACTTCCATAGACAAGGCGGGCCGCAAGATCGGTCTTTCCATCAAGGCCCGCGAAGTGGCCGAGGAGAAGGAGGCCGTAGAACAATACGGTTCATCCGACTCCGGTGCGTCACTCGGCGACATTTTGGGCGCGGCGCTTTCCCGTGCGCAGGGCAAAAAGAAAGAAAGGGCCAAGGCCAAAAAGGCGGGGAAGGGCGAAAGCGAAGAAGAGTGAGCCCGTCGAGGCGACAGCCGATGCGGGTGTCTTTCGCGCCGCAGTTGCCTGCAAAAGCCCTTTTTCCTTAGGGGCTTATGATTGACCCCAGCCGTATGCTTTGGCAGGTTAACCACAAGGGGCCGCGCGGGGGCGGGGCCTTGGTAGGGGTAGGGGATGATCAAATCCGAATTGGTCGCGCGGCTTGCTGCGCGCTATGCACATCTCTACCACCGTGACGTCGAACGCGTGGTCACAACCGTTCTGGACGAGATTGCGGCGGCGCTAGCCAAGGGCGACCGCGTTGAGCTAAGGGGGTTTGGCGCCTTCTCGGTGAAGGTGCGGCCTGCGCGCCAGGGCAGGAACCCGCGGACCGGCGCGCCAGTGCATGTCGAGGAAAAACGGGTTCCCTTCTTCCGCACCGGCAAGGAACTGCGCGAAAGACTGAACGACAGTTCGGGTAAGCGTTGAGGCTGTCCACATATTTCCTTCTTGTGCCCGTCATCGTGATCGTGGCCGCGTTGGCCGTCGCGAATCGCGGCAACGTGGGCCTAAGCTTCGATCCGTTCTCGGACACCGACCCGGCACTGGTTATCCAGATGCCGCTGTTCTTGCTCCTTTATTTGACATTTTTGGCTGGCGTGCTAGTTGCCGGCCTCGCGGGATTGCTCAGCCGGGCCAAGCGGCTGGCTAAAAAGGAAAGCCCGAAGGAATCGAGGGAATTGGTTACGGTTGATCCTCGCGAGCTTTCCAAACCCTCTGCATGAAAAGAACTGCTCGCAACCCGATATGGCTGGCATTGGATACGCCGGATCCCAAGCGCGCCGCCGTGCTGATCAAGGCGACACGTCAATATGTCGGTGGATTTAAGGTCGGTCTCGAATTCATCTCTGCTAATGGACCACAGGGCGTGCACGCCGTCGCGAAAGCGGGCCTGCCAGTTTTTGCCGACGTAAAGTATCACGACATTCCTAACACGGTTGCGGGCGCAATACGCGCGATGTCGCAGCTTGGCGTATCCATTATCAACGTGCACGCCGCGGGCGGCGCACCTATGTTGAAGGCGGCCATGGCTGCGGTAAGAGGAAAGAAGCCGCGGCCCGCGATTGTTGGTGTCACGGTATTGACGAGCCTTACCGATAACGACCTGGCTGCAACCGGTGTAACAGGCGCGACATTGGATCAGGTCGTCCGGCTAGCAAAGCTTTGTCAGGAATGCGAACTCGACGGCGTCGTGTGCAGTCCGCTTGAAATTGCAGCTGTTCGCAAGGCCTGCGGGCCTAAATTCCTGATCGTGGCGCCTGGCGTACGCCCCAAGGGCGCCTCCACCGACGATCAGCGGCGGGTGATGACGCCGCGCCAGGCATTGCAAGCAGGCGCGAACATCTTGGTTATCGGCCGCCCGATTACAGGCGCAAAAGACCCGGAAGCCGCCGCGCGCGCCCTTTGGGGCCATATTCAAGGTCGCGTTCCCGCTGAGCGTGCTTGATTTGCAAGCCGCCCAAGGGCGATAGAAACGGTATGAGCGTCGGTATCAAAATCTGCGGGATCAACAGCGGTGAGGCGGCGCATGCGGCGCTCGCCGCAGGCGCCGATTTCGGCGGCCTCGTGTTTCGTCCGCGAAGCCCAAGGCGGGTTAGCTTCGATCTGGCGCGAACGCTTGCGGGCGGGATGCGAGGGCGCATGCAAGTCGTCGCCGTGTTCGCAAATGCCGGTGATGCCGACATCGCGGGCGCGCTTGCGAATGCAAGACCAAATCTGGTTCAGTTGCACGGGAGCGAGACGCCTGCACGCGTCGCACATCTGCGCCAGCGCTTCGGACTTCCAGTCATCAAGGCGATAGCTGTTGCCGAGAGCGTCGATATCGAAGCCGCGCACGGTTTCGAGGATGTTGCAGACTTTCTGCTGTTCGATGCCCGCGCGCCATTGGGGGCCGACTACGAGGGCGGTCACGGTGCCGCGTTCGATTGGAGGCTACTTTCCGGGAAATCGTTCAAATTACCGTGGCTGCTTTCGGGCGGGCTTACACCCTCAAATGTTGCCGAAGCGATTTCCGTATCGGGGGCACGCTTCGTGGACGTATCGTCCGGTGTTGAAGATATGCCGGGGCAAAAAAATCCGGAAAAAATTTCAGCGTTCGTGAAGTCCGCTAGGGCAGCTGCATTGGCAGGTGCGCCGTGAACCGGCCGAACACATTCCGCAGCGGTCCGGACGCAGCGGGCCATTTCGGCGCGTTCGGCGGGCGTTACGTCGCCGAAACTCTGATGCCGCTCATTCTAGAATTGGAGAAAGCATACGAACAGGCGAAAGCAGATGCATCATTTCAAAGAGAGATGGATGGCCTGCTGCGCCATTACGTTGGCCGCCCAAGCCAGCTGTATTTTGCCGAGCGGCTTAGCGCGCATTTGGGTGGGGCGAGAATTTACCTGAAACGGGAAGATCTGAATCACACTGGGGCGCACAAGATCAATAACTGCATCGGCCAGATTCTTCTCGCCCGCCGAATGGGCAAGACGCGCATCATCGCGGAAACGGGAGCAGGACAGCACGGCGTGGCGACCGCCACGGTGGCCGCGCGTTTCGGCCTCCCATGTGTCATTTACATGGGCGAAGTGGATATCGAGCGTCAGAAGCCAAATGTCTTCCGTATGAAGCTGCTCGGCGCGGACGTACGGCCTGTATCGTCCGGGTCGCGCACGCTGAAAGACGCCATGAACGAAGCCTTGCGCGACTGGGTCGCCAATGTACGCGACACGTTCTATATCATCGGTTCCGCGGCAGGTCCGCATCCATATCCCGCCATGGTGCGCGATTTTCAGTGCGTTATCGGTAACGAAACGCGCGCGCAAATCGTGAAGGCGGAGAATAGGCTGCCCGATCTTCTGGTAGCGTGCGTGGGTGGTGGTTCGAATGCTATCGGGCTGTTCCATCCGTTCCTGGATGACTCCACGGTGGAAATTCACGGTGTCGAGGCCGCGGGAGAAGGGGTTGAAACCGCGCGTCATGCGGCAACCCTTGGTAAGGGTGCGCCGGGCGTGCTGCACGGTGCGCGCTCGTATCTGCTACAGGACAAGGACGGGCAAGTGCAGGAAGCGCATTCCGTTTCCGCTGGTCTTGATTATCCCGGCGTCGGTCCAGAGCACGCGTGGCTGAAGGAACAGGGCCGCGTTACGTATTTTTCGGCGACCGATAGCGAAGCGCTGGCAGCCTTCGAATTGTTGAGCAAAATGGAGGGCATCATTCCTGCGCTTGAGCCTGCGCACGCTTTGGCCCATGTAGCACGTGTCGCGCCGAAAATGGCGCGTGACAAGCTCGTCGTAATGGGGCTCTCGGGGCGCGGCGACAAGGATGTATTCACTGTCGCGCGCGCCTTCGGCGAATCCCTATGAACAGGATTAAATCGCGATTCGTTGCGCTCAGCCGCGAGAACCGCGCCGCGTTCGTGCCGTTCATCACCGCCGGCGATCCCGATCCGGAAACGTCGTTCGCCATTCTGGAGCGCCTTCCGGCGTCGGGCGCCGACATCATCGAACTCGGCGTGCCGTTTTCCGATCCGATGGCAGACGGGCCTACGATACAGGCGTCGTCGCTGCGCGCGTTGAAAGCCGGAACGAATCTGCAAACTGTTTTGTCGCTGGTTAAACGCTTTCGCGCGCGCGACACAAACACGCCTATTGTACTGATGGGCTACTTTAACCCCATTCATGCCTATGGCGTTGAACAATTCGCCAAGGATGCGGCCGCGGCAGGAGCGGATGGAGTCATTGTCGTGGATCTTCCGCCGGAAGAGGATCGTAAATTGCGTACGGCGTTGGCGCGTGAGGGGCTTGATGTCGTGCGGCTTGCCACACCGACAGCCGACGAGAGGCGTCTGAGAACTATTCTCGATGGTGCCAGCGGGTTTCTTTATTACGTTTCAATCACGGGCATCACGGGCAGCAAAACACTTGACCAGGGCGAAGTGGCAAGCGCGGTCGCCAGGATGAAGCGCGTGTCGCGCCTTCCGATCGCAGTCGGCTTTGGCATCAAGACGCCCGAGCATGCTGCTGCCGTCGCCTGCATCGCTGACGGGGCCGTCATCGGTTCGGCTGTTGTGAACCGTGTTGCCGAGTGCCTCGAAGCCAAAAAGGCGGGTGCGGCCTTGGCCGAAGATGTGGCCGCATGCTGCGAATCCCTTGCCAAGGCCGTGCACGGGGCGCGGGCAAAGTGCTAGGATTGCCCGCATGAATTGGCTTACCAACTTAGTTAGGCCGCGCATCAAGGGGTTGATGCAGCGGGCTACGAGCGCGACCCCCGATAATCTCTGGCGCAAGTGCAGCGGCTGCGGCGAAATGATTTTTCATCGCGATCTGCTGATCGCGCAAAACGTATGCCCGCAATGCGGTCATCACATGCGCATCGGCGCAGCCGAGCGCATGGCGGCGTTGCTGGATGGCGATCCCGACATTCTGGCCAACCCGCAAGTCGCGCAGGATCCTCTGCGCTTTCGCGATGACAAGCGTTATACCGATCGCTTGAAAGACGCGCGCGCGAAGACCGGCCAAGACGACGCGCTGGTTGCTGCCCGCGGGACGATGGACGGACTGCCCATCATCCTTGCCGTCCAGTCCTTCGATTTTATGGGCGGTTCGCTGGGGCTCGCCACGGCGGAGGCGCTGCTTAACGCGATGCGTACGGCTGTAGCCGAGAAGCGTCCCTTCGTTCTGGTCGTATCTTCGGGCGGCGCGCGCATGCAGGAGGGCGTGCTTTCGCTCATGCAATTGCCGCGGACAACGATTGGCGTCGACATGCTGCGCGAAGCCAGCCTGCCTTACATTGTGGCGCTTACCGATCCCACAACGGGGGGCGTCAGCGCGTCGTATGCCATGCTTGGTGATGTGCACATCGCCGAGCCCGGTGCGCTGATCGGGTTCTCAGGCCTGCGTGTCATCGAACAGACCATCCGCGAACGCCTGCCCGAAGGTTTTCAGCGGGCGGAATACCTGCTCGATCACGGCATGATCGACATGATAGTGCATCGCCATCAGCTCAAACCGGTTTTGTCGCGCATCCTGCATCTGATGTTGAAAAAGCCCGCACCGCCGCAACAACCTCCCATAATCGTCAACGGGCACCTCGTCGCACCGCCAAGCGCAGTCGCCTATAAGCCATCGGCATGAGCGCACTTGCGCGGCCGAGCGACGCCGTTCTTGAACGGCTGCTGGCGCTGCACCCCAAGCGGATCGATCTGGCTCTGGACCGGATTCAGCGCCTGCTCGCGGCGCTGGGTCACCCGGAGCGCAGCCTGCCGCCGGTCATTCACGTGGCCGGTACGAATGGCAAGGGCTCGGTGTGCGCCTTCCTGCGCGCGATGCTGGAGGGTAACGGCTACCGCGTGCACGTTTACACGTCGCCTCATCTGGTGCGCTTCCACGAACGCATTAGACTCGCGGGCGAACTCATTTCGGAACTGGAGCTGTCGTCCGTTCTCGAAGAATGCGAAACGGTAAATGACGGTGAGCCGATCACGTTTTTTGAAATCACGACGGCGGCGGCACTGCTCGCCTTCGCACGGCATCCCGGCGATATTGCGATTCTGGAAGTAGGGCTGGGGGGCAAGTACGACGCGACCAACGTGATCCAGAACCCGGCTGCCGTCTGCCTTACCCCCGTGGCGCTCGATCATCAGGAATTTCTCGGCCAGTCCTTGGCGGGGATCGCGGCCGAAAAAGCGGGGATTCTCAAACCGGGCGTACCTTGCGTCATCGGCCCGCAGGCGGAAGAGGCGCGCGAGGTGCTTGTGCGCACCGGCGACCGGATTGGGGCTCCATTGTTCGTTTATGGCGAGGATTTCCACGCTCACGAAGAGCACGGACGCATGGTTTACCAAGACGGGAACGGACTGCTCGACTTATCTCCTCCGAAACTCTATGGCCGGCATCAGATCGCCAATGCGGCCATTGCGATTGCCACGCTGCGCCGTGTGAACAAGCATTGGGCGCGCGAATCTGCGATTGAGCGCGGACTTCGCAATGTGGAATGGCCTGGACGGATGCAACGCCTGATGCGTGGCCCGTTAATCGGTGCGGCGCCTAAGGGCGCGGAAGTTTGGCTTGATGGCGGGCACAATCCGCATGGCGCTGCCGCGCTTGCGCAAAGCATTGCGGATCTTGAGGAGCGCGCGCCGAAGCCGCTTTATCTTGTTTGCGGCATGCTGCGCACGAAAGACGCACACGGATTTTTTTCCGCTTTTCGCGGGCTGGCGCGCCACGTTTCCACCATGGCCATACCGGGGGAGGAGGCAAGCCTCCGGGCGGGGGCGCTATACGATGAGGCGCGCGCCGTGGGCCTGGATGCGACGCCCGCCGAGGGCCTGGAAGATGCCATGATGCAGGTAGCGGGGTGGGCGCAGGCGCGCGAGGCGGAGGGCCCGCCCCGTGTGCTCATCTGTGGTTCGCTGTATTTGGCCGGGTGCGTTCTGGCCGAAAACGGCTAGGCCGCAGGCGCCACTGAAGCCTCAATCCATTCTTTGATCTTGGTTTTGGGCAGTGCGCCGACCTTTGTGGCCGCCACTTGACCGTCGCGAAAGATCATCAGCGTGGGAATGCCACGCACGCCGTATTTAATCGGCGTCTGCGGATTCTCGTCTATGTTCAGCTTGGCGACGATAAGTTTGCCATTCAGCTCGGAAGAAAGCTCTTCGAGCGAGGGCGCAATCATGCGGCATGGCCCGCACCATTCCGCCCAGAAATCCACTACGACTGGGGTTTTCGACTCCAGCACCTTTGCCTGAAAGTCGCCGTCCGTAACTTTAATCAACGCCATTTTTCCTCGAGGGGGGATCAGTGCGACAAAGGGAATGTAGGAATGCCAATTGCAGTGGTCAAGGCGTAGCCATGTCCATAAAGCGCCGCGTTATTTGCTGTGTTTCCGCGTCCAAGAGCGGCTCCGGCAATGTCATGAGGCGCGGACCATCTGTCCAAACCAGGGCGCAAGCGATTCTCTTTTGCGGATAGATTTTCTTGAGCGCCGCTCGATAGAGCGCCATTTGCGTGCGATACAGCGAAGGGACATCCTCTACGCGCGCAGGTGGTGGCCGGTTCGTTTTGTAATCGGCGATGAGAACGCTGTCAGAAGTGACTGCCAGACGGTCGACCTGTCCACTCACGCGAACGCCGGGACCAATTTCCGGTAGATCAACAGAAAGTGGTACTTCGGCGCGGCTTTCCGGCACGAAGAGACCGGCAAACTCGGGAGCGTTCAAGACAGCCAGTGTCTCCTTGACGATCTGCGCCCGCTCTTCGCTTTCTACGCCTTTGCCCGCGAGGTAGCGAAGGCCGGCTGCTTCGCGCGCCTGCGGCGCAAGTGCAGGCAACATTGCCAGTAGCGCATGCACCAAAAGACCATGGCGGAAGCGTTGGCCGTCTTCTGCGAACGGCGAAAACACGGGTGGGTCCTCGGCCTCCGTAAGTTGGGAAGGTTGCAGCACGCGTTGAACGATTTTTTCGGGCGCCGCGGCCCTGAAAAGAAAATCTGGTAGCGGCGATTGCGCAACGGAGTTGTCGGGTATTGCGCGAGCAAATTTGTCCAGACTGTCGCCATACACAAGAATGGATTCGCCCGCGATGTCCTTTTCTTCGCGGCAGACGGCTCGCGCGGCATCGCGAACATGCGCATACCAGGAACGCGGAGTAATGGGAGGTCTCAGCTTTGTCTCGTACCCGCACACGACGAGCCAGTCCTGCGCGCGCGTTAGCGCCACATAGAGAAGCCTTCCGTATTCGTGCATTTCGGCGTCGTGCGCGTCTGCCCGCGCTTGCGCAATGACGGGCGTCTCAAGGTTCTTCCTCACGCCGAAGAACGGCAACCCTTGGTGATAAAGAATGCAGTCGTTACGCGATTCGAATGGGATTTGTGTCGTATCCGGCACGATGACAATTGGCGCCTGAAGACCTTTTGCGCCATGCACGGTCATGACACGCACGGCATTACCGCCATATTCCATGTCGCGCTTGACTTCTGATGCGCCGCTGCCAAACCAATGGAGAAAACCCTCCAGGTTCGGCGCATGCGCGCTTTCATAGGCGAGTGCGAGTGCCAGAAATTCGTCTATGGCGTCAGAGGCCTCCCCTCCCGTGCGGGCGGCTAGCGCCCGCCGCACGCCCCTCGACAGCACCGCGGAATAAAACTCAAATGGCGGCACGAGATCCGCACGCGCGAGTGCATCGGTAAGCGTATCAAAAGCACGGCGGAAAACCTTTTTTTCGTTTTTCCGCGCCTTGAGTTCGTTCCAGAGGAAGCCTTTGCGGCCGTGCGCCAGCTCGAACAGCTCGTCTTCGCTCACACCCATGAGCGGCGATTTCAGGAGCGCCGCAAGGCTGAGGTCGTCGTCGGGAAGCAGCGCAAAGCGCCCAAGTGCGACCAAGTCGGCGATGGCAATCTGTTCTGACAGTTTCATGCGGTCGGCGCCCGCCACGCGAATATCGCGGTCAATGAGTTGGCGGATGATTTCCTCGGCCAGCGCCGCACGTCGGCGCACCAAAATCATGATGTCGCCCGGCTGCACCGGCATTTTCGTGACCGGCAGAACAAGGCCGGCATCCAGCCAGCGCCTGATCCGGTCCGCAATTTGCCGAGCCAGAACCTTGAATGCGGCATCGGGTTCCGGCGCATCCACCGGACTTTTGGCTTCGCTCGCTTTGGTAGGATCAGGTTTTGCAGGCGCCCACACCTCGACGCGGCCGGGGATCTCGAGGCGCACGGCCTGATGTCGGATCGCGCCGCCGGATGAACTCAGGCCCGCGCGCGCAAGATCGGTTTTGAAGACCTTGTCGACAAACGTCAGCACGTCGCGGGCGCCGCGATAGGAAGCCTGAAGCTCCACTGGCTCGAACGCCATGCGCGCCGCTTTCGCTCGCTCTTCGAACTGGCGCAGATGCGCCGCGAACGCGTTGGGGTCGGCGCCCTGAAAGCTGAATATGGATTGCTTTTCGTCTCCCACGGCAAACATGGTGGGCGGCAATTTGTCCGAGTGGGTGCCAGCGCCGGAAAAGAAGTCCTCAACCAGCTTGGCGACGATACGCCACTGCTGGGGGCTCGTATCCTGCGCCTCGTCCACAAGTATGTGGTCAAGTCCGCCATCCAGCTTGAACAGAACCCACTCCGCGCTGGCGCGCCTATCCAATAGGTCGAGCGCGTGACGCGTGAGGTCATCGTAATCGAGCGCACTGCGCGCGCGTTTCAGCGCGCCGTAGGCATCAATCACCGCTCCAGCGAGCGTGACTACCGCTTCCGTAAGTACCGCCGTGGTCGCCGCTGCGAATTGCTGTTGCATGGCAAGGTAACGTTGCTGCAATTGCAACAGGTACTCGTGATTAGCTGGATTCCGGCCGATCAGGTCTCTTGTGGCCAATCGTTCACGTGGCGTGCCATCGGATTTCAAAAAGAGCTTGCCAAGCGCTTCTATTGAATCGGGGTTTGCGGCGGACTGAAGGAATTCGCCGAGGCAATCGCTATGATTTCGGTCTGTATCCGAACCCTCCGCAAGCCAAGTCATAACTTGCAAGCCACGATCCTTTTCGCCGTGCATTTGGCGGCAGAACTGCCCGACGATACTTTCGGGCGATTCATCGGGCCCGACATTTAACGTGTGGCGGACCGCCGCACACAACTTGTCGTGGCCTCCGTGCCGTTCCATCGCATCGCGCAACTTGCCGCGCTCTTGGCCAAGTATTGCGTCCAGGATTTCGGCAAAGCGATCGTCGCCTGCGCGTGCGGCAAGAGCTGCGATCGCGTCCTTCAAATGTTGGTCACCCTGCGCGGCACGAGAAAGGACGTCGTTGCGGGCACGTTTCATCAATTCTGCGGCGCTACGCTCGTCGAGTACGTGGAAGCGGGCGGAAATCCCTGCCTCGACCGGAAAGCGCGCAAGCACGTGCTGGCAGAAGGAATGAATGGTCTGAATCTTCAACCCGCCCGGCGTTTCAAGCGCGCTTGCAAACAGCCTGCGGGCATCGCGCAATTGCTGCGCTGAAACGTCCTGCGCACCAATTGTCTTTAGCGCGCGCGTAAGTTCGTCATCCGGCAGCAACGCCCAATCGCCAAGCCGCGTATACAGGCGCGATGCCATCTCGGCCGCCGCCGCCTTTGTGTAGGTGAGGCAAAGAACGCGAGATGGGTTTGCGCCGTCAAGCAGCAGGCGTGTGACGCGGTCGGCGAGCAAATGGGTTTTGCCCGAGCCCGCATTGGCCGAAACCCACGCCGAACGGCGCGGGTCGGAGGCAAGGTGCGTGCTTTCCTGGCGCTCGCTCATTCACCGCCGCTTTTGTCTGTAGCGCCCGGTTCGCCATACACCGACCACTCGCGCACGCGTGCGAGATGGTCGTAGTCGCCTGCGATATGCGTGTATTTTGGTTTGAGTCGCGATGGATACGGCATTTTCGCATCGTCGTATTCCGCGATGCGCCGCTTCAGCCATTCATACACCGCAGCCGCCGCCGCATCTGGTTCGATATTCACAGGACGGATCTTCAGCGGCGGTTCGGTTCCCGTGAGGCTTACATAAATAAGTTCCCGCAGGCTCTTCGCCCGCAATTCTGCAAAGCCGCCGCGCAGAAGCATTGCCGCCTCCAGCGGCAATTGCGGATTGAGGAAAGTTAGAACCTCGCCCTGGCCGGGCGGCGCTCCCGTCTTGTAATCGAGGATGCTGGCACTTCCATCGGAGAAAAAGTCTATGCGATCGGCGCGGCCCGTTACCATAAATGGTCCGCCTGGCGCGTCATTTATTGCAATCGCTCCCTTCTGTTCGACGGCGCTATGCGAAATGATGAGACGGCGGCCGCGCTCGTATTCCACGAACTTCCTGGCCGCGCGCTCGAAGCGCGGCAGCCATAGCGCCAGCAGCGCCTCGCTCGCACCGCGTTCGGCGAACACTTCGCTGGCAATCGCGATTAGGCGCGCAACGGCGTTTTGAGGCAGTTCCTTGGGGCATTCGATCAAGAACTTCTCCAGTGCCTTGTGGATGACCGTCCCACGCAGGCGCGCATCCGGTTCCATTTCCAGTGGATCGAGTGGATCGAGTTTCAGAACGTGCCGTGCGTAAATGGCATACGGGTCGCGTAGCCAGGTTTCGATCTCGGTTACTCGCAGTTTGCGCGGGCGCGCGGCAAGGGGCGGCGTGGGTGCGGGGCGTTTGTCCGGTTTCACGCGCGGCGCCTCGTCCAGCGCGCGAGCCCATTGCAGGTAGTGGTCGGCCCGGCGGAGCCGATCATGGAGGCCCAACCCTTGCGCGAGCTGCCGCACGCGCAATACGAAGCGTGAAGGGACGGTAGGTGCGCCGTCCCGCTTCAGCGAACGCGTCAGCAGCACGCGCGCACCGGCGGTCAGCGAATAGAAATCATGTGCCGCGAGACCAATCCGCCTTTCCGGCGGCTCGAGCCCAAGCTGCGCGCGCAACGGTCGCGAAAGCCATGGGTCCGTAGTCGCGTTGGCTGGCCAGGTGCCTTCGTTCAAACCTGCTAGAATCACGAGGTCGAAATGCAACAAGCGCGCTTCCAGCGGCCCCAGAATTGCTATTCGTGGGTGCTGACCAAAGCGGGGCCGCACTGGGCAAAGCGCAGCGTTCGAACGAAAAATATCTGCGTATTCCGCTGCGGTTTCGATGGGAATGCCCCGTCCGTGCTCCCACAGCTCGGCCATGAGGCGCGCGGCCACCTCGCCTGCCTCTCCGCGCCAGAGATTGTTTGGTCCGTCTCCGGAGCCCGTGTCGGCCAGTGCCTCGGCCGTGCGGCCGTGAAGGAGGACAAGGTCGCCAAGCGTTGCGTTCCTTGCGGCGGAAGCCTTTTCGAATGGCGCAAGTACGCGTGCCAATTCGGAAAACCACTTTATTAGCAAAACAGAGGCGTTCCTCTTGTCGAGCGCTTTTTGAATGCCACGAAGGCCATCCTCAGGCGGAAGGCCGCGTAGGACTCTTTCGAGCGCGCGGGTCGTTCGAACAAACGCAACCCGCTCCGTGCCACACGCACAAAGCGGGTGTTTGAGCAGGCCAAGCAGTGAGACTGGCGAAAACGCATCTGCAGCGGCGCGTGCGAGCAGGGCAAGGAATGCACCGGGTGGCGTGCGCGTCAGCGGCTGGCCTGCGGAGTCGTCAATCGCGATCTCCCAGCGTCCAAGCTCGTTTTCCACGCGCCGCGCAATCTCCCGGTCGGGCGTGACCAGTGCGGCCGTGCGCCCCGGCGCCTCCAGCGCTTCACGCATGGCGCAGGCGATTGCCAGCGCCTCCTCTCGCACTGTTGCCGCTTCGATCAAGGAGAGACCGTCGAGGGCGTGCGCGAAATTCTCTTTTTCTTTGTCGGCGAGCCCGCGCCACGCATCCGTCGTGGGCGGGGGCCGCAGCGCTTCGGCAAGAAAGCGAAGACGCTTTTGCGGCTCGTAATCCGCCCACGCTTGAACTTCGCGCCGCTTTACTTCAAGCCGTACCAGCAACTGGCAAAGGCCATGCTGGGGATGGGACGGTTCATCGCGAACTGTCTCCCATGCCGCGTCGTCAAGCTCGGTGTCGAGCGCGGGCAGAACCACAAGCCCGTTCGGCAGCTCCGTGATCGATTTCAGCAGCCGTGCAGTAGCCGGAACAGAACCGGTCGAACCTGCCACAATGACCAGACCCTTGCCTGTCCGCGATTTCAGGCCCGCGGAAATGCGGTCGAGCAGCTTGTTGCGCCGCTCCGCGGGGTCCGAGGCGCTCTCTGCCGCAAGCACTTTCGGCCATTCAGCGGAAATGATGTTGAGAAACCTGACGATGTCCTGCCAGTGCCCGGCCAATGAACCGGTAACCAGTTTGTCCAACTGATTGAATTCAATCTCCTGGGTCTGCGCCTCGTCCAGAAAGTGCGCGAGCTCGCCCGCATGGTCCGCCGCCTGCACAAGCGAAATGCGCTCGCCGCGCGCTTTGTGCCAGCGCTGCACGAGGCGCGCGAGCAAAAGGCACCGGCGCAATGGCGCGATCGCGGGCGGCAAATCCGCCTTGCTCTCCGCAAAATCGATAAGCAATTCATCTTCGTCGATATCACCAAACGCGTGGATATTGGGGCCAAGCGCCGCTCCGGTTTGTTCTTGGACGAACGCCTCGCGCAGGTTGCGTGCGGCGCGCCGCGTCGGCACAAATATAAGAACATCGGCGAGTGCTAGCGGGTCGCGCCCGACACGTGAAATGATGCCCCTTGCGAGCTCGCGCGCAAAAGGGACGCCTGCCGGAATTTGGAAAACGTTTTCTCCCGCCCCGGCCATGCGCGTCAGCGCGTCTGTGCAAGGCCGCGGAAGTACCGTTCCGCGTCGTGAAAGCCTTCGGGCGAGCCCACATGGATCCAAACGCCATCAAGGCGAATGCCATACAGGCAGCCGCGTTCGATCGCCCTGTCCCACAGCAGGTTTATGGAAAACTTCCCTTTCGGCGCGCTATCGAACAGGCGCGGATGAATGATTTGGACACCGGTCCAAACGAACGCGGAAAGGTTTTGTTCGCCGCGGCGTGTGAGCCGGCCATCGGGATCCATGTTAAAATCTCCGCGGCCTTCGTAGCCGATCGCGGTTACCGAAGGTGCCAGGAGCATAAGTGCGTCCATTACGGCTGGATCCCAGCGCCGCTTCATGCGTTCCAGCGCACCGCCCATGCCTTCGACCCAAAGAGAATCGGAATTGTGCGTGAAGAACGGAGCATTGCCGAGAACGGGCAGCGCCTTGGCGATGCCGCCGCCGGTATCCAGCAAATTGTCGTTTTCTTCGCTAATTTGGATCTCAACATCTTTTCGCCTGGCCAGATGTGCCTTCAGCATCTCGGCTCTGTAATGCACATTGACAACAATCAGTGCGACGCCTGCAGCCTTCAGACGGTCTATGGCATGGTCGATAAGCGGCTTTCCCTGCACTTCGATGAGAGGTTTGGGCTTATCTTCGGAAAGAGGCCGCATCCGCGTGCCGAGACCGGCCGCAAGAATCATCGCGTGCCTGGGTCCGGCCATCTGCGCCGCAGGCTTTATGGCGGGCTGCGCCATCAGGTCCCCTCTATTGTCCTCATGCGCTTCTCGCGTGGGATAATGTGCTCATACCACGTTTTCAGTTTGGCAAGGGCGGGGTGCGAAAGATCGCGCTCTATGTATCGCCAGACGCGCGGAACGTAGCCTAGATAGCGCGGTTTGCGGTCACGTTTCCACAGGCGCGAGAAGATGCCGATGATTTTTGCGTTGCGCTGCGCGGCCAGCACCGCAGCTTCTGTGCGAAATTGCGTTTCATCGAGCGCAATGCCTTCCGCTTTTCTTTTGGCGAGGTAGCGGTTGGTCATGGCTTCCGCAAGTTCCGGTGAAACTTCGCGCCGCGCGTCTTGCAGGAGTGAAATGAGATCGTAGGCCGCTCCGCCCGCCAATGCGTCCTGAAAATCGATCATACCGACGGATGCCGCCCCACCCCGCTCTGGCAACCAGAAAAGGTTAAACACATGATAATCGCGGTGAACAAACACGCTGGCTTGCTGGCAGGGCGCCAAAACTTCGCGCCACAGGCAGCGATGTTCTTCGACTTCCAGCGGCGTCGCCCTGCGGCCCAGCGCAACCGGCATGTACCAATCGGTGATCAGATCCGTTTCCGCAATCAGCGCCACCTCGTCGTAGGGGTAGAGGGCTATCGAACTGCTGAACGATTTTGGCGGCGGTTCGGCGTGAAGCGTGACGAGGGCATCAATGGCGGCGCCGTAAGTCGACGCCTCATTCCCGCCTCTGGTGAGTACGTCCACGTAGAGGGCATCGCCAAGATCCTCAAGAAGGACGAAACCTTCTTTTGCGTCGCTTGCATAGATTTCCGGTGCCGATAAGCCGCGTCTCCGCAGATAATTCGCGATGGCCACGAACCTTTCGCAATCGGCACCGGCCAGTCGCGCCATGGCATTGTAACCAAGCGCACGCCGTTCGGTTGGGGTCGCATTCGGGCCGGCGGCGGGGGCTTCCACGTTTTGCGGCTGGTCCATCAACATAGCCGTGCGATCCCCGCGATGCAGGCGAATATAGCGCCGCGTCGAGGCGTCGCCCTGAAGTGGCGCCGCTCGGGTATTTTCCCATGCGGCACGGCGAATGAATTCCGCCATCGCCTGCCCGCGCAACTTCTTGGGGCGGTTCACTGGCACAGGCCTCCCAGTGCGCGATGCCACCGTGCTGGCCCGCGAAGCGTTGCTTTGCGCGAGGACTCGCCGGTGGCGGCCAGTTCGATTTCGAGTGCTTCCCCGGGTTCTAACTCTCCCGCGCGCTCCGGCCATTCGACCAGAACAGCGCCTTCCAAAAGCGCGTCGTCAATGCCGAGTTCCTGCAATTCGCCCGAGCCTAAGATCCGAAAAAGGTCGAAGTGGCGAACGGTGAGACCTGGCGTTTCGTAACTCTGCATCATTGTAAAACTCGGGCTTGGAATGTATTCGCGCACACCCAGCGCGCGCAGGATGGCGCGGGCAAGCGTCGTCTTGCCCGATCCCAGTTCGCCCTTCAGCAGTACGGCGTCGCCACGCTTCAGGCTGCGCGCAATAGCTGCGCCGAGGTCCGCTGTCGCGGCTTCGTCCTTGAGGGTGATTGCCATTTCCGCTCCCGCCACTTTCAGGTTTTAACCTGACGCCGTGCAGCGGCTCAACGAGAGGCATGCCGCCGCACACGTGTGTTTACGCTGTCCTTTGCCACGTGGCTTGGCCAATATAGTGGCCGAACGGGTCGGGTGGGGAATTGCCATGTTTGGGCGCAAGTCCGCGCGCATCATCATTATCGGAGCAGGGCAGGCAGGCGTGCAGGCGGTGGCCTCGCTGCGCGAGCATGGCTATCGCGGTGCCGTCGTGCTCGTGGGTAACGAGCCGTACCCACCCTATCAGCGGCCGCCTCTTTCCAAGGCTTACCTTGCGGGAGACTTCGAGCGCGAAAGGCTGTTTCTAAAGCCAGGCAGTTTTTTTACCGAGAAGTGTGAAATGCTTTTGGGAACCGCGGTCGTAGCCGTGGACCGCCGTGCCAAACGCGTGCGCTTCGATGACGACACGACGCTACCCTATGATCGGCTGCTGTTTGCCACCGGTGCTCGGCCACGTTTGATTGACGATCCCCATACGCGCCTGCAAGGCGTTCATTACATTCGCGGAATAGACGATGCCGATGCACTGCGCCCGCAACTGGCAAACGATGCGAAGTTCGTCGTGATCGGAGGCGGCTACATAGGGCTTGAGGTAGCCGCCGTGGCGGTGATGCGCGGGGCTCAAGTGACAGTTATCGAAGCGGAGGAGCGGGTTATGTCGCGCACCGTTTCCCCCATATTGTCCGCCTTCTACGAGGACACCCACGCGGCCAAAGGCGTTCGCATCGTTGTGGGCGCGAAGGCGCAAGGGCTGGAGGGGCAGGGCAAGGTCGCGGCGGTTCACGCGCGCGGCGAACGTATTCCGGCCGATGTCGTCTTAATCGGCGCCGGCGTTTTGCCCAATTCCGAGCTTGCTGAAGATGCGGAATTGCCCTGTAACAACGGCATCATTGTGGACGAATTCGCACGCACCGCCGATCCCGACATCTTTGCCGCAGGCGACTGCACCAATCAGCCGCAATCCGGCATGCGAGTCAGGCTTGAATCTGTTCAGAATGCAGTGGATCAAGCAAAAGTCGCAGCGGCCGGATTGGCGGGAAAACCGCAAGTCTATACCGAGGTTCCCTGGTTCTGGTCGGATCAATACGAACTCAAGCTGCAGATAGCGGGGCTCGCCCGCCCGGGCGATGTCACAGTGCTGCGAGGCGAGCCTGCCTCCGGCAAATTCGCGGTGTTTCACGTTCGCGACGACAAGGTAGCGGCGGTGGAGGCCGTTAACGCGACGCAGGATTACATCGTGGGGCGTAAGCTGATCGCAAGTGGCAAGCCAATCTCTGCCGAGCGTCTGGGCGACACGAAAGTGGCAATTAAGTCGTTCGCTTGACCAGAACGCGCGAAGAATTCAGAAAGCCGTGATGCCAAAGATCACGTACATCGATGACAATGGAACGGCGCGCACGGTGGATGTGCCTGTGGGCTGGAGCGTTATGGAAGGCGCGGTAAAAAATCGCGTGCCCGGCATCGATGCCGACTGCGGCGGCGCCTGCGCGTGCGCCACCTGTCATGTGTATGTGGATCCCGCATGGGCGGAAAAGCTGCCACCGCGCGAGGAAATGGAGCAGAGCATGCTCGACTTCGCTGCCGCCCCACTCGAGGAAACCAGTCGGCTATCGTGCCAGCTAAAGGTTACGCCGGAGCTTGAAGGGCTTGTCGTCCGCACGCCAAAAAGTCAGCACTAGCCGACAGCTTCCTTTTTGCTTTCAGTGTCCACGCGCGCGCCCGCGCGCGGCAGGTGACAGACAACGCGTGTACCGCGCCCGGAAGCTGAGTCGAGCTCGACCCATCCGCCGTGAAGCGCCACAAATCGGCTGACCAGCGCAAGTCCAAGACCGGCGCCCGCGCGCGCCGTAGCGGCGCCTTTTGCGGTAAACGTGTCAAAGGCCGCGGTCTTGAGCTCTTCGGGCATTCCGGGGCCCGTATCCGCAACGAAGATTTGCACATCATCACCCACAATCTGCCCGCCCAGTGTAATGGTGCCGTTGCGCGGCGTGTATTTGAATGCGTTGGAGAGCAGGTTGAAGAGGATTTGCCGCATGCGCTTGGGGTCCGCGACGAAAGATCCCGCGCTTTCGCGGCAATGCAGCTCCAGCGCGAGCCCTGCCTTGCCGGCCCATTCGCGCGCATGTTCTGCGACGCCTGCAAGCAGCTCGTACAGGTCCAGCTTATGCAGATCGAGTTCCATTGCACCTGCCTCGAGCTGGGAAAGGTCGAGTATGTCGTTGACCAGATCGCGCAATGCAGTGGAGGCCTTGACCACGGCTTCCAGATAATCGTTCTGCATCGCATTGAGCGCACCGGGCATGCCGCTTTTCAGCATTTCCGAGAAACCGAGTATCGAATTGAGCGGCGTGCGCAATTCGTACGAGACGCGCTTCACGAATTCCGACTTGATGTGGTTGGCGGCTTCCAATGCCTCGTTGCGCTCGCGCAATGCCGATTCGATTCGTGAACGGTCGGTAACGTCTACAAAACTCGCCAGCATCGCACCATCGGGAAGCGGCGACAGGGCAAGCGAGATTACGGCGCCGTCGGAACGTTTGACTTCGTCCCATTCGCGGCGGCGATCAGTCGCGTCGCTGACCACGCCGTCCAACACAATGTCCCAGGCGCGGTTGGGGCCGAAACGTGCGGCACATGCATCCATGATTTGCCTTACATGCGGTTCGCTGGAGAGTTCGTCTCCTTCGAAGCGCCATAGCTTTGCGAACGCGGCGTTGTGCAGCTTTAATCGCCCGTCGGGGCCGAATACGGCTACTGCCTCCTGCAACGTATCGAGAGTCGCGCGCTGCACCTTGATAAGGGTGTTGTATGAGCTTTCGAGGCGCACGCGGTCGCTTACGTCCTCGTACAGGAAGAGCAGGCCGCCGAACGGATGCGATTGTGTAATCACGCGCAGCGTTTGTCCGCTGGGAAGGACCCAGGTTTCTTCGGGATGGTCGTCCGCACGCTCGTAGAGTTTCAAGCGCTCCTGTTTCCAGTTCTGGTAGTCCTTCTGTTCCGGAAGCCGGCGAAGTTCGCGTAGGCGATCGAGGACTTCGCTGTCGCCGGGATGTGTATCAAGCCAGGACTCGGGAAGGTCCCATAGTGCTGCATAGGCGCGGTTGTAAAAAGCGAGCTTGCGATCCGGCCCGAATATCGCGACCGCGGTCGCAAGCTTGTCCAGCGTTTCGGCATGCGCGTCGATGTGCAGTTGCAGCTTTGATGCTGCTTCCGCCAGGGGCGTGATATCCATGGCGCAACCCACAACGCCGCCGCTACCGAGCGGTGAAACCGTAAGCGCAAGTGCCCGGCGCTGTCCGTTCAGGACGGCGTACCGTTTCGCTTCGACAGGTTCCTTGTCGGTGCGCGCAGCAGCGGCCAGGTCACGCTCGGAAGCCTCAATTGCCGCGCCGGACAGCAGTGCATCCCCCAGTGACTTCGCACCAGAGGCAGCAACAAACGCGCGGTTTGCCCACCGCAGGTCGAGTTTCTCGTCGCGCACCCAGACGGGCACGGGGAGCGCGTCGACCACGTCCTCGAACCCGATTCTGCCAATGCTTGCGGGGAGTGAAGCATCGAGATAGACCGCTGCGTACGCGCCGGCCGCGCAACCACGAATGCCAATCGCCCGGTTATCCATCGTACGTGCAGTAAGCGAAAATGGTGTGCCCGCATCCGACAGCGCGTCGATCGCAACCGATAGGGTCAGTGCATCAGGGCCGGACAGACACGACTCAAGCAACGCCGCGCCGCCGCCAAAGCTTAGCGCTTCCCCCTCTCGTCCCCAGGCGACGACAGATTCACGGGCGGCAAGAATGAGTCCGTTGCGCGCGGCTAAGGCGGCGCCAGTCCGCCACGCGGTGAGCCGTACCGCTTTGCGCAACCTGCTAGAAGCGGCCAT
The DNA here is from genome assembly GCA_052389895.1 of Alphaproteobacteria bacterium. GTDB lineage: Bacteria > Pseudomonadota > Alphaproteobacteria > Micropepsales > Micropepsaceae > CAVVXX01. The sequence continues at coordinate 11,621 of JBQTHM010000021.1, read as the reverse complement.
CTCGGCCAACGCCCAAAGCGCCCCGGCGGCCGCCAGTGCTGCGCCCGAAAGGACGATGAGCGATACGACCCAGTCAGGAGGGAGAAGACCGTCCGAAGCCAAAGCCCGACCGGGGGCCAAGGCGCAAGCGCATGCGGCCGTGAAGACCTGGGTTTGACGGGTGCCCCAGCCTCGCTGCCTGGTCCCCTGCTGGTCCTGTCCCCCGGTGGGACCCATTCAGGCTGCCCCATACGCGCCGCGTCCAGATGCGGCGAATCATTGTCGAATCAACATGATACGGGCGTTTGGCGAGTCGGCCTAGAGAATGTGGTTAAAACTCGGTTAAGCGCCAAATGTAGATTTCTTAAGACCCACAAAAAACATGGAGTCGAGACAATGCGTTAGCGCTCCGGCTTGGCGGATTACTGGCGCTCGTCTGGCGCGGCTTTGAGCAGGAAAGCGACGGCTTAGCGATAGCCGAAAGGCATGTCTCTGAGGTTGAGGTCGCGGTAGCGGTCTCGAAGCTTCGTTTGTCGCGTTTCCCGCGGGATCGGTTGTCCCTTGATGAAAACGGCCTGCGCGGCAGTCGTTACCTCGAGCGGATCGCCGTCCCAAAGAACCACATCCGCGTCTTTCCCCGCCTCCAGCGTTCCGTAAACGTCCGCGATGCCCCAAATTTCGGCCGGATTGCGTGTGATCGCAGCGAGCGCGTGCTGATAGTCCATCCCGTTGGCGACCGCATTGCCCGCGATTTGGCTGACGCGCCGCGCATTGTGAGAGGGCTCGTCGGACGGCGGAACGAATGCGACCTTCACGCCGGCGCGGTCCAGGCGCGCCGCGTTGGCAAGCGTGGCCCCGATATTGGCGAAATTCGCGGGCAGATTGCTGTACGCATCCACCAGTACGGGCACCTGGGCTCGCGCAAGATCGCCGGCCACCATCCAGGCTTCGCTGCCGCCGGCGATGACCACGCGCAGGTTCTGCTGGCTTGCATAGGCGATAAGCTGCCTGATGTCGGATGCGCGATTGACGAAGGCAACGACCGGCACCTCGCCACGAAGGACGGGAGCAAGCGCTTCGAGGTCGATGCGCACGCTGCGTTGGTCGCGGCTGCCTCCCGGTGCGCGAAACTGGGGTTGACGCGCCAGATATTCTCGTGCGTCGGCAATGGTCTCACGGAAGGAAGCCCAAATCAGTGGACGGTCCACTTTCGGGCCGCTACCGAAGCCTGCCGGTTCGAGCTGTACAAACATGCCAACACGCGGCTTCACAACAATATTAGGGTCGAGACCCAGGTGAATAACGGCTGCCTGACCTGCGAACACAGAGGGCGCCGGCTGCGGCGCCACGACAGCGCGCGTCACGCCGCCCGCGCGCGTGACCGGAATCAGTGTCGAATTGGGATTCAAGGCATCGGTAACGTCGAACGCGGCGGACGCAATGGCGCCGTCGGCGGTCGCGTCGTTGCTGACTGGTTCTAGATCGATTTCCAAAATACCCAATTGTGTGAACGACGCCATGAAGCCGGGCGTAACATGCCGCCCTCGTGCCTCGATAACTTGCGCGCCTTCGGGAACGGGAAGACCTGCACCGACGGCGACAACCTTGCCGTTGCCAATCAGTACGTCGGCGGCCTGCAGCACGCCCTGTGCGGTGATCGTGTGAACCGTCGCACCGCGAATGAGATAGGACCGGCTTCCCGCGACAGCAGGCGCGGTCGCTGGCGTGGGTTCGCTTGAGGGCGGCGAAACGCCAGGCACTTGCGCCGCCGGGGGCACTACGGCCGTGGGGGCGGGGCTGGTCGGAGTTGTAGTCGTCTGCGCCAGTGCGAAACCGGCGATGGCGAGCATGGAAAAGAGCACGAGCGTGAATCTCATGTTCATTGTCCCGCTCCTCCCGTGGCGGCCGCACCGAGCTGGCCCAGCTCGAAATCCGAATGCGGGCTTCGTTTTGGATTGCTGCGGTCATAGGCCAGCCACCCGTCGAGCCAGACTTTTTCGGCATGCGCGTAGACGCTGAACGGATCCCGGCTCCAAAGAACGACATCCGCCATCTTGCCCTTCTCGATTGTACCTACCTTATCGAGAATGTTCAGGGCTTTGGCCGGATTGGATGTCATCCAGCGAACGGCGCGTGCGCGCGTAATGTCCAGTCCCATCTTGCGCCCCACCGCCATGGCCAAGGCCACCTCCTGATTCAGGCGCTGCACGAAGACCTCAGAGTCCGAATGGATGGTAACGCAGGCGCCGGCCGCTTCGACAAGCGCGATGTTTTCCTGGATGCCGTCATACGCTTCGAGCTTGAAGCCCCACCAGTCGGCCCAAGTCACAGCGCATATGTCATTCACGCGCAGCAGATCGGCCACCTTGTAGGCCTCGATCGCATGATGGAAAGCCGCAATCTTGAAACCAAATTCCTTGGCGATATCCATCATGAATGCCATCTCATCGCCGCGGTAACAGTGCATCTGAACCCAAATTTCCTTTTCGAGGACTTGGGCCAGCGTTTCCAGGCCGAAATCGCGATCAGGCGGATCGGCGTCCTTGCCCGCATTTTTTTCGCCCCAGTATTTTTTCCATTTGCGCTCGTATTCCGCCGCCTTCGCGAACGCCGCGCGATAGCCCGCCACATTACCCATGCGTGTTGAGGGTCCGCTCTTTTCCCCATAGACGCGCTTTGGATTTTCGCCACAGGCCATTTTCAGGCCGTAGGGAGCGCCCGGGAATTTCATCTCCTGGACGGTGCGCGCCCAAATGTTCTTGAGTACGACCGAGCGCCCCCCGATGAGGTTCGCCGAGCCGGGAAGGACCTGCATCGCCGTTACGCCGCCTGCGAGGGCGCGGGTGAAGCCCGTGTCCTGCGGCCAGACAGAATGTTCGGCACGAACCTCCGGCGTCGAGGGCTTTGTCGCCTCGTTGCCATCTGACGTTGAGGCGATGCTGGGCGTGGGATACACGCCCAGATGCGAGTGCATGTCGATGATACCGGGCGTGACGAATTTGCCGCGCGCATCAATCACGGTCGCGCCGGCGGGTACGCCAACGTCGCGGCCCACTTCGGAAATCTTGCCGTTTTCCATCAGTACGGACCCAGTCGCGATTTCCTCGCCCGTACCGGTAAGTATCGTCGCATTGCGGATCAGCGTCGGCGGCGCGGCTAGTGGCTTGTAGGTCGTGGGGAAGGGGTCGGCCGGCCAGTCGGACGCGACGTCCCTCGCCCTTTCAGGCTTGCCGGCCTCTTTACCAAGCGGGAGCAGAAAAACCAGGCCCAGAATCACGATCAAAATGCCCGCCGCCGCGGCCAACGGCGGCACCGGGCCGCGCAACCAGTCCTTCATCCGAAAAGCCCCCTGGGGAAGGTGTTATTTTGGCGCCGATTGTGCGACGGCGAACCCATCCCTTGCAATCCGTCCTGCAATCTAATCTTCGTGAAATCCTACCGCAATAAGGCGGGTGAGCGCTGCCAGCGCATCGTGCGCGTCTGCCCCTTCCGCACGGATCATAAGTTCAGCCCCTTGGGGGGCGGCCAGCATCATTAGGCCCATGATGGATCGCCCCGAAACGCTGGCGCCTTCACGGCTCACGGTGATTTCGCACTGAAATCTGCACACCGTTTCCACGAACTTTGCCGATGCGCGGGCATGGAGCCCGCGCTTGTTGACGATCTTGGCGGTTGTGACGGCCGCCTCCACGTCACTTGCCTTCCGGAAGCTCGGCGGAACCGGCACGCATGTATTTGCGTCCGGATTCGATGGCTATGCGCACGGCCTCGTCGAGCGAACTTTTGCCACGCACGCTGACAAGCTTGATCAGGCTGGGCAGGCTCGCGCCGGCGAGCACTTCTACTCTACCTCTTTTGAGAAAAGTCAGCGCGATGTTGCAGGGCGTTCCGCCAAACATATCGGTGACGAGCACGACGCCGCGGCCGGCATCCACAGCGGCAATCGCAGCGGCGATATCGCTTTTGCGTAGGTCGACGTCGTCTTTGGGTCCGATGCCGACTGCGTGCAGCTGCTGTTGAGGTCCGACAATCTGTTCGATCGCGGACGCGAGTTCCTGGGCAAGTCCGTTGTGCGTTACGATGACGATCCCAATCATTCGAGGTATTTACCCGAATTCAAATGCGCTTGCTGCGGCCACGATTTTGGTTGGCGCGGAAGCTTCGAACGGTTTCAGGCGGATGAGCGGAATACGAGCCGCCGCGCCCAGTGATTCGGGGGGCACGTAATAAGCAGAGTCGGGCATGCGCCCAATTTCGTGCGCGGGATCGATTTCCACCACAAGCCCGAGCGGAGAGGCTGGCGCCACCTCGAGCGTGATTACGCCAAGCCCGCGCATCTCCAGCATACCCCGTATTGGCGGCGGCGATTCGGCGAACAATTTTTCGTCGCGGACGAATAGCGCCGTCTGGTCATCGGCGATGAGTCGCGCGCCGCGTTCGATCAGCCGAAGCGCGAGATCGGATTTGCCGCTGCCCGGTGGGCCCATGATTAACACGGCCGTGTTCTCCGGTCCTTTGAATGGCTTGGCAGCAGTGCCCAGCATGATGGCGGTGCCATGCACGAGAGCGCGCGGCGCTTCGCTCAATGGAGCCCCCGCGCCAAGGGAAGCTCGACGACAAATCGGGCGCCGGTGCGGCCGCCAACTCTATTGAGGCGGTTTTCCGCCCAGATGCGTCCGCCATGGCTCGCCACGATCTGGCGCGCAATCGCCAGTCCAAGGCCCGAATTCTTGCCAAATCCGTGTTCAGCGGGCCGCTCCGTATAGAAGCGGTCGAATATGTGTTCCAGGGTTTCAGGCGGAATGCCGGGCCCGTCGTCTTCCACATAGGCACGGAAGCGGTCGCCCACGATACCGGCAACGACGCGAACTTCGCCGTTCTTCGGGCTAAAGGAGACCGCGTTATCGATGAGGTTGCGAAATACTTGTCCTAACCGCTCGTCCAGTCCTTGCACAATCGCGCGTTCCTGCGGGTCCAGCAGAGTCATCGACACACGCACGCCATGTGGCAGCTCCATGCCGGTGTAAATTTCAACTATGGTGGATAGCAGGAGGCCGATATCCACATAATCCGATTTTTCGCGGCTTAGCTCTGCATCGAGGCGCGAGGCGTCGGAGATATCTGTGATTAGGCGGTCGATACGCAGCACGTCGTTGCGTACGACGGCGACCAGTTTTTCTCGCGCTTCGGGGTTTTTCGTGCGCATAAGCATTTCAACGCCGTTCTTGAGCGAGGTGAGTGGATTTTTCAGTTCATGCGCGACATCGGCGGCAAACCGTTCGATGCTGTCGATGCGGTCGTATAGCGCTCGCGTCATGGCGGCGAGGCTTTCGCCTAGTTCGCCTATTTCGTCTTTGTGCCCTTCGATCTTGGGAATTTCTTCGCGTCCACTGCGCCCACGCCGCACGCGCTCGGCGGCAGCCGCAAGACGGCGAATCGGCTCAGCTATAAAGCCTGCGAGATAAAGCGATGAGAGGAAAAGAGCGACAAAAGCGACCATGAACACTTTCAAAATCGCCTTTCGCTCTTCTTTCAGGATGCTGTCGATATCGCCCGATTCCGTGGTGAGCATAAGCACGCCGTAAAGCGTGATAAACCGCTTGATCGGTACGGCAACCGAGACCACCAGCTTGTCCTGTTCGTTTACGCGCACATTGCCTTGGGTATTTCCTTTCAGCGCACTGTTGACCTCTTCGTATACGCGGCCGTCCTTGCCGGCCTCGAAATAGGGTTGCAGGCGTGAAAGCGGGCGCACGCCCATGGCGCCGTCATAGAGTTGATTCAGGAACTGAAGAATTTCATCGACGGTGTTCGGTGGCGGCAGGTCGCGAATAGTGACCACGTTGCGCGCAAGCAGATTGCGGGTATCGACCAGCAGCTGCCCGTCCGTATTGTACACGCGCGCGCGCAATTGCGTTGGCGCGACAAGCCTGGAAAGCAGCGGTTCGGCCACTTCCGCGCGAAGCTTCAGGGTTTCCGGATCGGTGCCGTACTCCGCAAGCGCGCCCGCGACGATGAGCGCTTGTTCGCGAATTCCGGTAATGCGTTCGTCTACCAGACCCGCGCGGCTCGCCTGCACCAAGATCACGCCCCCGATGAGGATGAGAAGCGTAAAAAGATTGAAAAAGAAAATACGCCGCGTCAGTGCGGAGAAGCGGCGCTGCTTGGGAAGATACGCATCCAACGCCTTGCGTCGTGCGGTGGGTGCCGCATCGGCGATCCGTTCGTCGGTTCGCGCGCGTGTCAGCATCAATGCCTCATCCCCGGCCCGGGAAAGGCAGAGGCGCCGCCTCAGTTCTCTTTGTACCGGTAGCCAACGCCATACAGCGTTTCGATGGAATCGAAACTGTCGTCCACGGCTTTGAACTTCTTGCGCAGCCGCTTGATGTGGCTGTCGATCGTGCGGTCGTCCACATAGACCTGGTCGTCATAGGCCGCATCCATAAGATTGTCGCGGCTTTTGACGAAACCGGGGCGCTGCGCAAGGCATTGCAAAATCAGGAATTCCGTCACCGTCAACTTCACCGGCTTGCCGTTCCAAAGGCAGTCGTGCCGCATGGGGTCGAGCGTCAGCTTGCCGCGCATAAGGATCTGTTTTGCCTGTTCCGAGGAAGGCTGCACGCCTTTTTTCGCCTCGCCGCGGCGGAGCACCGCCTTTACGCGCTCGAGCAGAAGGCGTTGTGAGAAGGGCTTGCGGATATAGTCGTCCGCACCGGCATTCAATCCCATCAGCTCGTCGATCTCTTCATCTTTCGAGGTGAGGAATATGACCGGAATGTCGCTCGTTTGGCGCAGCCGGCGGAGAAGCTCCATACCGTCCATGCGCGGCATCTTGATATCGAGAATAGCAAGATCGGGCGGTGTGGCCGTAAGCGCGGAAAGCGCCGACGCGCCGTCCGTGTAGGAGCGGACGTGATAGCCCTCCTGCTCCAGCAGCATGCTGACCGAAGCGAGAATGTTCTTGTCGTCGTCTACGAGGGCGATAGTCGCCATTTGCAGCCCTGATCCAGCCTGGCTTCGTCTAATATAGTGCCCGCAGCCGCAAAGCGATAGTTTAAGCGGATCGCGCGCGACGGGAGGAAAACATGGCCACGCGGAAGGCGGCGTGGTGCTGCGGTCAGCTCAGCGCCAAAGTGGAGGGCGAGCCGGTGCGCATTTCCATGTGCCACTGCCTAGAATGCCAGAGACGCACGGGCAGCATCTTCGGCGTACAGGCGCGATGGCCGCGCGGGCAGGTGCGCATTGAAGGCCACTCAACGGAATATGTGCGCGTGGGCGACTCCGGGGGGCGCATCAGCTCCCATTTCTGCCCCGCCTGCGGGACGACGCTCTATTACGTGATCGACACGCAGCCAGACCTGATCGCCATCACGGTCGGCAGCTTCGCCGACCCGGCATTTCCACCCCCAAAATTTTCAGTTTACGAATCCCGGAAACATGCCTGGTTCGAGTTTGCCCCTCATCACAATCCAGAACATATGGACTGACCTTCTGAGTGTCATGGCCCGCGAATGCTGGCTACCCAGATGATGGCGGAGTCTTTCTTGCGCGCGGAGGCGCGAATGGCTCGGCGCGTACATACTGGGCCATGACAAGACGTGGATAATTGAGCGACAGTGAGTTAAACCCACTCCACCTTCAGGATCTCATACGAACGTGGGCCGCCAGGCGCGGCGACTTCCACCGATTCGCCGGCTGCTTTACCAATGAGCGCGCGCGCGATCGGCGATGAAATGGAAATCTTCCCGTTCTTGGCGTTGGACTCGAGGTCGCCGACAAGCTGATATTTCATCTTGGCGCCCGTGTCCTCGTCTTCCAGCGTGACGGTGGCGCCGAATTTCACTGTCTTGCCAGAAAGGCGCGAAACATCGATCACTTCAGCGCGCGACAGCTTGTCCTCCAGATCCATCACGCGGCCTTCGATGAAGGCCTGGCGCTCCTTCGCCGCATGGTATTCCGCGTTTTCCGAGAGGTCGCCGTGCAGGCGTGCCTCGGAAATGAGTTGAATCACGGCCGGCCGCTCCACCGTTTTGAGGTGGTGGATTTCGTCCTCGAGGGCCTTGTAGCCCGCCGCCGTCATCGGAATGCGTTCAGTCGTCGTCATGTTCCAACCGACAGTAAATTTTGCTCCCGGCAGACCGCGGTAAAACGCGCACAGCCGGGTTTCGATGCTGGAGCCCTTGGGTTAAGTTTTGGCTATCGCCTCCGGCGCGGAAGTCCCTAATTTCCCGCTGCCTACGGTAGAATAGGACTGCAAGGGGGCGACTTCAAGGGAGCCGGATTTCAGCGAGGCGATGGCCTGGGTGGCCGCAATCGCGCCCGCCATCGTCGTGTAATAGGGGATTTTCATGTGCAGCGCCGTGCGGCGGATGGAAAGAGAGTCCGCCAGCGACTGCGCGCCCTCGGTGGTATTGAAGACAAGCGCGATTTCGCCGTCCTTCATCGCGTCCACAATATGCGGGCGGCCCTCGAGCACTTTGTTGATGACGCGCACAGCTAGGCCCGCGTTCTGAAGGTATTTTGCCGTGCCGCGCGTGGCGACAATGTCGAATCCCATCCCGATGAGCTGCGCTACGGGTTCGATGGCAGGCGCCTTGTCGGAATTTTTCAGCGATACGAACACGGTGCCCGCGAGCGGCAGATGCGTGCCCCCGCCAATCTGGCTCTTGGCGAAGGCGCGACCGAAATCCGAATCCACACCCAGTACCTCTCCCGTGGAGCGCATCTCCGGACCGAGCACGACATCGATACCGGGAAAGCGTGCAAAGGGCATGACCGATTCCTTGACGGCGATGTGATCTGCCTCGCCGCGGCGCAAGTTGAAAGAAGCAATCGTTTCGCCGGCCATAATGCGTGCCGCAACCGCACCCACGGGCAGACCGATGGCCTTTGCTACGAAGGGCACGGTGCGGCTTGCGCGCGGATTGACTTCAAGCACGTAGACTTCACCATTCTGCACGGCATATTGGACGTTCATAAGGCCGCAGACGCTAAGCGCGCGCGCCAGCGCAACCGTCTGCCGCTCAATTTCCGTGATGATTTTCGCTGGCAGCGAATGGGGCGGAATGGCGCAAGCCGAGTCGCCCGAATGCACACCGGCTTCCTCGATATGCTCCATGATCCCGGCCACGAACACGTCGCCCGTGGCGTCGGCGATGGCGTCCACGTCGACCTCAATGGCATTATGCAGAAAGGCATCGACCAGCACCGGGTTTTTGCCGGAAATGCGGAACAGCTCGCCCGATTGCAGCACTGATTTGAGCTGCGCCTCGTCACCTACGATCGTCATGCCGCGCCCGCCCAATACGTAGGACGGCCGCAGGATCACGGGATAGCCGATTGTGCGCGCTACCTCGACCGCGCCTTCGCGGTCCAGTGCGGTTCCGTTCTTGGGCTGCTTGAGCTTCAGGCGGTTAAGCAACTCTTGGAAGCGTTTGCGATCTTCGGCGAGGTCGATCGCGTCCGGCGAAGTGCCGAGGATAGGCACATTGGCCTCCGCCAGCGCGTGCGCGAGCTTGAGCGGTGTCTGCCCGCCGAACTGCACGATGACACCGACGACCGTGCCGTTCGACTGCTCGGTGCGCACGATTTCGAGCACGTCCTCCGCCGTCAGCGGCTCGAAATAGAGCCGGTCGGAGGTGTCGTAGTCGGTGGAAACTGTTTCCGGGTTGCAGTTGACCATGATGGTCTCGAAGCCTTGCGCCGACAGTGCGAAGGCCGCGTGGCAGCAGCAGTAATCGAACTCGATCCCCTGACCGATGCGGTTTGGGCCGCCGCCCAGAATGATGATTTTTTTCTTGTTGCTGGGTCGCGCTTCGTCCTCAGCCTTGCCATTCACCGGCGCTTCATAGGTCGAATACATGTAGGAGGTCAGCGCGGCGAATTCGGCGGCGCAGGTATCGATGCGTTTGTAAACAGGGTGCACGCGCAACTGGCGGCGCAGCGCGGCAACATCGCTTTCCTTTTGGCCAATGAGCCGGGCCAGCCGCTTGTCGGAAAAGCCCATTGCCTTCAACCGGCGCACGACATGGGCATCGCTCGGCAATCCATTCTCGCGTGTGTATTTTTCTGCGCGCACGATTTCCGTGATTTCCGATATGAACCAGGAATCGAAACTGGTTATGCGCGACACCTCTTCCGGCGGAAAATTCAGCCGCAACGCCTGCGCGATGACACGCAGGCGGTCCGGCGTCTGCTTGCCCAGCGCCGCGCGGATGGCGTTGAGATCGTCGCTTTCGCCAAGGCCCGGAATTTCGATTTCATCGAGGCCGGTCAATCCGGTTTCGAGCGAACGCAATGCCTTTTGTAGCGACTCGGCAAAAGTGCGACCGATCGCCATGGCTTCGCCCACCGATTTCATGGAAGTAGTCAGCACCGGCTCCGCATCCGGGAACTTCTCGAAAGCGAAGCGCGGAATCTTGGTCACGACGTAGTCAATCGCAGGTTCAAACGAGGCGGGCGTCACACGCGTGATGTCGTTCTGTAATTCGTCCAGGGTGTATCCCACCGCGAGTTTAGCCGCGACCTTGGCAATCGGAAATCCCGTGGCTTTCGACGCAAGCGCAGACGAACGCGACACGCGCGGGTTCATTTCGATAATGACCGTGCGCCCGTCGGCCGGATCGATGGCGAACTGCACGTTCGATCCGCCTGTTTCCACGCCGATCTCGCGCAGCACGGCAATGGCCGCCGTGCGCATGCGCTGGTATTCCTTGTCGGTAAGCGTTAGGGCAGGCGCCACCGTGATGGAATCGCCCGTGTGCACGCCCATAGGGTCCACGTTTTCGATCGAGCAGACGATGATGACGTTGTCGTTCTTGTCGCGAACGACCTCCATCTCGAACTCTTTCCAGCCGAGTAGGGATTCCTCAATCAGCACTTCGTTGGTGGGCGAGGCGTCGAGCCCGCGTTCGACCACCTCGAAAAACTCGTCGCGGTTGTAGGCCACGCCGCCGCCCGTGCCGCCGAGTGTGAAAGAGGGGCGGATGACGGCAGGCAGCCCAACATGCTCGAGCGCCTCCAGCGCGCGCGCCCAGGCTTCCGGCGCTAGCTCCATCACCGGGTTCTTCTGCACGTCGTAGAGAAAGTGTGCGCTCTCGTCCTTTTTGTGCCGCAGGTAGCCTTTCAACGTCACGCCACGTGGCACTTCGAGGCCGATTTTGATCATCGCGTTGCGAAACAGCTCGCGGTCTTCCGCTTTGTCGATGGCGTCGCCGCTGGCTCCGATCAGCTCCACGCCGTGGCGGGCGAGCGCGCCGTTTTTGCGAAGCGAAAGCGCCGTGTTCAGCGCCGTCTGCCCGCCCATTGTGGGCAGCAGCGCGAACACCTTGCCCTTCGGCACATTCGGTTTTTCGCGAACGATGATCTTTTCCACGAATTCCGGCGTGATCGGCTCGATATAGGTGGCGTCGGCCAGTCCGGGATCGGTCATGATCGTGGCCGGGTTGGAGTTTACCAGAACGATTCGGTACCCCTCGGCCTTCAACGCCTTGCACGCCTGCGCGCCCGAGTAGTCGAATTCGCATGCCTGGCCGATCACGATCGGCCCCGCGCCGATGATCAGAATGGTGTGGATGTCGGTGCGTTTGGGCATGGCTCAGAACCTATGCTCCCCCTCTGGGGGAGCTGTCCGCGAAGCGGAC
>JBQTHM010000020.1:0-77893 GCA_052389895.1 Alphaproteobacteria bacterium | reverse complement strand
AAAAACCCCCCCGCGCCTGGGCGTAACGCTCCACGCCGACCTGCTTGGCGCCGCGCGGCGCCGCGCCGTGCGAGCGACACTGGCCGGGACCGTGGTGCGCAAGCATGAGCGGCGCAACAAGAACGGCGAGCCGTTCGCCTTCGTCGGCGTTTCCGATCCGACGGGCATGTTCGAAGTTATGGTTTTTTCCGAAGCGCTTTCCGCATCACGTGCGCTTCTCGAAGCAGGAAAGTCCGTGCTGCTGAAGGTTTCGGGAGACTGGCAGGACGACGAACTCAAACTGCGTGCAATTTCGATTGAAAGTCTCGATGCCGCCGCTTCTCACGCCGGTGAAGGCCTGAGGATCTATTTGAAGGACACGTCACCACTGGCGGCGTTGGCCGCCGAATTACGCCACCCGGGCAAAGGCCTCGTTACCTTCGTCGTTCCAGGCGACGCAGGGCAGGAAGTCGAAATCGCCCTCGCCGGGCGCATCCAGGTAACGCCGCAACTCAAGGAAGCCATTCAGTCGATGCAGGGCGTAACGGAAGTCCAGACCGTCTAGTACCGCAACGTATAGCCAAGCCGAACTGCCGCCTGCGAGACCTGCGATTCATATCGTGGCCGCCAGAACTGCCCGTCAATTACGGCAGACTCTCCCAGAGCCACGAATATCTGGTTACCCGGCTCGAATTCCCAGCGATATCGAATGGAGAGCCCGAAGTTCTTGCTCTGGTTGTCGTATTGCGCCTGCGCCGCCAGCTGCATGTCCGGTGTAAAGTTCACGTTGGCGGTCAGCTGGCCCACATGGATATCCACTGAGCCGGACGGCAGATCGATCAGCGCCACGGTGTATCGCGGAATGATCTCGAAGGTGCCGTCGGGACGCCAGTTGAACTGCAGGAACATGTTGAAGATGTGGCCGTCGTAGAAATCGCAACAGTAGATGTCGAGCACCATCTGCAAGGGGCGGCCCAGCGACGTTTCGATAAAGGGCTCGAAGGAGACCCAATCGTATTTTCCTGGCTGTACGACGGCATCGCCACCGAACGAGAAAGGCGCCGGCACGTTCTCGTGTTGATGAATGATATTCATGAACGCGATGTCGCCCTGGCCTGAAGTCATGACGCCGATCCAGCCAATGTTCTGCATGGACTGTAACTGGTTGTCCAACCCAGTGACTGTGTCGTTGGCGAAGCCGATTTCGCGCCAGCGTATCCACGAATCCTGAAATCGTTCGCGATGGAAAACACCCGGGTGGTAATTGCGAATCCCGGCTCTATTAACAAAACCCAGTGCAGGAAAGAAGGTTTCGTCGATCTGCTTGAAGCGAAACTGGCCGCCCCAGGGCTCGTTAGGATAGTTGATCGCGAGTGCTAGCAGGCTTCCGTCACCTCTTTGATCATCGATGCTGCGCTGGTACGAAACGTCAGCCATCAGGATGCGGCCGTCGAACACGTTCGAGTTCCGGTATTGAAAATCCGCTCCGATATTCGTGTTCGTGCTCGACCCATCGGGATTTCCATTTGTCACAATGATGCCAATTTTGGACTCGTCCAGAACCGGATGCGTCACGCGCAATACGGACAGCAATTGCTGGCCGAACACGTTTGTTTCGTTCGTCATTGCCGAGAAGGCGCCGATATTGAAGCCTGCGTGCTCTCCGGAAATCTTTCCGCCTGCAATGATCGGTACCGGATCCCCCTGGACCAGGCCTACGTTGCGAGAAAAGAACGCTTGGCCGTTGGGGTCGTTATTTAGGTTGAACGCCTGGCCGCCGAATTCGAACGATGCGGCGTCCTGAAGGAAGAAGTCGCGTGTCTCTGGGAAAAAAAGAGCGAAACGCGACGTATTGATTCTCCGTTCGTCCAGTGGCGTATCGGAAAAGTCTGGATTGATCGTCACGGTTCCCGTGAGTGCAGGCGTAATCCGGTAGTAGCCGTTGCCGCTGAATACGATTTTGGTGTCGTCCTGTGGGGGAACGGACCATTCATGGCGATGACGGACAGAGCCATAGAGCTGAAGCTCTAGGCCCATGTCGCGCCTTAAATTAGAAATGCCGGTTAACGTTCCGGAACGCGAAATATCGACCGAAGGGATCGTTGCACTGATCGATGACCAGCGGATGCGCTCGTTCTTGCGGCGGATAAAACGCGACAGATCGAACCCCCAGTCGGTTCGGCTCGCATCGTAGGAAATGCTGCGGAAGGGGACAGCAAATTCGGCAATCCAGCCGTCTGCCACCATCCGCACTTTGCCTTCCCAGATCGTGTCCCAATCGATCAGGTAGTCGGTATTGTTCTTGATCAGCACATCCACGCGCATGCCAACGGGGTTCATGACAAAGGCATAGCCGTTGCGGCGCGTCATTCCTGGATCGAGGTAGAGGCGTACGAAGTCGCCGCTATCGGAATTGCCGTCGCGCGCCTTTTCCGTGGCGATTATTTTGTCCGACTGGCCGTCGTAGTTGTAAAACGACACATAAAGCGTTTGTTCGTCGTAGAGCACGCGCACAACGGTACGCTCGGTGGGAGCTTTTCCGGTATCAGGCTCAAGTTGATAGAATTCTTCGATCGGCGGCGCCTTTGCCCATGCCGGATCGGAAAGATCGCCGTCGATCACGGGCGCCTCGCCTGGCGCAATGCGCGTTGCCGGCGCAGTGGGACGCCAGGTCGCCCAATCGTGCGGCGCAACTTCGCCCATTTGGGCTGCCGCAAGGGGCGCCGTTTGCTGCGCTTTGGCATGCGATCCGAAGGGGATTGCCGCAAAAAGCAATATGCCGGCAATGGTGCGGATAGCGGACGGAAATGGGGCTGGGCCACGCACAGGCGCTGACGAACTCACGTGGGCCCCCCGATGGGTGCGAATCCAAGTCTGTTACGGATAAATTGCGCGAGCCGATGCGCTCAAGACAGGGTTCGCTCACTTTCGCGTGGAATGCCTGGCTCGATAGCGGGATTCATTCACAAGTTTGCGATTGCGCTTCCCAAACGATCCAGCCCTTCGGATAGCAGTTTCGTATCCTGTGCGAAGCAGATGCGGATGTAGGACTCGTTTGTCACTTCGGCGGCGGGGCCAAAGGCGGAGCCAGGGGCCACGCCGACCCGCGCCTTGCGCAACAGGCTCTGGGCGAAGCCAAGGCTGTCCGTAAGGCCTTCCACAGAAATAAAGCCGTAAAACGCGCCGTCCGGCACGATCCAGCGCAATCGGTTCTGGCCGGTGCTAGCTATGTGGGACCTGACGACTTCGCGCCCGTTGCGACAGCGTTCCAGCATGGTTCGGCGAAAGGCGTCGCCCTCCGGACTCAGCGCGGCGAGCGCGCCGTATTGGGCAAACACGGTCGGGCCCGTATTGCTCGCGGCCGCCAGCACCTGCATCGGCCCCGAAAGGTATTGCGGGTGCACGAGCCAGCCGATGCGCCAGCCGGTCATGGCCCACGGCTTGGAAAAGCTGTTCACGACGAATACGGCATCGTCGGGATCGGCAATTTCAAGAAAGGACGGCGCGTGGGGCACCTCGTCGTAGACAAGGGTCCCATAAACCTCATCGCTGATGATCGCGAGATTGTGCTTGCGCGCCAAGGACAGCATCGCGCGCTGCTCATCACGGGTCATTACCCAGCCGGTGGGATTCCCGGGCGAGCAGACAAAGATCGCCTTAGTTCTGGGCCCGATTGCCGCTTCCACCTTGCCGAGATCCAGGCTCCAGCGCGGTTGCGGCGAAAGCCATTTTTCATCCATGCGCACAAAACGGCAGATGGCGCCCGCGATGTCGGCGGCCTGGAATATGTTGGGCCAAACCGGCGAGATGACGATCAGCTCATCGGCCGCCTCAACTACGCATTGCAGGGCGACGGTTACGCCCAGCATCGCGCTTCCGGGCAGAGTTATCCTGTCCAAAGCCACATCCGTGCTCACCGTCCGCTTGTGGAAGGCGGCGATAGCTTCGCGCAGTGGCCGGATGCCCCATGGCGCGGCATAAAACGTCTTGCCGTGATCCAGCGCTTTTTTTGCGGCCTCACGAATGAAGGCCGGTGTCACGAGGTCACTCTCGCCGAACCAGAGGGGAATGATATCCGGTTCGCCCAGCGCCTGCATGGAAACGACGCCAATCCCGTTCATCCTGATGTCGGCAACTGCGGGGCGGATGGGGTTTTGGGCGCGCGGGCTCATAGGCTTGTATCGATCCCAGCGGCTTGCACGGGTCAAGCGAAATTCCTATAAGCGCCGCCAACCCGCACGCGGGGTGGAGCGCCTGGCCGGCCGGCCGGGCGGTCCGTCCGGTGTCCGGCTGGGCCTCTTGGGCTTCGGCGGATTACTCCCGCGCCAGGCTGTAACCGGAAAACAGGAGCATTTTCATGGCATTGCCGGAGTTTACCCTGCGCCAACTCTTGGAAGCAGGCGCGCATTTCGGTCACCGCACACAGCGTTGGAATCCGAAGATGGCCCCGTACATCTTCGGCGTGCGCAACGACATTCACATCATAGATCTCACGCAGACCGTACCCATGCTGCATCAGGCTCTGGTCACGCTGCGCGATACCGTCTCGCGTGGTGGACGCGTGCTCTTTGTTGGCACAAAGCGGCAGGCCAGTGACCCCGTGGCGTCGGCTGCGAAGCGCTGCGCACAATATTTCGTCAACCATCGGTGGTTGGGTGGTACGCTGACAAACTGGTCTACAATCTCGAATTCCATTAAGCGGCTGCGCAGCCTGGAAGAGACGCTGGAGTCGGCGCAAGGCTCAGGTTTGACCAAGAAGGAACTGCTGCAACTACTGCGGGAGCGCGACAAGCTGGAGCGCTCGCTCGGCGGCATCAAGGAAATGGGCGGCCTGCCTGATTTGCTGTTTGTTATCGATACAAACAAGGAAACCATCGCGGTCGCGGAGGCGCGCAAGCTGGGCATTCCCGTCGCCGCGATTCTCGATTCCAATTCCGATCCTGATGGCATCGCATTCCCGATTCCGGGCAATGACGACGCCAGCCGCGCAATTGCACTGTATTGCGATCTTGCCGCGCGTGCCGTGATCGACGGTCTGTCGCAGAGCCAGGCCGCCGCGGGTGCGGACCTCGGGGCGTCAGAACGCGTACTGGAAGAAGTGCCGCAAGAACGCGATGCGGGCGAAGCTTTGCCGGCGTCCTGAACAGTCCGAGGTATTTCCAATGGCAGAGGTAACGGCCGCGATGGTGAAGGACCTGCGCGAAAAGACCGGCGCGGGCATGATGGATTGCAAGGCGGCGCTTACCGAGACCCGGGGCGACTTTGAGACCGCAGTGGACTGGCTGAGAAAAAAAGGCCTTGCCAAGGCCGCTAAGAAAGCCGGGCGCACGGCCGCGGAAGGGCTTATCGGCGTTGCGACGGCACCAGGACGCGCGGCGATCATCGAGGTCAATTCCGAAACGGATTTCGTTGCGCGCAACGAATCATTTCAGCGGTTCGTGCATCAGGCTGCCGTCTCGGCGTTGGAAGCGGAAGGAAATGTCGAGCGCCTATTGGCCAGGCCATTCGCCGGCGCGCCGTCCATGGCAGATGCGCTGAACACATTGATCGCCAAGGTCGGCGAGAACATGCGCGTGCGCCGGGCGGCGGCAATCGCGGTTTCGCCGGGCGTTGTAGCCACATACGTTCACAATGCGACTGCACCGCATCTGGGCAAGATCGGCGTCCTTGTTGCGTTGGAGTCGTCCGCCGACAAGGGCGAGCTGGGGGCGCTCGGAAGGCAGCTCGCTATGCATGTCGCTGCGGCTTCGCCAATTGCCGTCTCGCCGGAGGCACTGAGCCCGGATCTTGTCGCGCGCGAGCGCGCGATTTTTGCCGACCAGGCTCGTCAGTCCGGCAAGCCGGAGAAAGTCGTAGAGAAGATGATTGAAGGCAGGTTGCGCAAATTCTACGAGGAATCTGTGCTTCTGTCGCAAATCTTCGTCATTGACGGCGAAACGCCCGTTTCAAGAGTTCTGGAAAAAGCGAGCAAGGGATTTGGTACAAGCGTGAGAGTCGTCGATTTTGTGCGCTTTGCGGTCGGCGAGGGTATCGAGAAGCAAGAAAGCGATTTCGCGGCGGAAGTAAAGGCCGCCGCCGGGCACTGAGCGAGACGAGCAGCCATGAGTGCGACGCCCATTTACCGCCGCATCCTGCTTAAGCTGTCCGGCGAGGCATTGATGGGCAGTCAGTCCTACGGCATCGACATCGCGACCGTCGAACGTATCGCGATCGACATCAAGGAGGCCTCCGCGCTCCAGGCGCAAATCTGTCTGGTCATCGGCGGGGGCAACATCTTTCGAGGTCTGTCGGGCGTCGCAGAGGGCATTGATCGCGCCACAGCGGATTACATGGGCATGCTGGCGACAGTAATGAATGCACTCGCCATGCAGGCCGCGCTAGAACGCCAGGGCCTGCCCACACGCGTGCAATCGGCCATTCCAATGACATCGATTTGCGAGCCCTATATCCGCCGCCGCGCCATCCGGCATATGGAGAAGGGCCGTATCGTCATTTTCGCCGCGGGGACCGGTAACCCGTTCTTTACAACCGACACGGCTGCGGCTCTGCGCGCTGCCGAAACCAATTGCGACGCCATGCTGAAAGGCACGCAGGTGGATGGGGTTTACAGCGCCGACCCCAAACGCGTCCCGGACGCCAAGCGGTTTGAGCGCCTGTCGTACCATGAGGTCTTATCACGCGACCTGAAGGTCATGGACGCATCGGCCGTCAGCCTTTCGCGCGAGAATGGCATTCCTATTGTCGTGTTTTCGATCCATCGGCGGGGCGCCCTAGCTGCCTTGCTTAAAGGCGAAGGCCACTTCACGGTCATCACCGATAAGTCATAATAGGTCAGGGCGCGCCTTAAGGGGAGGAGAACCCATGGCTGCGGCACAAGCCTACAACAAGGAAGACCTTAGGCGGCGCATGCGAGGCGCGGTGGAAACGCTGAAGCACGAGTTCGCAGGGCTGCGCACCGGGCGCGCATCGCCCGCTCTTCTCGACCCTGTCGTCGTCGAAGCCTATGGCAACCCGATGCACATCAATCAGCTGGGCACGATCAGCACGCCCGAACCGCGGCTGCTGACCGTGCAGGTGTGGGACAAGGGATTGGTGAAGGCCGTGGACAAAGCCATCCGGGATGCGGGTCTAGGGCTAAATCCGCAAATGGACGGGCAGTTGCTTCGCATACCAATTCCGGCCTTGAACGAAGAGCGCCGGCGCGAATTAACCAAGCTTGCGGCGAAATACGCAGAGGCAGGTCGCGTTGCCGTTCGCAACGTACGCCGTGACGGCATGGACCACCTAAAAAAGCTGGAACACGACCATGCCATCAGTCAGGACGAGCACCGCAAGCTTTCCGAGGAACTGCAAAAAATGACCGACGAATTTGTGAAGGAAATCGATGCCGCGCTTCACGCCAAGGACCAAGAAATCATGCAGATCTAGGCGAACCAGGTGTCAATGTGACAAAGCCGGACTTCGAAGATCTTTATTCCGCTCCGCTACCCCGCCATGTTGCGATTATCATGGACGGCAACGGGCGTTGGGCGCGCCGTCGCCGGCTTCCACGACAGGCTGGCCACGTCAATGGCATTTCCGCGGTGCGGACTGTCATACAAACGGCGCACGAAATTGGACTGAGATTTCTCACGCTGTACGCATTTTCGACGCAAAACTGGCGGCGCCCGCGCGATGAGGTAGCGCATCTCATGGGGCTATTCCGCCGCTATTTCCAGGAAGACATCGAAAGGCTTCGGGAAAAGAATGTACGTGTGCGCATAGCAGGAGCGCGCGAAGGCCTGGAAAGCGACGTGGCGCGCATGGTGCAAGACGCGCAACGATTAACCGAGGCAAACACCGGTCTCAACCTTACGCTTGCATTCAATTACGGCGGCCGCGAGGAACTTGTCGCGGCAGCCCGCTCAATTGCCTTTGATGTAGCTGCCGGCAAGCTGAAACCCGGACAAATCACTGCCGAGCTGTTCGCCTCGCGTCTTCAAACGGCTGGAATACCCGATCCGGATCTGGTTATCCGTACGAGCGGCGAGCGTCGCGTGAGCAATTTCTTGCTGTGGCAGGCCGCCTATGCCGAGTACGTTTTTACCGAAACTTTGTGGCCCGATTTCGGGCAGCGCGATCTTCTGGTGGCCATTGCGGAATATCAGCGGCGCGAGCGGCGCTTTGGCGGCATCGCCGACGACGATCTCGCCGGTGTGGAGGCGAAAGCAGCGGGTGGCAAATGAGCGCCACGGAGCCGCCATTGGTTCAGACGCGCAGTTCAAGTCTCGACCGGTCGGAATTATTAGCCCGCGCAGTTTCAGGCGTGGTGATGGCCGTGGCGGCTGTCGCGGGTGTAGCGGGCGGCGGAGTTCTTTTTTCCGCAATCGCTGCCGTCACCGCGATGGCAGCCCTGCGCGAATGGCATAGGCTCATCAATGGGGGACCGCGCCACGGTATCTCGCCAGAAATGCTTGTTACGGTTGGTTCCGTAATCGTTGCGGTAGTGCTGATCCATGTGCGTCACGAAGCCGGCTTACCCACGCTGATCGTTGGCACCGGCGGCGTCGTCGCGGGATTGATAGCGCTGGCACGCAAAAAGCCCGCGGCCCTGCACATGCTGGGCGCTGCCTATATCGGCGGGCCCGCGCTCGCACTCGTCGCGCTGCGCCACGATTACGAGCACGGAGGATGGATTGTGCTCGGCGTTTTTGCCGCGGTATGGGCGGCCGACATCGGCGCGCTGTTCTTTGGCCAACTAATCGGCGGCCCGAAACTTGCCCCAGTGTTGTCGCCGCACAAGACCTGGGCTGGGTTTGTCGGAGGCATCGCTGCCGGTGCGGCGGCCGAAGTGCTGTACATTGTGCTGCTTGGCGGGTTGCCCGGCCGCGCGTTCGTATTTGGTGTGTTGCTGGCGCTCGCCGGTAACATGGGCGACCTTTTTGAATCGTGGATCAAACGCATGTTTCGTGCGAAGAACAGCGGAGGCCTCATTCCCGGCCACGGCGGCGTGCTAGACCGCATCGACAGCCTGCTGTTCGCGGCGCCATTTGCCTCCGGGCTTGTGTTCCTGTTGGGCTTTGACCCGCTTGTCGGCATAACATGGTGACTATGGAACAAGGTTCGCCCAAGCTGGGTGCCGTGCTGGGCCGTAGCATTACGATTCTCGGCAGCACCGGGTCCGTAGGCGCGAGCACGCTTGATGTCATTCGCGCCGCGCGCGAGTCCTACGGGCGCGGAGCCTTTCCCCTGGAAGCTCTCACCGCACAAAAAAACGTGGCCGCGCTCATACAACAGGCGCGCGAATTCCTGCCGCGTTTTGTGGTCATTGGAGACGCAGGCCTTTTGCCTCAATTGCGCGACGCGCTGGAGGGAGCCGGCATTGAGACGGCCGGGGGTGCTGAAGCTTTGCTGGACGCGGCAATGCGTCCCTCCGAACTCGTCATGGCAGCCGTAGTGGGCGCCGCGGGACTTGGGCCAACACTTGCCGCCGTGAATCGCGGGGCGATTGTTGCTCTTGCCAACAAGGAATGTGTAGTCGCCGCCGGTGACGTATTGCGGCGCGCAGTTGCTCGTTCGCACGCCGCGCTTGTACCCGTCGACTCCGAGCACAATGCCGTTTTTCAGCTGCTTGGATATGGCGAAGCGTCCGCGGTGGAAAAGGTAACGCTTACCGCTTCGGGCGGTCCGTTCCTTTCGTGGCCAGTGGAGCGACTTGCGCGCGCGACGCCATCGGAAGCAACGAGTCATCCGAACTGGCGAATGGGAGCCAAGATATCGGTGGACAGTGCGACGCTGATGAACAAGGGGCTTGAGCTCATCGAGGCACATTTGTTGTTCGATATCGCCCCGGAAAAACTCGACGTGCTAGTCCATCCACAGTCCATCGTGCATTGCCTTGTGGCCTACACGGACGGGTCCGTGCTCGCGCATATGGCCGCACCAGACATGCGTACGCCGATCGCGTACGCTCTGGCATGGCCGCGCCGCATCGCATCGCAGTCCCGGCGGCTCGATCTTGCCGCGTGCGGCACATTGGCGTTTTCTCGCCCGGATGCAGAGCGGTTTCCCTGCCTGAAACTCGCCAGGACGTGCCTGCAGCGAGGTGGAGCTGCACCAACCATCCTCAATGCGGCGAACGAGGTCGCGGTGGAACATTTTCTTGGCCGAAATATAAGATTCATGGACATCGCTTCTACCGTCGAACGCACTCTGGAGGCGCTGGCACGCGATGCCATGGGCCACGCGCCGGCGACTTTGGACGAAGTCATGGCGATCGACGGTACTGCGAGACTGATTGCCCGCGAGGCTTGCGCGGCGTTGGCAGCGTAGAGGAACGAAGATGGTGAGTTTCATCGAAGATTTTCTGTCCTGGGCCCAGCTTGGCATTCCTTCCTTCCTGCTTGTGATCACGGTGGTCGTCTTCGTGCACGAACTGGGCCACTTTCTCGTGGGCCGGCTCTTCGGCGTGAAGATCGAAACCTTCTCGATCGGTTTCGGGCGCGAAATCATCGGATGGTCGGACCGCAAGGGCACGCGCTGGAAAGTCGGCTGGTTGCCACTTGGCGGATATGTCCGTTTTGCAGGCGATATCGATGCTGCGAGCAGGCCGGCGGACCTGCGCCACGCCTCGAAGAAAGAGCGCGAAGGTATGCTGCAGTTCAAACCGCTGCCGCAGCGCGCATTGGTCGTCGCCGCAGGGCCACTAGCGAATTTTCTTCTGGCGGCAGTCGTCTTCGCGGGAATGTTTCTCGCAATCGGAAAACCCGCCGCGCCTCCGGTCGTAGACTCTGTTCTGACGGGATCGCCTGCTGCGGAAGCGGGGATTCTCGTAGGCGACACCATTCGCGCCGTAAATGGCAAGCCTGTGGGCACGTTTTTCGATTTGCAGCGCGTCGTTGTTGCAAGCCCTGGCCACAACTTGACGATTACGCTTTCCCGCGAAGGTGCCGCCCGAAACGTCGTCGCGGTGCCGCGCCGCGAAGTCGTTAAGGATCGCGCCGGTCAGTCGCAGGTCATCGGACGATTAGGCATAACCAACCGCCTCGTGTCTGTGGGAGCGCTGGAAGCCATGAGCCTGGGCGCCGACCAGACCTGGTACATAATCGATCAAACGCTTAGGTATATCGGCGGGCTGTTTCTGGGCGAAGGCACAACGCGCGAGTTGAGCGGACCCCTCGGCATCGCCCGAATTTCGGGCGATGTAGCTCAGGAAGGGCTTGTGGCGCTGGTCAGTCTGATCGCAATTCTGTCTGTTAGTATCGGACTTCTCAATCTTTTTCCCATTCCGGTGCTCGACGGCGGGCACCTACTGTATTATGCATTTGAAGCGGTCCTGGGTAGGCCGCTGGGAGCACGCGCGCAGGAGGTGGGGTTCCGACTCGGGCTGGCACTGATCGTCGGCCTGATCCTCATTGCAACCTTCAATGATCTTGTCCGGCTCAATCTCTTCTAAGGGTTCTGCCGCTTCGGCACGAAAGGCCGGTGGCGGAAAGTGAAGGCGAGTCGATGACCTTTTCAGGCCAGCCTTTCGCCGGCACGGTCCGTGCCGTCTTGTGCCTTGCAGTTTTGTGTGCTGCGTTCGCGGCGCATCCGCCTGCCTACGCCGCGCAGACTGCCGTTTCCGGCGTACCGGGGCCGGCTGTAATCCGCCGGATGAACATCGAGGGAACGCAACGCATCGAGCCTTCGACAGTAGCCTCGTACATGGCCCTTCGCGAAGGCGATCCCTATGACGAGTTTGCCGCGGACCGTTCGCTGAAGACGTTGTTTGGAACGGGGCTGTTTGCCGATGTTCGCATGAATTGGGACGGCGCAACGCTGACCGTGCGCGTCGTGGAAAACCCCATCATCAACAGGGTCGCGCTCGAAGGCAACTACAAGATTTCCGAAAAGGATTTGATGAAGGAAGTTCAGATTAAGCCGCGCCAGGTTTTTACGCGGGCAAGGGTCCAAGCCGACGTACAGCGCATTGTGGAGCTCTACCGCCGTTCGGGGCGGTTCGCTGCCAGTGTCGAACCAAAGATCATCCAACGCCCGCAGAACCGCGTCGACGTCGTATTTGAAATTAATGAGGGTCGCGCGACAGCTGTTGCGCGCATTATTTTCATTGGCAACAAGGTATTCGATGACAGCACGTTGAAAGATCAGATCGTCACCAGCGAAAGCGCTTGGTGGAAGTTTCTTTCTTCAAGCGATAATTACGACCCCGATCGCCTCACTTTCGATCGGGAGCAGTTGCGGCGCTTCTATCTGAAAAACGGGTACGCCGATTTCCGTGTGGTTTCCGCCGTGGCCGAGCTTACGCCCGATCGCAGCGCGTTCTTCATTACGTTCACGGTTGACGAAGGGCGCCTATACCGGTTCGGCAAGATTAGCATCGACTCCCAGATCAAGGACCTGCCCGTCGAAGAATTAATGCCGCTAATCAGGGCGCAGCAAGGAGAAACCTACAACGCAGAGCTAATCGACAAATCGATCGAGGCGCTGACCTACGCCGCGGGAGTAAAGGGCTTCGTTTTCGTTGACATCCGCCCGCGAATACAGCGAAGCAAGAGCGGCCGTGCATTGGACATAGTTTTCCGCATCGAGCCTGGGAAGCGTGTGTACGTCGAAAAGATCAATATCACGGGCAATGCACGCACCCGCGATGACGTAATCCGCCGCGAATTCCGGGTTGCGGAAGGAGACGCGTTCAACCGGGTGCTGATCGACCGTTCCAGGACCCGCGTTCGTGCGCTTGGATTTTTCAAGGACGTGGAGATCAAGGAGGAACCGGGTTCCGCACCGGATCGCACAGTGCTCAACGTAAAGGTCACGGAACAGGCGACCGGTGAATTCTCCGTGGGAGCCGGCTACTCGTCGCAAGAGCAGTTCCTTGCGCAAGTAAGCTACACGGAACGAAACTTGTTCGGCCGCGGTCAATTCCTGCGCGCCAGTGTTTCCATCAGTGCCGTTCAGCAGCAATACAGTTTCGGGTTTACGGAGCCCTATTTCATGGGCCGGCCGCTTGCAGCCGGTTTCAGCGTCTACCGCACAGAGACGGATTTTACCCAAGCCGACTATTTTTCGTCATCCAATGCCGCCAGTATCTTTTTTGGATTTCCGGTTTCGGAGTATGGGCGCGTGACACCGCGCTACACGTACCGCATCGACCGCCTGACGGCGGAAAAAGCGGCGCCCTTGTCGGTACAGCTTGCCGAAGGCAATGCCACGACATCGCTAGTCGGTTATACCTACAGCTACGATACGCGCGACGATCCGATCAAACCGACGAAGGGGCTCGTGTTTGTGTTAAGCCAGGATTTCGCCGGGTTCGGCGGGCGGCAGAAATACCTTCGCAGCGAAAGCAATATCATTTTCTATCACGAGGTCTTCGATCCCGACTGGATCGGCTCATTGTCGGTTAGCGCGGGTTACGTCGCAGGCTACGGCGGCCAAGACGTGCGCGTGAACGATCGCTTCTTCAAGGGTTCGAGCAGTTTTCGTGGCTTTGAGATAGCCGGCGTGGGACCGCGCATTGAGCAAAAATGCGTCACAACAGTGGACGCTACCGGCACAACCGTGTGTGTCGAGGGTTCCAAGCGATCCGCCGCCGCGGCCGGTGCCCAGGCCTACGCCATCGGTAGCCTCGAGCTTCGCATTCCGGACTTCCTTCCCGAGGACTACGGAATGAGTTTTGCGGTATTTTCGGACTTTGGGACGGTTGGCCTTACGCCCGGTAAGGATGTTTGCGACGAGTTTAGTTGCCTTCACGACGACCTTGCGCTACGCGCTTCGGCCGGTATTACGTTGCGCTGGAAATCGCCCTTTGGCCCGGTTCAGGTGGATATCGGATACCCGCTGATGAAGGAGCCCTACGACAAGCAGCAGGCGATCAATTTCAGCGCGGGCACAACCTTCTAAGGTCTTCAAAACAAGGCACAATCAATGACCCCTACGACAAAACGACTTCTTATCGCCGGCCTAGCCGTGGCGGCGGTTCTGATTATTGGCGGCGTCGTTACCTTTCTGCTTTTGCAGTCGTCGCCCTCAGGTACGGCTTCGGCGCCAGGTTCCAGCATTGCTTCCGCGCCTTCAGGGCCGACTCCCGAACCGCGCATTCTCGTAATCGATCGTGCCACGATTCTGCGCCAATCGGCGGCCGGCAAGGATATGATCGCGCAGGTGGATGCTTTGACCAAGGCGGCAGAAACCGAATTCAAGGGCGAGGAGCAGAGACTGCGCAACGACGCGGGAGCGCTGCAGCAGCAGTCGGCAGTTCTGGCGCCGGAAGTCCGCGCCCAGCGAACGCGAGACATAAATGCGCGTCAACAGGTATTGCAAACAAAAGTACAAGACCGACAAAACCAGATCCAGGCCGGCGTTTACAAGGCAAGGAAAGAAATCGAAGACGCGCTTGGACCAATTCTCGAGCAAATCATGGCCGAGCGTGGGGCGAATTTTCTTGTCGACCGCAATGCCGTCGTTCTCGGTACGGTGGACGTAGACATCACGGGGATCGCCATCCAGCGCCTCGACCAGAAGATTTCTCGGGTGAAGGTGGACCTTATCGACCCCGCGACGCTGGGCGCACAATTGCAGCCCAACACAGCCAGGCCCGCGTCGCCGCAATAGCTAATGGCGGATCCGCGGTTCTATGACAATCGTGGGCCGGTTTCGGTTGAGGCGCTCTGTGCCAAGCTGGGCGTGGCAGTACCGAGCGGCGCGGACAGCAGCGCAGCCATCTATGACGTTGCCGGCCTTGCTCAAGCAGGAACAAAGCATCTAGCGTTTTTCGACGGAGGCCGCGCAAAGGCGGATTTCGCGAAAACACGCGCCGGCTGGTGTCTTGTGCCGGAGCACCTTATTTCCGAAAGGCCCGGGGGCGGCACCGTCCTAATCACTTGTGCATCTGTAGCCGCCAGCTTCGCAGCCACCGCAGCACTGTTTTATCCTGACGATCTGCTGGGCGTTGCTCCGCAGGAACGCCCCGTGCATCCCACGGCGCGTATTGCCGATGATGTTGTGCTTTGCCAGGGCGTGGTGATCGGCCAGTATGTCGAAATCGGTCGCAACACGCGCGTAGGACCGAACACAGCGATCGGGCGCGGCGTCACGATTGGCCGCAACTGTGAAATCGGAGCCAATGTCTGGATCGGCTATGCGCATTTTGGCGATGACGTGGTAGTCCTGCCCGGCGCACGGATCGGCGCACCCGGATTTGGCTTTACGCCGACTCCTGCGGGCCATCTGAAAATGCCCCAGCTTGGCCGCGTGATCGTGCAAGACCGCGTGGAAATTGGAGCCAACACAGCGGTCGACAGGGGGGCGCTCGGCGATACAGTAGTCGGCGAAGGAACCAAGATCGATAACCTTGTCCAGATTGGCCACAATTGCGTGGTGGGCCGCCACTGCGTGATCGCCGGGAGCGCGGGCCTTGCCGGGAGCGTCACTCTGGGCGATTACGTTGTCATCGGGGGGGCGTCGGGAATTGCAGACCACGTCGTAATCGGAAGCGGTGCCCGCATTGCGGGAATGTCCGGTGTGGTCGGCAATGTTCCGGCCGGGCAGGACTACGGTGGTATACTCGCCCGGCCAATGCGGGAATGGCACAAGGAGTCCGCAACGCTTTCGCGTCTCGCCAAAACACGCAGGCACAAGAACAAAAATGACTAAGCCGGAGACCAAATTCTTTTTGGATGTGGAGGCGATCAAGCGCCTTCTTCCGCATCGTCCGCCGTTCCTGTTTTTGGAAAAACTTACCGATATCGTGCCGGGACAGAGCGCGACCGGATGGAAAGCAGTGTCCGTCAATGAACCGTATTTTGCCGGGCACTTTCCCGAGTACGCAATAATGCCCGGTGTTCTTGTCGTCGAGGCCATGGCGCAGGCCGCGGGCGCGCTGGTGATGCACTCGCTGGGCGAAGAGCGGCCGAATCTCGTGTTTTTCATGTCCATTGACTACGCGCGCTTCCGCAAGCCCGTGCGGCCGGGGGATTTGCTGCGCATTCCGGTTTTGGTGCAGCAGCACCGGGGGCCCGTTTGGCGCTTCGAAGGAAAGGCATTTTGCGGCGACATATTGTGCGCGGAGGCCGAGTACAGCGCGATGATTGCAGATAGCGTCGTGGGCCGCGAAAACGCGTCCTTACAGATCTAACAATGACGCCAATTCATCCGACTGCGATTGTCGAGGATGGCGCACGCCTTGGCACAGACGTAGAAGTCGGCCCGTTTTGTGTGGTGAGCGGCAAGGCAAAACTCGAAGATGGCGTGCGTTTGATTTCGCACGTGGTCATCGAGGCTGCGACGGAGATTGGCGCGCGCACTGTTGTTCATCCCCACGCCGTGCTTGGCGGGCTTGCTCAATACCGGGGCGACACGGGAGAGGGAGCCACGCTCATTATCGGCGCGGACAATGTGATTCGCGAACATGTGACGATGAACATCGGCTCAGCGAAGGGCGCAGGCGTTTCGCGAGTGGGCAGCCGCGGGTATTTTATGGCGTATAGCCATGTGGCACATGACTGCCAGATCGGCGATGGCGTAACGTTTGCGAACGGCGTGGCACTCGGCGGCCACGTCATTGTGGGCGATGAAGCAAACATCGGCGGCCACGCCGCAATCCAGCAGTATAGCCGCATCGGCCGCAACGCCTTCGTCGGTGGGCTCACGGGAGTGCCCAACGATGTGATTCCCTATGGGATTGCCGAGGGCAGGCGTGCGCGGCTGGCTGGACTCAATCTGATCGGCCTAAAGCGCAAGGGCCTCTCGCGCGAGCGTATCCACGCGATGCGGGCGGCCTATCGAGAGATCTTTGGCCGTACAGGCCATCTTTTCGATCGGGCCCAGGCAGCCAAAAGCCGATGGGCCGACTTTCCGGAAATTCAGGAAATCGCTGATTTCATTTTGGCGGATGCCAAACGTTCTATATGCACGCCGGGCGGCACTTCGAACGAGGACGCGTAGGCTTGTGAATGCGCAAGGGAAGCTTGGAATTGTCGCCGGTGGCGGAGAGCTGCCCATTGAGATCGCGGAAAGTGTCCGCGAGGCAGGCGGCGATGTCTTTATTCTTGCGCTGGAGGGTATTGCCTCGGCTGCTGGCATTGAGCGGTATCCCCATGCTTGGGGTTCGATCGGCGAAGTGGGCAAAGGATTGAGGCTGCTGCGCGAGGCAGGCGTGCAGTCGGTGACCTTGGCAGGCAAAGTTCCCCGTCCACAATGGAACGCCATCAAGCTCGACGCACGGGGCGCCACGACTTTTGCAAAGGTGCTCGCGGCGGCAACGAAGGGCGACGATGCAATCTTGCGCACCATGGTTTCGGTCTTCGAGACGGATGGGTTTCGCGTTGTCGGCACTGCGGAGGCCGCCCCGGGCTTGCTTATGGCGCATGGCAAGCTGGGCCGACACGCACCGAACGCTGCGCAGCAGCGCGATATAGACTTGGGCGCGGCGATCATCCGGGCGACGGGGACCTTTGATATTGGGCAAGCGGTGGCCATTTGCGAAGGGCTCGTACTTGCTATCGAAGCCGCCGAAGGCACGGACGCGATGATTTCGCGGATAAGGGAGTTGCCACTGAACTTGCGCGGCGCGCCAAGCGAGCACCGCGGCGTGCTTGTGAAGGCGGCAAAACCGAGGCAGGAGCGGCGCGTGGACCTTCCGGTGATCGGACCTGGAACGGTTGCCCTTGCGGCGGAAGCCGGGCTCGCCGGGATCGCGCTCGAGGCGGGCGCGGGTCTCGTCATGAAGCGCCAGGCGTGTACAGCGGACGCAGACCGCCTTGGACTTTTTCTGTTTGGCTTCGACGCACGGATATCGCCGGAATGAGTGGTCAAGCCGGGGGTGCACGCCCGCTCACAGTCATGCTGGTTGTGGGCGAGCCGTCCGGCGACCAGATCGGTGCACAGCTGATCACTGCGTTGAGGAAAATACGCCCCCAAGGGTTCTCTATCGTCGGTGTTGGCGGGCAGGCGATGTCCGCCCTGGGTCTCAGGTCGCTGTTCCCTTTGGATGATACTGCCGTAATGGGATTGCGCGAAGTTGTGCCGCGGATCCCAAATATTATGAGGCGCGTGCGCGAGGCAACGCAATTCGCTTTGCGCACGCGGCCCGACCTTGTCATCCTCATAGACAGCCCGGATTTCACTCATCGCATTGCACGCGCAATCAAAAAGCGCGACGCAACTATTCGCACCGTGAACTACGTTGCACCTCAAGTATGGGCGTCGCGCTCCTATCGCGCTCGCGCCATGGCGCGTTACTTCGATGCCGTTCTTACCTTGTTTCCGTTCGAGACAACATTCTTCGAACAACACGGACTGCGTGCGATTTTTGTCGGCTATCCGGTCGTCGAACGGCGCGCACGGATAACGGGCGGCGCCGCGTTTCGCAACGCGCGCGGAATTGCACCTGCTGCACCGCTGCTGGCGGTGCTGCCTGGAAGCCGCCGCAACGAAATACGCTTAATTCTGCCGGAATTCCGTGAGGCTGTGCGTTTGTTGGCAAGAGAGGTACCGGGACTCGTGAGCGTTATCGCCACTGTACCCAATGTGCGCGAAAAGGTTCGCGAGGCGACCGCCGATTGGCCGACACGAGTACACGTCACGGAAACAGACGATGACAAATTCGCCGCATTTGATGCAGCCGATGCTGCGCTGGCCGCGTCGGGCACCGTCACGACCGAACTCGCGCTCGCGCGCACGCCGATGGTCGTTGCCTACAAGACGGGCTGGCTGACATACCTTCTGATGCACCCGCTGGTGCGCGCGCGTTACGCCACGCTTGCGAACATTGTGCTAAACCGCGAAGCGGTGCCGGAATTCATTCAGGGACGATGCAAGCCCGATCTGTTGGCGCACGCGGTGCGGCGCTTGTTGCTCGAGCCACAGGTGCGTTCCGAACAGCTTGACGTGCTGGAAAAAGCCATAAAGGCCCTGGGCATGAACGGCGAAATGCCGAGTCTGCGCGCGGCGCGTGCGCTGCTCGAACTCGCCGAAAACCGTTAACGCTTGTTGACAGAAACATAGGCGCGCTCGGTTGTACCGGTGTAAAGCTGCCGCGGGCGACCAATTTTTTGCTCCGGATCTTCAATCATCTCCTTCCACTGGGCCACCCAACCCACGGTGCGGGCAAGGGCGAAGAGAGCAGTGAACATCTCGGTTGGAAATCCCAGGACGCTGAGAGTAATGCCCGAATAAAAGTCGATATTCGGATACAGCTTCTTTTCAATGAAATATTCGTCTTGAAGTGCAATGCGTTCGAGTTCGAGCGCCACTTTCAGCAAGGGGTGCTCTCGCATGCCTAGTTCGTCCAGTACGGCGTAACATTGTTCGCGCATGACCTTCGCGCGCGGGTCATAGTTCTTGTACACGCGGTGACCAAAGCCCATGAGACGGAAATGGCCGCTCTTATCTTTCGCGCGACGGACATATTCCGGCACGTGTTCGACGGTGCCAATCTCGCGAAGCATCCTGAGGGCGGCCTCATTCGCGCCGCCATGTGCGGGACCCCACAAGCAGGCAATTCCCGCCGCTACGCAGGCAAACGGATTCGCCCCCGATGAACCTGCAAGCCGCACGGTCGCTGTAGACGCGTTCTGTTCGTGGTCGGCATGGAGAATGAAAATCGTGTCAAGCGCCTTCGCCAACACGGGATTGACCTTGTAGTCTTCGGCGGGGACGGCGAAGCACATGCGCATGAAGTTGTCGGCATAGCCAAGATCGTTGCGGGGATAAACAAATGGCTGACCGATTGAGTATTTGTACGCCATGGCCGCGATCGTCGGCGTCTTGGCGATCAGTCTGTGCGTTGCGATTTCGCGCTGGCGCGGGTCCGTGATGTCCGTTGAGTCGTGATAGAAGGCGGAGAGGGCTCCCACTACCCCAACCATGACTGCCATCGGGTGCGCGTCGCGGCGAAATCCACGGAATAGATAGTTGAGCTGATCGTGCACCATTGTGTGATACGTGATGGCGCGATCGAATTCCTTCATCTGCTGCTTATTGGGCAACTCGCCGTAGAGCAGCAGGTAGCAAACCTCCAAAAACGTGGACTCCTTGGCCAGTTGGTCGATCGGATAGCCGCGGTAGAGAAGAATTCCTGCTTCGCCATCGATATATGTGATGTTGCTTTCGCAATTGGCTGTGGATGTGAATCCAGGGTCATAGGTGAACATGCCGGCTTCGCTGTACAGTTTGCGAACATCCACGACCTCAGGCCCGACGGAGCCAGCATAGACCGGAAGATCGAGGGTCTTGTCCCTGTAGCTAAATCGCGCCGATCCGGCTTGCTTGCCTTTTTCTGTCGTCATTACCAACTCCGCTTGCCGCAATCCTCGCAGGCGCTCTCTTCTATATAGCCGCGTGTCTTCCGTCACCCCCTATGCTGCATGGGCGCGAATGCGAACCAGCGCTTCTTCCCGTCCGAGCACGGCCAGTACGTCAAATACCGGCGGCGAGGTTGTTCGCCCTGTAAGCGCCGCGCGCAAGGGCTGGGCGATGTCTCCCAGCTTTATTCCTTCCCTGTCAGCAAATGCACGAATGCGCAACTCCAATCCCGGCGCGTCCCAGCCATCCTGGTCGAGAGTTTTCAATAGGCGTGCGAGGCGGGCCCTGGCGTTGGCTGTAAGAACAGCCGCGGCTGCGGCATCGGGCGCGCGGGGACCGTCCGCGAACAGAAACTCCGCATTGACCACAAGTTCTATAAGGGTTTTGGCACGTGTTTTGAGCGTGCTTATCGCGGTCTTGAGCCTCGCGCGCGCCTGCGGACTTAGCTTGCGGTCGGGCGCGCGACGTTCAACAAAAGCGGCGGCTTCCGCGGCAAGCACCGCGTCGTCCATCGTCCGCATGTAATGGGCATTGAGGTTTTCGAGCTTTTTGGCGTCGAATCGGGCTGGCGAGCGGCCAATGTTCTCCAGATTGAACCACTCAATAGCCTTGGAGGTCGGAATAATTTCTTCGTCGCCATGGCTCCAGCCGAGCCGCAGAAGATAGTTGCGCATGGCTTCGGGCAGATAGCCCATGTCGCGGTACGCCTCCACGGCGAGCGCGCCGTGACGCTTGGAGAGCTTTGCACCGTCTTCCCCATGAATGAGCGGCACGTGAGCGTAAACGGGCACGGGCCACTGCATGGCCTGGATGATCTGAAGCTGCCGCGCGGCGTTATTGAGGTGATCCGTGCCCCGCACGATGTGCGTGACCCCCATGTCGAAATCGTCAACGACGACGGCCAGCATGTAGGTTGGCGTGCCATCGCTTCGCAGCAGTACCATGTCGTCAAGTTGCGCATTTTCGTAGCGCACGTCGCCCTGCACCAAATCGTGCACAATTGTGTCGCCCGTTTTTGGCGCTTTTATCCGGACGGCAAAGGGCGTGTCTTTCTGCGCTTCGGAGGGGACACGGTCGCGCCAACGGCTGTCGTAGCGGACAGGCAGTCCGGCCGCGCGCTGTGCGCTGCGCATCGCTTCCAGCTCCTCCGGTGTGGCGTAGCAGCGGTAGGCGAGGCCACGGGACAACAACTGTTCGGCAATTTCGTGGTGGCGCGCCGCGCGTGCGGATTGATAAAAAGGCTCACCGTCCCAATCGAGACCCAGCCAAATGAGCCCATTCAATATTGCCGCGATCGCTTCGGGGGTCGAACGTTGGCGGTCCGTATCTTCGACGCGCAAGAGAAACTTCCCGCCAGAGTGCCGCGCGTACAGCCAGTTGAACAATGCCGTGCGGGCCCCGCCAATGTGGAGAAATCCGGTGGGTGACGGCGCGAAGCGCAGGACGGGCTTGCCGTTTTGCGTCATGATGGACCGGGCCGTGCGTAGGACGTGCCGGTTCTAACAAACCGGGGTACCTTGGCAATAGACACGCATCCTGGGCGGTTTGGCACGGGCTACCGTGCCGAGGCGGGCGCGAGCATACGGCCTTCCTCACAGGCAGCAAGACCACTGCGGGCCCTCGTCGAAT
Organism: Alphaproteobacteria bacterium; assembly: GCA_052389895.1. Lineage (GTDB taxonomy): Bacteria > Pseudomonadota > Alphaproteobacteria > Micropepsales > Micropepsaceae > CAVVXX01. The sequence goes on along the minus strand of JBQTHM010000020.1, from coordinate 55,999 downwards.
CGATACGGGCCAACCTGGCGGCCGAACAGGATCGCTGGTTTCCATGGTTCGTTGTGGCTTTTGCGGGCGGCACAGCCCTTTATTTCGTCCTCGGTTCCGAGCCGTCGGTTTGGCTTGCCGCGGGCGTGGGGGTGGCGGCTCTTGCTCTGGCTGTTTCGGCGCTGCGCATGGACGCGGTCATGCTGCGTTTCCTGTGCGTGCTCGTGGCCGCTATCGGCCTTGGCTTTGCGGCGGCCAAGATTCGCCTTGAGGTCATTTCCGCACCAGTTCTCACAAGTGATTTGGGACCGATGCGGATTGAAGGCCGCGTCGAAAGCGTATCGGACCTCACAAACGGCCAACGAGTGATCTTCGTGCCGTCGCGCATTGGACGCTCGGATGCGGAGTTGCCACGCCGGTTGCGGCTGACAGTCAGGAATTCGAAGGTGCCAGCCGCACTTGAGCCCGGCCAGTGGATTTCGGTCGTTGCCGTTCTGAGGCCGCCACCTGAGCCCAGCATGCCGGGCGGCTACGATTTCGCGCGCAGCGCCTACTTCGATGGTATCGGCGGCCTCGCATTCGCCTTTGGCGCGCCCAAAACGATCCCGGCGCACCATGAGGTGGGCCTGCTTGAGACGTTCGACGCCAGCATCGAGCGCCTGCGACACCGCATGACGAAGCGCATACGGGAAATATTGCCGGGCTCGGAAGGTGCCATTGCGGCGGCGCTGATCACAGGCGACCGCGGATCGATAGACGAGGACGACAACCGCGCTTTCCGCGATTCCGGCCTGGCACATATTCTTTCCATATCTGGCTTACATATGGCGCTTGCAGGCCTCGGAATCTTCTGGGCGGTGCGAGCGTTGCTCGCGCTATTTCCGCGCCTTGTGCTGATATACCCGATCAAGAAATGGGCAGCCGCGTGCGCCATTGGTGCCTCGCTGTTCTATCTTATGATCAGCGGCGGAGGCGCGCCGCCGACGCGCTCGTTCATCATGCTGGCTATGATGCTGCTGGGCGTGCTGTTCGACCGGCCTGCGCTCACCATGCATCCCGTGGCTCTGGCCGGCATCGCAATTCTCGCTTTTGCACCCGAGAGCATCCTGGACGCGGGCTTTCATATGTCTTTCGCGGCTATCATCGGCCTTATCGCGCTGGCGGAATGGCAGGCCGCGCGGGCAGCTCGTAGGGATATGCCGCCCGCGATATGGACTCTTCCCGGCGCCTTGTTGCGTGTTCGGCGCTACTTCACCGGCATCGTGCTGGTCACCACTGTTGCGACGCTTGCGACGGCGCCGTTCGCCATTTTCCATTTCAATCGCGCCGGCGGGTACTCCATCCTTTCCAACGTGCTCGCCGATTTTGTCGTCGCGTTTATCGTCATGCCCTCCGCTGCGATCGGGGTCATTCTTATGCCGTTTGGCCTTGATGCCTGGCCGCTTCGCGTCATGGGCTGGGGCGTGGAGCGTATGATGGAAGTCGCCCATTGGGTGAGCGGCCTGCCCGGTGCGGCCGTATTGCTTTCCTCCTGGCCGATGGTTTCGCTGCTGCTGATTGTGGTCGGGGGCCTATGGATTGGTATCTGGCGCAGGCGGTGGCGATGGTTTGGTCTTGGGCCCGTGGCGGCCGGTCTCCTGCTCACCCCGATGGAGACACCACCGGACGTCTTGATTTCCCGCGACGCCCATATGGCAGGCGTGCAACAGCCTGCTGGATTCACAATTCTCGGCAAAGAGCTCGATGATTATACGGCCAGCCAGTGGCTTCTACGCCGAGGCGACGAACGCGAGTGGCAATCCGCGAAGGCGGGGAGCACATGCGATGACGACGGCTGCACCGCGCGCAGCGCGAACGGCGCCGTCATCGCGCTGGCCCTCAGGCCGGGTGCGCTGAGCGACGATTGCACGCGCGCCGACGTTCTCGTGAGTGCGGTTCCCTTGCGCGTGGATTGCCCAAATCCGCGGACTGTTATCGACCGCTTTGATGTGCTTCGCGCGGGCGCAATTGCGCTTTGGCTCGATGGTGACGGCGTTAAAGTAAAAACGGTTGCGGAAATGAGGGGGCGGCGGCCGTGGGTTGCGTCTCAGTACCGGCGCAAGAGGCCAACCAGCCGGCCCTGAATGCGCACCCGGTCGGCACCATAAAGTCGTGTCTCGTATGCAGGATTTGCAGCTTCCAGCGCAATCGAATCGCCGCGGCGGCGTAGGCGCTTTAGGGTTGCCTCGCTTTCGTCCACCAGAGCAACCACGATTTCTCCCGGCTGCGCGGTGTCTGCACGCTGAATGATAACCGTGTCGCCATCCAAAATGCCTGCGTTGATCATGGAGTCGCCGGTGACCTCAAGCGCGTAATGCTCGCCGCTCCCGATCAGGCCACCCGGTACCGGTACGTCGTCAAGCTTGTTTTGCAATGCTTCTATGGGTGTGCCCGCGGCAATTCGGCCAAGAAGAGGTACGGTCGCGGCCCCGGCTTCGGGATGCGAGCTGCGGCGCAGATATGCTGCTGGCGCTCGCGTATCCGCGCTGATACGAGCGGCGCCGCGGCCGCCGCGTGCCGTGGATTCTCCATGCGCGAGCCGCTGTGCTTGAATGCGGGTGGCCGCCGGGCGCACGCCCTCAGCCATGTTTTCGGGAAGCCGCACGATTTCGATCGCTCGCGCGCGCTTTTCGAGCCGGCGAATATAACCACGCTCTTCCAATGCAGTAATCAGACGGTGAATGCCGGACTTCGAGCGCAGGTCGAGCGCATCCTTCATCTCGTCGAACGATGGCGGCACACCCGTTTCGCGCACACGCTCGTGGATGAACATGAGCAGTTCGTATTGCTTCTTTGTCAGCATGGCGGCTCCCAGCAGGATTGAGGCGAACAAAGGCGAAACGCCGCGAATCGTTCTACTTTAGTTCGCACAGGGCGTCAACGAGCCCCGCCTCGGTCGAATCAGCAGCTTTCCAGCGGCAACACGTCAACCGTTTCCCCTGCCGCGACTCCGGGTGCATTTGGCGGGCGCACTATCAAGCCCCCGGCCTCGGCTAGCGCTCGTTGCATGGACGAGTCCTGAACGGACAGGGGCTCTGACTCGAGTTCGCCGCCTATCCATGCCAGGCGCGACCGAACGTAGTCCTGCCGCGTGTCATTGGCTTTCAGCGGCCGTGTGAGCCGCGCTCTCCAGATGGCAGGTTCATAACTTTCGCCCAGCATCACGGCCATGGCGGGGCGAAGAAATACTAGCGCGCAGACAAAGGCAGAGACAGGATTGCCCGGCAACCCGAGCAGCGGCGCTCGCCCAAGCCGGCCAAAAATGAGCGGCTTGCCCGGCCGCATGGCCACTTTCCAGAAATCCAGCTCAAAGCCGTGCGGCGCGAGTGCGCTTCGCACGAGGTCATGATCGCCAACCGACGCTCCGCCAAGCGTGACAATTACATCCAGACCTTCGGCTGCCGCGGCCAGCTTCGCAAACGCCTCCGCGCGATCGGGCAATATGCCGAGATCTGTGACCAGCCCGCCCCATTTTTCGACGAGTGACGCGAGCGCAAGACTTGAGGAGGCTACGACTTGGTCGTCGCTGCGACGTTCGCCGGGGCGAGCCAATTCATCACCGGTGGCGACAATTCCGACTCGCGGTTTGCGCGTTGCGGCTATTTTCTCGATGTCACCTGCGGCCAGTAACGCGATATCGCGCGCGGTCAATCGCCGTCCGGCAGTTGCGAGCACATCGCCCCTTTGAAAATCGAGGCCAGCGCGGCGGACGTGCTTGCCCGGAGATGCTGCAATCTTGATCGTGACGCCTTGGTCTTTGGATGACGTGTCCTCCTGCATAACGACCGCGTCCGCCCCCTCGGGCACAACGGCACCAGTATAAATGCGGACAGCTTCGCCTTTTCCGACCGTGCCCCTGAAAGGGCCGCCGGCCGACGCTTCCCCGATGAGTTTCAGCGCGGCATGTGGCGTTTGGACATCGGTAGCCCGGACTGCATAGCCGTCCATTGCCGAAATATCGAAGGGTGGCTGTGTGATGCGTGCGATCGCGTCAGCGGAAAGCACGCGCCAGGCAGCGTTTGTGACCGGCACCGATTCCGAAGAAAGTCTTGGGAACGCGCCGCAGATGCGACGCTTCGCCTCTTCGACCGAAATCAACGTTTGCGCCCCTTAGCCCTGGGCTCCGCGGGCGCCTGATAGCTGCCGCTCTTGCCGCCCGTCTTGGCGAGAAGCCTCACGGATTCAATCGTGGCCGAACGGTCAACCGCCTTGATCATGTCGTATACTGTCAGTGCGGCAATGCTTGCGGCCGTGAGCGCCTCCATTTCCACGCCGGTGCGTGCAATTGTTTTCGCAATCGCCACAAGGCGCAAGGCGTGGCGGTCAGGCACCGGATCCACATCGAGCGTGACATGAGAAAGCATGATCGCGTGGCACAGTGGAATAAGGTCGGCTGTTTTCTTGGCCGCCGCAATGCCTGCAAGGCGCGCTGCCGCGAAGACATCGCCCTTAGGCGAACTGCCGGACGTCGCGAGCTTGTAGGCCTGTTCCGAAAGCACGATGACGGCTTCGGCGCTTGCGGTGCGTTCCGTCGGTGACTTTCGGGATACGTCGACCATGCTCGCGCGCCCGCGTTCGTCAACGTGCGTCATGCGCCGGTTCATTGAACGCCCTCCAGCAGGCTTCGGGTAGCTTGTGCCACGTCATCGGCACGCATCAGGCTCTCGCCGATCAGATAGGAGGTAATTCCCGCCTGCGCCAGTGCGCGCAGATCCACCTGGGATGTGAGGCCGCTTTCCGCAACGATATGCGCGCCCGTAGGGGCGCGCGCGGCGAGCCGGATCGTGGCCGTGAGGTTTGTTTCAAAGGTCGCAAGATCCCGGCTGTTTATTCCGATAAGGCTCGCGCCAAGCCTTGCGGCGCGGTCAAGTTCCACTTCGCTATGCGTTTCGACGAGGCAGTCCATGCCCCAATCGTGCGCGTCTGCAGCGAGCTCGACAGCCAGGCCGTCGTCAATCATCGCCAAGATCAGCAGAACGCAGTCCGCTCCCATCGCGCGGGATTGGACGACCTGATAGGGGTCCAAAATGAAATCTTTGCGCAGCACGGGAAGGGAACATGCTGCTCGCGCGGCTTCGAGATCAGTGGCGGATCCTTGGAAGGACGGCGTATCCGTCAACACCGACAGGCATGTAGCTCCGCCGTGCTCATAGGCGCGCGCCAGGTCTGCGGCCTCGAAATTCTTACGGATTACGCCCTTTAACGGGCTCGCCTTTTTTATTTCGCCGATTAGCGCCGGGCGCTGCTCAGCTTTTGCGCGCGCCAGCGCCGCCAGAAATCCACGCGGCGGAGACTGACGGCGCGCTTTTTGTGCGAGTTGCGCCAAGGGCGTCTCCGTCTTTGCCTGCGCCACTTCGTCACGCTTGTAGGCGGCGATACTCGCCAGCACGCTCATGCCGCCACTTCCCGCGACGCAGCGACGAACGTGTTGAGTGCTGCTTCAGCTGCACCTTCGTCTATGGCAACAGCAGCCAGGCGGACTCCTTCGCGAAGATCGGCAACCTTGTCCGCGACCACGAGGCCGGCTGCTGCATTGAAAATTGCGATGTCCCGGAATGGCCCACGCGCGCCCCGCATCAGCTCGCGTATTGCGCCTGCGTTCTTTTCGGCGGTGCCACCCTTGATCGCCGTGACCGGAGCGCGTTCAAGACCCGCATCTTCCGGCGTGATTTCGAATGTACGCACGTCGCCGTTCTCCAACGCAGCAACTTTGGTGACGCCGCTAAGCGCAATCTCGTCGAGGCCCTGACCGTGCACAATCCATGCCTTCTCCGCACCCAGTGCCTTCAACGCATGGGCAAACGGCTCGACCCATCCCTCGTCGAAAACGCCAATGAGCTGGCGTTTCACATGGGCGGGATTTGAGAGGGGGCCTAGCAAGTTGAACACCGTGCGAAACCCGAGTTCTTGGCGCACGGAAGCCGCGTGTTTCATGGAAGGATGATAGGCTTGAGCGAACATGAAACAGATGCGAGCCGCGCGAAGACAGGCCTCTGCGCCTCCCGGCTCCAGTGCGATATGTGCCCCCAGCGCTTCCAGCACATCGGCAGAGCCCGTGCGTGACGACATGGCCCGGTTGCCGTGCTTGGCGACGCAGACGCCAGACCCCGCGACAACAAATGCCGCAGCCGTGGAAACATTGAGCGTACCTTGACCGTCGCCGCCCGTGCCGCATACGTCGATCGTGCCGGGGGGCGAGTCCACGCTCACCACAGCCTCGCGCATGGCGCGCGCGCCACCCACAAGCTCATCTACACTCGGATGGCGCATGGAAAGCATTGTGAGAAATGACGACATGCGAACCGAGCTGATATCGCCCTGCATCAACGCACCGAACGCGAGTGCAGCTTCCTCCTCACTGAGTGTGTAGCCGGCGATCATGCGTTTCAGCATGGCGCCGAATTGATCTGCCTTCTTCATGTTTCGGCCCTAACGCGCGCGAGCGAGAGAAAATTGCGCAGCAACGCGTGCCCCTGCTCCGAGGCGATGCTCTCTGGATGAAATTGCACTCCGTGCACCGGGTGTGACGTGTGCTGCAAGCCCATAATTACGCCGTCTTCCGACTTGGCCGTGACAATCAGGCATTCCGGGATCGATTGCGGGTCGACGGTCAATGAGTGGTAACGCGTGGCGACAAAATCATTTTTGAGTCCGGCGAAGACGCCTTCGTCAGTGTGGTGGATGTGCGAAACCTTTCCATGCATTGGTCTCGGTGCACGCACGATATTCGCGCCGTACGCTTGGGCAATGGCCTGATGGCCAAGGCAAACACCCAGTATTGGCATGCGGCCCCCGGCAGCCATAACCAGCTGCAAGCAGATTCCGGCTTTGTCGGGATCGCAGGGGCCTGGCGAAAGCACGACGGCATCCGGTTTCATGCCGAGGGCCTGCTCAGCCGACATATCGTCATTGCGGCGAACAACCACCTCTTCACCCAGGTCCCCCAAGTAATGGAAGAGGTTGTAAGTAAAGCTGTCATAGTTATCGATCAGGAGCAGCATGGGCTCTGTTTTAGCAGAACATTCGGCCGCACGCCGATTTTAGTCGCCGCCGGGGTGGTGACGTAATTGAACCTGCGGGAATCCTGACGCCATAAAGCCGGAACATTGATAACGCGCTAGCGGTATCTTATGGGTCAGGTGGCGTCAGCCAGCGCCCGAAGCTTCTTCGGCAGCGGCCATCAGCGCCTTCGCCTTGTTGACGGTTTCCTGATATTCGGCTTCGGCCTCGCTGTCGGCTACAACGCCGCCGCCCGCCTGAACATACATTGTGCCGTCCTTGACGATGGCGGTGCGCAGGGCGATGCAGGTATCCATCGAACCGTCCGCCGAGAAATAGCCGATGGCGCCGCCATAGACGCCGCGTTTCTCTTTTTCCAGTCCGTCGATGATTTCCATCGCGCGCACCTTGGGTGCACCCGTCAGGGTACCCGCCGGGAATCCGGCGATCAAAGCGTCCACCGCGTCCATGTCCTTCGCTAGGTAGCCCTCGACGTTAGAAACAATATGCATCACATGGCTGTAGCGCTCGATTACAAATTGTTCGCTCACACGAACGCTTCCGGTTTCGGCTACACGCCCGACATCATTGCGGCCCAGATCGAGCAACATCAGGTGTTCCGCACGCTCTTTCTGATCGGCAAGCAATTCGGCCGCAATTCGCTTGTCGTCTTCTTCGGTTTTCGCGCGCGGCCTTGTGCCCGCGATGGGTCGAATTGTCACAATGCCCTCTCGCAGGCGCACGAGAATCTCCGGGCTGGAACCAGCTATGGCGAAGCCGGGCAGGTTCAGGAAATAGAGAAAGGGAGAAGGATTAAGTCTGCGCAGCGCTCGATAGAGCGAAAACGGCGAATGGATGAAGGGTCGCCGGAACCGCTGGCTCGGCACGACCTGAAAGATGTCGCCGGCAAGAATGTATTGCTTCGCCTTTTCCACGATCGCGAAGTAATCGGAGCGGGAAGTGTTGGACTCAATTGTAGGTGCGCCCGCAACCACGCGTTCCTTTGTTTTTGGTTCCGGCGACTTCAGCGCGGCCACGGCATCCGAAAGCCGGCTTATGGCGCGGTCGTAAGCGTCTTTTGAAACGAGCGAGGGATCTGGCCAAACCGGAGTAACCACCGTGATCTCATCGCGCAGATTGTCGAATATCGCGGTGATTGTGGGTCGTAGGAGGACCGCATCAGGGAGGCCTAGGGCGTCCGGCGGGGGCGGCGGAAGGCGCTCCATGAAACGCACCATGTCGTAGCCAACGTAGCCGAACAGTCCCGCCGCGATCGGCGGCAGATCGCGGGGCAGTTCCATCCGAATCGAGCGGACGGCGTGCTTCAGCGAGTCCAACGGCCGCTTGCTTCGGTCGTCCAGTTCAAAAACGCTCGCGCCTTCCAACGCATTGCGATTGAGTTCCGCAATGCCGTTTTGGCAGCGCCAAATCAAGTCCGGCCGGACGCCAATCGCAGAGTAGCGGCCGCGCGTGCTGCCCCCCTGCACACTCTCCAGAAGAAACGTATTGGTGTGTGAGCGCGCGAGCTTGAGGTACGCGGAGACTGGCGTCTCCAGATCAGCTACGAACTTTGTGAAGAGTACCTGGGCGCGTCCATTGCCGTACAGTTCTGCGAAGGCGGGAAAGCTTGGCTGAGCATCCATGGCGGGTCGTTCATTGCGATCCGCCAATGACACGATTGTAAGCCGCCTGATTGATGGTCCTGCCCGCCTCAACACGGAGCGACTCGGACAGGGACTCGATCAAATCACCAACCACGAACTGCGCGAGTTGGCGGGTATTTTCCTGGTAGCCGGCTTTATCGGTATTGGGATCGGGATTTTGTACCGAGGTCACTCGCGCAATCACATAGCCTTCGCCCTTCGCGAGTGGGCCGTACACGGCTTTTTCGGAGGGAGAAGAAAACAATTCTGCCAGAACAGGTGCGGAAAATGTTTCACTGGCCGAATCGCGGCGCAGCGGTTCGCTTGTTGCCAGTTGCGCGCCAAGGGCTTGAGCAACACTGGAAAGGCTTCCACGCGACTGCGCCTGTTGGGCAAGTGTTTTGGCGCGCGCGGCTAAGGCTTTCGCGCGCTCGGCGTCACGCCACTGCTGGGAGACTTGATCGCGAATTTGCTCGAGGGGCTTTGGACTTGGCGGCCGTACGCCGACAATGCGGATCGCATAAGTATGTTCATCATCCGCCTGGATTGTGTCCCCTTCTTCACCGGGCTCGGCAGCAAACACTTGGGGCAAAAATTTGGCGGCATTCGGAAGACTTACCTTGTTGCCGTCCGGCGCAAATCCGTTGCGGTCCACCGCAGGTATGTGAATTGCCTTGAGCCCGCTTTGTTGGGCCGCCTCGGAAAGGGACCCGCCTCCGGCACGGGCGTCCTCGAACGCATTTGCGGCTTCAATTGCAATTTCCGTGGCGCGGCCCTTGGCCAGCTGATTCCGGAGGGTTTCACGCAGTTCCTCGAATGTCCTGTTCACTCCGGGCGTGACCTTGGTAACGCGCAAAATCACCCAGCCGAATGGGCCTTGCACGGGCCGCGTTATCTCGCCCTCCCGAATGGAAAACGCCGAATCGGCGAGGCGTTCGTCGAGACCGCTTTTTGCAAACGTGCCGAGCTTGAGGTCTTCTTCGCTAAGACCCATCCCGCGCGCAACCTCGATAAAACTTCCGCCAGCGCTCATTCTGCGGTGGGCTGCTTCAGCGGTCTCTCGCGAAGGAAATGCAATCTGCTCGATGTCGCGCCGCTCCGGCTGAATGTAAGTTTCCCTGTTTGTCTCGTATTCCTTTTTCAGCTCCTCCTCGGACACCGCCACCTGGGCGATGAATTGTTCGACCTCGATCGGCACGTATTCGAGTTCACGGTATTCCGGCGTGCTGAAACGGCCGGCGTTTGCCCGATAATACGCAACAAGGTCGGACTCGCTTGGCGCGCGCACGGCGCCCATGGGTGCCGGTGTCAGCACTACGTATTCCATCGTGCGGCGCTGATTCCGGTATGTGTAGTAAATGCTCGCCATAGTTGGCGACACTGCGAACCAATTGGCTATGGAACCGACCAGTTGCGTGCGCGCCATGTCGCGACGCATGCCCAACTCGAATGTCTGCTCGTTGAACCCGTTTTGACTCAGGACTTCCTGGAACAGGGCGCGGCTGAAGGTTCCGCCGGGGGCCTGAAACTGCGGCATAGAGCGGATCGCGATTACGACAGTGTCGTCATCAACAGTCAGGCCGAGTTTGGCGACTTCAACGTCCAGAGCCGTGCGATCCATCATTTCATCGAGGACGACCTGTGTAAGGCCCAGGTTGCGCGCCTCCTCGAGCGTGATGTCGGTCCCAAGCCGACTGCTCTGATTACGGATCTCACTGCGCAATTGACGATCGAATTCGGCCACGGAAATTTCGAAGTCACCGATGGACGCCACCGTGTTTTCCAGAGACCCGCCACGGAAAATGTCGCTGATACCCCACAAACCGAAGGCCGCGGCCAAGACAAGCAATAGCCCTTTGGCCGCCCAGGATTTTGTGCTTTTGCGGAGCGCTTGGAGCATGGGGTTCGCGTGCGTTGGCTTTAAATGGTTGCGAATGATAGGGAGGGGCGCCCTTGCGGGCAAGTTATGGCGGGGCGGAACGGTTTGATGCGACAGCTGATCGCCGGCAACTGGAAAATGAACGGCTTACGGGCGGCGCTCGCAGAAATCCGCGCGCTGGACCGCGCTCTGAGTGAGCAACCGGCCCATTCGGCGGTGCTCATATGCCCCCCAGCCACGCTCATCGCCGAAGCAGCGCGCGCGATAACGGTGGGGCGTCTGGCTATTGGCGCCCAGGATTGTCATCCCGAACCGGCAGGGGCATTCACGGGCGACCTTTCGGCCGAGATGCTGAGGGACGCAGGGGCTACGCACGTTATCGTAGGTCATTCCGAACGGCGCCAATACCACGGCGAAAGCAGTGCAGAAGTGGCTGCCAAGGCGGCGGCCGCGAACCGGGCGGGGCTCACCGCTATCGTCTGTGTCGGCGAGACCGAAGAGCAGCGAGACGCTAAGAAAGCGGTTTCTGTCGTCACCTCTCAGTTGGGGCGCAGCGTCCCCTCCGGCTTCCCCGCGCAAAGCCTGATTGTGGCTTACGAGCCCGTTTGGGCCATCGGCACCGGGCGCACACCGACAAACGCACAGATCGCCGAGATGCACGCGGCGGCACGCGATGCTTTGGACAAGAGATTTGGCGTTGAAGCGGCAAAAATCCGCATTCTTTACGGGGGATCAGTCAAGCCCGCGAACGCGAAAGAGCTTCTCTCGATTGCAAACGTTGATGGCGCGCTCGTGGGCGGCGCGAGCATCAAGGCATCGGATTTTCTCGGGATCATTCGCGCGGCGCCAACGCGATAGCGTTTCGGGCGGAAAGAAACGAACTGTCGGGGCGCGTTCAAAGCCGACCCCCAAGCGCGCAGTCGCCAGCGATTACTGCAGGCAAAACAGCCGCCACGATCGACAAATTTCACATCATTCCGTTACGGCAAATGCATTATTAATTTTCGATTTTTAGCAATTTTTCGGATTTGCCGCCACTCCGGCTTAAACGCACGCGTGATACTGCATGCGGTGCGATAAGCAAGGGATGAAGGGCGTGAGCGCATCGCTGCAATTCACGAACGCCGAGGCCGTTCTTTTTGACCCAATTCCGGCTAATGGGGAGTCATTGCGTGCGTCATTACAGGCGATTGGATTTGGCAATACTGAGGTTCTGAGCGTTCTCAACGGGTTCATTGAGCGCCTCGGCACCCGCACACCGGACCTTTTGATTGCGGAGCTCGGCGGGAGTGAGAGCGAACTGTGTTCCCTTTTTCAGGACTTGCGTCGGGGTAAGATTGGAACGAACCCGTTTGTAGTTGTGGTGCTGGCGACGTGGCGCAGAGACGGGACACTGATCGCCCATGCAATCAATGCGGGTGCAGACGACTTGCTAGCGCGTCCGTTTTCAACGTCCCTGCTCGCCGAACGGCTGCGCATGCACACGGAGCGACGCAAGAACTTTGTTGTCACGTCCGACTACATAGGGCCGGACCGCCGCCGAGACCCACGTCCGGATGACAAAGGAAGCTTGTTCGAAGCGCCGAACTCGCTGCGCATGAAAGCGATGAACAGCATTCCGGATTTGGACGCCACGATCGCCGATGCGATCGCAAAAGCCAAGGAGGTCATCGAGTCCGAAAAGATGAAGCGGGATGCAATTCAGCTTTGTCTTCAATGGAGACTGATTGAGCGACGCGCATTGGATTCACGCTCTCTTTCGGACATGCTGGAGCAAATGTCCCAGCTCGCCGGCGAAATCAGCCGCCGCGCGGGCGATACGGATCAGAAGCTGGCATCGAAGTGGTGCGACTCCATCGAGAACTGCGCCCAAGCGATCGGCGGAATGCTTGAGTTCAATTCGGAAGGTAATCCTACTCATGCGCCGGCGCTTGCGCCAATGCTACATCTTCTGGGGCATTCGGCGCTTACACTCGGACAGATGTTTTCACGCAATACAGACGAGGGAGAATTCGTAGCGGAATTGGACGCAATTGCCGCCCGCTTCGACGTGCGCCATACGGCCTACATGGCCTGAGGGCCTTCCTTTAGCTCGCCATTTCGTCTATGCAGCCCCCGCGCTAGTCGGGCGACGCTCATGCAAAATGTTTTGTTGATTTTGGACCTGCTTATTGCCGCCGCGCTGATCGTTGTGGTTCTGCTCCAGCGGTCCGAAGGGGGCGCGCTCGGAATTGGCGGCAGCGGCTCGGGACTGGGCGGACTCTTCAGCCAGCGGGGCGCTGCCACGACACTTACCCGCACGACTGCTTTCCTTGCGGCGGCATTCTTCGTTATCAGCATTTTGCTTAACATCATGGTTCTTCAGGCGAACAAGACGCGCTCAATTCTCGATACCGGCGCGACGCAGCCAGCCGGGCAAACCGTTCCCATCGGCCAACGTCCCCGGGAAGGGCAATCACCATTGATTCCCGCTCCGGCCACGCCCGCACCAGCACCAACCCAACCGGCGCCGCAACCGCCCAGCGTTCCTCCCTCACGCTAAACTTGGCTTTCCGGTTGACGGAACAAAGCGCTTGAGCGGGCGCTTGGCTTCTGCTTATGGTGGCCTCCCATGGCGCGGTTGATCTTTATCACCGGCGGCGTGGTCTCCTCTCTTGGGAAAGGGCTCGCTTCTGCGGCTTTGGGCGCGCTTTTGCAGGCGCGCGGCTACACCGTGCGTTTGCGGAAGCTGGACCCCTATCTGAATGTCGATCCCGGAACGATGTCGCCCTATCAGCACGGCGAGGTTTACGTGACCGACGATGGCGCGGAAACCGACCTCGATCTTGGGCACTATGAACGGTTTACGGGCGTTGCCTCGTCAAAAACCGACAACGTCACGGCAGGCCAGATCTATCAGCAGATCATCAACAAGGAGCGCCAAGGGCTGTATCTCGGCCGCACGGTGCAGGTGATTCCCCACGTCACTGATGCCATCAAGGAATTCATCATGCGTGGCGAGCAGGACCACGATTTCCTGCTCTGCGAGATCGGCGGCACGGTTGGCGACATTGAGGGGCTGCCGTTCTTCGAGGCCATTCGCCAGCTTGGCAACGAGCTCGGCCCCGATCGCGTGTGTTACGTGCATCTGACATTGGTGCCATTCATCACGAGTGCGGGAGAACTGAAAACTAAGCCCACCCAGCATTCGGTCAAGGAGCTGCGCGGTATCGGCATCCAGCCCGATGTATTACTGTGCCGTTCCGACAAGCCTATTCCCAGCGATGACCGCCGCAAAATTGCGCTGTTTTGCAACGTGCGGCCCGAGCGCGTCATTCCAGCCATAAATCTCGAAACAATTTATGAAGCACCGATCCGCTATCACGATGAAGGCTTCGACACGCAGGTACTGAGAGTGTTCGGCATCGAAAGCGCGCCGCCGCCGGACCTCACCCGGTGGAAGCATGTCGTCGAGCGCGTGACCAAGCCGGAAGGCGAGGTGAGAATAGCGGTGGTCGGCAAGTACATGGCGGTCAAGGATTCATACAAGTCCTTGATGGAGGCGCTCACGCATGGCGGGCTGGCCAACAATGTGCGCGTGGACGTGGACTGGATCGAATCCGAGGTGTTCGAGAAAGATGATGCCGCGGTCTATCTCGAAGAGATGAACGGCATCCTTGTGCCGGGTGGCTTCGGTGAGCGCGGTACCGAGGGCAAGATCGCGGCCGTCAAATTCGCCCGAGACCGAAAAGTGCCATTTTTTGGCATTTGCTACGGGCTGCACATGGCGGTTATTGAGGTAGCGCGCGATCTGGCCGGGTTGGAAGGTGCGGGCTCAACGGAAATTTCAAAGCCAAAGCATCCTGTCATTTCGCTGATGACCGAGTGGGTGAAAGGTAATGTGCTGGAAATGCGCAGCGAGAAGTCCGACCTCGGAGGCACGATGCGGCTGGGCGCGTACCACGCTATTCTGAAGCCTGGAAGCCATGTGGCGCAGATCTACGGCACGAACGAAATCAGTGAGCGCCATCGCCACCGCTACGAAGTGAATCCGGGATACACGAAGCAGCTCGCGGAGCAAGGGTTGGTCGTATCGGGGTGGTCGCCCGATGGGCGCCTGCCGGAAATCATGGAAATACCCGGGCATCCCTGGTTTATTGGCGTGCAATTCCATCCCGAGCTGAAATCAAAGCCGCTGGCGCCGCACCCGCTATTCGCGTCCTTCATCGAAGCGGCCGTGCATAAGAGCAGGTTAGTGTGATGGCGCCGGACGCCGAGCTGGTCGAATGCCTGAAGCGAATCTCGACGGCGACCGTCACGACGGTCCTGCTGGAGAAGGGTTTACGTCATATCTGGATGCGTGGACCGAAACCGTTGCGTGCCGGCCAGGGGCGAGTCGTAGGACGCGCATTCACGATGCGGTTTATTCCGGCGCGGGAGGATATTGCGACGCCGGCATCCTGGGCTTCGCCCATATCGACACGTGCGGCGATCGAAGAAATGCCGAAGGGCTGTATCGTTGTTGCGGACACGGGCGGCTGTACCGCAGCGGGCGCCTTCGGAGAAATCCTATGTTCGCGCATGGCCGCACGCGGCGTTGCGGCGCTTGTTACAGATGGAGCGGTGCGCGACGCGGCCGGGATCACCGCCTGCGACTTGCCCGCCTGGTGCGACGGCGCCGCCGCGCCACCTTCGATCGCGGGCGTGACATTCGTCGGCTGGAACGAGCCTATCGGTTGCGGCGGCGCGGCGGTGTTTCCGGATGACATTATCGTCGCGGACGGCGACGGCGCGGTGGTGATCCCGCGGGGTTTCATCGGTGACGTTGTTAAGGAAGGCGCCGAGCACGAGCGATTTGAAAACTGGCTTGTCGGCGAGCTTAAAAAGGGCGTGAAGCTCACGGAGCTTTATCCGCCGACGCCGGAAACAAAGGCCCGCTACGAGGCCTCAAAGAAATGATCGACCTGCCGCGCTTTGACCGGTAGGAATACGCCATGACCAATCCCAATTCCGTGGTTCGTGTCGCCAACATCGAAATCGGAAACGCAAAACCGCTTTCGGTCGTGGCCGGCCCGTGCGCCCTCGAAAGCCGCGAGCACGCCCTCGAAATGGCGGCGGCGCTGAAGGAGGTCATGTCAAAGCTGAAGCTGGGGTTCATCTTCAAGACGAGCTTCGACAAGGCGAACCGCTCCAGTATTTCCGGCCCGCGCGGCGTGGGCCTCGCGAAAGCATTGCCGATATTCGCGGAAGTCAAAGAAAAATACGCAGTTCCAATCATCACCGACGTGCATGAACAGGATCATTGCAAGCCGGTGGCTGAAGTCGTCGACATCCTTCAAATCCCAGCGTTTCTGTGCCGGCAAACTGATCTATTGATTGCCGCCGCCAAGGCCGGCAAACCCGTGAACGTGAAGAAAGGACAGTTCATGGCGCCCTGGGACATGAAAAATCTGCTGGAGAAAATTACCGGCGCGGGCAACCCGAATGTCATCCTGTGCGAACGCGGCGCGAGCTTCGGCTACAACACGCTGGTGTCCGACATGCGCGCGTTGCCCATAATGGCGAGTTTCGGCTGCCCGGTGATGTTCGATGCAACGCACTCCGTCCAGCAGCCGGGCGGTCTTGGCAATCGTTCCGGCGGCCAGCGAGAATTTGTGCCGACGCTGGCGCGTGCCGCCGTGGCGGTCGGCATCGCCAGTCTGTTCATGGAAACGCATCACGACCCGGACCACGCCATGTCCGATGGCCCAAACATGATCAAGCTTAGGGATTTGCCGCCGCTACTCTCCGAGCTGAGCGAAATCGACCGGATAGCAAAGAAGCGCGCTACTGCATCCCTATACCCATAAGGGTGATGATCAGCAGCCCCAGAACGGAAAGGGCGGTGATCACGAAGCCCGGTATGCGTTTTGCCGGATTCTTGGTGAAGCCGACGGCGTAGACAAGGCGGCCGACCAGCCAGGCGATGCCGAGCCAGAACGCGATGACTTCGCTGTAAAGCGTCGCGCCCAGCCACAGCATGGGCAGAAACACGACCATAGCTTCCACCGTGTTAGCGTGGATGCGCAGCGCACGCTCGAACACGAGATTGCCCGCCTGGGCGGGCGGGTCGATCTTGAATTTCGTGCGCAACAAGGAAACGCGCATGGCAAGTGCGACTGTCAACAC
Organism: Alphaproteobacteria bacterium; assembly: GCA_052389895.1. Classification (GTDB taxonomy): domain Bacteria; phylum Pseudomonadota; class Alphaproteobacteria; order Micropepsales; family Micropepsaceae; genus CAVVXX01. The sequence goes on along the minus strand of JBQTHM010000020.1, from coordinate 39,313 downwards.
GACAGCAAGAACGGTGACGATCGCAGGCAGTTGAGCGATTGGCATGTTGCCCCCAATGATCCGACTCGATTGCGCATTGTAATGCTTGCCGACATTTCGCACGTAGCCTAGAACGGGGCGCTACCCTCCGGAGCTCCCATGACGGCCATCGTTGATGTTGTGGGCCGCGAAATTCTCGACAGCCGCGGCAATCCCACTGTCGAAGTGGAGGTACGGCTTGAGGATGGCGCGTTCGGCCGCGCAGCTGTTCCTTCGGGCGCATCCACGGGCAAGCATGAGGCCGTCGAGCTGCGCGATGGCGGCGCCCGCTACGACGGCAAGGGCGTGAAGAAAGCCGTCGATGCCGTGAACGGCGAAGTCTTCGACGCCGTGTGCGGCCTGGAAGCGGAAGAACAAGTTCGCCTCGACAACATTTTGTGCACGCTCGATGGCACGCCAAACAAGTCGCGCCTCGGCGCCAATGCCATTCTCGGTGTCTCGCTTGCGGTGGCGAAGGCGGCGGCCGCGGCCGCGGGCATGCCGCTTTACCGCTATGTCGGCGGCGCGAAGGCGCAAACACTGCCCGTGCCGCTGATGAACGTGATCAATGGCGGCGCGCACGCAGACAACGCGCTCGATTTCCAGGAATGCATGATCGTGCCGCTTGGCGCGCCGACATTCGCGGAGGCGCTGCGCTATGGCGCGGAAACGTTTCACGCGCTGAAAAAACTCCTGCATGACGCTGGCCACAACACGAATGTAGGTGACGAGGGCGGGTTCGCGCCCAACGTGAGGTCGGCCGACGACGCATTGAGCTTCATTGTCAAGGCCATCGAAAAAGCCGGCTACAAACCTGACGATCAGATCGCGCTAGCGCTTGATCCCGCCTCAAGCGAGTTTTTCAAGAGCGGCAAATATGTTCTGGAAGGAGAAGGCAAGACGCTGGATAGCGCCGGCATGATCAAGTTCTATGAAAACCTGATTTCTCGCTATCCGATCGTTTCCATCGAGGACGGGCTTGCCGAGGAAGATTGGGAGGGCTGGGCCGCACTCACCAAAGCCATCGGCGCCAAGATTCAGCTCGTGGGCGATGACATCTTCGTCACCAATAGCGCAATCCTGAAAAAAGGCATCCAGAAGGGTGTGGCCAATGCCATTTTGATCAAACTCAATCAGATCGGCACGCTTACTGAGACGCTGGACGCCATCGAGACCGCGAAGCGCGCGGCCTATCGTGCCGTCATCTCACACCGCTCGGGCGAAACCGAGGATGCAACAATCGCCGATCTTGCGGTCGCCACCAATTGCGGACAGATCAAAACGGGCTCGCTCTCGCGCTCCGACCGTCTGGCCAAATACAACCAGTTGCTGCGCATCGAAGAGGAACTCGGCGACCAGGCGGTTTATTCAGGTGCGAATGCGTTCCCGGCATTAAGAAATTAAACCTCCTCCACCCCTTGACCTCGGAGAATCAGTTGTGATTCGGTCAGCGGATGCAAATCAGGCGCAGGCTGTCGCGCGGCTTCGGAATGCTGGCCATTCCGGCCATCTGCATCTCAGTCACCGCTTATTTCGCCTATAGCGGTATTTTCGGCGAGCGCGGCCTGCTTGTTTGGCAGGACACCAGCGCCAAGCTCGCGGTCAAGAAACAGGCACTGGGCCAGCTCCGCGCCGAGCGCCGCGCGCTCGAACACCGCATCTCGCTTCTCGACGGCAAGACCATCGATCCCGACCTGCTGGACGAAGTCTCGCGCGGCGTCCTCTTTCAAGGGCGTCCGGGCGAGGTCGCCGTCCCGCGCGACAAAGAGCCCCGAGGGCACCGCTAAACCCCCAATTCGTTGAAGACTTTGCCCCGCTTGCCATATCCGCGGGAAAGCCCGATTTTGGAGCGGGATTGGTTGAGACCGCGATGGCGCAGGCAACGGCAGCGGTGGGACGGCAGGCGGCTGAAGGCGCGCTCGCGCCGGAGCTGCTGAAAAAATTCTATCACGACATGATGCTGATCCGCCGGTTCGAAGAAAAGGCGGGCCAGCTTTACGGCATGGGCCTGATCGGCGGTTTCTGCCACCTCTACATCGGGCAGGAGGCGGTCGTCGTGGGTATGCAGGCCGCGCTCGAGGAGGGCGATCAGGTCATAACCGCCTATCGCGACCACGGCCACATGCTGGCCTGCGGCATGGACCCCAAGGGCGTCATGGCCGAGCTGACGGGGCGCGCCACTGGCTACTCCAAGGGGAAGGGCGGCTCGATGCATATGTTCAGCCGCGAGAAGAACTTCTTCGGCGGCCACGGCATCGTGGGAACACCCGTGCCGATCGGCACCGGGCTCGCCTTCGCCGACAAGTACAGGAACAACGGACGCGTGTGCCTTACCTATTTCGGCGACGGGGCGGCCAATCAAGGCCAGGTGCACGAGGCGTTCAACATGGCGGCGCTGTGGAAGCTGCCCGTGGTTTTCATTATCGAAAACAACCAGTACGCAATGGGCACCAGCGTGGAACGCTCCACCGCCGAAACGCATCTCTACAAGCGCGGGCAGGCCTTCGGCATTCCGGGCGAGCAGGTGGACGGGATGGACGTCATCGCTGTACACGAGGCAGGCAAGCGCGCCGTTGCCTATGCGCGTTCGGGCAAGGGGCCCGCGCTGATCGAGGCGATGACATACCGCTATCGCGGCCATTCCATGTCGGACCCCGCCAAGTACCGCACGCGCGAGGAAGTGCAGGGTGTGCGCGAGAAGCGCGACCCCATCGACCATTTCGGCCAAAAAATCGTGCGCATGGGCGTTGCGAGCGAAGAGGAACTTAAAGCGGTCGAAAAAGAAATCCGCAACGTGATCAACCGGGCGACCGAATTCGCTACCGAAAGCCCCGAGCCCGCGCCGGACGAACTCTACACAGACGTTCTCAAATAACGCTTCCGCCCTCGATGCCGATTCAAATTCTCATGCCAGCGCTATCGCCCACCATGGAGGAGGGCAAACTCGCCAAGTGGCACGTGAAGGAGGGCGATCCCGTCAAACCGGGAGACGTCCTGGCCGAAATCGAAACCGACAAGGCGACAATGGAATTCGAGGCGGCCGACGAAGGGACAATCGCCAAAATCCTGGTGCCCGAAGGCACTGAGGGCGTGAAGGTGAATCAGCCCATCGCGCAACTCGCGCAGGAAGGCGAAAACGCTGACGCCGAGCCCGCGCCCGCGCCGACGGCCAAACCAAAGCCGGAAGAAAAACTCTCTCCGGCCCCCATCGAGGGGGAGGGTGGCGCGGCGCGCCGCGTGGGGGGCGCGGCCGCGCCTGCACCGTCATCGGCACCCGAAGCGCGCCGGCGTGTTGCTGCCCGCCCTCAAGCGGAGGATGCAAGCGCGCTGCGCGACCCGGATATTCCCGAAGGCACCGAATTCGTCACCATGACCGTGCGCGAGGCGCTGCGCGACGCCATGGCCGAAGAAATGCGCCGCGACGAGTCCGTATTTCTGATGGGCGAGGAAGTGGCCCAGTACCAGGGCGCCTACAAAGTAAGCCAGGGGCTGCTCGACGAATTCGGTCCGCGCCGCGTCGTGGACACGCCCATTACCGAATACGGCTTTGCGGGCGTGGGCGTGGGGGCCGCTTTCGGCGGGCTTCGGCCCATAGTCGAGTTCATGACCTGGAATTTCGCCATGCAGGCAATCGACCATATCGTCAATTCGGCGGCGAAAACGCTCTACATGTCGGGCGGCCAGATGGGATGTCCCGTCGTATTCCGCGGGCCCAATGGCGCGGCTGCGCGTGTCGCAGCCCAGCACAGCCAGGATTTTTCCGCATGGTATGCGTCCGTGCCGGGCATGAAAGTCGTGGCGCCCTACTTCGCGGCGGACGCGAAGGGGCTGCTCAAGGCCGCCATCCGCGATCCCAATCCGGTCATCTTTCTCGAAAACGAAATCGTCTATGGCCGCTCGTTTCCGGTGCCAAAGCTGGACGACTTCGTGCTTCCCATCGGCAAGGCGCGCGTGATCCGCGAGGGCGAGCACGTGACGCTGGTTTCGCATTCGATCGGCGTCGGCCTCATCATGGAAGCTGCCGAAGCGCTGGCGAAGGAAGGTATCGATGCGGAGTTGATCGATCTGCGTTCGCTGCGCCCGCTAGACACTCAGACGGTTATTGAATCGGTAAAGAAGACAAATCGCGTCGTTACGGTCGAGCAGGGCTGGCCGATTTGCTCCATCGCATCGGAAATTTCGGCGCAGGTGGTCGATCTCGCTTTCGACCATCTCGATGCGCCGCCCGCGCGGGTAACCGGCAAGGACGTTCCCATGCCCTATGCCGCCAATCTGGAAAAACTCGCGCTGCCGCACGTAGACGAAGTCGTCGCTGCAGCCAAGGCCGTTTGCTATCGGGATTAGCGATGGCGACGCAGATCCTCATGCCCGCGCTGTCGCCGACGATGGAGGAGGGCAAGCTCGCCAAATGGCACGTCAAGGAAGGCGACACGGTGAAGCCAGGCGACGTTTTGGCGGAGATCGAGACCGACAAGGCGACGATGGAGTTCGAAGCAATCGACGAGGGCAAGATCGGAAAAATTCTGGTTCCCGAAGGCGCCGAGGGTGTGAAGGTCAATCAGCCCATTGCGGTTCTGTTGGGCGAGGGCGAAAGCGCCAAGGACGTGAATATTGCCGCCGCGGTGCAATCCGTCGGTGCGGCCGTCGAGAAGCAAGCGAAGAAACCTGAAGCTGCATCCAAATCTCCCTCCCCCCTTGAGGGGGAGGGTGGCGCGAAGCGCCGGGTGGGGGGTGTTGCGCCCATTGCTCCATCACCCCTCCCCGAAGCGCGTGAGCGCGCTTCGACCCTCCCCCAAGGGGAGGGTGGAAAAATTGTTCAGCGCACGAATGGTCATGACGGGGGCCAGCGCGTCTTTGCGTCGCCATTGGCTCGGCGCGTGGCGCAGCAAGCCGGAATCGATATTACCGCGCTGAAGGGCTCCGGCCCGCGCGGGCGCATTGTCAAAGCGGATGTGGAAGCTGCTGCGAAGCCGGGGAAAGCGCCGGCCGCGCGAGCGCGTGCGCCAGGACTTCCGCCTACCGAGGCGCCGTCCGTTCCGAGTATCGCGCCCCTTCCTGATGCGCGGTTGTTCTATAAAGAGGACGAGTACGAGGCGATCCCGCATGACTCTATTCGCAAATCCATTGCGCGCCGGCTCGCCTCCGCCAAAACGCTTATTCCCCATTATTACCTTACCATTGAATGCGATATTGGGCAGCTGATGGAAACGCGCGCCCGGCTGAACGCCGTTGCGCCCAAGGAAGGCGAGGGAGCGTACAAACTTTCCGTCAACGATTTCGTCATCAAGGCCGCGGCGCTCGCGCTGTTGCGCGTGCGCGAGGTGAATGCGAGCTGGACCGATACCGCCATCCTGCGCCACAAGCATGCCGACATCGGTGTCGCCGTTGCTCTCGACTTCGGACTTATCACGCCCATTATCTTCCGCGCCGAGGAAAAGGGCCTGGCACAGATTTCCGACGAGATGAAGGCTCTTGCCGAGCGGGCGCGAGCGAAAAAGCTGAAGCCGCAGGAATTCGAAGGCGGAAGCTTTGCTATTTCCAATCTCGGCATGTATGGCGTCAAAGAATTCACGGCCGTCATCAACCCGCCCCATGCGGCCATTCTTGCCATCGGCGCGGGCGAGAGCCGCCCCGTCGTGCGCGACGGCAAAGTCGTGCCCGCTAGTATGATGTCGGTGACCATGTCGTGCGACCATCGCGTGGTGGACGGGGCTACCGGCGCGCGCTTTCTCCAGGCTTTCAGGGCGTTCGTCGAAGAGCCCGCGGCAATGTTGTTATGAGCATGATGGACGCGTGACCGAACCGTTCGACGTCATCGTCGTTGGCGGCGGGCCCGGCGGATACGTCTGCGCCATCCGCTGCGCGCAGCTTGGCATGAAAACTGCCGTGGTCGAACGCGAGAATCTCGGCGGTATCTGTCTCAATTGGGGCTGCATCCCGACCAAGGCGCTGCTGCGCTCGTCCGAGATCTGGCACCTCATGCACCGCCTGAAGGAGTTCGGGTTTTCCGCCGACAATCTGCGCTTCGAGCTGCAACCGGTCGTCGAACGCTCGCGCAAGGTAGCGGCCCAGCTCTCGAACGGCGTCAAGGGGTTGATGAAAAAACACAAAATCATGGTCATTGACGCCGAAGCAAAGCTGAAAGGCAAGGGCGCGATTACGGTTTCCAAGAACGGGAAATCATCCGAACACACGGCAAAGAATATCGTTCTGGCCACGGGAGCACGCGCGCGCGAACTGCCCGGCATGGAGGCGGACGGCAAGCTGATCTGGAACTATCGGCATGCCATGGTTCCGCAGCACTTTCCCAAATCGCTGCTTGTCATCGGCTCAGGTGCAATCGGCATAGAGTTCGCGAGTTTCTACCGCACGCTGGGAAGCGAAGTGACCGTGGTCGAACTGCTCGAACGCATCTTGCCTGTAGAGGACGAAGACATTTCCGCATTTGCAACGAAAGCTTTCCTAAAACAGGGGATGAAGATCGTCACCGGCGCCAGCGTGGAAAAAATCGAAAAGGGCGCAAACGCGCTCAAGGCGACCATCAAACCAAAAGACGGCAAGGCGGAGCAGATAACGATTGAGCGTGTGATTTCCGCTGTGGGAATCATCGGCAACGTGGAAAACATCGGCCTCGAACAGCTTGGCGTTAAAACCGAAAAGACGCATGTCGTCGTGAACGAATGGGGTGAAACAGGTGTCGCAGGAATTTACGCCATTGGTGATCTGGTCGGCCCGCCGTGGCTCGCGCACAAGGCGATGCATGAAGGCGTAATCGTCGCCGAGCGCATGGCCGGTGTTAAAGGCGTGCATCCTCTCGATACCTCAAAGATCCCCGGATGCACCTACTGCTGGCCGCAGGTGGCGAGCATCGGATTGACCGAGGCGGATGCGAAGGTATCGGGACGCAAGGTCAAGATTGGCACGTTTCCGTTTATCGGCAATGGCAAGGCCATCGCACTGGGCGAAGCCGAAGGATTCATCAAGACGGTCTTCGACGCCGAAACCGGCGAGCTGCTCGGCGCACATATGATCGGCGCGGAAGTGACGGAACTCATTCAGGGGTACTCGGTCGCGCGCACGCTTGAGGCCACGGAGGCCGAACTTATGGCGACCGTGTTTCCGCATCCGACGCTTTCCGAAATGATGCATGAAGCCGTTCTCGCTGCCGACGGACGCCCGCTGCATATCTGATTACTTGGGCGGTTTTGCGCCCGACTCGTTCGCCTGCACCTGCTTCTGGATGTAATTGGCGATGCCCATGCTGCGTACCAGGCGCAACTGCGTTTGCAGGTAATCCACATGTGCTTCTTCGCTGTCGAGAATCTGCTGCAACAGATGCCTTGTTCCGAAATCTCTCATGCTTTCGACATGAGCGATGCCTGCGCGCAAATCCCTTAGCGCCATCTCTTCCATCTTGAGATCGCAAGTAATGATTTCCTCGACGTCCTCGCCGATCAACAGCTTGTCGAGATTCTGCAAATTGGGCAGCCCGCCGAGAAAGAGAATGCGCTGAATCAGCCAGTCGGAATGGCGCATTTCTTCGAGGGATTCTTCGTATTCCTTTTCCGCCAGCTTCGAGACACCCCAATCCGCCAGCATGCGCGAGTGGAGGAAGTACTGGTTGATCGCCGTGAGCTCATTCTTGAGGCAACGGTTGAGGTGCTCAATCGTCCTGGCGTCGCCGCGTACGGGGTCGTCCGTGCCGGAACCCGGCTTTTTCGGCGGAGCGATTACGGCGCGGGCGCGGGCAGACCCTCGGGCTCGCCGCCTTCCTGGATTGCCATTTCTTCGATTGTTTCGAGGCATCGGCCACAGTTCTTTCTGACCTTGTAAAACGCGAAAACATCCTCCGGCGTCAGCGCACCGGCTCTGAATGCCGCGCGGATCTTCGCCTCGTTCAGCCTATTGCAGACGCAAACAATCACCAAAGCACCAGGAACAAGCGACGCCCCAGTCAGGTGCCAAAGCTGCAAATGACTGTCAAATGCATCTTATCCGGCTGCTGCAACCAGTAGTAGCATATTGCGGTCATTGTACAACTGCGATCTAGGCGATTGTATACTTGACGTAGGGCAGCGACCCTGATACAAAGGCGGCATAAGGAGTTAGCCGCCATGAACCTCAAGGCCAAGATTTACACCGATGAAACCGCCGCCCGCAGGCACCTAGAACGCCTGCTTTGGCCGGACGGGCCTATGTGCCCCCATTGCGGGTCACTGGAATCGGCCACCAAGCTCAAGGGCAAATCCACCCGTCCGGGCGTCTATTGGTGTAACGCCTGCCAGAAGCCCTTTAGCGTGACCGTCGGGACGATCTTTGAACGCTCCCACATTCCCCTGCACAAATGGGTATTGGCGGTCGAATTACTTACGTCCTCGAAGAAGGGGATCAGTAGCCACCAGCTTCATCGCATGTTGGGGATAACCTACAAGTCTGCATGGTTCATGTCTCACCGTATCCGCGAGGCCATGAAGCCAGACGACACGGGCCCGCTTGGTGGAGCCGGAAAGATCGTTGAGGCCGATGAGACATTCATCGGGCGCAAGCCGGGCGTCGCCGCTGGCGAACATGGCGGCTACAGCCACAAGATGGCTGTCCTAAGCCTTATTGAGCGTGGTGGGCGCTCCCGTTCCCTCAAGATAGACCGCCTCAATAGGAAAACGGTGAGGGCGTTCTTGCGTGAGCGCCTAGACCCGATGTCAGAACTCCATACGGACGAATCGAACGTCTACAGCATGCCCCCGTGAACCAGCATTTCAGCGTGAACCATGCCCGCGAATATGTGTCCGGCAACGTGCATGTGAACAGCGCCGAAGGGTTCTTTTCGATCTTCAAGCGCGGGATGCGCGGCATCTATCAGCATTGCGGCGAACAGCACTTAAACCGCTACCTGACTGAGTTCGACTTCCGCTTTTCCAACCGCGAAGCCTTGGGCGTAAACGATACGATCCGCGCTGAACGCGCCGTGAAGGGCGCTCGCGGAAAGCGTCTCACCTATCGGCGGACTAGTGGGGCCGAAGAAGCCCAAGCCTAAGGGCAAGAAGAACCGCGACAATTACCGCTCACGCTGGAAAACCAAGATTCCCCTATGGATTCGACTCTTACCCAAGGGGCCGCAACAATTGCGCCTGCCGTTCAAGTTCGGAGACTAGATATGCCGAAACCAGATCAGTTCGACGCACTCACTATTTCCGAACCGCTAACCGTTACTCTTCCCAGCGGACAAACTGTCACCGGAACGCTCTGGATGCACGCCTCCAGAAAGGGCCGCTTCGAGGTCGAGTATGGCTGGCGACGCAAGTCCGATGGCCGTACCGATCATACGAGCGAGGGCCACATTCGGGGCATCGCTAAGATGATTTTGATCGAACTCGCACAGGACGGTTAGTAAGCGTATGCGGCCTAATAGCTCGGCGATCTCCTCTGAGGCGGTCGCATAAACGTGTAAATCTGGGTCCTTGCGGATTGCCGCCTCTTCATGTGCGCGTCTCAATAAATGCCTTGCTAAATGCAGAGTAAAAATACTTGCCATTGTGACTGATTCATTTTGGTTTCTTTCGCGCCGCCGTTCGACCTGCGGGGTTCCCACTTTGGGGCCGACTCAATTTAGTCTTGCCCTTTAATGGTGCATGGGGCTTAGGCGGGGTTTTGAGCATCCGCTGGAGAACTTCGTCGCGCTTAGGGCTGTCCGAGGCTTTGTCCATGACAATCAATCCTTGGAATGTTCCGCCGCCGCCGGATAAGGGCGATTTAGCAGAGGATACTCTTTTTGCAAGCGTCGGGCGCGCCCTCTCTGCCTGGGAAAAATTTGAGATCAATCTAGCGCGTCTATTCGCGGCAGTCTTGGGACCCACTGAGAGTATTCACCCAGCGATGCGAGCCTATGGGGCAGTTATTACCTTCCGTGGGCGAATACAAATGCTTTCAATGGCGGCAGAGACACGATTCATAGAAGCGCCAAGCGAGGTCGTGCAACCTGACTTTAAGCAAGTTATCAGTCGCGCACAGGATTATGGGGCGCGGCGCAATGAAATCGCACACGGCGTTGTGCTGCCTTACCAAGATATAGCGGACGAAAATACGCGCGAAGGCTATGTGCTCGCTCCCGCCGTCTATCTCTCGACCAAGCGAAAATTCCTACCTAGTCCTAGCTTGCTTTCGCACTACAAGAGTTCGCCTAGCTACGTGTATTCGAGCAAGGAGGTTTTAGCGTTTGCAAGGCAGTTCTATCGGCTCGCCACATCATTGAACCCGCTTTGGTATTACTTCACTCAGCTACATATAATTGGTCATCTCTCAAAGAGAGAACCTCAAGAAGAACCTGACGAGCAGCCTGACGAGCTATAGGCGGCGCGGCGTCAAACCAGTCCTGTAGAACAGCGGCCCCAGCTTCTAGGGCTGCACGGGACACAATGGTTACCCTGCCAAGGTCAGGAGATTTCTCCTTATCCACGAAAGCCTCCTACGTCAAGTATACAATCGCCGCGATCTACCCGGTTGAGTTGAATAGCCGGCTGCGTCCACGCCGGCTGTGGTCTGCGCGTGTTCGCAGCGCGAGCAGGGGGCGATTTCCGTATGATCGGGTGTGACGCGCGCCGGACTTGGGGCGCGCCGATGTTAATTATATTGCCGGCTGGCCGATGAGCGAACGACCGGCGGGAACCGGGTTTCGCGAAGGCCCTGGGCCGTACGACGTCGCAACGCTCGGGGAGCGGATTGCCGCCCGTGGAATGCTGTCGCCCGCGGTCACCGGCAACGCGCTTCGGTTGCAACGGCGCTGGGGATGTCCACTTCAGGATGTCTTATTGGCATTGGGATGGATTTCCCACGCGGACCTGGCCGAAGCGATTGCCGACAATCTCGGGCTGCAGCTCGTCGACCTGGGGGCGCATCCTCCGGATCCATCCGTCTGCAGCAAAGACCACGCCGATCTGTATTTTCGGAAACTCTTCATTCCGCGGCGAAACATAGGGGGTTCAACCGTGGTCGCCTGCGCCGATCCCACGCAGGCGCTGGCGCAGCTCGCCGGGAATCTTTACGGGCCCCGCGTCCGGCTCGTGATTACGAGCAAACCCGATCTGCTGCACGCTGCTCAGCGACTCTTTCGCGATAATCTGACGCACGAAGCGGTCTTTCGCCTCGAGGAACGCGCGCCGCGCTTCTCCGCGCGCCGGCTGGTTACGCGGCCGCAGCTCGTCGCAGGTGCCGCAATAATTGCCGCAGTGGCGGGGCTGGCTGCGTTCGTGCCCCTGTATGTGGGTTATGCCCTGTTGGGACTGCTGAGCGCCGGCTATCTCGCCAACTTGATTTTCCGCCTTGTGTTGTTCTGGGCAGGCGGCACGGGCCGGACTACGGGCCGCCATGTCGGCAAGCGCGAACTCGAGGCGCTCAACGAGCGCGATCTGCCTTTGTATTCCATTCTTGTTCCGCTTTATCGCGAAGCCAACATGATTTCGCAGATTGTCAGGAGCCTTAGTCAACTAGATTACCCCGCTGCCAAACTCGACATCAAGCTTGTTTGCGAAGAGGACGATGCGCCGACCATCCAGGCAGCAAAGGCATTGCAGCTCGATGGGCGCTTCGAAATTCTTCGCGTGCCGGTTTCCCAGCCCCGCACCAAGGCAAAAGCCTGCAACTATGCACTCCGGTTCGTGCACGGAAGTTTTGCGCGGGCTGCACGGGTGGGACGCCTTCAATGTGACCGAAGACGCCGATCTCGGCATGCGGCTGGCACAATGCGGATACAAGGTCGTTCCGCTCGACACCTCTACCTACGAAGAGGCGGCGGGCGATCTCGGCAACTGGACCAGCCAACGCTCGCGCTGGATCAAGGGATACATGCAGACGTGGCTCGTGCATTTGCGCACGCCGCGGTCCTTCGCGCGGCGCGTGGGGTGGCTTCCCTTTGGCGGGTTCGTGTTGTTCATAGGGGGTGCGATTTTTACGGGGCTGATTTGCCCATTTTTCTGGGCGCTATTCATCTTTTGGCTCGTTACCGGCGTTGGTCCGTTCGGCGGCGTCTTCGGTTCGGCATCGCTCGCCGTCTCGATTGCCAGTCTGTTGATCGGCAACGGCATCCTTACGGTCCTCTCCATTCTGGCTCCGGTTAAGCGATGCTGGCTCGAACTGGCGCCGTATGGCGTCACCGTGTTCGCGTATTGGCTGCTGATATCCATTGCGGCCTACAAGGCCCTCTGGCAGCTCCTTACGCGGCCCTTCTTCTGGGAAAAGACCAATCACGGCCGAACGAAAGCCGAGCGGATGGGCGCGCGCTTGCGCGCGATGCACGTGCAGCCGACATGAGACACTGGGCCGCCTTAGCCATGTGTCTGCTTCTGGCGGATCCCGCACGCGCGGGGCCCTGGCTCCCGGAACGCGGTGGCGGCGAATTCCTGACCGCCACGGTCGCGACATACTCGGACGACGCCTTCGAGAGCGTCCCCAACCCGCTAGGGCTTCCGCGTTTCACGTTGGGCACCCATCTTGAATATGGCCTTGCCGACCGCGTCACGCTCCTTGCCGATGCGGCTATGCACCGTTTTGCCCCAGGCGATCTCAATTTCGGAACCTCCGGCTACCGGCTGGACAAGGCCATGTTGGGCCTCCGCATGCGGCTCGCGCAGGGGCGCCGCGCCATCATTTCGATAGAAGGGCTGTTCGGTACTGACGCCGTCTATGACAACACACCGCGGGAAATTTTTGCGTCCACGCGCGGTGCCGCCGAATTGCGCCTCATGCTGGGCGACAACTTCAAAGTTTTCGGACTCGACAGCTTTGCGGCGTGGGAGGCGGGCGGCCGCTGGCGCGCCGGCCCCCCGGCGAACGAGGTGCTCTTTGATGCGACCTTTGGCATCGCGCCCGGCAAACGCTCCCTGTTGCTGCTGCAATCGTTTTTCACGGTCAGCGTTGGTGAGGCGCAGCTGCCTTATCGCAGCTATGTGCTGAGCAAGGTGCAAGCCTCGGCCGCCTACCGCGTGTACGAGGGGGCATGGTTGCAGTTCGGCGGCTTCGCCAGCCTCGTGCACGAGGACACCGGCGCAGAACGCGGTGCGCTCGTTTCGGTTTGGTGGAGATTCTGATGGTGCCGGCTGAGGGAATCGAACCCCCGACCTACTGATTACAAATCAGCCGCTCTGCCAACTGAGCTAAGCCGGCGCCGGATTTACGCCCGTCACCGCGCACATACGCCGCTTTCGCTCCGCAGGCAATAAATAGGCGCCGCGTCAGACTTGCGGCTGCTTCGCAGCCGCGGCCGATTTCTGCGCGAACGCCGTCTTCGCCAAGCGCTGCAAGTGTTCGCGGTCGACTTTACCCGTCTCGTTGCGGGGAATCTCATTCACCAGCAGCAGGCGTTTGGGCGCGCATTCGCGCAGGCGCTCGCGGCAGAATTTCGCCAGACCGGGTTGATCCGGCTCGCCGTCGCGCACGATTGCAACGGCGATTTCCCCAACCCCGAATTCATTGAGATGCTCGAAGGCCGCAGCGTCCACCACATTGGGCCAAGACTGGACCGCATCCTCGATGACGCCAGGCGCAATCTTGACCCCTCCTGCATTCAGTCGCTCCGACTCGCGGCCGGCCACAAACAGTAGCCCATTGTTGCCTATGCGGCCGATGTCGCCCGGATAGAACCAGCCATCCCGGAACGCGGTTTTGCCTGCCCCGGCGTCGTTGGCGTAGCGGCCAGGCGCGTAAGGCACCCGGATTCTGAGAATCCCCTCTTTGTCAGGACCAACCGGATTACCGTCGGGATCCACTGCTTCCACGGTGACACCCGGAATGACGTAACCCGCAGCCGACTCGTGCTTCAACAGTTCGTCGGCCGGCGCCGCGGCAACGACACCGGCTTCGGTTGCGCCGTACAGGCAGATGAGGTTGCGACAGATTTCCGTCTGCACATGGCGCGCCAGCTGCGCCGGAATGCGGCTCCCGCCGACGACCACGCTCTTCAGGCTGGGAAAATGGAGGCTCCTGTCGCGCGATTCCCGGAGAAAATGCGCCATCTGCAATGTCGAGGCCATCATTCGGTCGAGATCGTAGAGCGCAAGCGTCGCCGCCGCGCGCAGATTGTCCCAGCCCAGGAACAGTGTCCCGCCCGTCATAAGCGTCAGCATGAAGTTGGTGAATCCTGCGCCGCTCATGATGCCCATCAGGCTGAACGAGCGGCTCGGCCCTAGCTGCGGGCGCAGGGCGACCGCCTGCGGCAACACGCGCTGCAGTAACTGCTCCTCGGTGAACGGTACGGCCTTTTGCGCGCCCGTTGTGCCGGACGTGTAGATGATGCGCGTGACAGTTTCGGGAGGCGGCGAACCAGGCATGGCTTTGCCGCCCGGATGCGGCTCGCGTGTCCAGCTTGGCGAAACCTGCACCGCGTTTGCCCATTGGCTCTCGCGCTTTTCGTCGTACAGGAAGGCCGCCGCGTTGAGATCTTCCCCTTTCGCGCCCTGCGTGCCTAGAGAGACCGTCGCCACTCCGGCCAGCATCGCGCCGATCAGCACAGATACGTGCAATTCAGGATTGTTCACGCGCAGCACGACGATGTCGCCGGGGCGAAATTGCGCCGCGATGTGGGTGGAGGCATTGAGGGATCCGCGCGCGAGCCTCCGGTAATCGATAATGCCGCGCGGATAGACGACCGCCGGCGCGGCCGGCTGGTTCAGCGCCTGATAACGCAGGTAATCGAAGAAAGCTGGCATGCTCAGCTCTCGGGTCTTGTCCGCGCGCTGGTGAGGCTGATGTGGTCGGGCGTCACCGCGCCACCCGAGACGATCATCGTCATTGCCTGGTCCATGGTCATGTCGGATGGCACAAGCTTCGCCGTCGGTACGAGTTGCAGATAGCCGGACGTGGGGTTCGGCGACGTGGGAACGAACACCGCCGAGATCTCCTGCCCGGTATTGGGGTCGGGAAACGTTCGCATGACAAGCCCGATTGCCTTTAACCCTGGATGGGGGAAATCGATCAGCACGACGCGGGCCGCGCCGCCCGGCGCCTGATGCATTACGCCGACAAGTTGTTTGGAGGCGCGGTAAACCGTCTGGATTAGCGGGATGCGGTTTATGAGCTTCTCCATGAAGGTGATGAACCGCATGCCCAGCATGCGCGAGGCGGCGGCGCCTATCAGGTTCAGGATCAACAGAACGAGAATCACCGCCACGGCGCCCTGCACATAGGTGTTGGTCAGCACGGGCGCCAGGCCGGGGACCTGCGTGTTTATGAAATCGGTTATGGCGCCGGCAAGCGGCGCGCCGGCCGAAGATAGCAAAGCGAGAAGAAACGAGATCACGATCCAGACCGCGATGATGGGGAACACGGTGAGCACGCCCGCGATCAGATTCGACTGGATGACTTTCAGGATCGGCTTTCGCTCCGCCAACTCGGCCCCCCGTATTGTCCAAGCGGGCACGGCCAAAGCCCGTGCATGGCCCGCCCACGTCAGATAATGTCCCGGCTCCTTTACTCGGTTGCAAGCGGCGATTCCATGCGCATTCTCGTCACCAGCGCTCTTCCCTACATCAACGGCGTCAAGCATCTGGGCAATCTGGTGGGCTCGATGTTGCCGGCCGACGTCTATGCGCGCTTCCAACGCGCCCGCGGGCACGAGGTTCTTTTCATCTGTGCTACCGATGAGCACGGAACGCCGGCCGAGCTGGCGGCCCTGGAGGCCGGGCAGAGCGTCGCCGACTACTGCCGCCAACAGCACGCCATCCAGAAGGATGTGGGGGAACGGTTTGGCCTTTCGTGGGATTTTTTTGGCCGTTCGTCCAGTGAACAGAACAAGAAGCTGACGCAGGACTTCGCCCGCGCACTGTGGAAAAACGGGCATCTGGAAGTTCGCGCGACGCGGCAGGTGTATTCGCGCACGGAGGGGCGTTTTCTTCCCGACCGCTATGTGATCGGCACATGCCCGCATTGCGGATACGAGCGCGCGCGCGGCGATCAGTGCGAGAACTGCACACGCGTGCTCGACCCCACCGATCTCATCAGTCCGCGCTCGGCCGTATCGGGATCGCCCGACATCGAGATTCGTGAGAGCAAGCATCTGTTCTTGAAACAGTCGGCGTTTGCAGGCCGCCTGCGCGCGTGGATCGAAAGCAAAAGGGGCGAATGGCCGCAGCTTGTGACCTCGATTGCGTTTAAGTGGCTGGACGAGGGCCTGCACGACCGCGGTATCACGCGCGATCTCGCCTGGGGCGTGCCCGTGCCAGACGACATCGCCGATGGCCAACTCAAGGGCAAGGTGTTCTACGTCTGGTTCGACGCACCCATCGAATATATCGGCGCCACCTGGGAATGGGCCGACGCCCACAAGAAGGGCGACGCCTGGCGCGACTGGTGGACGGAAAGAAAGGAAAATGATCCCGCCTATGTGCGCTATGTCGAGTTCATGGCCAAGGACAATGTGCCGTTTCATACGGTTGGGTTTCCCGTCACCATTTTTGGCGTGAATGAGAATCTGCCCGAAGGCAAAAAGTGGAAAATCGTCGATCAGCTCAAAGGGTTCAACTGGCTCACCTATTACGGCGGCAAGTTCTCCACCAGCGGCAGACGCGGCGTCTTCATGGACAGCGCCCTCGAGTTATTGCCCGCCGATTACTGGCGTTATTACCTGATCGCCAATGCACCCGAGAGCGCGGACGCGTCCTTCACCTGGGAGCATTTTGCTGCCGTGGTGAACAAGGATCTGGCCGACGTGCTGGGCAATTTCGTCAACCGGGTGACGAAGTTCTGCGCCAGCCGCTTCGACGGCAAAGTGCCGGCAGGCGCGCCAAGTGATGAACTCGACCATGGCTTGATTGCCCAACTTTGGCTGAGCTCTGATCAACTGACGGTTTGCCTCGAACAGATGGAATATCGAGCGGCCATGAAGGCCTTGCGTGCAATCCTCGTGTCAGCTAACGAATACGTGACCGAGCTTGCACCATGGACTCTCTACAAAACGGATCAGCAGAGCGCGGGGCGTGTGATTAACGTAGGACTCAACCTATGTCATTTGATCGCACGATTTGTACGGCCGTTCATCCCGCGAACGTCAGATCACATTTTTCGAATCCTAAACATGCCAATTGATGAAACTTGGCCCGTAACAGGTGAAGTCAAGAAAACTCCGTCATCTCGCGGCACAGCACTATCAATAAGTGGTTGGGGCGATAATCGAGGACGGGAATTCGAGCTAGTGAAACCTCTTCTTTCAGTTCTGCCTCCAGACCACAGGCTAAATCCCCCAGACCTGCTGTTCCCGAAAATCGAGGACGAGCAGGTCAAGGCATGGGAAAGACGCTTTTCGGGCGCCGGCTGAATCGTGCTTTTCAAAAGGCGCAGTTCACCTAGCGGCTGCGAGCCGGGTCGGGGGGCTTGAAATCACGGAAAATATTTTTTCTTCCTGCCATTTTTCTTATTTCCTTGGCGCACAAAAACCGAGGGCGGAGCCGGATTTCCGGCCCCGCCCTTCGTTCCGGGCGCGCTTCGCTGGATTTAATAGATTTGGTGTGAGCAGCGCCGCGCTGCAAGGGGGGGCAGAAAATTTTTTTAGGACGCCTATTCTTCGTCCAGCCGCGACCAGCCAGCGGGGCCCAGCGCCTCGAGCGGTCGGAAGCGGCCCTTGTAGCCCATCTTACGGCTGCCCTTCACCCAATAGCCCAGATAGACATAAGGGAGCCCGCGCGCGGCCGCCGCGCGGACATGATCGAGGATCATGTAGGTGCCGAGGCTTCGCTCCGGCCGTTCCGTGCCGAAAAAGCTATAGACCATCGAGAGCCCGTCCCCGAGCACATCGGTAAGCGAGCAGGCGACGAGCACGCCCGGCTTTCCGCCGGGTCCGGGCAGACGGTATTCGAACATCACCGTTTCCACGGGCGTTTCTTCCACCATTGCCACATAATCGAACAGGCCGATGTCCGACATGCCGCCACCCGCATGGCGCGACGCCAGATAAGGCTGTAGCAGCGAGAATTGCTCGCGTGTCGCTTCCGGCGCAGTCTGCATGCGCATCACGTCGGCGTTGCGGCGCTCGATGCGGCGCATGGAGCGGCTGGGCGCAAATTCGTCGGCCACGATTCGGACCGAAACGCAAGCCATGCACCCATCGCAAGCCGGGCGATAGGCGATCATCTGGCTGCGGCGAAATCCCGAATGGGTGAGCGAATCGTTCAACTCGGACGCGCGCGGGCCCATAAGTCGCGCGAAGACTTTGCGTTCGGTTCGGCCAGGCAGATAAGGGCAGGGCCCGCCGGGCGTTAGGAAAAACTGCGGCAGGCGTGCAATATGCTGACGCGTCACGGCCCCGGCCCCCCGTCGCGATCCAGACGGGATATTGGCGCGGGATGCGGGATAGCGCCACAGGGAAGTCAATTCCTTTCCACGTCAACATTGATGTTTGTGGCACGGCGGCACCAGTTCCCTTCTCATTCGAGCCCAAGTTTCCTAACGTCGCCCAAGCATGCGGGAGCGGCAATTGGTGAACGCGCCTATTGACACGCGCGAACTCAGGAATGCGTTCGGCTGTTTCGCCACCGGGATCGTGGTCGTCACGACGCTTGATTCCGATGGACATGCCATCGCCAAGACCGCCAACTCATTTGCGTCTGTGTCGCTCGACCCGCCTCTCGTGCTGTGGTGCCTCAACAAGAGCTCGGTGACATTTCAGGCTTTCAACACGCGCGATCAGTTTGTGGTGAGCGTGCTGGGGCGGAACGGAAGCGATGTCTCGAAGCGATTCGCCACGTTCGGCAGTCATCGCGTTCCCGAAGGCGTGAAGGTGACGCCCACCTCAATGGGTCCGCCCACATTCCCCGGAGCACTGGCCGTCTTCGAGTGCGAAGTGGAAGCACGGTACGAGGCCGGCGATCATGTCATCATCGTCGGGCGCGTGGTCAGCTTTCGCCATGCGCCGGATTCGACCGAGCCGCTGGTTTTTTTCCGCGGCCGTTACGGCACCATCAAGGACTAGGCCTTATAACCATCTTGTGAACGGTTGCCTCTTCGAGCGCCGCAGCGCTGGTAGGAATTGAAACGTAATCTCCCCTTTTCCAGAGCGGCATGAGATCGTCGTAATGGGGGGAAAAGACGTTTCCCGACTGGCCTGTGGAAATGACGTAGCGCGAGCGTGCGGGGCCGGCGAGATCGTAAATAGCCCGGTATCCGGCGCCGTGAATGGCGGCGTAGGGGCGTTGCGACGCAAACGAGTAATCGGCGCGGAAAATCGTAAAAGCGCCTCCGTTCATCTCCACCTCGCGGTTGAACAGTTTTCCGATCACGGGAAAGGCGCCCAGCGGCCGATGGGCGTGAACGGCCCTGTGCGCATCGCCCCAGCGCCAACGGTGCATATCGGCGCCATACGATTCCGACAATTCGGAAAGGGCGTCGTCAAGCGCCAGCCGGATGCGTGACGGGCAATCTTCGATCGCCGCGGTCGATCGGTCGTCGCACCAGCGCGCGGCGCCATCGCCATTGCGCAGCACCTGAAGAATGAATTGCGGCTGGTAGCTCCAGAAGCTCGAAAAGCTGTCGCCCAGTTCGTCGGCATAGAGGCGCCTGTTGAGCGCGCGCGCCCAGGCGGCATAGATCAGCGGTTCAGGACGGTTCGCATTTGCGGCGCCATCCCACTTCTCGATGAGCGCCGCGGCCTCGCGCGCCTTGCCTTCAAACGGCCCGGCGGAAACGAGAAGCGGCTTCAGCACGCGCGCGTAGGCATCGATCGTATCGCGCTGGATCGCCTCGAACCCGGCTACCGAATGTTTGCCGGTCGCGGACAGCAACTCCTCGATCCGGTCATGCCGGAAAGGATCGGACCATTCCAGCGAGAGCATGTAGGGATAGTCCCTCGGCACGGTTTTCTCGTTTGCGGTGACAAGCCGGCCCGAAGGCGGGTCCATCACCAGCGGCATTTCGGGCACCCAGCCGGTCCAATCGTAGCGGGCATCCCAGCCTTTGGCCGGCACGAGCCCAAGCGAGTCATTTTCGGGCGCGCGCATCGGCACGAGACCGGGCAGCATCAAGCCGATATGGCCCGAATCATCGGCGAAGAGGAAATTTTGCATCGGCGAGATGAACGGAGCCGCCCCTAGCGGAAATGCTGCCGCCGAAAAGGCCTCATGCACCGCAAGCGAGGTTTCGATCGTCGTATCGTCCGCGGCCAGCGCGGTCCACGCAAGCGCCATCACATAACCATCGGGTGCGATGTCCGAAAAAATTCCATCTTTTGGCAGCACAGGGCCGTGGCGCGTCGCGCGCACGATTACGCGTTTCGCATCGCCAAAACGCACGCGGATGACTTCCCGGCGCGTTTCGAATTTCGCCCAGCCCTCCGGCGTCCGATACTCGTCTGCATTCTCCGGATTGAGGCGCTCCAGGTAGATGTCCTGCGTGTCTGGGCCCGTATTGGTAAGACCCCAGGCGGCATGCGCGTTGCGCCCCGCGATAATGGTGGGAATTCCCGGCAACGTTCCGCCCGCAAGGTCATTGCCGGGATAGACAAGGTGCGCGAGATACCAGGTGGACGGGATCGTCAGCGGCAGATGCGGATCATTGGCAAGCAGCGGCTTTCCTGTCACGCTGTGCGCGCCGTTGACTGCCCAGCTGTTCGAGGCCGTGGTTCTCGGAATGGGTTGGGCGGCGCCGTACTGAGTCGTGCCGAACAGGGAATCCAAGTAGTCCGGTAAAGTCGATACCGAGTCTCCCGGGTAAGGTGAGAAGAATTCCTCCAGCCCCCGCCGCCCGATTCGCTTGAGCAGCTTCACACGTGCGATTTCGCGCGATGCATTCTCGGAAAGATTGAAGGACATGCCTTTGAGGACGGCAACACTATCGGCGGGCCGCCAAGGTTCGGGCGTGATGCCGGCCAGCGCGAATTCAATTGGCCAAGGTCCGGAGTGATTACTGAGATACGCGTTGACGCCGTCAGCATAGGCCTGAAGAGCGGCGCGCGACCGTGGCGACAGGTGTGAAAACGAAGCCTGGGCAGCGCGGTAGAAACCCAGCGCACGCATGGTAACGTCGGCCCTAAGACCCGCTTCGCCCAGGATTTCGGACAGACGGCCAGACATGAAGCGGCGCGCCATTTCCATCTGCCAGAGGCGGTCCTGCGCGTGTGCGAAGCCCAGCGCGAATGCCGCATCGTTGTAGGACTCAGCAATGATGTGGGGGATCGCGTACTTGTCGCGCATGATCGTGACGGACGCCGTCAGCGCGGCTGTGCGCACCTCACGATCATAGGAGGGCAGCGAGGCGTAAAACGAACGCACACCTGCGATCACCACCACCGCAACAAGCGCGAGAAAGCCCAGCAGTCCGAAACCGACGCGCGCAAGCCAACGCATAGCTATGCCCCTTGAAGAACCGTGAAGCCATATTTGACAAAAACTTTGCGCGCTTCGCGGCTGAGGAAAAATTCATATACCGATCTGGCGCCTGGCCGCGCGTCTTTTGTCAGCGCAAGCGGATAGACGATCGGCGCGTGGGTGCTTTCCTGAAACGTTCCCACGACGCGCACGCGCGGCTCGATTCGCGCATCCGTTTCGTAGACGATTCCGAACGGCGTCTCGCCGCGCGCGACGTAGGCGAGTGCGACGCGCACATTCTCGGCAGGCGCGAGTTGATGCCTTACGCTTTCCCAGACGCCCAGCGCGGCAAGGGCCTCGCGCGCATAATAACCGGCAGGCACGGACTCAGGGTCGGCGAGCGCGAGTCGCTCGCGGCCGAGAGCATCTTTGAGACGAAACTCGTTCGCAATGCGGAGCCGCGTTGCGCGTTCTGCCGGCTCGATCAGAACAAGCCTGTTGCCGAGCAGGTTCCGCCGGGTTCCGTGCGCAATGAGACCGCGACTTTCGAGATAATCCATCCACGCGGGATCGGAGGAGAAAAAGATGTCGACTTTTCCACCCGATTCGATCTGTTTGGCGAGAAGCGAAGAGGCTGCGAAAGAAAACACGAGGCGGGCGTCCGAACTTGCTTCGATGCGCGTGCCGATTTCCTGCAAGGCGTTCGTTAACGACGCCGCAGCGAAAACCGTGACGCTGTCTTTTGCCGCCGAGGGCCCATGCCAAAGCGCTACCGCCAGCACGGTTCCGACGTGCGCAACGTTTCGCCAGATAAAGGGTTTCATTGCGCCTCGCGCCATGGCAGCATAAATAACCTATCCCAAAGCCGCGGCGGATCGAGTCGCGGCGGGGATGCGTTATAATACGGGCCGGTGCATATGCGCCGGGGCGGGGCATGTGGATGGAACGCCAATGAACCTGCAACCTCGGCAGTTAAAACGCACGCGGCCCTACCACCACGGCGATCTTAGCCGGGCGCTGCGAGAAGCCGCCAGCAGCATCCTGGAAACCGAAGGCCTGGAGGCGCTGAGTCTGCGCTCGGTCGCACGGCGCGCGGGCGTGAGCCATGCTGCACCTTACCGCCATTACCTGAACCGTGAAGCGCTGCTCGCCGACGTGGCGACAGCAGGCTTTGAACAGTTGCATGAAGAGCTCGTTCAGGCGGCGCAGGCGCCCGGGGCCGAAGCCGACCGTATCGCCCATATCGGGGGCGCCTATGTCCGCTTCGCTACCCGCCATTCGGGATTGCTGCGCCTGATGTTCGGACCACAGCTTCCCAACCGGTCCGATTTTCCCGGCCTTGCCGCCGCGGCGGACGCCATCGGCGACGATATCGGCAAGGCGTTGGGCGACAGGGCGCTCGGTCTTGTGGTGTGGAGCGCCGTGCACGGGCTTTCGATGCTGATCCTGGAAAACGTAATCGATCTCGGCCAGCGTCAGTCGGGCTACGACGTGGTGCCCGGCCGCGCCGAAATTCTGCTGCGCAGCCTGTTCAATCGCGTTGCCGCTTGAGTGCTTTCGCCGCGTCGCGCGCGAAATAGGTGAGGATTGCGTCCGCGCCTGCGCGCTTGAACGCAATCAGGCTTTCCAGCATTACCCGTTCGCCGTCGAGCCAGCCCTTTTCGGCCGCAGCCCTTAGCATCGCGTATTCGCCCGACACCTGATAGACCAGCGTCGGCACGCCAAAATCGCGCTTCACACGGGAAACGATGTCGAGATACGGCATGCCGGGCTTGACCATCACCATGTCCGCCCCTTCGGCAATGTCGGCCGCCACTTCGCGCAGAGCTTCGTCGCCGTTTGCCGGGTCCATCTGGTAGGTGCGCTTGTCGCCGGTGAGCGCCTTGGCAGAACCCACGGCATCGCGGAACGGCCCGTAGAAAGCCGAGGCATATTTCGCGGCATAAGCGAGAATGATCGTATCCTTGTGCCCGTGTTTCTCCAGCGCCGCGCGAATGGCGGCGATGCGGCCGTCCATCATGTCCGAGGGCGCGATGATGTCGCATCCGGCCTCGACCTGGGTTAGCGCCTGTTTGACGAGCACCTCGACGGTTTCATCGTTGGCGACATCATCGCCGAGAAGAAGCCCGTCGTGACCGTGGCTGGTATAGGGATCGAGCGCGACGTCGCACATTACACCGATGCCGGGCACGTTCTTCTTGATCGCGCGCACCGCCCGGCAGACGAGATTGCCGGGGTTGAGCGCTTCGCGCCCGTCGGGCGTCTTCAGTGTCTCATCGGTGTAGGGGAACAACGCCAGGGCAGGGATGCCGAGCTTTGCGGCTTCTTCGGCCGCAGCCACGGCAAGGTCAACGCTCAGGCGCTCCACGCCGGGCATGGGAGCAACGGGTTCGCGCTTATTGGCACCGTCAATCAGAAAGAGCGGCCAGACGAAGTCAGAGGGCGAAAGCGTGCTTTCCGCCACCAAGCGCCGCACCCATTCATGCCGGCGCAACCGCCGCATGCGGTGGGAAGGAAATTTCGGGGCCAGGACCATGATCCATTTCTACTTATCGTTTTTAAGGGCTTTGCGCACGGCTCATTTTTTCCTCCCCTCACACATGCAGCGAAAGGGGTAATTGCGGTGCGGCCAACCCTGCGCTAAGCCGCCCGCCATGGCCGATGTGAACTGCCGCAAAGAGGGCGCGATCGGGCGCTTGACGCTGGATCGCCCCAAGGCGCTGAATGCGCTCACGCGCGACATGTGCGTGGAAATGAAGCGCGCCCTCGACTCCTGGGCGCATGACGAGGCTGTCAAGGCGGTGGTGATCGACGCCGTGCCGGGGCGCGCGTTCTGCGCGGGCGGCGATATACGTGCGCTATTCGACGATCCCAAAAATTATGCGCCCCAATTCTATGCCAACGAGTACCGCCTGAATGCCGCCATCAAGCATTGCAAGAAACCTTACGTGGCACTGATCGACGGCATTTGCATGGGCGGCGGCGTGGGCGTGTCGGTGCATGGAAGCCACCGCGTAGTGAGCGAGAACGCAACCTTCGCCATGCCCGAAACGGCAATCGGGTTTTTTCCGGATATCGGCGGAAGTTTCTTCCTGCCGCGACTGAAGGGCGAGTTGGGAACCTATCTCGCGCTCACAGGTGCGCGCCTGAAAGCGGCCGACCTGATATATGCCGGCATCTCGACGCATTTCGTGCAGGCGGAACAAATGACAAGTTTGGCAGAAAATTTGGCAGCCGGAGACGCCATGGATAAGGTTTTGGGCGAAAAGAGCAATATCCCGGGCGAACCAACGCTTAAGAGCTATCAGGCAGCAATCGATCGTGCTTTCGCGTTCGATTCCGTCGAAACCATACTTGATGCGCTGGAACACGAAGGCGAATGGGGCGGAGAAACAGCCAACACGATCCGTTCAAAATCGCCCATCGCGCTGAAAGTGACATTGCGCGAAATGCGCGAGGGCAAAAAACTCGGCTTCGACGATTGCATGCGCATGGAATACCGTCTGGCGCTGCGCGCGGTGGCAAGCCACGATTTCCGCGCGGGCGTGCGCGCCGCGGTGATCGACAAGAATCAGGCACCTGTGTGGAACCCGCCCGCGCTCGATCTCGTAGGCGAAGCCGATGTGGCTGCCTATTTTGCGCCGCTTGGCGCGCAGGAACTTTCGCTCTAGGAGGACGGCATGACGACCATTGCATTCATCGGACTTGGTAATATGGGCGGGCCGATGGCACGGAACCTGCTGAAGGCGGGTCACGCCGTGCGCGCATTCGACCTGTCCAAGCCCGCGATGGACGCGGCGAAATCCGCGGGCGCGCATACAACGGGGAGCGCGCGCGACGCCGTGCAGGGCGCGGAAGTAGTGATATCGATGCTGCCCGCCGGCCAGCATGCACGGAGCGTCTATCTGACCGACGGCGGCGTACTCCAGTCTGCCGCCAAAAGCACATTACTGATCGATTGTTCAACTATCGATATCGAATCCGCCAAGGCGGTGCACGATGCCGCGGAAAAGACCCGCTTTGATTTTCTCGATGCGCCCGTTTCGGGCGGAGTGGGCGGCGCGGAAGCGGCGACCCTCACCTTCATGTGCGGCGGCAGCGAAAAGGCCTTCGGGCGTGCCAAACCCGTGCTGGAAAAGATGGGAAAGCGCGTCGTGCTCGCCGGCGGGCCCGGCATGGGGCAGGCGGCCAAAATCTGCAACAACATGCTGCTCGCCATTTCCATGATCGGCACCTGCGAGGCGTTCGTGCTGGCGGAGAAACTGGGCCTTAGTCACGAGAAGCTGTTCGAAATCGCATCCAGCTCGTCCGGCCAATGCTGGTCGCTCACCACCTATTGCCCGGTGCCCGGCCCCGTGCCGGCATCTCCCGCGAACCGCGATTACAAGGCGGGCTTCACGGTTTCCATGATGTTGAAGGACCTCAAGCTGGCCCAAAACTCCGCAATGGCATCGGGCGCGGCGACGCCTCTGGGCGCGGAGGCCGCACAGATGTACGCGCTACTCGAGGCGCGCGGGGCTGGCGGTCTCGATTTTTCGGGTGTTATCAGGATGATACGGGGCGATCTGCCCGCTGCTGCTTAAGGCAGAATTAACGAGCGCGCGGATACATTCACTCACGTGGGGAAGGGTGAATCCGCATGACCGCGTTGGCTCGCACACAAGCGCCGGTTGAAACGGGAAACGCCGCCAATGTCGGCGTGCGCTATCTCGAATGTCTCAATTTGGTGGAACGCCTGCACCGCCAATTGCTCGACGTGATCAAGGACGAACTCGATCGCAGGGGCGAGCGCGAGATCAACAGCGTGCAGGCCCTGTTGCTGTTCAATATCGGCGACCAGGAGCTGACGGCAGGCGAGCTGCGCACGCGCGGGCATTATCTCGGCTCCAACGTCTCGTACAATCTGAAGAAGCTGGTCGAGATGGGCTACATCAACCACGAGCGCTCGGATATCGACCGGCGCTCGGTGCGCGTAAGCCTGACGGAAAAGGGCGATCAGATCCGCGACCTTGTCGCCAGACTGTTCGAGCGTCACCTGGAATCCGTCGAGGCCGTGGGCAATATCGGCGCACGTGACTTCGACCTGCTGAATGCCACGCTGCGCCGCCTCGAACGCTTCTGGCTCGACCAGGTGCGTTACCGGCTCTAGACCTACGCCAGAACGTCAGGTTGTTCCCGCCGCCCGTTTCATCGCGGCGATGTCGAGCTTGTCCATTTCGAGTACGGCGCGCATGACGTTGTCGGCCTTGCGCGGGTCCCTCATCAGCTCGCCGATGATCACGGGCACGATCTGCCAGGAGAGGCCGTATTTATCCTTGAGCCAGCCGCAACGGCTCCTGGAACCGTCTTCGGACAATTTCTCCCAGAAGTAGTCGATTTCGTCCTGAGTTTCGCAGTTGACGATGAGCGATATGGCCTCGGTAAACTTGAAGTTGGGTCCGCCGTTGAGTGCGAGGAAGTTCTGATCTCTCAACCGGAAACGCACGAGCATGACGCCGCCCTTCGGACCGGGGCCTACGTCGCCCCACCGATGCGTCTCCAGCAATTCGCCGTCCTTGAACACGGAGATGTAGAAGTTCACAGCCTCTTCAGCTTGGTTGTCGAACCAAAGGCAGGGCATGATCTTCTGCATGAGAGCGGTCCTTGTATCGGCATGGGCCCGAGTTGCGAGTGTTTCGCAACCGAACGGCCATGCGACATTAACGCGTGGCGTGCGAAACTTGGATGATCTACTCTGGAATATCTAGAAGGTAGCTGGTCCGGCCTCGGGGCAAGAATGGCGTTTCCTTACGTGCAGACATTCAAGGACGCGATTGCCCGCCTGAAGGCGGAAGGGCGCTACCGTGTTTTCGCCGACATCATTCGCAAACGGGGCGGATTTCCGCACGCCGAGCATCACGCGGCCTCCGGTTCGCGCCCGATCACCGTGTGGTGCAGCAACGATTACCTGGGCATGGGCCAGCATCCCATGGTGCTGGCGGCCATGCATGCGGCGATCGATACGGCGGGCGCGGGGTCCGGCGGCACGCGAAACATTTCCGGCACGCACCACTACCTGGTGGAACTGGAAGCGGAACTTGCCGACCTTCATGCGAAGGACGCGGCGCTCACATTCACGTCCGGGTTCAATTCGAATGACACGACGCTTTGCACGCTGGCAAAGCTGCTGCCGGGCTGCGTTCTGTTTTCGGACGAGCTGAACCACGCTTCCATGATCGCGGGGATCCGCAACTCCGGCGCCGAGAAGCATATCTTCCGCCACAATGACTTGGTGCATTTGGAGCAATTGTTGCGGGCGGCAGAGCCAAAAGCGCCAAAGATTATCGCCTTCGAGTCCGTCTATTCGATGGACGGCGACTTTGGGCCGGTGGCGGAGATTTGCGACCTTGCCGGCGGCTACGGCGCAATGACGTATCTGGACGAGGTCCACGCGGTCGGCCTTTACGGCCCCAGGGGGGCAGGCGTCGCCGCACGCGAAGGCGTGATTAGCCGCGTGGACATCGTCGAAGGCACGCTGGCAAAGGCCTTCGGTATCATGGGCGGCTATATCGCGGGGCCCGCGGCCGTGATCGACTGCGTGCGCTCGTTTGCGCCGGGGTTCATTTTCACCACGTCGTTGCCGCCTGCCGTTGCCGCAGGCGCCCTGGCGAGCGTGCGCCACCTGAAATCCAGCGATGTGGAACGCGCGCGCCTTCACGAGCGCGTCGCGCGTCTTAAAGAGAAGCTGACTAGGGCCGGGTTGCCGCTTGCGCCGTCGCCAAGCCACATCGTGCCGCTCATCGTGGGCGATGCGGCCGTGTGCAAGGCCGTGTGCGACGAGCTGCTCGACCGTCACCGGATCTATGTGCAGCCGATCAATTACCCCACCGTCCCGCGCGGCACCGAACGGCTGCGGCTGACGGCCTCACCATTTCACACCGACGCGATGATGGACGAGCTCGTCTCCGCGCTCGACGCGGTGTGGACCGAGCTCCAGTTGAAGCGAGCAGCATAGGTATTTCCGCATCCCTGGCTCATTTGCCAAGGGGATTGATCAAGCTCAAAGCGGCCGCCGCAAAAATCTTGCAGGAACGCTTCTTGCTCGATCGAGGAACCACCATGCGAACACTTCTAATCCTCAACGATCCGCCATATGGAACGGAGCGCAGTTACAATGGCCTGCGCCTGGCGCATGCATTGATGCGAAACGATGAGGCGGCCCAACTGACGGTCTTTCTGATGGCCGACGCGGTCCTCTGCGCCAAGCAGGGCCAAAAGACGCCCGAAGGTTATTACAACGCCGAGCGCATGCTTCGCAGGGTGCTGGCAGCCAAAGGGCAAGTTCTATTGTGCGGCACCTGCATGGACGCGCGCGGTCTTGCCGAAGCGGAACTCGTCGAGGGTGCGCAACGAAGCACGATGGATGAGCTGGCAGCGGAGACGATGGCGGCCGAGAAAGTGCTGGTCTACTAGCTCTTGCGTTTCGCCTGCGCGGCGGCGCCGCGGCCGAGGCCGATCTTCTTGGCGAATTCGGAACGCTGCTTTGCGTAGTTGGGCGCGACCATGGGGTAATCGGCGGGCAGCCCCCATTTGGCGCGGTATTCTTCCGGCGTCATGTTGTAGTTCGAGCGCAAATAGCGCTTGAGCATTTTCAGTTTTTTCCCGTCTTCCAGGCAGATGATGTGTTCTGGCGTTACGGAGCGTTTCACCGGCACAGCTGGTTTTTGCGCGGGCGCACCTTCGCCGCGTATGGATTCAGCCAGGCCGCCGAGCGTGGCGTGGACGTTCTTGATCATCGCCGGCACTTCCGAAGCGGGCACCGGATTGTTGCGCAGATAAGCCGCGACGATCTCGCTGGTCAGCCGCAAGATGTCGTCCGATTTCAGCCGCTCTTCTTCCGAAACCTGGCCCATCGGTCCAGCCGCCGTCCTCTTCCACTGATTCTGTTCGGTAGGATCACCTTGCCCAAGACCCCAAATAAATCAAGACACTAGAGCTTGGCCTGGGTACAGGAGCACTCTCGTATCGAAGTAAAACCGATAAATTCCCGCCACTTTTACAGAGTCGCGGCCCCAGTTCATTTGGCTAGGCACCGCCGATTATTTGAACGCCACAGAGCTGCCGGGGCCGGCGCCTTAAGGGAAAACTGCGGCGCGAAAGGCGTGGACATCCTTGAGGCAGGACACGCGAATTTTCGCGCACCGCCCCAAGATTTGGTAAAGGAGAAGCCGCGCTCCACTACGGGGTGCGGGCGTTGGAGGCAGTCATGGCGGCTTTGAGTGATCGCGCACGCGCCCCCGCGGGCTTTTTCACCAAAGGCCTGGCGGAGGCCGATCCCGACATCTGGCGCGCCGTCCAGGACGAACTCAAGCGCCAGCAGGACAAGATCGAGCTCATCGCTTCCGAAAACATCGTCAGCCGCGCCGTGCTGGAGGCGCAGGGCACCGTGCTTACCAACAAATACGCCGAGGGATATCCCGGCCGGCGCTACTACGGCGGCTGCGATTTCGTGGACGTGGCCGAGAGCCTTGCCATCGAGCGCGCCTGCCGCCTGTTCGATTGCAGTTTCGCCAACGTGCAGCCCCATTCCGGAGCACAGGCGAACCAAGCCGTGTTCATGGCGCTGCTGCAGCCGGGGGACACGTTCCTTGGATTGCGCCTCGATTCCGGCGGGCACCTCACACACGGCTCGCCTGTCAACCAATCCGGCAAATGGTTCAAGGCGGTGAGTTATGGCCTCGATGCCAGCCAGCGAATCGATATGGCCGACGTGGCGCGCCTCGCAGACGAGCACAAGCCGAAACTTATTCTGACTGGGGGTTCCGCCTATTCGCGCTACATCGACTTCGCAGCCTTCCGCACAATTGCCGACCAGGTTGGTGCGTATTTCATGGTGGATATGGCGCATTTTGCCGGACTGGTTGCCGGCGGTGTTCACCCCAATCCGCTGGAACATGCCCATGTGGTGACGACGACGACGCACAAGACGCTACGCGGCCCGCGCGGCGGGATGATCCTTTCGTGCGATGCGGAAATCGGGAAGAAGATAAACTCCGCCGTGTTCCCCGGGCTTCAGGGCGGCCCGCTGATGCATGTGATTGCCGCGAAAGCCGTAGCGCTCGGCGAGGCGCTGAAGCCGGAATTCAAGATCTATGCCCGCAACGTCGTGGAAAATGCGAAGGCGCTGGCCGAAACGCTGAAGAGTCTTGGGCTCGACATCGTGTCGGGCGGCACGGACACGCATTTGATGCTCGTCGACCTGCGCCCGAAAAAGGCCACGGGCCGTGCCGCCGAACGCGCACTCGACCGCGCCTACATCACGTGCAACAAGAATGCGATTCCGAACGATCCCGAAAAGCCTGCCGTCACCTCGGGGATCCGCCTTGGCACGCCCGCCGGCACCACGCGCGGCTTTGGCGCCGGCGAGTTCCGTGAGATCGGCAAATGGATCGTCGAGATTGTCGACAGCATTGCGGGACGGGGCGGCGACGAAGGCGATGCCGCAACGGAAGAACGCGTGCGCGGTCGCGTGATCGAATTGTGCCGCTGTTTTCCCATCTATCAGTGAGGCTCTCGTGCGTTGCCCATTTTGCGGACATGACGACACCCAGGTGAAGGACAGCCGCCCCAGCGACGACAACGCGGCGATCAGGCGCCGGCGCCTGTGCCCGGCCTGCGGGGGGCGCTTTACGACGTTCGAGCGCGTGCAGCTGCGCGAGCTTACCGTGGTGAAGAAGAGCGGGCGGCGCGAGGCGTTTGAACGCGAGAAGCTCGAGCGCGCGGTTCAACACGCTTTGCGCAAGCGACCGGTGGAGGCCGATCGCGTGGAGCGCATGATTACGGGCATCGTGCGCCGCCTGGAAAGCATGGGCGAGAACGAGATTCCGTCGACCGTTATTGGCGAGCTTGTGATGCAGGCCCTCGCCTCGCTCGATAAGGTGGCCTATATCCGCTTCGCATCCGTTTACAAGAATTTCCGCGAAGCGAGGGATTTCGAAGCTTTTGTCGGCGAACTCTCAACCAGCATCGAACGCGACTGACGTCATCCATATGCGCCATGCGCTGCGGTTGGCGGCGCGGGGGTTGGGTAATGCATGGCCCAACCCGGCCGTGGGATGCGTGATCGTCTCGCCTGACGGACGCATTGCGGGCCGCGGCTGGACAGGCAAGGGCGGCCGGCCACACGCTGAAACAATGGCGCTGGAACAAGCGGGAGCGGCGGCGCGCGGAGCGACCGCATATGTCTCGCTTGAACCTTGCGCCCATCACGGCAAGACGCCGCCTTGCGCAGATGCGCTGATTTCATCGGGTGTTGCCCGCGTCGTGGGCACGATCCGCGATCCGGACCCTCGTGTTTCGGGGCAAGGTTTCGAAAAATTACGCAGGGCAGGCATCGCTGTGGCGGAGGGCCTGCTGGCGGATGAAGCGCATTTCCTGAACGAAGGATTCTTGAAACGCGTAAGCGCGGGCCGCCCGCTGGTCGCAATTAAAGTTGCGGAAAGCTCGGATGGATTCGTTGCGCGCGACCTGGGGGACAAATGGATTACGGGACCGCGCGCGCGCGAGCACGTGCATCTCTTGCGAGCGCAATATGACGCAATACTTGCCGGCGCCGGCACCGTACTGGCCGACGATCCCGAACTCACATGCCGCCTTCCCGGACTGAAAGACCACTCGCCCGTGCGCGTCGTTCTCGATTCCCATCTGCGAACGCCCGCAAGTTCAAAGCTTGTTCAGGCCGCAAAAAAGTTCCCGCTCTGGATAATCACGACGATGGCAAAAGGGGGCGAAGAGTTGGAACGGGCCGGTGCGGAATTGATCCGTATGAAAGCAGGTGCGGAGGAGCGGCCTGCGCCGCGGGATGTTCTTGCAAAATTGGCCGAACGCGGAATTACCCGCCTGCTGGTCGAAGGCGGGCCGGCCACACATGCCGCATTCATCGCAGCAGGCTTCGCCGACCGCGTGCACCGTTACCTCAGCCCTTCCGTAATCGGCCCCACGGGCATACGGGCAGCTGCGCTTCCTACGAGAAACCTTATCTGTTTCGAACGCCGCGCCTTACCACCGGACGTGCTGGAAAATTTCGTGGTCCGCGGAGCCGCGTGCTAAAACCCCGCAATGTTTACCGGGGTCGTCACCCATCTGGGGCGTGTGCGCGCGATCGAGAAAAGCGGCGACACGCGCATCGAAATCGCGCCGCCGTTAGAGGCAGGCGTTTCTGCTGTCGGGGCTTCGATTGCCTGCAACGGCTGTTGCCTGACGGTGATGGACCGCGCGAACGGGAAGGATCCGTGGTTCGCAGTGACGGCGTCCGCAGAAACGCTTGCCAGGACGACGCTGGGCGGATGGAAAGTCGGCGATTCCGTCAACCTGGAATGGCCCCTGAAACTGGGCGACGAGCTGGGCGGACACATCGTCATGGGCCATGTGGATGGCGTAGCCGAGGTTTTGCGCGTAACGCCGGAAGGAGATTCCTTGTGCGCGACCGTACAAGCCCCGCGCGATCTCGCGAAATACATCGCTTCAAAAGGATCAGTGGCATTGGACGGCGTAGCCTTTACAGTGAACGAGGTGGAAGGCGCGCGCTTCGGGATCAACGTCATCCCGCATACGGCGAAGATGACTACGTTTGGCGCCGCCGAGGCAGGCATGCGGCTGAATCTGGAAGTGGACATTCTGGCGCGCTATGTGGCGCGGCTTCGCCCATGAGCCAGTTCCGCGACTACATCTCCGATATGGCGGACGTCATCGAAGACGCCCGCAATGGGCGCATGTTCATTCTGGTGGATGCCGAAGACCGCGAGAACGAAGGCGATCTCGTCATTCCGGCTCAAATGTGCACTCCGCAGGCGATCAATTTCATGGCGAAGTACGGGCGCGGACTCGTCTGCCTGGCGCTCACCCAGGAGCGCGCGGACCAGCTAAAGCTTCCCATGATGACACCGCATAACGGCACGCGGCACCGCACGGCGTTCACGGTTTCGATTGAGGCGAGGGAAGGGGTTTCCACGGGCATTTCGGCGCACGACCGCGCGCACACGATTGCGGTCGCAATCGATCCGACAAGGGGCCCCGGCGACATCATCACGCCAGGGCACGTGTTCCCGTTGATCGCGCGCCATGGCGGCGTGCTGGTGCGCGCAGGCCATACAGAAGCGGCGGTGGACATTGCGCGGCTTGCTGGCCTTTACCCCGCGGGCGTCGTCTGCGAGGTGATGAACGACGACGGCACGATGGCGCGGCTGCCCGATCTCGTCAAATTCGCGCAGCATCACGGATTGAAGGTCGGAACGATTGCCGATTTGATCGCGTACCGCCGCTGCTACGATCACTTGGTCAAGCGTAGCGCCGAAGGGCAATTCGAGAGCCGCCACGGCGGCAAGTTTCGCATGTGCGCTTACACGAATACGATTGACGGCAGCGAGCACCTTGCCCTGGTAAAAGGCGACATTTCCGGCGACAAACCCGTGCTTGTGCGGATGCATGCGCTAAACGTGTTTTTCGACGTGTTGGGCAGCGCGCGCGCGCAAACCGATATCATGGCCGAGGCGATGAACGTGATCGGCGAGGCGGGCCGGGGCGTCGTCGTGCTGCTGCGCATGCGCAGCCAGCCCAGCCTCTCCGATGCGGTTGTCGGCAAGCCCGCCGCGCACGGCGACGAGCCTCTGAAGGAGTACGGCATTGGGGCCCAAATCCTGCTCGATCTCGGCGTGAAGAACATGATCCTTCTCACCAACACGCCGGAACGCCGTGTCGTCGCGCTGGAAGGCTATGGGCTGAAAATCGTGGACACGCGCTCAATCGGCAAGGCCAGCAAATGACTCGCGTGCTCATCGTCGAGGCGCGGTTTTACCCGCATATTTCGGACGCGCTGTTTGACGGGGCCATGCATGCGCTCGAGGTTGCAGGAGTTAGCGCCGAACGCGTGGATGTGCCGGGCGCGTTGGAAATTCCCGCTGCCATCAAGCTCGCCGCCGGGCACTTCGACGGCTTTGTCGCGTTAGGGTGCGTGATCCGCGGGCAAACGATTCATTTCGAGACTGTTGCCCGGGAATCGGCTCGCGGTCTTATGGATCTGGCGGTGCGCGAAGGGCTCTGCATCGGCAATGGAATTCTTACGGTGGAAAACGAGGTACAAGCGGTCCGCCGCGCGCGCCGCGATCAACTGGACAAAGGCGGTGCGGCTGCCCGCGCTTGCCTGGCGCTGATGGCACTGAGACGTGAGCAATGAGCGCCGAGCTTCGCAGCGCGGCCCGGCTCGCCGCCGTGCAGGCGCTCTATCAGCTTGAAATGACGGGTGCCGATGCCGCCGACGTCGTCGAGGAATTTCAGCATCACCGAAACGAAAAAGACGCGGTTGACGAGGCTTTTTTCACCGACATTGTTCATGGCGTTGTCAAACACCAGACGGAGGTTGACCGCGCATTGGCGCATGCGCTCGCCCAGGGCTGGACGCTTGCGCGTATCGATTCCATCCTGCGCGCGCTCCTGCGGTCTGCCGCGTACGAACTTATCGCCCGACCTGATGTCCCCGCCAAAGTCATCATGAACGAATATATCGAGCTGACGCGCGATTTTTTTGATCGCGACGAACCCGGTTTCGTGAACGCCGTTCTTGACCGGCTCGCACACGAGAAGCGGGTCGCCGAGCTCGGCGGGCGTTCGGCGATTTGAACGCCTAAACACGGAACAGCGCGCCGAAGCGCTCGTATTGTGCGGCACGCCTTATGGCGTGATACCCTGATGCCATGAACGACCGCGTGCAGCGCTCCGGCGAATTCGAGATGATTGCGCGCTATTTCGCGCCGCTCGCCAAACATCCTGGTGCGTTCGGTTTAAAGGACGATGCAGCCGTTTTCCGCCCGCGCGCGGGGCGCGAGATTATCCTGACGACGGACGCGATCATCGAAGGCGTGCATTTCATGCAGGACGATCCGCCGGATACCATCGCCCGTAAGGCGCTGCGCGTAAATCTGTCCGACCTTGCGGGAAAGGGCGCGGAACCGGCCGGTTATTTGTTATCGCTCGTGCTGCCCGCCTGGGTGAACGACTCGTGGATTTCCGCATTCTCGCAGGGTCTTTCTGACGACCAGGCCGAATTCGGAGTCACCCTTTTCGGCGGAGATACGGATCGGACGCCAGGGCCACTCGTCATTTCGATTACGGCAGTGGGTGAAATCGAGCAGGGAATGATGGTGCGGCGCGAGGGCGCGCGCGCCGGTGATCTCGTTTTCGTTTCCGGCACCGTGGGCGACGGCGGCGCAGGGCTGGAAATCCTGAAAGGTGAAAACGCCAAACTCGATCTGTCACAGCGCGAGTTTGTCATTTCCCGCTACCGCACGCCCGAGCCGCGCGTGGCGCTGGGGCGGAAACTTGTTGGCCTTGCCAGCGCCGGTCTCGACGTCTCCGATGGACTGATCGCCGACCTCGGTCATATTGCCGAATGGTCGCGTGTGCGCATTGCTGTTATGGCGTCCGAGATTCCAATATCTGATGCGTGTCGCGCGCTGTGGGGTGGTTCCAGTCAGGCGATAATGCGGGCTGCGACAGCAGGCGACGATTACGAGCTTGCCTTTGCAATTCCGCCCGTGCGCCGCGCGGAACTCGAATCGGCAGCCTCCGAGACGGGCGTTGGCGTCACGGAAATCGGCCGCGTCGAGGCAGGCGAAGGCGTCGTGCTGCTCGGTCCGACGGGCGCGCCCATCCTGTTAGGCAGAGGCGGATTTACGCACTTCTGATTTCTTTTGCTTCGCACATGGGGGGAGGGAGGCGGCCGTTTTGGCCCCCGCGCCGAAGGGCAATTCAGGTTGCCCACGACAGCCCGTTTTGGCATGTTCCGCGCGCCTTTCCGGGCGGGGGCCCGCGAACGGCGCCTGTTCTATTTCCCGACCCACACGATAGGTCCCGACGATGAGCCTTGAGCTTTCCCTCGTTCTTGTCTGCGGCGTACTTGCGATTCTCTACGGCGCCTGGAATACGCGCAGCATCCTTTCGCGCAGCGCCGGCACCAAGGAGATGCAGACGATTGCCGCCGCCATCCAGGAAGGCGCGCGCGCCTATCTCAACCGGCAATACACGACGATCGCCATGGTAGGCGCGGTCGTCTTCGTCATCGCCTATTTTGTGCTCGGCTGGCAGGTGGCGCTTGGATATCTGATTGGCGCGACGCTGTCCGGCGCAGCCGGCTATGTCGGCATGAACGTTTCGGTGCGCGCCAATGTGCGCACTGCGGAGGCCGCCCGCGCGGGGCTGGCGCAGGGATTGTCGGTTGCGTTCCGTTCGGGCGCGGTGACGGGACTGCTGGTGGTCGGGCTCGGCCTGCTCGGAGTTGCCGGATACTACGCCTTGCTGACGGAAGGGCTCGGCCTTTCCGTCGCGGACGAGGCGCAAAGCCGCATCATCGTTGATTCGCTTGTGGCGCTCGGTTTTGGCGCTTCGCTGATTTCGATCTTCGCCCGCCTGGGCGGCGGCATCTTCACCAAAGGCGCCGATGTGGGCGGCGACATGGTGGGCAAGGTCGAGGCGGGCATTCCGGAAGACGACCCCCGTAATCCCGCAACCATCGCCGACAATGTGGGCGACAATGTCGGCGACTGCGCCGGCATGGCGGCCGACCTGTTCGAGACATTTGCGGTGACCACGGTGGCCACGATGGTGCTGGCCTCCATCTTTTTCACGGGCGACCTGAAGGCGTCCATGATGTTGTATCCGCTCGCGATTGCGGGCGTATGCATAGTCACGACCGTGCTTGGCACTTTCTTTGTGCGCTTGGGCAAAGGCGGCTCGATCATGGGCGCGCTCTATAAGGGTTTTGTGGCGACAGCCGTGTTGTCGCTCACGGCGCTTTGGCCGCTTACGGATTATCTCCTGGGCATCGACGTGACGTTTACGACTTCGGGCGGAACCAGCTTCAGTGGCATGTATCTGTTTGTGTGCGGCGCGATCGGCCTTGCCGTAACGGGCGCAATCATCTGGATCACCGAATACTACACAGGCACCAATTTCCGCCCCGTGCAGGTGATCGCCAAGGCTTCCATCACCGGTCATGGAACCAATGTCATCCAGGGCCTGGCGGTATCGATGGAGGCGACCGCGTTGCCGGCCCTCGTCATTTGCGCAGGCATCATTTCCGCCTATCTGCTGGCCGGCCTGTTTGGCATCGCTATCGCGGTCACGACGATGCTTTCGCTGGCCGGCGTGGTTGTGGCGCTCGATGCTTTTGGTCCCGTGACGGATAACGCAGGCGGGATCGCGCAGATGGCAGGCCTGAAAGGCAACGTGCGCAAGACGACGGACGCTCTCGACGCCGTCGGCAACACGACCAAAGCCGTGACCAAGGGCTACGCGATCGGCTCAGCTGGCCTAGGCGCGCTCGTGCTGTTCGCGGCGTACACGGAAGACCTAAAATACTTTATTGCAAACAGCGACACCTATACCTTCTTCCGAGGACTCGACGTTCCAACGTTCAGTTTGGCTGATCCGTGGGTTGTGGTCGGCCTCTTCATCGGCGGATTACTGCCGTATCTGTTCGGCGGGATCACTATGACGGCCGTGGGCCGGGCGGCTAGCTCGGTGGTGGAAGAAGTGCGCCGCCAGTTCAAGGAAATGCCGGGCATCATGAAGGGCACGCAGAAGCCGGATTACGGCCGCGCGGTGGACATGCTGACGCGCGCCGCCATTCGCGAGATGATTGTGCCGTCATTGCTGCCGGTCCTGTCGCCGATCGTACTGTTCCTGCTGGTGCAGTGGATTGCCGGTACCAGCTCTGCGTTCTCCGCGCTTGGCGCGATGCTGCTTGGCGTGATCGTGACCGGCTTGTTCGTTGCCATTTCGATGACATCGGGGGGCGGCGCGTGGGACAACGCCAAGAAATTTATCGAGGATGGGCACTACGGAGGCAAGGGTTCGGACGCGCACAAGGCAGCGGTAACGGGCGACACGGTCGGCGACCCCTACAAAGACACCGCCGGCCCTGCGATAAACCCAATGATCAAGATTACGAACATCGTGGCGCTGTTGCTGATCGCCACGCTTGCGCACGGAAATATTTGAAGACGGGTCCGCCACGATCGGCGCGATCAGAAATCCTCGACAGCCTTGCGGCGGCCGGCATAATACTTTGAGCGCGAGCCGGAATACGCTTTGGCAACATAGGTCAGGTACAGCATCCGCCGAGCATCATTGGAGCGGTTGGGGCCGCTTTCGTGCGGCGTCAACGTGTGAAACGCTATGAGCGTGCCCTCCGCAGCAATGACGGGCCATCCCCGGGCCCGGTCGACGGCGTCCGGGCAAACATCGCGCGGTTCGTCTTCCGGACTGGGCAGGGGCGCCGACTGATAACCGCGATAGAAATTGACGGTACCGTTGTCCATGGTCAGCGGATCGAGGGCAAATGCGATCCGCACGACCTTGTCGGCCGGCGCGGTCGAGTCGTGAAAATAGCGCTGATCCTGGTGCAGAAGGTAGCCGCGATCACCGGGAAACTTATAGATCAGATGGTCTTTCAACAGAGCGGGCTCGTCATCGATCAAGGCGGCCGCAATGTTCAAAATGTCTGGCGAGCGCGAAAAGGCGTCGATCGGCGGTGAAACGTCTATTAGCGGATCAATGCGCTCCCAAATCATGTTGCCGTCTACTGTTGGACGTGGCGCCGTGCGCCATTTTTCGAAGGATCCGGCTTGTGCGATGTCCCGTAGGCGCTCGGATTCGCGTTGCAGGAGCGAGATATCTTCTTGGCCGAGAAAGTCCGGCGCGACGAGCAGTCCCGTTTGGCGGTAGACGTTCACGGCGGCGTCGCTGACCAGCGGGCGCAGCGAACTGGGGTCGACGATTGGCGAATGAGATTCGTGCAGCATTGCCGCCCTATTTTTTCCCGTTCACCAGCCTGAACCACTCCACTTGGGCGCCAATAGGAAGAAAATCCAACTTCAGATAGAGCCTTTCGCCGATGGTTCCGGCGACCGCAAAGGTAACAATCTGCCTCGCAGCAGCGGCACCGCCCTTCGCCGAGACGATTTCGATTGCCGCGGTGCCGATGC
>JBQTHM010000019.1:0-6445 GCA_052389895.1 Alphaproteobacteria bacterium | reverse complement strand
TGATAATTGCGGCGCGGAAGTCGTTGTGACGGGCGATCCCAATAAGGTGCGCGAAGCCACGCATCTGGTGCTGCCGGGAGTGGGCGCGTTCGGCGACTGCATGGCGGCGCTGCGGCGGCATCGCTTGATTGAAGCCGTCATGGATTTCTTGAAGCGGCAGAGACCGTTTCTTGGGATCTGTGTCGGCATGCAGATGCTGTTCGAATTGAGCGAGGAATTTGGCGAGCACGCCGGCCTCGGCGTAATCGCGGGACGCGTGAGGAAACTGCCCGCCGCGGATAGTGATGGCCGCCCACTGAAAGTGCCCTTAATCGGTTGGAGCGATCTTGTTCCGTCCGCGGATTGGCGAGGCACGCTGTTCGCTTCCGTCCAGCCCGGCAGCGCCTGCTATTTCGTGCATTCCTTTGTCGGCGCGCCCGAGCGGCCGGAAAACAGGCTTGCCGATTGCGAGTACGGCGGCCATCGCCTGTGCGCCGCCGTCCGGCACGGCTCAATCTATGGAACCCAATTTCACCCGGAGAAAAGCGGCCCAGTTGGTTTGCAAATTCTTGCCGCGTTTTGTGCCGCATGAATGGGGAGGCAATGAACAAGGAGAAAATCGGTTCAGCGCACTCCAAGTGGCGTGTCCCATGACGTTCGAGGCGCTACTGAAGAAAAACACGCTGGCCGCTTTGCTGCATGGCCTGAGGCTCGCGCTCAATTTTCTCCTGATCGTTGCCCTCGCGCGCATCTTGATGCCGGAGCAACTTGGCTACTACAGCTATGTCATTTCGCTTGTGATGTTCCTGTCCATGCCAGCGGAGTTCGGGTTGTCGCAACTTGTGATCCGTGAGACCACCCGGCTGACTGCGGAAGGGAAGTGGGCCCGGCTCAAGGGTCTGTGGCGCTGGGCCAATCAGTTTGTCGGCGTCACAAGCCTCGCTTTCGGTCTGCTGGGCGTCGGGATTGCGGTTTGGCTGGCGCCGGTCACGCCAGCCCTTCGGGCCGATGTGCTGCTGTGGGGACTTCTGCTGGTGCCGCTGAATGCGCTGGGCAGTGTGCGCGCTGGCGCGTTGCGCGGCCTCGAGCGGCTATTCGGCGGCATGCTGCCGGAATACGTGATCCGGCCTGGCCTCTTGCTCCTGATCGTGCTTGCGGCCGCCACGGTCACGGAAATAACCGCGGAAAAAGCGATGGTCTTCCATGTGATGACTGCCGCGGTCGCCTTTCTCATGGGCGCCATTTACCTGCAACGGGTGAAGCCGCAAGCCGTCACTGCTCCTCTTCCGCCAACCTATGACCGGCGGTCATGGCTGCACAGCGCCATAGCCTTTGGACTCATGAATGGTTCCGCCATTCTCATTATGCAGGTCGACTTACTCGTGTTGGGCGCCATGGCAACCTCCGAAGACGTCGGCATTTACAAAGCGACGGCGCAAATGGCGAGCCTCGTCGCCTTCGGCCTAACGGCGATCAATCTGGCGGCCGCGCCCTATTACTCAAAATACGCCAATCAGCCTCAAATCCTGCAAAGGCTCGCCTATGCGAATGTGCGGATCGCCGGCGCGCTGGCGGCGCCCGTCTTGTTGGCGTTCTGGTTCATGGGCGACAGCATTCTGGCTTTGTGCTTCGGCTCAGCGTTCGAGAGGGGCTACAGCGTCCTGGTAATTCTGGCCATCGGCCAGATGGTCAATGTGGCTACCGGATCGGTCGGCCTGCTGTTGGCCATGACGGGATACGAAAAAGCAATTGCGCGCATCACGCTTTGGATGGCGCTTGGCAATGGCCTTCTGGCCGTACTGCTCATACCGCTGTGGGGAATAGAGGGTGCGGCTGCAGCGAGCACGGTGATCACGATCGTCAACAACCTGCTGCAATTCAGGATGATGAGGCGTTCGCTGAGAATCGACAGTTCGCTTCTCGGGGCGATGAGCCTTCGGACCGAGCGTGCCAAAGGCAAACGCCCGAATTTCTTCATCATCGGATTCGAGAAATGCGGCACATCGG
The DNA here is from genome assembly GCA_052389895.1 of Alphaproteobacteria bacterium. Classification (GTDB taxonomy): domain Bacteria; phylum Pseudomonadota; class Alphaproteobacteria; order Micropepsales; family Micropepsaceae; genus CAVVXX01. The sequence continues at coordinate 4,459 of JBQTHM010000019.1, read as the reverse complement.
CCTTGGCGGCATGGCTATTACAGCATCCCGCGGTTTTCATGCCTTGGTTGAAGGAACCGCATTTCTTTTGCCGGGCCGGGGGATGCCTCCACCGCGCATGGCGGGATGTCGCGCATTATGAACGCCTGTTCGCCAACGCGACTTCGCAACATGAAACCGTCGGAGAAGCGTCGGTGGATTACATATACGCAGACGGCGCCGTCCCGGCGCTGCTGCGCTATGCGCCGCAGGCGAAACTCATCGTGATGCTGAGGAACCCGGTTGATATGGCCGTGTCGCTGCACGCCGATCATCTGGCCGCCATGCAGGAGGATGAAAAGGACTTCTCCAGGGCCTGGGCCTTACAGGCGGCTCGTGCAAGAGGCCTCCACGTCCCGTCATTGTGCATCGACCCGGATATGCTGCAATACGCGAAACATTGCCGCTTGGGATTGCTGGTGGAGCGTCTCTTGCAGGCGGCGCCGCGGGAACAATGCCATTTTATCTTCTTCGAGGATCTGAAAACGGCGCCACAAGCGGCGTGGCAAGCCGTTCTCGAGTTTCTTGACCTGGCTAATGACGGGCGCACCGAATTTCCCGTCATCCGTGCAGCGGCCGTCCGCACTCGCAAAAATATCGGACGCTGGATCCTGCAGATTCACCGCCTCAAGAACCGGTTCTTTCCGCACTTTTATTATGGCATTTCCATGCTGGGCTGGCTCGACTGCCTGACCCTGGAAGACATCCCTCCATCGCCTCTTGCTCCGGAAATGCGGGCGAGGCTGACAGAGCATTTCCGTCCTGACGTGGAAAAATTGGCCGCGTTGCTGGGACGCGATTTGTCGTGCTGGCTGAGAGCTTACGATGTCCCTGAAAACGCTGCTGCATGACGCTTGGCGCGGGCTGCCGCCCCCTTTGCTGTATCGGGCCACGGCCTGGAGGATGCGTCTTGTGGGCGAGACCGAAGTCCGGCTTCTGCCTGGATTGGTGCCCCACGATAAACTCGCGCTCGACGTGGGCGGAAATTATGGTGCCTATGTCTACTGGTTGTCGCGGCTGACGCCCTCTCTCATCGTGTTCGAACCTCTGCCGCATGTGGCGGCGTTCTTGCAAAGGGTGGCTCCGCCACATGTTCGGGTAGAACCGTTCGGTCTTTCCGATAGGAACGGCGAGACGGAATGCGTAGTGCCGCTCCGCAATGGCCATGCCATTGAGGGCGAGGCGTCGATAGCTTCCCGTTTTGACCCGCGAGGGATCCGCTACCGAATTCAAACGCGCAGGCTCGACGACATGACTCTCGATCCCGTGGGGTTCATCAAAATCGATGTAGAAGGCCACGAGCTTCCCGTGCTCAAGGGTGCGCGCGGACTTTTGCAGCGCGACAAGCCGCTAATGCTGATCGAGATAGAACAGCGGCATCTGGCGTTTCCTATGGAAGGGGTTTTCGAATGGCTGCGGGAAGAGGACTATGAAGGCCACTTCTGGCGGAACAATCGGTGGATGCCGCTTTCCGCCTTCAGCAAGAAACGCGATCAGGACACGCGGAACTGCACGCGGCTTGGCGTCCTGCGCAGGCACTACATAAACAATTTCCTCTTTGTGCCGCGCGGCCACCCTTTAGCGGCACCGGCATGACCGCGCGAAAGCTGGTCGGATGGCTGACCGCTCTGGCTCTGTTGCTGCCCGATGCCGGGCGGCTGGTGGGTCGGCAATTCGACAACGGCATCATTTCTCCGGAAATGATTCTTTCGGCCGACGCACGCAGCGGCATGGCTGCCATTGCTACCTTCTTCGCATTGGTTGCGATCATGCTGCGCTTGATGGACGGTATCAGATGGCCGCGTGGCATGACGCCGCTCTACTTCGTTTTGGCCAGTCTGGTTCTGTCCACGTTTATTGGCGCACTGGCTGGCAATCCGCCTCGTTACATCTATGGCGATTTGTTCAATATGGCCGGCTGGCTCGTAATGCTGGCGCTGGGTGTCATGATCGCCCAGTCAGATGATGCGCTCGATGCGTTTCTCGAGGGATATTCGATCATCGGCTGCGGCATCATCCTGTATGAAATCATTCTTGCCGGATGGACGGGATCGGCGCTGTTCGTTCGCTATGGTTCGGGATTGGCCCTGCCCGTCATGGTCGTGATGGCAACGGCGACCACTCTTCACCGCCGGAAACGACGGCTCGTTCCCATCATTGTTCTTGCGTCTGCCTATGCCGTCTTGTCCCAATCGCGCTCCGCTTTTCTGCTGCTAATACTTACGCTGGCGGCGTTTCAATGGCTGCGCCGTTGGATTGATTCTGCTGCGAGGGGCGCTGGCATCCGCCTGGCCGGTTTCGCATTGATCGGCGTAACCGCAGGCTGTGGCCTCATGCTCGCTACGCTGTTCGGTTCGGGCTATGACGCGAGCTCCGCCTTCGACGTTATGTTCTACAGGCTGGCGAATACAATTGATTTGTCCTCATTCGTTCTCTCAACGGACTTGTGGGCATTGCAAGATTCGGTGGACAGCAGCACGTGGCTGAGGTTTGTTGAGGCGCAATCAGTGCTGCAGGTGCAAGGTTCGCCGTTTTTTGGCAATGGGCTTGGCGCCGTTTTCGCAAGCGGAAGGCAGGCGTATCTCTCAGTTGTCACATCCGATCATTACATCCACATCACGCCGGTGCTGATTTACTTCCGGCAGGGGTGGCTGGGAATTATCGCCTGGGGCTGGGCGCTGTTTTTCCTCGCGCGCCTAGCCTGGGCGGCAAGAGGCGCCGCCGACGGACACGCGCGCGCAATGGCGATCATCGCCTTACTCATACTGTTGAATCTTCTCGGGTTCGTGATGACCGCCTCAGGGTCGTTCTTCGGCCTGCTGCCGTTATTTGCTACGGCTTGCGGGGCGGTCATGGCGCGCCTGCCCCGTGCTCATGCGGACATGCGGCCGGCCGCACCGTGGGCGCGGGGGCGGAAGGTCGCATGAAACGCCTCATCCTCCTCTTGGAGACCGTCCGGATGCTGGCATTCAATGTGCGGCTCGCCGCCTATCTGGGGCCGGAGGGTTTCGACGTCGCAGTTGTCACCCCCGCCCGAAAGCGTGTGAGGCTCTACGAGAAGGCGGGCATTAGCTGTATTCATCTGGATGCCGTGAGCGCGCCCAATGACGTCGTGGCGAGGGGCGCAATACTTGCAATGGAGCTTGAAAAGCGATTTGCCGACTTCGACCTCGATTTGGCTATTGCCCGTGACCGGTTTTTGCGCTGGTGGCCGCGCCGTCGTTGGACCAGACGCATACAAGCGGCGCTGGCTCGCTTCGACGATCTTTTGAGACAGCTCTGGCCGGTTCTCGTCGTCGGCGAAATCTCGACCTCGCTGGAATACGCCCTGTATTTCCTGTGCACATCTCGAGGGATTCCCTACCGTGTGCCGCTAAACATGCCCGGCGAGGAAGCGCTGTTCGCCCTCTTCGATCACGAGCACAGCGCTAAAAGCACGCTTTATCCGGGCGATCAGCATGCCGCACCCGTGCCGCTCGCTCTCAATTACTACGATCTCTGCCGAAAAGAGCGCAGCGGGGGGAAACTCAACCATGTGCGGCTGGTTTTTCGGGATCTCGCGGCTCAGACTTACGCCGCCGACGACTATCGGACCCATCACGTCTACAAGCTGCGTTATTTCCTGAAGATCCTGTATGCGCCGTTCTATTGGTTGCTCGAACGCCTGTTCGCCCGAACGCGAACCGAAGGCACTGTGCTGCTCGCCTTGCATGTTCAGCCAGAGGCGACGCCCGACTATGTTGCTATCCATTGGGCGGATCAGCTTCGCCTCGCCGAAGATGTAGCCGATTCGCTTCCGCCCGGCATGCGCTTGTTCGTGAAGGAGCACCCGGATTTCTTCTGCATCCGGCCGCCGTGGCGTTTCATCAAACTGCTATTGCGGCCAAACGTTTCTTTGGCGCCGCGCAAAGCCGATCTGCGCGCGATGCTGCCCAAGCTCGATTGTCTTGTCACGATCGCCGGCACGGCGGCGCTGGAAGCGACCCGCTTCGGAACGCCGACGGTCATCTACTCAAACGCCTACATCCGGGAGTTGCCCAATGTGGTTGACGGCAGGGCCTACAGAAATTTCGCGGAAGCCCGGCGGGCAGCGAAATCCCTGGCGCCGCCGCGTTGGAGCGCGGAAGAGCTGAGGCGCTTCTGCCGCCGGATGGCAATGCCCGGCATGATTTATGATTTCGTGGTGGCTCCTGAGGTCCTGTCGGACGTCAATATCGCGGCGATTGCAGCCGGATACGCCCGCTATGCGCGATCGCTCACTCAGGAATGAGCGCCAGTAAACTGCGAGTTTACGCCGTATGGTCGCGGGACTACTCGGATCCCGGCGTTGGCCGCGCCCGCACAGCCGCCTCAATTCGGCGGGTCATGGATCGTGCTTATGAGACACACCATGATCTGTTGCGTAACCATCTGACGCGCGGCGCGGGCAATGCCATCCTCC
>JBQTHM010000018.1:0-65688 GCA_052389895.1 Alphaproteobacteria bacterium | reverse complement strand
GAACAGGCTCCCGATAATCCCTGGGATGGCGACACGGTGGACGTGAACGTCATCATGGGCGCCAACACCGGCGACGGCAAAGGCAATGTCACCGCCTTCATGAGCTTCCACCACAACCAGGCCATCTTCCAGAGCGAGCGCGACTACTCGGCATGCAGCTTTTCTGGCGCGAATCTCGCGTGCAGGGGATCGAGCAACAAGAACCGGTGGATTTCGCTCGAGTTTGGTAGGACGGACCTCTATATAGGTGACGGCGGAGAAGTATTTTGTTTCTCTGCGGGCTGCGTAGCTAAGTACGGTTTAGTGAGACCGCCGGCCTCTGAGCGGCTCTTCAATTACGGCCCGTTCAATACCTATCAGCGCCCCGACACGCGCTGGACGGCCGGCTTCTCCGGCCGTTACGAGATCGAGCCCTGGCTCGAGACCTATACCGAGTTCATGTTCATGGACGACCGTTCTCTCGGTTCCATCGCACCGAGCGGCATGTTCCTCGGTTCGGGCTTCTATGACGGCATCACGCAGATCAACTGCGATAACCCACTGATGACAGCACAGCAGCGTGCTCTGATTTGCCAGTCGCCTGGCCAAGAGCAGGCGCTCCTGCTGGTCGGCCGGCGTTCCATCGAAGGCGGCACGCGCGACTTCGACCTGCATCACCAGGCTTGGCGCAATGTCGTCGGCATTCGTGGCGATCTCGGCGACGGTTGGCGATACGACATCTATGGCCAGTACGGCCGGACCAACTTCTCGTCGCTCTCCACCCATGACTGGTCCGTCTCGCGGTCGCAAAACGCGTTGCAGGTTGTTCTTGTGGGCGGCGTGCCTACGTGCACGCGCGACTCATCTCGCTGCGTACCGCTGGATATCTTCCATGGATTCGGCGCGATCACGCAGGAGATGCTGAACTACATCGAGACGGTGTCGATCACCCAGGGCTTCACGGAAGAAAAGGTGGTCAGCGCGCAAGTCACGGGCGATCTCGGCTCCATCGGCTTCCAGTCGCCCTGGGCGAAGAACCCGATGGCGGTGGCCTTCGGCGCCGAGTACCGCAGCGAAGGCCTCCAGCTTGATCCGGACGACGTCGCCAGGCTTGGCGACGCCACCGGCGCCGGCGGTGTGACCAGCCCGCAGCCCTTCGCGAGCTTCAGCGTGCGCGAAGTATTCGCCGAAGCGCGCTTCCCACTCGTCGAGGACGCGCCCTTCGCCAAACTGCTGCAGATCAACGGCGCCTACCGCTATTCGTCGTACAGCACGGCGGGTTCGACCAACACCTATTCGTACGGCGCGGAATGGATGCCGATCGAGGACTTCCGCCTCCGCGGCAGCTACCAGCGTGCGGTGCGCGCACCGAACGTGCTCGAGCTCTTTACTCCCAATACGGTTCAGCTGACCGACGGTAGTTTCAACGACCCGTGCTTCGACAATCCGGCGGCGTTCGCGAATTGCAACGCGGCCACGGGTAGCGCCAGCCTGGCGGGAACACCGGCGGGAAACATCCTGCTCAGCTGTCCCGCGTCACAGTGTAACCAGCTCGTTGGCGGCAACACCGGGCTCGGCCCGGAAACGGCGGATACGCGTTCGGCCGGCATCGTGCTGACGCCGACCTTCATCCCCGGCTTCTCGGCCACCATCGACTACTTCAACATCAAACTGTCGAATGCCATTGCCAGCTTCGGGGCGCAAAATATTCTGACCGGCTGTTATATAGACAACAACCCGTCTTTTTGCGCCCTGATCGATCGCAACAGCTTCGGTGCTATCTACGGCGGCGGTTTTGTGATCAACCTGAACCAGAATCTCGGCGGCCTCAAAACCAAGGGCTGGGACTTCGAGGCCAACTATCAAACCGACCTCGCCGACTGGGGTATGGAGGGTATGGGCGGGCTCGCTATCAGCTTCATCGGTACATGGCTGGATGAATTTACTGGCGGCGGTGGCGACTGCGCAGGGTCCTACGGGTGTCCTGCGGTGCTCAACCCCGCACCCGAATGGCGCCACAAGCTGCGCGTGACGTGGACGTCACCATGGGACACGGACTTGTCGGTGCAGTGGCGCCACTTCAGCGAAGTTTGCCACTTTGATCCGGACATTGCTCGCTGCGACAACCTGCTGCCCCTTGGCGATGTCGATTACGTCGACTTCGCTGCCGTGTGGCATGTTTGGGAGAGCGTGGAGCTCCGCGGCGGCATCAACAACGCCTTCGATGTGCGGCCGCCTCTGACGGGCTTCGCCGGCACGGCGCCGGGCAACGGCAACACCTTCCCGGGCGTGTACGATGCCCTGGGCCGCTTTATCTTCGTCGGCGGCACGGTGAAGATGTAGCCGCTTCCTCCGGGGGCAAACTCTGGACGGCGGCCGAAAGGCCGCCGTCTTTTTTTTCTGCCACAGGGTGCCGGGGCCCCGGGCGCCATTCGCTTCTCGCGCCACCGAAACCACTTTGATTCGCGGCGCGGGCCGGATAAACCTGCGCCTTCCCTGCAGGGCATGTGTCAATGCACGAGCCAACCGGGCCGGACCCGGCCAGCCTCAGCAACGAGCAGCTGTTACGCGCCGTCTCGCAGGCCGTAAGGGCGTCGAATCTGCCCGGGGCGGCCCAGTTTGCGTCTGTAGCAATCGCACGCGGCCTGCGCCACCCGACCGTTTTCAATGCCCGTGCCCTGTGGCTGGAAGAACAGGGCCGCTACCGCGAGGCGCTAGGCGAATACAGCCGCTCCCGCGAGCTGACCCCCAATGACGCCAATTTGCTCAACGCCATGGGACTCTGCTTGCTGCGGCTCAATGCTGCTGCCGAGGCGATAAAAGTGTTTGAGCAGGCCATCGCAATCGATCCTTTGATGCCCGATACCTACTATCGCAAGGGCTGGGCCGAAGTGCAGCTGGGGCAGCACGATGCGGCCGAGCAATCCTACCGGCGCGCACTCGAGCTGCGGCCGGATTATCCCGAGGCGCTCTCCGCGTTGTCCGAAATAGAGGCAAGAAGCGGGCGGCTGTCCGCGGCGCAAGAGCATGCGGCGCGCGCGCTCCAGCTCGATCCGCGCCAGCCCGCAGCCCGGGTCACATGCGCCATGATGGATATCGCCAAAAAGGATTTTTCCTCGGCGGAAAATCAGCTCCGTTCGCTGCTTGCCGAACCTGTTTTCCAGTCGGGGCAGCATCGGGCCAATGCGCTGGGGTTTCTCGGCGACGCGCTGGACGGCCAAGGCCGCTACGCCGAGGCCTTCGCCAGCTATACGGCCTCGAACGAAGAGCTCCTGCACATTCACTCGCCGCGCTTTGCTGGCGTCGAGCGCGCTGTCGATCTCGTCGAACGTGTGAATTCTTACTTTGTTGCAGCGCCGGCATCGCGCTGGGCGCCGCCGCACGACGGCGTGGCCAGCGACGCCGCCGGCCATGTATTCCTCGCCGGCTTCATGCGCTCAGGAACGACACTGCTCGAACAAGCCCTTGGCAGCAGCCGCCAGGTCGCGACGCTCGACGAGCGCGAAATCCTGGCCGTAGAGACCGAGTCCTTTTTGTCGAGCGACAGCGGCCTAAATCGCCTAGCAGAGCTCGGTGCGGACGGCGCTGCCGATCTCGCCCGGACCTACTGGCAACGCGTACGCGAACTGGGCCTCGAGGTGGCCGGCAAAGTGCTTGTCGACAAGCAGCCGCTACACTCGATAAAGCTGCCGCTCTTCGCCAAGCTCTTTCCGCACTCGAAAGTCATTTTCGCGATCCGCGATCCGCGCGACGTCGTGTTCAGCTGTTTCCGGCGCCATTTCGAGGTCGGCCTTACGACACTCGAATTGCTCAGGATCGAAGATGCCGCGAGATACTACAGTTCCGTGATGCATCTGGTGGAGGCGTACCGCGGCACGCTCCAGCTGAAGGTTCACGAACATCGCTACGAAGACCTGATTACGGATTTCGAGGGGCGTATGCGTTCCGTGTGCCAGTTCATCGGCATCGATTGGACGGATGACATGCAGTCGTTCCACGCCTTGGCGCCGCCTGTCCCGCTTCGCTCGCCCAGCGCAGAACAGGTGCGCCGGCCCCTGTATTCCGACGCCATTGGAGCCTGGAAAAATTACGCAAGCCAACTTGCCCCCGCCTTGCCCATCCTCCGGCCGTGGATCGAAAAGTTCGGCTACCGCGCCTAGCTCAATCGGACAGGTAGTACTCGCGCACGCCCGCCAGTAATGCGGACACGAGTTCCCGCTCCGCCTTTGTTACGTACGGGTTCCATACGTCCATCATCAGAATAACACGGAGCTTGTCGCTCTCGTTTCTGGCTTCGTGCTCGAACGTGTCGTCGAATATCCAAGCCTTGTCCTCCTGCCATTCCCGGGTTTCGTTGCCGACCCGGAAATAGCATTGCCCCGGCACGATGAGAGCCAAATGCGTGATCAACCGCACATTCGTTTCGCCGGTATGAGGCGGGATCGCCGTGTGCGGCGCCAGACAGGAAAACATTATGTTCGGCCCAAATCCGGGCAGATCAAGTGCCGGCAGTTCTTCCATCAACTTGGCCGTTCGCGGGCACCGTTGGCACGCTTCGTCCTGCCGTATCCCGTTTCGCCACAGATGGAACGCGTTCCAGCGCGGCGAACGGTTCAGTTCTCGCCACTGCGTTTGGGGCGAATCGTCCGGATGGTTCACATACGGCTCGAATCCCTTGCTGTCTTCGCGCAGCAGCACGAACAATTCCTCGCGGATTTCGGGGGTTGCCGCCTCCAGTTTGGGAAGCCAGGGAAATTCTGAATCGTCGTAGAATTGGATCGGCGCCAACTGCGGAAAGTGCAACATGCAGGGCGACTGGGTGTAAACTTTCCTGCGGCCCGTGGCAAAATCTTTGCATTCATCGAAGCGCTGCAATTTCTCGCCGGCATGCGTCTCCCGCAAGTGTGCCAAACGCGCGCGCAAGAATTCTTCCATCTTCTCCGTGTTCTCGCGCACCACTTCCTGTGCATGCGCAATTTGGCTTTTTAGCGCCGTTGGAATTTGGTCGGCTGGCGGGAGGATTTTCAGCACGTTGGCGAATACCTCAGCCGCGGCCCGGCGCTTGCCCGCGCGTTCCAGATACATACCCTTGCACAAGAGTGCGGGGCCAAAATATGGGTCGCTAGCAAGGGCGCGCAGGATTGCCGCCCATTCCATTTCGCTATTACCCATCGCCCGATAAACGAACGAGATATTAAGCGGGATATTCGGGTCCCGCGGTTGCGCCCGCTCCGCTCTTTCCAGAAAATCGCGCGCCGCCTGCAGGTCCCCGCTTCGACGCGCATGCTGGCCAAGAAAACCAAGCGCCCGGTCATGGGCTGGCGCGAGAGCGAGCACCCTTGCCCAGGCTTGCGCAGCCTCCTCCAGGCGACCCAACGACGCCGCCTGGCTTGCCATTCGCGCCAGTGCATCGACCTGGGCGCTGGAATTTGGTTCTTGGTTCGCTAGCATGCCGGGTATAATTACAATATCACAATCGCCGCTCGATGAGGCAATTCAGGATCCGTTACGGGGCCGGAGCGTCGGGATCTTGCCCTTGCGTGGGAAACGCACGAACTCCGTTATGGTGAACCGTACAAACCAGCAAACTGGCTCGTCTGCCCATGAGAGCATGACCCCGATCAGCAAGGACCCCACAGGCGCCTATGCGCGCGCGCAGGCCCTGGAGGCCCAGGGCCAGGTTGCGGAAGCCGAGGCGATATACCGTTCGCTTCTGCGGGCCTATCCAGAGCATCCGACGCTTCTGCACAGCCTCGCGCTCGCGCTCAAATCCCGGCGCGAGTTTGCGGAAAGCGAAAATTTGATGCGCCGCTCGATCGCACTAAGCCCGCGCGACGCGGCCTTTCACAACAATCTGGGAAACCTGCTGCGTGCCAAGGGCAAGCTGCCGGAAGCGGAGGGCTGCTACCGCCAGGCAATTGCATTGAAGCCCGATTATCCCGAGGCGCATTACAATCTCGGCATCACGCTCAACGAATTGGGGCGCGCCGAAGAATCCTTGGCAGAGTTCGAGCGGGCCGTCGCGCTCAATCCCCGTTATGTCCAGGCGATAACGCGCATTGGGGCTCACTACTTTCACCGCGACGCCTATGAGGAGGCCTTGGCGCGCTTCGACACCGCACTGGCGATCCTCCCCGACTATTTCGACGCCAATTATTACCGGGGCCTGACGCTCTCCGCGCTGGAGCGCTACGCGGATGCGCTTGCCGCGCTCGAGCGCGCACTGGCCGCCAATCCGACTTCGGTGCAGACGCTTGCCAACCTGGCTCTGATGGCAGCGCGCCAATCGGATTCGTCCCGCGTGCGTGAATGCGCTGCGCGTGTGCTTGCCATTGATCCCCGGCAAGCCGTCGCCAATATTGCCCTGGCTATGGTCGAGCTGGCGGAGGGCGAAACTGTTTCCGCCGAGCGGCGACTTCGCCCTCTACTCGACAATCAGGCCGTGAGCGGTAACCAGCGCGCCTTTGTTTTCGGGCTGCTGGGCGATGCGCTTGACCACCAGGACAAGGTGGCGGAAGCGTTCGCGGCCTATACAAGCGAAAATAACGAGCTTTTTCAAACACATGCCGCACGCTTCGCCGGGAGCGGCGGGCGCAGCCAGATCGCCCGGCTCATTGATTACTTCGAGCGTGCCGGTTCACAGCAATGGTCCGCGCCGACCGACAACCGTGCGGCTGACGGTGAAACGCTTCAACACGTATTCCTTGTCGGCTTCATGCGCTCGGGCACCACGCTTCTGGAGCAAGTTCTCGCGGCAAACCCATCGCTCGTCACGCTGGAGGAGCGCGACATCTTTGGCGAAACTGCGGACATCTACTTGAAGGACGCCGCCAGTCTCGGTCAACTCTGCACCCTTGACGGCGACGAGCTCGTCAGGCATCGCGAAGCCTATTGGCAGCGCGTCCGCAATCACGCGATCGATGTTTCGGGCAAGGTCTTCCTCAACAAGCACCCGCTGAACACGTTGAAGCTTCCGCTTATCGCGAAGCTATTTCCGCGAGCCAAGATCCTGTTCGCGATCCGCGATCCGCGCGACGTGGTGTTCAGCTGCTTTCGCCGACACTTCGGCATGAACGCGGCAACCTATGAGCTTCTGACTTTAGAAGGGGCGGCCAGCTTTTACGACGACGTCATGCGCCTGGCGAATCTCTACCGCAAATGCCTAATGCTTGAACTCTGCATGCACCGCTACGAAGATATGGTTTCAGATTTCGAAGGAAGCATGCACGCCGTTTGCCGGTTTATTGGCGTGGACTGGATGCCGGCAATGCAGGACTTCGCAGAAGTGGCTAAGGCGCGGCCAATCCGCTCCGTGAGCGCAGCCCAGGTGCGCCGCGGCCTGTATCGCGAAGGCCTCGGCCAGTGGCGACGCTACGCCAATGAGCTCGCGCCCATCCTTCCCAAGCTGCAGCCCTGGATCGACGAATTCGGCTACGCTGCCGGCGTTGTTGCGCTTAATTACGAACCAAAGGATTCCGATCAGGAGCGGCGAATCTGATGCAAACGCCGACCGCGGATTGGCGCGCGCTGCAGCAGACGGCGGCGGCGGCATTGCAGAGGGGGGAAACCGCACGCGCGCGGGACCTCTTTTCGCAAGCGGTGGCGACAGGTCAGGCCGGAGTATCGGTCTGGCTGGGGCTCGCATTCGCCTGCCGCAAACTCGGTGACAACGAAGGCAAGGCACGGGCCGTAGACAAAGTGCTCGAAGCCGAGCCGCGAAACGCCTGGGCCCTTATCCTGAAGGGAGACGACCTCGCCGCCGCGAACGACACGCGCGCGGCAACCGCCTACTACAGCGCCGCCATCAAGGCGGCTTCCTCGGCACCACAGCTGTCCGCCGAACTGCGCGAAGAATTGCGCCGGGCACATGCGCTGCGCGAACGCTACGCCAAGGACTACGAGGAATATCTGCACGATCACCTCGCGCGACGCGGATTTGGCGATGGCTCGGCAAGCCGGCGGTTCGCGCATTCGCTCGACCTGCTGCTCGGAAAAAAACAGGTCTTTTTGCAAGAGCCCCTGCACTACTACTTTCCGGAGCTCCCTCAGATTCAGTTTTACGAGCGCCGGGATTTTCCTTGGCTCGATGCCGTGGAGGCGGCCACGGATGATATCCGGGGGGAACTTCTCGAGGTTCTAAAACTGGAAGGCGCGTTTTCACCCTACATCGAAGCGGACCCCGCGCGCCCCCCCGTCGATCACCACATGGTCAATAGCCCGGAATGGACCGCATTCTATCTTTGGAAAGGCGGAATACTGGTGAAGGAAAATGCCGCGCGTTGCCCCAAGACGATCGCCGCCATCAAAGACGTGCCGCTTACGCAAATAAAAAACCGCTGTCCTTCAGTTCTTTTTTCCGCGCTGCGGCCGGGCGCGCACATTCCGCCCCATACCGGCCATATAAACGTGCGTTTGATCTGTCACCTGCCGTTGATCGTCCCCGGCAAGTGTCAGTTTCGCGTCGGCAACGATGTCCGCCTCTGGGAGGAAGGCAATGCCTGGGTATTCGACGATACGATCCAGCATGAGGCTTGGAACGGCAGCGATAAGCTGCGGGTCATTCTGATTTTCGACATCTGGCGGCCAGAACTCTCACAGGAGGAACGCGCGCTTGTCGCCGCGATGTTCGAGGCGATCGATTCCTACGGCGGCCAGTCCGTCGAATGGCACGTGTAACTTCGCCGGATTAATGAATCCCGCCCGGCAAGCTCGCAGCCCGGAACTGCGCGCGGCCGCCTTGTCCCTCCTGAATGGCCGCCAGAAGCTCCTGCACCCGTGTCACTCGCATAAGCGCGTAAATGCCCTGTAGCGCCTTCAAGCTGGTTTCCGTTTCTCCGAAGGCACGGGTGAGTTTCGCCAGCCAGCCTTTCGGTTTGGGGTACATTACAAAACCCACTCGTGTGGGTTCGGGGATATTGGCCAACTTCTTGGCAGCGCTCACGGCTGTCCAAAACCCGCCCAGCTCATCGACGAGACCGTGTTGCTTGGCGTCGACGCCGGTCCATACGCGCCCGCGCGCAATCTGATCCACCTTGGCAAGAGGCAATTTGCGCCCATCAGCAACCTTCTTCTTGAAGTCCAGATAAATCATGTCCAGTTGCTGATCCAGCTTGGTCAGTTGTTCAGGAGTCCAGGGCTGCATGCCGGAAAGAAACAGCGCGTTGCGCCCCACGCCGATTTCGCGTGCTTCCAGACCCAGAAGCTCGAGCGACTTACCGATGGCTACTTTGCCCGAATAGGCGCCTATGGAGCTGGTCAGCGTTCCCGGCTCTGCCACGATCCTGTCGCCGGCCAGGGATATGTAATATCCGCCCGACGCGGCAACCCAGCCCATGCTGACGACAATCGGCTTGCCGGCGGCATGCGCCTTTTTCAGAGCATCGAGAATCTGATCGGACGCGGTGGCCGAGCCGCCTGGTGAACTGACGCGCACAATTATCGCCTTGATATTGTCATCCTTCGTCGCCTCGCGGATTGCCTTGGCATAGTCGTCGCTCGCCACCATCACGTCCCCACCAAAGTCCGAGCTGTCATCATCGCCTTCCACGATCGTCCCCGCGGCATGGACCAAGGCGATCTTCGGGCCGACAACTGCCTTCTGAAACTGGCGCTTGATTTTCGCGAATTTCGCAAACTCCACAGTTTTCGCTCCATCACCGGCGCGCGTGAGCGCATGTTCGCGCGCGTCGTCGTCATAGCCGATCGCGGTGATCAGTCCTTTTTTCTTGACTTCAGCCACGACGGTTGGGCTGTTTTCGAGAATTCCAGCCAAATTGGCGCGATCCATTTTCAGATCGGCTGCAAGGTCCGCTGTCGCCGTGTCGTACCAGGATTGCAGCACTCGCGTCGTCGCCTCCCGGTGCTGCGGCGTAAAGTCGTGCTCCATGAAGGTATTGGCGCCGCTTTTGTACTCATCACGTTGTGAAAACTGGGGAACCGCATCGATTTTGTCGAACATGCCTTTGAAGAACACGGTTGTGGACGCCGTGCCCGCAGGAAAGAACGAACTCGCAGGCTGCATCCAGACCTCGTCCGCGGCCGTCGCCACCAGAAAATCGCCCAAGTCGCCGGAATAGAAGCCCTGTGAATGCGCGATTACGAACTTTCCGGCTTTACGGAAGCGTTTCAATGCGTCGCGAAGCTCTTCGCCTTTAGGAACGAGGAGATCTCCCGAGCCCACCCGCAGCAATACGCCCGCAACCCGCGGGTCGCGCTCCGCCGCATCGAGGCCAAACACGACGTCCATTATCGAAAGCCTGTCGGAGCCAAGGCCGAATAGACCCGCATCGACTTTGTCGTCCATGGGTTCACGCAGGTCGAGCTCCAGAACCATTCGTTTTTCCAGACCGTCGCCTTGAACAAGGCCGAGCACGAACAACGCCGCAATGAGAAGCACAAAGAACGTGATCACCTTGGCAACCGCATTCAGGGTTCCCTTCAGGATCATCCAAAGCCAATTGAGCGCAGCGAACATGGACATTCCCCTAACGTTTGGGTGCACGGGCACCCGATCTTGTCATCCAACTTATACGCCGAAGCCCGCACAAAAGGCCAACCCGCCGGCCGCACAATCTGATTGCCCGGCCGGGCCATTGCGTTGGCGCTGACGCTCGCCTATGGCTTGGCTTGAATCCGCTGCGCCAGATCAACAATGGCAGTCACACCGTCCAACGACATAGAACTGGGAACGCCTGCGCCTGGATTTGCACTACCTGATGCGACTGGAAAAACCCATCGCCTCGAGGACTTTTCTGATAAGCCTGCGCTTCTGGTTGCCTTTTGGTGCAATCACTGCCCGTTTGTGAAGCATATCAGGCGCGCCTTCGCCGCATTCGCACGCGAATATGCAGAGAAAAGACTTGCCGTTGTCGCAATTAACTCTAACGATGAAATGGCGTATCCTGAAGATTCGCTAGTGAGAATGGGCGAAGAAGTGAAAGCCCGGGGGTTCATCTTTCCCTATGTGCAGGATAAATCGCAGGACGTGGCGAAAGCCTTCGGTGCCGCCTGCACGCCGGATTTCTTTCTGTTCGATGCGCAGAGAACACTTTTCTATCACGGCCAATTTGACGCCAGCCGCCCCGGAAACAATGTGCCGGTGACAGGCGCCGACTTGCGCAGTGCGGTGGATCGACTGCTTGCAGGCCAATCGGCGCCAGCCCAGCAGACGCCGTCCATCGGCTGCAACATCAAGTGGCGCCACGGCTCCGGAACCGCGTCGCGCGGCTAGCAGCGTTGCGCGCCCGGTGATCTGCGGGGCCTCGGGGCGACAAAGGCCGGCCGGACCCGCTAGAACTGTGCAAGACATCGTTTCGCTTGAGTGCGGCCAATATTCTTTTGTCGCGCGGCACGGGCGCGACACCCCCGCCAGGGACGTTTTGCGACGCAATTACCACAATCCCATGATTTGGTTCGATCCCCGGCCGGCAACCGCCTGAAACAGGCTAGAAAAGCCGGAAACTGGCCACAGGAGCCGAATTGTCCCTGGTGCCTGAATCTTGTTAGAAATTCCACGATACAGGGGTGTTTTCGCGACTTTGGCTCGCCGGACCGGGATGCCCGCCCGGCGGCAGGGGGAAAGGGCGTAGCTCGCCGTGAGACAAGATCGCGTGTGGCGGCCGCGGCGGGTGCCGCAGCGGGTCTTGCCCTTTCTTGCCGCACTTTTGATTTGCGGGGCCGCATGGGCACAGCCCCTGCCATTGCCGGGAGCTGTCGAGCCTGGGCGCGATCGGCCGGGACCTGAGGTTCGCCCGCAACCGGACGTGGATTTCCGGATCGAAAGCCCACATCGTTCGGCTGTACCGCGCGCCGTCGACGAAATCCGTTTTCACGTCGCCGATATTCGCGTTGTCGGCGCCAAGACCATACCGCCAGAGAGCTTCCGCCCGCTGTATCAGCATCTGATTGGAACGACCGCCAGCCTATCTGACATTCTGGACGTCGCCGACGCGATCGAGGCGGAATATCGCCGCGCCGGATATCCCCTCACCCGCGCCTATGTGCCGCCGCAGCGTGTCGACGACGGTATTTTCACGATCAACGTCGTCGAAGGTTTTGTCGCCAGCATTTCCGTTCAGGGCGGCGACAGCGGGACGCAAAAGCGGATCAGGAACTATCTCGAACCCGCTCTTTCGATGAGACCTCTGACGCTGCTTCCGCTCGAACGCGGTCTCTTGATGGCGAACGACCTGCCGGGGGTTTCCGCGACCGGAATACTGCGCCCGTCGCCCGATACGCCTGGCGCTTCCGATCTCGCCGTGGCGGTAGAACAGCCCATCCTCACGGGCGGGCTAACCGTAGATAACAGGGGCTCGCGCTTCACGGGCCGTTGGACGTTCACGGGCGATTTTGCCTTCAACGGATTGTTCGATGACGGCGGGCAGCTTTCCGGCATCTTCGCGACCACGACGGACGTGGAAGAACGGATGATCGGGCAGCTGCGTTACCGCCATCCCGTCGGCAATGAAGGAATGATCGTCACGCTTTTCGGTACGGTTACGCATGGCGAACCGGGGTCGTTCCTCTCGCTGTTTAACACGATTACCGACTCATGGGCCGCAGGTCCGCGCGTGAGCTTCCCGCTTATGCGCACGCGCGCGAATTCGCTCATCATCGACGCGGGCTTCACGGTCCAGGACGCACGCATCGAGATTCTGGACTTTCCCTTCAGCCACGACGAATGGCGCGTCCTCGACATCGGCGGGAGCTACACCAGCAACGACGTGTTGGGCGGAAATCTCGTCTTGAGCTTCGACGTGGCGAAAGGCCTGCCGATCCTTGGCGCAACCGACAGCGGGTCGCCGCTCTTGTCCCGTTCCAGGGCGGATACGGACTTCACCAAAGCTACCGGCGCCCTGCGCTTCACGCGCGTCCTGGCGGGGCCTTTTAGCCTGTTTCTGGGGGCGCAGGGCCAATACTCATTCGATCCGCTGATCGCGGGCGAGCAGATCACATTCGGCGGTAACCAGATCGGAAGAGGCTACGAGCCCGGCGCCATAACCGGCGATCACGGCCTCGGCGGCACGGCCGAGCTGCGCTACAGTGCGCGCCTGCCGCAATGGTCGGTGGAAGCCGTCCAGCCCTACGTCTTCTTCGACGCGGCAAAGGTTTGGAACATTGATGTGCCGAGCGCTCTGGATTTTTCCATCGTTTCGACGGGAGGGGGGATTCGCTTTTGGTTTCCCTATGACGTCGCCGCTGGCGTGGAAGTCGCCCGCACGCTGGAAGCCGTGCCGGGCAGTGACAGCGGCGAGCGCACAACGAAGCTTTTGTTCAATGCGGCCGTCAGGTTCTAACCGGGGATGCGTTCTATGAAATACGCCCGACGCACGAAACTCAAAGCGCGCAGAATACGCGGCGCGCGAAAATGGCTGCTGGCGCTGGGCTGTCTAAGCTTGCTGCTTGTCACCGATACGCCCTCGCGCGCCGACGGGCCCACAGGAGGCACGATTGTCGTGGGCAGCGGTTCGATTTCCTCTTCGGACGATACGACGACGATCAACCAGCAAACTAAGAAGATGCTGATCAACTGGGACAGTTTTTCGATCCCGGGCGACAGCACCGTAATATTCGATCAGCCGAGCCAATGGGCGATTGCCCTCAACCGGGTGCTTGGCATCGATCCTTCCCTCATCGACGGCACGCTGCTCGCCAATGGGCAAATCTGGATCATCAACGGAAACGGCATTCTTTTCGGCAAAGGCGCTGTGGTTGACGTCGGCGGACTGATTGCGACGACGTCCGACATCACCGACGAGCGCTTCCGCAAAGGCAAGTACGTTTTCGACAGGGCGTCGAGCAACCCAAACGCCAGCGTCGTCAATCAAGGAACGATCACGGCGAAGCCGGGCGGATCGGTTGTGCTTTCAGGGCCTGTCGTCGTCAACGAAGGCCTGATCCAGGCCGACCTCGGCACGGTCGTTCTGGGCGGCGCCGATGCGTTCTCCATCGATTTCACGGGCGATAATCTCATCCGCTATGAGATTCAGACGGCTGTGCAGAACGTGCCGGAAGGCACGAACGCGCTGGTGACCAACAGCGGCACGATCAAGGCCGCGGGCGGGACCGTGCTGCTGACCGCGCGCGCGGCCGAAGGCGTTGTCGACAACGTCATCAATACGACAGGCATCATCGAGGCCACCAGCGTCTCCAACCAGAACGGCGTCATTGTGCTGGATGGCGGCGACGGCACGGTGAACGTGGCCGGCACACTGGACGCCTCGGGCACGGACGCCGGCGAAACCGGCGGCACCGTTACGGTGACCGGCGGGACGGTGAATGTAGCTGACGGCACGAACATCAACGCCTCCGGCGATGCGGGAGGCGGCACAGTCCTGATAGGCGGCGGCCCGCATGGCGGTGACGAAGTCGCGCACGCGCAAAACGTGAATGTGGGCGAGGCCACGATCACCGCCGACGCGATTACCAGCGGCGACGGCGGCACGGTCGTGTTGTGGTCTGATGGCACGACCACGTTCAATGGGACCATCAGCGCCCAGGGCGGCGCGCTTGGCGGCGACGGCGGATTTGTCGAGACATCCGGCCGCACCCTGAGCGTCGGCTCCGGCGCATTTGTAAGCGCCTCCGCTCCCAACGGCGAGGCGGGCGAATGGCTGCTGGACCCGGATTACCTGTACATCGTGTTCTGCGACGGGCCATGTGGCGACGGCGAAGTCGATGCGAACGTTATCGAAGACATCCTTGAGGGCGGCACGGACGTTACGTTGGATGCGGCCATTCTGATCGAGGTCGATGCCCCGGTCGAATACACGAGCGCCAACACGTTCTCGCTTCTGTCCGAAGGAGACATTTTCGTTTTCGCGAACATCCAAAATTCTGGAACGGGCGACATTAATCTGATCGCGGGTTGGGATGGCGCGACCGGCTGGGATGGGGAGACGTTCAGTCTCGACGCTATTCTTACGACGCCTGGCGCCTACGGTAACGACTGTGAAGGCGAATGCGGCATCGTGTTCATCGGCGGCTTAGCGGGCGATCCCGCGGTTGGCAGCGCGGGCGGCACGACCACCGTCGCCGCGGCCAGCCTCATTCTGGACGGATCGTCCGAACTTGCACAACTGGGCTTCCAAGGCGCGGGCGGCGGCGACATCAACGTATTCACGACCGGCGATGTCATGCTCATCGACAACGCCGTCATCGGTAACGGCGCATTGGGAGAGACGGGCGCCGTCGCCGGGAACATCACGATTGACGCTGGCGGCAGCATAACAGTCGACGCTTCCGGGAATACGTCGGGCTATATCGGCAATACGGCCACCGGCGCCGGAGGCACTGCAACCGGCGACATCATCCTGATGGCGGACGGCAGTGTGACGCTTACTTCCACGGGAACCTCTGGTGTCTGGATCGGGCACACCGTTTCCGATGGGACCGCAAGCGGTCTGATCGAAGTAGGTGCTGGCGACGACGTCGTAATCAGCGCTTCCGGCACCAGCATCGCCGAAATTGCGCATTTCGGAACCGACGTCAGCGGCGATATCACGATCAAAGCGGGAGATGAGGTCGAGCTGATATCGAACGACGCGGCCTCGTTTGTTCAGCTTGGCCACATCGGAGCACCTGAGGGCGGGTCCGCGACCGGCGACATCGTCGTGCTGGCGGGTGGCATTTTCGACACTTTCATTGGCGGCGGCGGGACGCTTTTGGTGGGCAATAGCGGCGAAACCTATTCCGGAGATCTCACCATTATCGCGTCGTCTATTGGTTACGTTGGAGAGGAAGAAGTCAGCCTTATCGACGACATCATCCTCTACAACATCGTTGGCGGCGATGTGACGATCGGGGTCACGGGAAGCGATCTCGCGATCTTCGACGACCTCATCTACGACAGTTCCAATACACTTTCGCTGATTTCCGCCAACAGCGTCTACATCGCAGCGCTCATCCAGAACGCCGGCGACGGCGACATCAATCTGGTTGCCGGATGGGATACCGAAGTGCTTTCGGCGGACGCTCTTCTTGCCGGCCTGCAGTCCGGCGAATTTTCCGTTCCGGCGCTCTTCCTTGCCGACGCGTCTTCCTATGGTCAGGTCGAAACCGGCGTTTTTATCGACGCGGCATCGCCCGCGGCCGTGGGCAGCTTTGGTGGCACGACGACCGTGCTCACGGGCGATTTGTTCCTGATTGCCGACAGCGGCTACGCCCAGCTCGGCTATCACGGCACCGGCGGGGGCGACATCTACGTCTACGCGCACGGCGACATCACGCTGACCTCGGAAACGGGCACCGCGGGCTACTACGCCATGATCGGTAACGGCGGCCTCAACGGCGACGTCACCGGCAACGTGACCGGCGACCTCTATTTGTGGGCCCAAGGCGAGCTTCAGTTCAATGTCTGCAGCGACGAAGTTTGCACGCTGCAGGGGCAAGTGTGGGTCGGCAACTCGACCTCGGACGGCGTGGCCTCAGGCGATTTGACCTTGATCGCCGCGGACAACCACGACGATTGCTCGATCGAGAATTGCGGCGACGAGTTCGGCGAGATGGTCGAAGCCGCGCTCGGCACGACCGCTGTGGAAGGCAGCGGCGGCAACGTCACCATCGCGTTCACGGATCCCGACGATCAGGACGGCGACGCGATCCAGATCGACAACGAGTTCTTCTACGACAGCCCAAACAACCTCACGATCATTTCCGGCAGCAGCCTGGGCGTGATCGGCGGCCAGATCCAGAACGCGGGCACGGGCGACATCACGCTGATCGCGGGATGGGACAACACGGTTGTGACGCCGCAGGACATTTTCGATGCGATGGGTTCCGACACGGCCATCGCTGACATCTTCCTGGCTGCGCCGGGCTCCTATGGTTCCAGTGACGACGAGCATTTCGGCAGCATCATGATCGGCTGCGAAGCGGAAGACGAAAGTTGCAGCCCGTCTTCGGTCGGTACTGCTGGCGGCACGACGACAGTCCTGACCAACGACTTCTTCCTTTCGGCGGAACAGGGTCTCGCGCAACTCGGCTATGTCGGTGCCGGAGGCGAGGGTGACATCGTCGTGGATGCACTCGGAATGGTCATTCTTACGGGAAGCAGCAATTCGGAATGCACAGGCTGCTACGCACAAATCGGCCACGGCGGGCTGGGCGCCACCGGCGATCTCAGCGGAAACATAACCATCGACGCGGGCGGCGAACTCGTCCTCGTTGGCGGAGCCGGTGAGGAATCGTACGCGCAGATCGGGCACGGTGGAGCGGAGTCGAACTCCAATGCCACCGACCCCTTCTCGGTAACGGGCGACGTCGAAGTTACTGCGATGAGCGTCACGCTCACCGGCGGCGAAGGCGAAGGCGCCTACGCCCAGATTGGCCACGGCGGCTACCGCGCCGGCCAGGGCTTGCAGAGCGACGCCACCTTCAGCGGCAACATTACGGTGACGACGACCGACGGTATGGTCTTGCTGGCCGGGGGCAGCGGGTTCGCCTCCTACGCGCAGATCGGAAACGGCGGTGCGCTCGTGAACTTCGAAGCCACTGCCTCGGCAACCGGCCTGATTTCCGGGACCATATTGGTGATCGCCAATGTCAGCGAAGGCGAGAAAGTTATGATGCTGGGCGGCAGTGGGGAAGCCTCCTACGTCCAGATCGGCAACGGCGGCTACGCCATGAATTCGGGCGGCGGAGCGTTGGCTGCGAACTTTGTCGTCACGGGAAATATCACTGTTTCGGATCTGACCATGATCGGCGGTGACGGCTCCTTCGCCTACGCGCAAATCGGCGACGGAGACGCCAGTGAAACTGGCATCGGCGACGTGCCAAACGGGAACGACAATATCGTGGTGCTGGCTGGACCGGAAACCAAAGAAGACGGTTCTGGCGAGAAGGCTATTTGGCTGATCGGCAATGCATCGGCGAATGAACCATCGCCGCCACCGCCGCCACCGCCGCCGCCGCCGCCACCACCGCCGCCACCGCCGCCGCCGCCGCCGCCGCCGCCACCGCCGCCGCCGCCGCCACCGCCGCCACCGCCGCCGCCGCCGCCGCCACCGCCGCCGCCACCGCCTCCACCGCCGCCGCCACCGCCGCCGCCGCCACCACCACCACCGCCGCCGCCGCCGCCACCGCCGCCGCCGCCGCCGCCGCCACCGCCGCCGACGGAGGACCCGAACACGGCCGGCGCGCTCAACACGCTGATCGCCCAGGCGCCGACTGCGACGAACGGCGGCTCGCCCACCAACATGGGCACGCCATCGCTGGACGACTCGCCGTTTACCGAAGAAGGCGGTGGCGAGCTTGTGCCCAGCGTTGAAGTGACAGAAGGCCCGCTCGGTGAATTGACCGAGGGCAGCGGCGCCGGCGAGTCGGAGTCCGCCACTGCATCCGACGGCGTCGCCAATTCGATTGGGGAGTCGCTCAGCGGAGGCCAGAAGAGCGCTTCCACGACACTGATTGCCGGCATCCTGAAGCGGACGACCCAAACTCCAGGCGCCGGCACGCCGCACGGCGTGCCGCCGGCGGGCCAGGACTACTCCAGCTGGGGCAACGAGGCCTTCTGGCAATGAAGCATGCGGTCACCCTGGCAGGTATCGCAGTGATCGCATCCGTTGGCGGGGCGTTTGCCGCGCCTGCACCCGTTCAAAAAGCCGCGGGCGAAAACCTTGCGAGGGAGGCTTGCCACGCGACTGGCCCCGCGGTCCCGGGCACGCCGCAAGACATAAAGTGCGGCAAGTCGGACGAGATTGTCGGGCGTTTGCGCGTGGCAACCCTGGGCCAGCCGCTCCCGGCTGATGCCACGGCACGCCGCGAAGCGATTATCCGCAATGTGAAGGCAATGCCCGGCGGGCTCACCGCGAACGAGCAGGTTACCTGCGACCCCGCACAATGGGTCGGCGATACTGCGTTTCTCATCTGCACGTTGAACGCGAACAGCTGGCCGCGCATCGTCGTCACCGCAGCGAGTGACCGCACGCTGTATAAGGCGGAGGGCATTCCCTCCCTGCTCCCGGTTCTGCACGCGGCGGTCGCCAATGCTATGGGCCGCACCGCGAGCCGAGCGGATACGGAGGCGGGCGTACGCATGCTGGAGGCAAAGCTTCCGCGCGACGTAATCCGGTCCGGCGGCGCCGATTTCACAAGTTACACGCATTTCGTCGAGCTTGGCCGGCTGTACGGCGGCGCGAACAATTTCGCCGGTGCGGAAACCGCCTACCGGCAGGCGCTGGAAATCGAACTGCGTCTGTTCGGCGACAGATCGGTGATCGTGGGCGAAACACTCGCCGAACTCGCGCTGCAGGTGAGCAATCAGGGGCGCTTTCAGGAGGCATCCGAGCTCTTCAATCGTGCCACGCCGCTCATTGAAGGATCCGCCAGCGCTCCTGCCCGGGCGAGGCTCGCCTCGTATCGGGCACTCGAAGCCGCCAACCAGCGTCGCTTTGCGGACGCGCTCAACTTCGCACGCCAGGCGACGCTGCAACGTCGCGCCGAAATTGCCGCCCAGGGTGGCGAAGAGTCCGCCGACCCGGGCGCGGCGGCCGCCGGCGTGAGTCGCGGCGAGCTCGCGCATTCTCTTCGCATTGAAGCGGGCATGGCCCTGCGCCTCGACGATACGGCTGGTGCGCGCGCGGCCGCGGAAGAAGCGCTCTGGATCGTCAGCCAGGAACCCGGTCTGCCGCTGTGGTGGCGACCGGAAATCTTGCAGCTGATGGGCGAAATCAACGAACGCGAAGGACGCGTGGTAAGCGCGGAGCGCAGTTTCAAGGATGCACTCGAGCTTGATCGCAAGCTATTTGGCGATACGGCGCCGACCGCACTGGCGGCAATAAAGCTTGGGCGCTTCTATTCCGGCCAGCGTTTGTGGGATGCCTCAGTCACCGCCTACCGCGAAGCGTTTACCGTCCTGTCCAAGGACCGCATCGCACGCTCGCAAGTTGTTCCAGACCAGATTGTACCGTTCATCGCCGCTGCCGAAGGCTTGGCAAAGAACGATCCGGCAAAGCGCGCGACATTGGACGCGGAGGCGTTTCGAGCGATCCAGCTCGCCAATTCGGATGTTGCGGACCAGACGATCGCGCGCGCCGCCGCCCGGCAGGCCGCCGACGATCCGCAGCTGGCCGCTTTGATCCGCGAGGCGCAAGACGCCGCGCGCGCGCGCGACCTCGCGCGCATCGAACTTGCGGCACAGTTCGCCAAGCCGCAAGACGAGCGCGATGCCGGGCGCGAACGCAAGCGTTCGGAAGATCTGAAAGCGGCGAGTGCGCGCGCGGACGCCATGCAGGCTCGCGTGCTCCAGGCCTATCCCGATTACGCGCGCCTTGCCGAACCGGGCCCCGCCGAGCTTTCAACGCTGCAAACACAATTGCGGCGGGACGAGGCGTTCATCGCCTATGTCATTGGCTACAAGGGC
This sequence comes from Alphaproteobacteria bacterium, assembly GCA_052389895.1. Lineage (GTDB taxonomy): Bacteria > Pseudomonadota > Alphaproteobacteria > Micropepsales > Micropepsaceae > CAVVXX01. The sequence goes on along the minus strand of JBQTHM010000018.1, from coordinate 45,350 downwards.
GGGTACGCGCTGCTTGCCACCCGGGACGAGTTAAAGACCTATAAGCTCGACGTGACCGCCGCGAAACTGGCCGAGGACGTTGCTGCGCTCCGACGCGCTTTCACGCCGAGGCTCGGCAGCCTTTCCGATTTCAGTCTCAAATCCTCTGCCTCGCTTTACCGCCAATTGGTCGGCCCACTCGAACCGGAACTCGCGGGCGTGCAGCATTTGATCGTGGCCTCGACTGGGGATCTCGCCAGCCTGCCCATGGTCTTGCTGGTGAGCGACGGCGGTTCGCCGTCCTATTCGGATGCGGCATGGCTTGTGCGCCGCATGGCGCTGAGCCAGGTGCCAAGCCCGCGCGCTTTCGTGTCGTTGCGCGATGCACGATTAACCGAGGCGCGTGCGCCGCGTCCGTTCCTTGGCCTCGGCAATCCGGCGTTTACGGGCGCGCGCACTGCCAAGGGCGATCCGCTGAACGCGCTGGCCGGCGCGTGCCGCGAAAGTGGACCGATGTCCGCCGATGTGTTGCGTGCGCTTCCACCCCTGCGCGATACCGCCCGCGAAGTGCGCTCGGTATCATCGCAACTCGGCGGCGGAACAGTGTTGCTCGGCGCGGAAGCGACCGAAGCAAATCTGCGCGCGCAGCAACTCGATCAGTATGCGGTGCTCTACTTCGCGACCCACGGATTGCTTCCCGGCGAATTGCGCTGCCAGTCCGAGCCCGGCCTGGTGCTTTCACCGCCTAGCCGGACGGCGGGCTCAACGAGCGCGGACGGCCTCCTGGAGGCGGGCGAAATCGCCTCCTTGAAGCTGAATGCCGATCTTGTCGTGCTTTCCGCGTGCAACACGGCAGCTTCGGGCGGGAGCAGCTTCGGCGGCGGCGCTCTGGAAGGGTTATCAGAGTCCTTCTTCAATGCGGGCGCCCGCTCCGTGCTGGCGAGCCACTGGGAAGTCCCCACCCTTTCCACCAACCGGCTTATGACCGGCATGTTCGACCGTTACGGCCGCGACCGCGGGCGCGGGCTTTCCGAGGCTCTGCGCCAGTCGCAGCTTTCGTTGATTTCCGATGCGCGCACGGCGCATCCTTTCCACTGGGCCGCCTTTACCGTCATTGGAGACGGTGGTGGCGGCGCTCCACAATCCGCGCAAGAAGCTCTCAAAGGAGGGCGCTCATGAAAACAAGAAGCTTAGCAGTTTCCATTATTGGTGCCGCGCTCATGGCCTCCGCCTTTGCTGGGCCCGCCTCGGCCCTGGAAATGATTGTGGCCGAAGCGCGTGGCATCGGTTTCAAGCCCGGCGCCGTGCTCGACGGCACAAAGGCATTGGTGCTCAAGGAAGGCCAGCATGTGACACTGATAGCGCCAAACGGCGCCACGCTTGAGCTGCACGGGCCGTATAATCGGGCGCCGGCCTCCGATCCCGATCAGGGCACCAGCCTGCAAACAAAACTGGCCGCGCTGGTCACGCAGCGCCAGGCGCGCCTTGGAGAGGTGGGCACGACGCGCGGCATTGCGCCGGCAAAACTGCCCGCTCCTTGGCTGCTCGACGCGACGCGCACAGGCAATGCCTGCCTGCTGGACGGCCAGCCGCCGGTCTTCTGGCGCGAAACTGCAGCAGCCCAAGCCGAACTTACCGTCATGCCAAGCGACCGCAGCTGGAAGGCTAAAGTGCGTTGGCCAGCCGGCAAGGAGAGACTGATGGTCTCGCTCACCGACGTGCCCGTGCATGGCGGCGCGACCTATTTCGTGTCCCTGAACGGTAAGGACGAAATCGCTATGACGGTGAAATCCGTTCCCGCCGTGCTGACCAACGACTCGATGCGCGCGGCATGGATGGCCGAAAAGGGCTGTGAGACGCAGGCGGAGGCGTTGCTTCGCACGCGGAAATGATCGCCCGCCTCATCGACCGGCTCACCAGGCTTCTACAGAACCGGCGCGCATTTTCGGCCATCGCCATTCCGGTGGCAGTGGCGGCATTTTTCGCCGCAGTCGCAATTGCCGCGGTGGATAACGTTGCCGTACTGACCAGTGCCGACCGATTCATTTCCGATTATCAGGTCGCCGCGCTAACCCCGCCTGAGCCGCAGGACGAAGACATTGTCATCGTTTCGATTAACGAAGATACGCTGGCGCAATTCCCCTACCGCTCGCCACTGGACCGTGCGTTTCTCGCGAAACTGCTCAGGCATTTGGAATCTGCAAGACCTCGCGCCATTGGCGTCGACTACCTCTTCGACCAGCCGACGGAGACTGAAAAAGACACGCTGCTCAGACGGACGCTACACGATCTTCGCGTGCCATTGGTTGTCGCATACACAGATTCCCCGGAGATAGTAACCGCGGAGCAGCACGCGTATCTGAACAATTTCGTGCCGTCCGCTTTGCGCGCCTATGTCACGCTCGCCACCGACCAGTTCGACCAAGTCCGGTGGGTCTTCCCCGGCGCTGTCGGCAAAGAAGGCCGTTACATCCCCAGCTTCCCGCGCGCGCTCGCCGCAAAAGTCGGAGTCCTAACGCCGGAGGTCCAACTGGCGATCGCATGGCACGGTCGACCGAACGACAACGTCCCCGCATTTCGGCAATATCCAGCGCATCTTGCGGCTGTCCTGCCGCCGAAGATGTTCGAAGGCAAAATCATCCTGATCGGCAGCGATATCACGCTGGTCGACCGCCATCTCACGCCGTACACGACGATTTATGAGGACCGCAACAAGGGCATGCTTCCGGGCGTTGTCATCCAGGCTCACGCCCTTTCGCAACTGTTGGGGGCGCGGAAGGCGCCGCGCGTGGATTGGCTGCTGGACTTTCTCATTGCCCTCGCAGCAGGCGCGGTCGGCGCAGGCCTAGGGATGATCACCCTGCCTCTGGGCCCGCGCGTTGCCGCGGGCGCGACAGCCATTCTGGTTCTGTGGGGCGCCGGCATCGGCCTGTTCCACTACACGGGCGTCATGTTCGGGCTAATCGCCCCTACGCTGTCGCTGGCTTCCTCACTCTGGGCGATGGAAGCGCTTAGCGGCCATGAAGCCCGCCGCCAACGTGCGTTCATCCAGGGCGCGTTCTCCCGCTATGTGTCGCCAAAGGTCGTAGAGCGGCTCATTGAAGATCCCGCCAAAATGTCGCTGCAGGGCGAGCGGCGCGTGATGACCTACGTCTTCACCGACATCGCCGGGTTCACCACCATGTCGGAGCTTCTGGAATCCAAGGAGCTGTCACGGCTGCTGAATTCCTATCTCGACGGCATCACCGAAATCATACTCAAGATGGACGGCATGGTGGACAAGTACATCGGCGACGCCGTCTTCGCGATTTTCAACGCGCCGGTGGACCTTGAGGACCACGCCGAGCAGGCCGTGCGTTGCGCGCTCGAAGTAGACAGGTTCTGCGAAGACTTCCGAAAGAAAGAGAATGCATGTGGCATTCCCCTCGGCGTGACGCGCATCGGCGTCCATACGGGGCCCGCCGTCATCGGTAATTTCGGTTCCCGCAACCGCTTTACCTATACGGCGGAAGGCGATGCCGTGAACACCGCCTCGCGGCTCGAAGGCGTGAACAAACATTTCGGCACGCGCATCAGCGTGAGCGATGCAACGCGCCACCTATGCCGCAATATCCGGTTCCGGCCGATTGCCTCGGTGATCTTAAAAGGGAAAACCGAGGCGGTGCGCATTTGGGAACCGCTTGACGCTGCGGCGCGCGGAAATGGTTTTCTTGCGCGTTATTGCGACGCATTCGACAAGCTGGAACGCAACGCTCCCGAGGCCATGGATCTCTTTGCTACACTGAAAAAGGAAGCGCCGGACGACCCCTGCGTCGAGCTGCATCTCACGCGCCTTCGCAACGGCGCCCGCGGCATTGAGATCGTTATGACAGAAAAATAGACTGCGCCCCGCGGCACCAGCGCGGGCCGCGGCAGCCCTGCTAGACGGTAAGGCCGCTTGCCAGGAAAGCAATCAGCCCCAGATAAGTCAGCTGGTGCACAAGTTGGTCCGCCCCAAATACGATCCAATACCCCGTGTTCTGATACGTCCACTTCATGCGGCGGTCGATTGTCTCTTTGAGCCAATCGGTATGGTAGTGAATTACAAATTCCACTGCGATCAGTATGCCAATCAGCGAAGGCGAACGGGTGAGCACGAGCAGCGCCAGAACCGACCCCACCGCGTGAATTCCAGCGTGTAAAAGCCCGCCAGGATGACCGTAAAAACCCTTGTTGCTGAACTGGTAGCGGGTCTGCAGCACAAAGTCGGCAACAAAGTGCTTGAACTGAAAGACCAGAAGACCCAGCAACGCCAGAGCCACTTCATGGCTCATCACGCCCCCCCACAGGATTCGCCCCGGGTGAAATTATCATAGATACTTGCGTGCACGCGAGTGCCAGGGAGTGTGCGATGCAGCTTATCGCCCATGTCGTCGACGGTCACCGGATCGACATACGGCCGGCGCCCGTTGAACGCGATTGGATGGATGCGACTGGAAGCCGCTTTGCCTATCGCTGTCTCCCGCTCAACATCGCCAACGCGCATGGATGGGAAATACTTTGCCCAGCCGGCTTTACCGCAATCTGGAACGGTGCGCCGGCGCTCGATGCCATTTCCGTGCATCCCGATCCCGGCACCACGGCCCCGGCGCTTAGCCATTTCGGCTCCGGCGTGCTTACTTTTCACGTGCCTTGCCTGTTCCGCACGGAGCCGGGTTATGACCTGATGGTCCAGGGGCCCATGAACCGGCCGAAAGATGCGATTGCCCCGCTTACCGGCATTGTGGAAACCGACTGGGCGCCGTTCAGCTTCACCATGAACTGGATCTTCACGCGGCCACGGGCGGTCGTGCGCTTCGAAAAAGGCGAGCCCTATGCCCATCTTTTTCCCTTGCGGCGCGGCGAGTTGGAAAACGTCGAGCCGCGCCTCGCCCTCCTGTCGGAGAATCCGGAACTGAAAAAAGCGCATGAAGCATGGAGCGCGAGCCGCAGCCGATTCAACCAGGACCTCAGCAAGCCAGACTCCCAGGCCCAGGCCGAAAAGTGGCAAAAGCTGTACTACCGGGGCGTCGACACGAGCGGCCGGCGCACCGGTGCCGACGATCATCGGACACGCGTGAAATTGAAACCGTTCGAACCGTCCAAGAACGAACGCAACGAGCGATAACACAGTCGAACGCGCACACTGGATCAAGCAAAGCTCTCCGAGAGAGCGAGATAGAGCGCGAAAAGGAAGCCTCCGACCGTCGGCAGTACCACGACCGAGCCGCCTTCATGGATGGCCTCGGGAATCATGGCATGGACGACGCAGGCCAGCACGGCGCCGCCGGCGATAGCTTGCGCAAAAATTGCCATGAGCGATACCGAGCTGCCGATGAACTGATGGCCTGCGACGGCCCCTGCGATTCCGGCGACAACGACAATGGACCACAAACCGAATATCGCACGCGCGCTGTAATTCGCCTTCTTCATCATCGCGCCGCTAGCGGCGGCTTCGGGAATGTTGCCCAGGAACATTCCCAGCATCAAGGTCAGCGAAAGGCTTTCCATTCCGCTGAACCTCGCGCCGATGACAAGGCAGCCGGGAAGCGTGTCGAGGATATTGCTGAGCACGATGACAAGACCTGCGCCCTGACCCGTTTGCGCCAGCAAATTGTCCGCCTCGGATCGGCTCATTTGCTCCACGCTGCTTCGCGCGATACGCGCCCACAAACCGGGGTCCGCGCTGCCCGCGCTCAAATTGGTAATCGCCCGCTGGTGACTCAGTTTTTGGACTGCGCCGGCAAATTCCCGATCGCTGCTAACCAGTTCATCGAACTCAGCTTTTCCGATTTCGAGCAGTCTAGCTTCTTCGCTCGCACGAATGGTCGCCGTGCGTGGGCCGCCAGTGAGAAGAGCCATCTCTCCGAAAACTTGACCGGGGCCGAGAGTGGCGATCGGCGCCGAGCCGTCAGCGTGCGTTGATGCCGCGAGAACTTGGACGGCGCCGCGCGCGACAATATACAGCGCATCGCCGGGAACGCCAGCGCGGAACAATATGTCGCCGGGCGCGAGCGTTTTCTGGCGAATGCGCGGCAGAAGAGCCTCGATGCGATCGGGCGGGAAGTGGCGCAACAGGTCGCATTTGGAAAGGAGTGAAATGAGCTCCCGCGATTCCTCCTGCTTGCGCCCGATTGCATACTCGCGAAAACGCGTCGGAAGGCGGACTGCCGCACCCTTCCTTTCAAGAAACAGTGTCATCCAATAATAGGCAGTCGCCCCCATGGCGAACCCCCCGCCGATGAACGCCCAGGCAAACTGCACGCCGAATGCCTGACGGCGGAGCTCCTCTGCGCCCGCGAACGCCAGCTCGATCGCCAACGCGCTGATTAGCGCGCCCGCGGCAAACGCCAGGATCGCCGCAAGAGCGCGGCGCGGGAACGCCACGTAAAGGCCTATTGCCGCGCCGAGAAGCGACGATGCTGTCGTGAAGAATCCCACCAGTGCGACCGCGGCCAGCTCAATCAAGCCGTTCATGAGCCGCCTGCGCGAGTGTCAGCACGAACCAATTTCTGGATCTTTCGAGCTCGCCGGCCATACGCGAGTGGAAAATGGCGAGTAGAAATGGTGCCCAGGGGCGGACTACAAGAAATTAGAGAATCCAGGTTCTTACCCATTAGTGGGACAGCAAATTTGTCTACTGCGTTTCAGGGATTTTCACCCAATCTGTCCCACTTGCACTCCACGAACGCAAGCGCCAAGGCGCGGAGCCCCGGGAAGCGCAGCGCCTCGGCGCGGGGCGGTTCAATCAAACAGGAAGACTCGACAGCGCAAACGGAAAAGTGGCAAAAGCTGTATTACCGCGGGCTCGACACCAGCGGCCAGCGGCCAGCGCATACGCAGGCAAGACCACCGCACGCGCGTGAAGTTGAAACCGTTCGAACGCAGCAAAAACAAATGAATGGCGCCCAGGGAGCGGAATTGAAAAGGCGCTTGCCGGAATGACCCGCAACGCGGCGCGCGCAATTCGAAACGGTGCAATGGCGGAGCAAGACACGTGAGCGCCGAAGTTCAAGGCACGGTCGCCGAAGCGCTGGCACACGCCACGCGGCTGCTTTCCGTAAATCCCGCACAGGCCGAGGCCCAGTCACGCGAAGTCCTGAACGCTGTGCCGGACCACCCGCATGCACTGCTGCTGCTCGGAATGGCTTTGCGGCGCAAGGGTGATGCCGTTGAGGCAAGAAAGGTTCTCGAACCCCTTGCCGCGGCACAGCCCAGATCGGCCAGTGCACATTTGGAATTTGGTCTGTGCCTCGCGCAACTGGGCGAAAGCGACGGCGCGATCTCAGCCTTCGAACGCGCAGTTAAGATCAATCCGAACGCTCCCGAGGCCTGGCAGGCTCTAGGCGATCAGCTCACTTTGGCCGGTGATGGGGAACGCGCAGATCGCGCTTACGCGCAACACATACGCACCTCAGTCAGGGATCCGAAGCTCTTGGCGGCTGCCGCCGCCCTTTGCGACAACCGGTTGGCCGTGGCGGAACGCCTGCTGCGCGAATTTCTCAAGGCACACCCGACCGACGTTACGGCAATCCGAATGCTGGGGGAAGTCGGCACACGGCTTGGGCGTTACGAAGACGCCGAAAAGCTCTTGAGCCGCTGCCTCGAGCTTGCGCCCAGCTTCACGACGGCCAGGCACAACTATGCGATCGTTCTCTATCGCCAGAACAAGTCGGCCGAGGCGATCCAACAGGTCGACAAGCTGCTTGCGCAGGACCCGCACAATCCGGGTTACCGCAATCTGAAGGCCGCGGCGCTTGCCCGCATCGGCGAATATGCAAGAGCGGCCGAAACCTATGCGAGCGTCCTGCGCACAATGCCAAACCTTCCCAAAGTTTGGATGAGTTACGGGCACACGCTCAAGACAATGGGCAAGCGGGCCGAAAGCATTGCGGCGTACCGCAAAAGCGTTCAGCTGCTCCCCAATCTGGGTGAGGCCTATTGGAGCCTCGCCAATCTGAAGACGTTCCGTTTCACGCCCGCGGATGTGCAGGCAATGCGCAAGCAACTCGAACGCCAGGACATATCCGACGAAGACCGCTTTCATCTGCATTTTGCACTGGGCAAGGCGCTGGAAGACGAGAACGATTACGCCCAGTCGTTCGATCATTACGCCAAGGCCAACGCGTTGCGCCGGGCGGGCGTCCAATACGATGCGCATGAAACCGCCTGGCATGTGCAACGCTCGAAAGCGCTATTCACCGCAGAATTTTTCAGGACCCGCAGCGGATGGGGAAATACAGCCCCGGATCCCATTTTCGTGGTTGGCCTGCCGCGATCGGGTTCGACGCTGATCGAGCAGATTCTGGCCAGCCATTCCCAGGTCGAAGGCACGATGGAATTGCCGGATGTGATTTCAATCGTGCGCCGCCTGGGAGGAAAAAAGAGAAAGAGCGAGCAGGCAACGTATCCTGAATCACTTCGGAATATGAAAGCGGATAACTTTGAAAACATTGGCGCCGAATACCTCGAACGAACGCGCATTCAGAGGAAACTCGGCCGTCCGTTCTTCATCGACAAGACGCCGCAGAATTTTCTTCACCTCGGCCTCATTCATTTGATGCTGCCAAACTCGAAGGTCATCGATGTGCGGAGGTACCCGCTGGGCTGCTGCTTTTCTTGTTTCAAGCAGCATTTTGCGCGCGGGCACCACTTTACCTACGAGTTGACCGAACTCGGCCAGTATTATGCTGATTACATCGACCTGATGACTCATTTCGACTCTGTGCTGCCGCGGCCCGTCCATCGTGTCCTGTATGAATCCTTGGTCGAAAAGCCTGAAGAGGAGATCCGCCGCCTTCTCGAATATTGCGGCTTGCCGTTCGAAGAACAGTGCCTTCGTTTCTACGAAACGGAACGCGCCATACGGACTGCAAGCTCGGAACAAGTTCGCATGCCGATTTTCACCGAGTCCGTCGACCACTGGCGGAATTACGAACCGTGGCTCGGACCACTGAAAGAGGCGCTCGGCGACGTGTTGAATTCTTATTCGGCGGCGCAGAAAATATAGGAAAGTCAATGTCTTGTGGCGTCTAGGGCACACTAGCCGCCGTTGACGCGGGCACCGAGGCGCCTCAAAATAAAATCCTCGTTCGGGGGAATTCCACCTGCGGGTGGAATCTGAGGGGGTAGCTTCTATGCAGCAGTCCTCGTTGCGCGCGCATCAGCGCGCGCGCTTTTCGCTTTTGCCGCTCTTGCTCGCGTCGACGGCAATGACCGCTGCGCCCGCATTGGCTCAGGACGCGCTCGAACAACCGGGCGCAGAGACTGTGATCGTTACGGCGCAGAAGCGCGAAGAAAATCTTCAGAAAGCCGCCATCGCCGTCCAGGCGCTGACCGCAACGAAAATTGAAGAACTTCACATCACCGATTTCAAAGATTACGCAAAATACTTCTCCAGCCTCTCATACACGACTGGCGGGCAAGGTGGCACCGGCGCGCCAGGTTTTTACAACGTTTCCATGCGCGCTGTGGTCAGCGGCAATGACGGCAATCACTCCGCTTCGCTTCCCACTGTCGGCACCTATTTGGACGAGCAGCCCATCACGACGATTAATGGCGCGCTTGACATCCACATGTACGACATCGCGCGCGTAGAAGCGCTGGCTGGACCTCAGGGCACACTTTACGGCGCAAGTTCGCTCAGCGGCACTGTGCGAATTATCACCAATAGGCCGGACCCGAGTGAGTTTGAGGCTGGTTACAATCTTGAGGGCAATGTTGTCGATCACGGCGGGCTGGGCGGCGTAGCTGAAGGCTTCGTCAATATTCCGCTGGCCGACAATGTCGCCGTGCGTCTGGTGGGCTGGGCCGAACACGACGCGGGATATATCGACAATGTGCGCGGCACGCGCACGTACCCCACCTCTGGCATTACGATTGACAATTTCAATCGTGCGGACAACGACTACAACGACGCAAACATTTATGGCGGACGCGCAGCGCTGCGCATCGACCTGAACGACAGCTGGACGATCACGCCCACGATCATGGGCCAGGAAACAAGAACCAACGGTTCTTTCGCCTTCGATCCGCAAGTGAGAGATCTTGAGGTCACGCACTTCTATCCCGAATTCACGCACGACCGCTGGTATCAGGCGGCGCTTACCATCCAGGGCAAAATAAGCAATCTCGACCTGGTCTATTCAGGCGGCTACATGGGCCGCTGGATCGACTCGGCATCCGACTACACGGATTATTCCTATTGGTATGACGTTCTCTACGGCTACGGCGCGTACATTATCGACAGCGACGGCAACATCGTGGATCCATCGCAGTACATAAAGGGCGAGGACTATTTCACTAAGCAAAGCCACGAGCTCCGCATTTCCTCGCCGAAAGAAGACCGGCTGCGCTTCATTGCTGGCCTGTTCTACGAGCGCCAGTTCCACTATATCGTGCAGGACTACAAGGTAAACGCGATCGGAACATACCCGGGCAACGATCCGGATACGTCGATTGCGATCGCCGGCTGGCCAAGCACGCTCTGGCTGACTCATCAGGACCGTTACGACACCGACTACGCAGCGTTTGGCGAAATCTCGTTCGATATTATGGACAATCTGACGGTGACGGGCGGTATACGCTTCTTCAAGGCGGAAAACTCGCTGAAAGGATTCTTCGGATTCAATCAAAACTACAGCTCAAGAACGGGCATCAACGCGTGCACACCAGTGCCGACGGTGGAAGAATTGCTCGCCGTCAAGAAATACCATAGGCCATGCATCAATCTGGACAAGAGCGTGGAGGAGGACGGCGAAACGCATCGCGTCAACCTGTCCTGGCAAATCACTGATGACCACCTTGTTTACGCCACATATTCCACGGGCTTCCGTCCAGGCGGGGTGAACCGGCGCGGTACGGTTCCGCCCTACTCGTCCGACACACTGACGAATTACGAAATCGGTTGGAAAACGTCGTGGAATGACGACACACTTCGCTTCAACGGGGCGATCTACTGGGAGGACTGGAAAAAATTCCAGTTCTCGTTCCTCGGCCTCAACTCGTTTACCGAAATTCACAACGCCGGGGATGCCGTCGTCAAAGGCGTTGAGATTGAATTCCTCTGGCTGCCGACAGCCGACCTGACGATCTCGGGCGCGGGCGCATACAACGACGCGAAAACCACCGATGATTTCTGTGGGCCCGTTGTGGACGGCAAGATCGTCACTGTGTGTCCGGGGCCGCTTGACCCCGATCCGCCGCAAGCCCCTGCAGGCACGCAGCTTCCGACTGCTCCAAAATGGAAGGGCAGCATCACCGCGCGTCACGATTTCCGGCTTTGGGGTATGAACGCCCATTTCCAGGCGTCCGGCGCATACGAAAGCTCAAAATGGGCCGATTTGCGCCTGAAAGCGCCGAACCCCGTAACAGGCGAAATCCAGGCCGTGCGAGGCTTTCTTGGCCGCATGCCGGGCTACGGTACGGTCGACTTCTCGACCGGCGTTGAGGAGGACAATTGGACCCTGGAGTTCTACCTGAAGAACGCCTTCGACGAGCGCGGACAAACCTACCGCTTCGCCGAGTGCCAAACCCTGGTGTGCGGTAACCAACCCTATATCGTGGTTACGCGCCCGCGCACGTTTGGAATTCGCTTCGGGCAGAGATTCTGACCGGGTCAGTCTGCCGATTTTGGCGGGCTCGTGGCTTCAAACGGCCCAAGCTGGCACACGCTTCCCGTTTTCAGCACGCGCACAGAGTCGAAATTCGCGCAAAGTTCGTTGGTGCCGCGAAGCACATAGCTAAACCCATAGAAGCGGATGCCCGGGCAGCGGCGGGGCAGCTTGCTTGTCAAGACAGTGCCGTCGCGCATATGGAAAATGATCGTATTTTCGTCTAGTACGTCGGTGTAATCGATGCGGTCCGGATATAGGCAGCCGCCATCGCCTTGTCTGTAGTCGGCAGCGTAAGCCCCGGGCGCAAGAAGAATAAAGGCAAGGGCGATCACGGCTCCGCCTTTCATCGTATTCTCCATCAGAAGCCCTCCCGCCCGATAAAATAAGCCCAACTCCAACCCTGCGCAAAAGCGCTTGGTCTGCGGCACATTTGTGACCCATTTGGAATGTTCTGTAACCGGCGAACGGTATCATACGGGCGCGATGCCCGGCGCTTCACAACCATTTGAAAATACTGGTGCCCAGGGCCGGAATTGAACCAGCGACACACGGATTTTCAGTCCGCTGCTCTACCGACTGAGCTACCTGGGCTTGAAGGGCCTGCGGCCGGAGTGCGGGTTTTAGAAGAGCCCCCCGCCTCTGTCCAGCTTGCGCACCGGGTTTGAAAAACGCGTTCAAGTGTCCAACAATCCCTTTCCGGCAAGCCTCACAGCCAGACGCCACGCGCCGCACATCGCACCCGTCGCAACGACGGCCAGAGCCGGCGAACCGATCGGCACGTCTTGTCTATTCCGCCGCCGCGAGGGTTTGGGCGCGGGCCGCGTGCATGGCAGCCAGCTTGTCGGCTGTAGGCTTGGCCAGCGGCAGAAAGCGCTTCATGATGCCTTCGTTCTTGCGCCATTTCTCCGGTTCCGGCGGCGTCAGCGTGTAGCGCGACGGCCGCAACGGACCGGACGCCGCGGCGCGGGCGCGCTCGCCTAACGGCACTTCGGCGAACGCACACAGGCGCGCCAGCGTGCCTGGCGCATCGGCCAGCAGCTGCTCGTACTGCACCGTGCACCAGTCGGACTCTGGAAGTGCGGACAGATCTTTCATGATCGTCTCGTTGGTGTCGCGCCATTGCCGCACCGCGATTTCGGCCAGGTCCGCGCCGTTGAGCTCGCGCCAGCCGGGAATTAGCAGCATCGACCAGGGCATTCCCATCCAGCCGGTGAGATCGCGATAGGTGACGAAGCGTCCTGACCGCCACGCCTCGATTATGGCGCTGATATTGGCCTTCGCCTCGCGCTGTAGGAAAATAAATCTAGCATCAGGAAAAACCGCCTTGAAAAATGGGATGCGCAGAGCGTTTTTCGGAGTCTTTTCCAGAAAGCGGATGCTATCGGGCGTGGCGCCGCCGACGGCCCATGGCTTGCCCGTGGCGTCGCGCAAGCACGACGCATAGTTGGCCAGCAGCCGGTCGCGCACATCCGGCGTCGTGTCGCCAGCAGTTAGCCGGTTGGAGTCGAGATTGCGGTTTCGCGGGCTCAGCGAAGGAATTGATTCGATCTGCCCGTGGCCCTCGTCGCCCAGCGTCCAGAGCGCGTCATTCGCCGCAAGCAGCTCGAACAACAGCGTACTCCCGGAGCGGGGCGCTGATACGATGAAGACAGGCCGGTCGAAGCGCGGCGTAGATTTCATCGCTGCCGCGCGCGCCGCCTGCCCTGCCGCCGGCTGCGGCGCAACTGTCACCGGTTCGCCGGCGGCGTCACCCGTTATCGGCGTGCGAACCATGGCGGCCAGGACCGACATCAGAGCCGCGGCAACGGGCTGGCTGTTGCTCGCCATGATGACGCTTTTTGGAACCGACAACGCCTCCGGAGACACGCGCTCCACCAATTGATGAAATTGCGGCATGCCTTCGGCGGTCGGGCCGTGCGCGTGCCAGATCATGCGCCATTCATGGCAAATGAAATTGGTAAGCGCCTGCACGCGCGCGACGTCCGCCCTATTGTTCGTGGGGACCGCAGCAATGTCGGCGACGACGCACGAGAGTTCAAATTTCACTTCGGCCGGCGGCATCGCGGGTTCTTCAGGATACGATTCAAACACAACTCCGGCGTTTCTCCTTCACGATAGGAGATCAGGCGCGGTGGCTCTTCCTGTCCGAGCGGCCGCACCATCGCCCAAAACGCGGCGCTGCCATACGTGTCGAAGGTCAGGTGAATGCGGCGCGTCGTGCGTTCGTTGATGACCGTGTGCATGCGCCAGTTATCGAACGTCCACGCCTCGCCGGCCGCCATATGCACCGAGGTCCTTTCGCACTGAAAGCGCACTTCCGGGTGCGTAACGATGGGAATGTGAACGCGCGTGTGATGGCGCCAGTAATAGTGCTTGTCGAAGTGCATCGGCACGCCGTCGCCCGGCTCGAGACGCATCAGCCGCGCGCGCCCCAGCAGCGTCTTAAACGTTGCCAGCACCTGCTGCATATACGGCGAGCGCTGAAGGAATTCCGTCGGCCGCATCGGCGGGTCGAAATTGTCGTTGAGCGTGCCGTTCGTCGTGATCAGGGGAAGCGCTGTATTCCCCTTGAAGGCCTGTGGGTGCCGCTGCCACGCCTCCTCGGGAAACGCCTCGGCCTCTGCTCGCAGCCTATCGGCGTCGAATCGGAGCGGAAACTTGTAAAATGGATGCGGCAGATGCATCTGCGCGGAGCCCCTTCACCCTGCGACCAGTGTAGCGGATGCGGCGGCGCGCCAAAACCTTTGCGACCGTCGCGGTAAACCTTATTGCGGCTTTTTGTGGCCGCTTTCCTCATCGTCGTCATCCGGTCTCATCGGCCGGCCGGGAATTGCATATCCCCCTTTCAGCCACCGGGCCAGGTCGGCCTCTGCGCAACGCTTCGAGCAAAAAGGCTTTAGGCGCGCGTCCGGCGGCCGGCCGCAGATCGGGCATTTGCGCGCGCGCGGGCGCGGTTTCGTGATCGGCGCCGTCATGCGCCAATTATTACGCGTATCCGGCCGCGTTCAGAAGCGAGACCGTTTCGTAAAGTGGAAGCCCGACAACATTGGTGTAGGAGCCGTTGAGAAGGCGCACAAACGCGCCCGCCCGGCCCTGAATGGCGTAACCGCCGGCCTTCCCCTCGCCTTCTCCGCTAGCGGCATAGGACTCAATTTCTTCGCTTATGAGACGCTTGAAAGCCACACGCGTTGCCACCAGCTTCGTGCGCATCTTGCCGTCCGTCCCGCACACGGCCAGCCCCGTGTAAACAACATGCCGCCGGCCCGAGAGCATGGCGAGGCATGCACGCACCTCTTCCGCACCTTCGGCGTGCGGAAGAATCCTTCGCCCGCAGGCGACAACCGTGTCGGCCGCAAGAACGACGAAGGCAGGATGCCCGCGCGACGCGGCTTCGCATTTTTCACGTGCGATGCGCAGCGCGTAGGCGCGAGGGAGTTCGCCCTTGTGCGGTTTTTCATCGATTTTCGCCGCCGAGATCTGATCGGGAACAATCCCCGTCTGCGCCAGCAACTCTCGCCGCCGCGGGCTTGCGCTCGCCAGCAGAAGGCGTGAACGATTGCCCATGCCCCTACTTGAAGCGGTAGGTGATGCGCCCCTTGGTGAGATCGTAGGGCGTCATCTCCACCAAAACCTTGTCGCCGACCAGCACCCGGATGCGGTTCTTGCGCATCTTGCCGGCCGTGTGCGCGATGATCACATGCCCGTTTTCCAGGGTGACCCGAAAAGTCGCGTTGGGCAGCAGTTCGGACACCGTACCCGGAAATTCGAGAAGCTCTTCTTTGGGCATGCAACTCCTTCGTTCTGGCTCTGCTTTCCGGGCGGGAGGATGCACCGGAAGCGGCGAAAATCAAGCCGCACGCGCTATCTTTTCACGTGCAGCACGCAAAGCAGCGTGAACAGACGCCGGGCTGTGTTGAAATCCATCTCAATCTTGCCCTTGAGGCGTTCACGCAACAGCCGGGCCCCGTCATTGTGCAGGCCCCTGCGTCCCATATCTATTGCCTCTACCTGCGCGCCGCGCCCGTCGCGCACCGCCGCGTAGTAGCTTTCACAGACCTGGAAATACTCCTTCACCACGCGGCGAAAGGGTGTGAGCGACAGCATGATGCGCCCATGCAGGTCGCCACGCTTGAGGCCAATCGCAATCACCAGCTTGTTCTCGGCGATCGCAAGTTCGAGGTGATAGGGTCCGCGCTGCGATCCCCGCGGACGAAAATAGTTTCCTTCCAGCAGATCACGGATGGCGATATCGCGCTCGCGCCCAATTTCGTGCGTGCGCCGCGAGAGCGAATGTTCGTCAAGCGCAATGCGGCAGATGCGGAAACTGGAGTCCTGCTTCGCCGTTGTTTCCTTCACTCGCCTGTGCCCGTCGTCTCGTGCTTCGGGCGGCCGACCGCGGGCCAGGGGCCGCTGATGTCGCGCAGGCTGGCATCGATGCACTCTACCTCAAGCCGGATCGCGCCGCCGCCGGCAAAGAGAAGCTCGATCGTGCCCGCGCCCTCTTCGCCCGGAACAAACTGGATCGCAAGCAATTCGACGACGGCCATGGGATCTTCTCGGCGAAGCATGTACGACTTCGCGCTCAGGACGCCGTCGAAATGCAGGCCGGCGCGCACACGCAGATTCTTGCCCTTCGCGTCCGCACAGTCTTCCCAGCGGAAGCGATTGAACAAGGCGGCGAAGCGGCGCGATCGCGGCAGAAAGACAAGCTCGCCCACATGCGCTACTGCATCCTGCAATTGGGCCGAGACGATCTTGAGATCCTCCTCGTCCTGGGCGAGCAGCACAGGTCCCGTTTTCGTCATGCCCTGAGCCGTTCGATGTCGGCGCCACAGCCGCCGAGTTTCTCTTCGATGTGTTCGAACCCGCGGTCGAGATGATAAACGCGGGACACCACGGTTTCGCCATGCGCGGAGAGGCCCGCAAGCACAAGACATACCGAGGCGCGCAGATCCGTGGCCATGACAGGTGCGCCGTTGAGCGACTCGACGCCCGTAACTACGGCGGTGTCGTCCTCGATATGAATGTTGGCGCCCATGCGCATCAGCTCCGGCACATGCATGAAACGGTTCTCGAAAATCGTCTCGCGGATGTTTGACACGCCGTCGGCCGTCGCCATCAGCGCCATATATTGCGCCTGGAGATCTGTCGGAAAGCCGGGATAGGGCTCGGTCATAATGTTGGCGGCAAATGGCCTGGCGCCGTTGCGCGCCACCGCAACCCCGCGATTGGTGACGGTCACGCTCGTGCCCGAACGCTCGAGTATTGGGACCAGTGCGCCGATGTGATCGCGCCTTGCGCCGAGCAGCTCGACTTCGCCGCCCGCAAGCGCGGCGGCTATGGCATAAGTGCCGGTTTCTATTCGGTCAGGGATTACGGCATGTGTAGTGTGGTCCAGCTCGCGCACGCCCTGGACGATGATCTGCGACGTGCCAAGACCGTAAATCTGCGCCCCCATCGCAATCAGGCAGTGGCCGAGATCCTCGATTTCTGGCTCGCGTGCCGCGTTCATCAGCACGGTTTCGCCTTCCGCCAGCGACGCGGCCATAAGCATGTTTTCCGTGCCGCCGACCGTCACATTGGGAAATTCGAATGTCGCGCCCTTGAGCCCCTCGGGCGCGCGCGCGATCACATAGCCGTCGGCAAGCTCGATTTGTGCCCCCAGCGCTTCCAGGCCCTTCAGATGGAAATCCACGGGCCTGGTGCCGATAGCGCAGCCGCCAGGAAGCGAAACCTTCGCGTGGCGAGCGCGTGCGAGCAGCGGCCCCAGCACGAGAAAGCTTGCGCGCATTTTTCGCACTACGTCGTAAGGCGCCCCCGTTTCGACGTCGCCTCCCGCTACGAGCGTTATGCGTCCGCCGTCGCCTGCGCCCGTGCTTCGCGTCCACTCCACGCGCACGCCGAGGCCGCGCAGCAGATCGGCCATGAAGGCGATATCGGCAAGATTGGGCACGTTCGTGAGCGTGAGTGGCGCCCTCGTGAGCAGCGCCGCCGCCATCAGAGGAAGGGCGGCGTTCTTGGCGCCGCTGATCGGGATTTCCCCCGCCAGCTGCTTTCCGCCCCTGACCCGAATACGATCCATGACACCCCGACAACGCCTAACGGGCGCTTTGTTGTAATCCCTGCAATCGCTGCAGAACAGAACGAAGTGCCGTTCACGCCCCGAGCGCGTTGCTATTTATCTTGGCGCCGGTTCGTGGCTGTTTCGGGACTAAGGCGCGGCTCTTCGGCGGCTTCGCCGGCGTGCTTTTCGCCCTGTTGTGCCAACGCGCGGGCGCGCGCCTTCCGCCGTTTCAGATTCTCGCGCAGCGCCGCCGCGAGCCGCTCCTTGCGCGCCTGAGTTTGCTTCATGGCCCTCGCTCTTCCGCGTGGGTGCCCTATAAGCTATAGCAGCCGTCCCTGGGGCGGCTTTCCGAGCCCCCAGGCGTGCCGCAGTAGCGTAGTGGTAGCGCAACCCCTTGGTAAGGGGTAGGTCGACAGTTCAATTCTGTCCTGCGGCACCGTTCCCCGCTTGGCGCGCGTCGGACGGAACGAGCCATAGCAGCAGCACTGTTCCCGCAACGGCCGTCGCCGCGCCATAGTAGAATACGGCCGCATGGCTGACGTGATCCCATAACAGCCCTGCGATAACGCTCGCGGCCAGTCCGGTCAGCCCAACTGTCGCGCTGTAATATCCGATTGCGCTTGCCCTCATCGCCTCGGTCACGAGGTCCGTCGCCAGCGCCTTGCCGACAGCGCGGAAAACCCCCTGATATATTTCGTAGAGAACGAACAGCAGGGAAATAAGAACGAGATTTCCGCTCAGCGCGAAGCCGGCGTAACTGAAAAAGAAAACGGCGAAGGCGCCGGAAAGGACTAGCTTTCGTCCTTTCCGGTCGGAAAGCGCGCCGGCAGGATAGGAAATCAACGCCGCCACAAGATTGAAAGCGGCATATACCAGAATGGTGTCGCTGAGCGACATCCCCGCACTGGTCGCCAGAAGAATAATGAACGCATTGCTTGAGTTACCGATTCCGAACACCGCGGCGACCAAGAGGTATTTCCAGTAGGCCCTGGGGAATCGCCGCAGGCTGACATCGCTCACTGCGCCGGCAGGTTGCGATTGCCGCCTCTCGCGCACGAGTAGCACCATAAGGAAAGCAAGCACTCCGGGAATGAAGGCAAAGAAAAAAACGTCCCGAATCTCGAAAGCGAAATACGCCAGCAAGGCAACGGCGAGCAGCGGCCCGAGAAAAGCGCCCAGATTGTCGCCGATGCCTTCGAGGCCGAACGCCTTGCCGCGATGTGCCTCCTGCGCCGAGGCGGCCACCAGCGCGTCGCGCGGCGCCGAGCGCGTTCCGGAACCCAAACGGTCCAAAAACCGCGCGGCCAAAACGGCATGCCAGACCGCGGAAAAGCCGATCAACGGCTTGGCCAGCGCCGACAGGGCGTATCCTGCCAGGGCGATGGATTTCCGGCGGCCGAACCTGTCCGACAGCCAACCGGAAAAACCCTGAACGATGTTTTGTGCGGCGTGAGCGATGCCTTCGATGAGACCGACGATGCTGCCGCCGGCGTGCATGGTCTGCGTCAGAAAAACCGGAAGCACCGGATAAAGCATTTCCGACGAGATGTCGGCGAACAGACTCGCGAATGCGAGTAGAAAGGTGTTCCTGGAAAGGCCGCCTATAAGCCGCGATTTATAGAAGTCGCCAGATCGCATCGTTGTTCGACGGCATGAGAGGCCCGAATTAATTCGTTAAGCCTAAGGGATTTACAGGCCCCAGACGCGGTTGGGCGCGCAAAAATCGGCGTACTGTGGCTCCATTTTTCGCATCCGATGCGCTAACCTTCGCCTCTCGCGTGGTTTTGGGGCGCTCAAGCCTGCGTTCCAGGGAGGGACATCATGCCAGAGAATTTTGCTGACGTTGATATGACCGTCATCGCGCCGGCAGTTGCGCTGGTTTTCGGAATTCTGATCTTGTTCGTGCCGCGGCTGCTGAACTTCCTGGTCGCGATCTATCTGATCTTCGTCGGGATCGTCGGCCTTTGGCCGGTCATGTTCCCGTCCGGCGGAGCGCCCTAGCCAAGTGCCGCCATTTTCGCCGGAGCTGCCTGGCGGCGTGCCAGGCGCTCTCGCGCCATGCTGTCGGCAATAACGTTGGGAGGCCTGCCTTCCGCGTCCGCGCGCACAAAGATGCGCGCGAGCGTGTCGGGGATTCCGCGCACGCGGCGTTCGATTTCCGCGTCGCTCCAGCCGAATATCTGGCCTGCCACGCAAATCACGCCGCCGCCGTTGATGACGTAATCTGGCGCGTATAACACGCCGCGGTCGCGCAGCATGGCGCCGTGGTGGTCGCGTTCGAGCTGGTTGTTCGCACCGCCGGCAACGACCTTCGCTTTTAACGCGGGAACCGTTTTGTCGTTGAGTATTGCGCCGAGAGCGCAAGGCGCAAGCACATCGCAATCGGCCGTTACGATTTCGTCAATGCCCACGATCGCCGCCCCAAACTTTTCTGCGCCTTCGCGTGCCGCGTTTGCGTTCAGATCGGCGATGGTGAGTTTTGCTCCCTCGGCATGTAGCTGCGCCGCCACGCGCATGCCGACTTTGCCGACGCCCTGAATTGCGACGCGCAATCCGCTCAGCCGATCGGTTTTCAGGCCGTGTTTCACCGCGGCTTTCAGCCCGAGAAAAACGCCAAGCGCAGTCAACGGCGCGGAATCGCCGCCCGTCTTGCCCGGCTGATCGTAGCCTGCCGCGTATTTGGTCGCGCGCGCGATAACGAGAAGGTCGGCCTGCTTTATGCCGACATCCATGGCAGTGATGTAGCGGCCGCCGAGCGACTCGACGGCGCGGCCGAAGGCAAGCAGCTTTGCTTCCGTCTTGTCTTTCGCGGCGTGGCCAATCACCACCGCCTTGCCACCACCCAACGGCAAATCGGCCATCGCGTTCTTGTAGCTCATCCCGCGCGAAAGCCGGAGCACGTCGGTGAGCGCGTCTTCGCCGTTCGAGTAGGGATACATGCGGCACCCGCCGCATGCGGGGCCGAGCACTGTCGAATGAAGTGCGACTATTGATTTGAGGCCTGAGTGCTGATCGTCGAAAAAGGCGACTGTTTCGTGGTGGTCGAAATCGACCGACTCGAACACGCTCATTGCAATCCTCAAGGAAGGGTTACGCGCGAAGGGGCAGCGCAGTTCCGTTACTCTAGCTCCGCCGCCGGGCAATGGGGTGTCATAATGCGGGCCCGCGGCGCAATGCAACACTGCAATGTGGCAGGCGACCGCAATAACGCTACCCATCGCTTCGCGGGCGCGGTAGCCTAGAGCGAATCCAGACTGGCGGGGCAAGGAGGACGCGATGGCGGCGCCAACGCTCGAAGCCTTACGCAAGGATTATCCGGACATCCGGCCCGACTACACGATCGACCAGAAATGGGAGACCTACAGCGAAGCCGAACACGAAGTTTGGCGCACGCTCTTCCGCCGCCAGGAGAAGATTCTCCCCGGCCGCGCATGCGACGAATATCTGAGCGGGCTGAAGGCGCTGCATCTGAACGGCGAGAAAATCCCGGACCTCGAGCGCATCAGCGACACACTCGAGGCGATGACCGGGTGGCGGGTGGCGGCGGTGCCCTCGCTCGTGCCCGACGACATTTTCTTCGATCACCTGGCGGGCAAGCGGTTTCCCGCCGGGCGTTTCATCCGCCGCCCCGACCAGCTCGACTACATCGAGGAGCCCGACATCTTCCACGACTTCTTCGGCCATGTGCCCATGCTGGCGCACCCGATCTTTGGCGATTACATGCAGGCCTATGGCAAGGGCGGCCAGCGCGCGATGAAAGAGTTCGGCATGCTGAAACAGCTTGCCCGCCTTTACTGGTACACGGTTGAATTCGGACTTATCAACAACCCGGGCGGCATGCGCATCTACGGGTCGGGCATCGTCTCGTCGAAGGCGGAATCGATATACAGCCTCGAAAGCCCTTCGCCCAACCGCATCGCCTTCAATCTCGAACGCGTAATGCGGACCGACTACCGCATCGACGATTTCCAGGAGACGTATTTCGTCATCGAGTCCTTCGAACAACTCTTCAACGACACCTATCAGGACTTCGCACCCATCTATGGGCGGCTGCGCACGGGGCCGACCTACAAGCCCGGCGACGCGCTGAAAACGGACCGCGTGCTTCATCGCGGCGACCGTTCCTACGTCAGCGGAAGTCACGCCGCGTAGTCAATGGAAGACCCGCACAAGACGACGCCCACGCTGGAGGAGATGCGCGCGCGCATCCCAGACATCGGCGACGATTTCACGGTGCCGCAATTCTGGGAGAATTACGACGAAGTGCAGCACGGCGTGTGGCGCTCGTTGTACCGCCATCAAGTCGAGCTTCTGAAAGGCCGCGCCTGCAACGAGTTCTTCGAGGGGCTGAAGGGCCTGAGGCTTAGCGAAGACCGCATTCCGCATTTCGAACGCACCAGCGACGAGCTCGAACGGCGCAGCGGCTGGCGCATCGTTTCCGTGCCCTGCCGCGTACCCGACCACATCTTCTTCGAGCATCTTGCCAACCGGCGCTTTCCGGCAGGCCGCTTCATCCGCCCGCCGGACGAACTCGACTACATCAACCAGCCAGACGTGTTCCACGACGTATTCGGTCATTCGCCGATGCTGGCGCATCCCGTGTTCTCGGAATACATGCAACATTACGGCAAGGCCGGCCTGCGCGCGTTGAAGGAGTTTGACGGCATGGCGCATCTCGCGCGGCTTTACTGGTACACGGTGGAATTCGGGCTGATCGGCACGGCAGGCGGCATGAAAATTTACGGCTCTGGCATCGTGTCGTCGAATGCGGAGTCGATTTTCTGTCTCGACAGCCCCTCGCCGGACCGGATCGCGTTCGATCTCGAGCGTGTCATGCGCACCGAGTATCAGCGCTGTGATTTCCAGCAGCTCTATTTTGTCATCGACTCGTTTGAGCAACTGTTCCGCGAAACCTATCGCGACCTTGGGCCACTATATGCAAAAATGAAAACGGGCCCGAGCTACGAGCCTGGTCAGATTCTATCCACAGACCGTGTTTTCACGCGCGGTACGCACACTTATGTTCGCGGAAGTTTCGTCGCCTGACGCCTTCCTGAGGGACGGATGGCGCACGAACCCGCCGCCAGGAAGAGGCGGCGGTCCTTCACGCCTGCACGCGCATCGCAAGCTGCAATAAGCCTGGCGTCAGCTTCCGTACTTGACCGCGCAGCCGTAAGCCGTCGTCTCCGCCTGGCTGACGGGCTTGCCCGCTTTCATCTCCGACAGGGCCTGGCGCACGTAGTTTTTCGCTCCCTTGACCGAATCCCAGTCCGCGGTCGGCTTGTCGTCGATGGCGCCCTGGTAGACCAGCGTTTGCGACGCGTCGATGACGTACATGTGGGGCGTCGTTTTTGCGCTGTAGGCCTCACCGATTTTGCCGTCGGGATCGAGCAGCACCGCCGTGGGGTGCGCGCCGGCCTGCTTCGTGATCTGGTTTTGCTCTTCGGGTGTGACATAGCCCTGTTTGCCGGGCGCCTGGGAATTCACGGTCAGCCACACGATGCCGTCCTCGGAGGTGTCGGTCTGCAGGCTCTGCATGTTCTTCGTGCCGTAATGCTTCTTCACATACGGGCACTCCGCATTCGTCCATTCCAGGATCACGGTCTTACCCTTGTAATCACCGAGGCTGTGCGTGGCGCCGTTGGAATCCGTGCCGGTGAATTGCGGCGCGGGAGCGCCGGTCGTGGCCGCAAATGCGGAG
The DNA here is from genome assembly GCA_052389895.1 of Alphaproteobacteria bacterium. Classification (GTDB taxonomy): domain Bacteria; phylum Pseudomonadota; class Alphaproteobacteria; order Micropepsales; family Micropepsaceae; genus CAVVXX01. Next base: position 21,973 of record JBQTHM010000018.1, on the reverse strand, counting down.
GCGCCGAACGCAAGCATTGCCGCAGAGGCGCACGATAGAAGGAAATTACGCGTCATGGTGTGTTCTCCTCTCCCTGCCCACCTTCGAGGGTCGAACGGATGATACTTTCCGTGAGGATTTGCGGAAGCACAACCGCATCGCCTCGCGGCGGAAAATATAGATAAAGTGGCACGCCGGAACGACCGTACCGGGTTAACAATTGCGTGACCTCGGGGTTCCGGTTGGTCCAGTCCGCCAGCAGATAGGCAACGTTGTTGCGGCGGAAGATGTCCGCCACCGCCTGTTGCTGAAGCGCAACGCGCTCGTTCACCAGACAGGTAATGCACCAGGCCGCAGTCGCATTGACGAATACAGGCCTGCCTTCCGCGCGAAAGTCGGCAAGTTTTGCGGCGCTGTAAGGCTCGGAGGGTATAAGGCCCGCCTGTCCGGCCTCGGCGGGTTTGCCCTCTCCCGCTTCGGGCAAGAGCGCAGCCGCTGCCAATAGGCCGGCGAGCGCGGCGGCAAATCCCATCATTCGCGCGCGACCCTGGCGCTTTTGCGCAACGCCGAACGCCCAGAACGCGAAGCCCATTGCGAGCGCCGCCGCAAGCAGCGCGGTGAGCGCATTCAGCCCTGCTTCCAGACTCAACACCCAGGCGAGCCAGATCGCAGTTGCGTACATGGGAAAGGCGAGGAATTGGCGCAGCGTTTCCATCCATGCGCCCGGTTTGGGCAAGAGGCGGATCAAACCGGGCGAGAATCCGAGCGCCACGAAGGGCGCGGCGAAGCCAAGGCTGAGCGCGATGAATACCGCAAGCGAAATGCCCGCCGGCTGTGTCAGCGCAAAGCCCATCGCCGCGCCCATGAAGGGCGCCGTGCATGGCGCCGCCACCGCTACCGCCAGCATGCCGGTGAAGAAACTTCCGACGGCGCCACCGTGGCGGACCAGATGCTCGCCGAAATTGGAAATGGCGGCGCCGATCTCGAACACGCCGGACAGGTTGAGGCCCACGGCAAACATCAGCAGCGCGAAGCCCGCGACCACCATGGGCTCCTGGAGCTGAAACCCCCAGCCGATGATTTCGCCGCCCGCGCGAAGCGCGATGATGAACGCGGCAAGCACTGCAAAGGTGAGGACGACGCCCGCGCCATAGGCGAGCGCCTCGCGGTGCGCGGATTTCGCCCCGCCCTTCCCGGCAAAGGCCAGCGCCTTGATGGAAAGCACCGGCAGCACACAGGGCATAAGGTTGAGAATGAGGCCTCCAAAAAACGCAAACAGAATGGCTATTCCCAATCCGATTTCCGTGCCGCCCGCGAGCGCGGGGCCGGGCCGGGCCGTCAACTCGATGGCATCTTTGCGCCCGTCCACGCCCGTCATGACGACGACGCCGGAAACGGCGCCCGCCGTTGCGCGGCTTTGCGGCGTGGAAAGCTTCCACCCCGCTTTGGTGGAAAGCGTTATCCCAGAATTGGTGACCGAAAGCCGTTGCGGCGCGGGATTGGAAATCGCGCCGTCCTCGGCGGGAAAGAAGAAAGCTTCGCGCGGCCGCGCCTGCGCCAGGTCTTCCGATTCGATCGAAAGCATGAACCTGTCGTTGTCCGCGCTGTATGTTGCATGCCAGGGCGAGGGCTGCGGCAGAAACGAGCGTGCCCGCGCAAAGAACCCCGTCCATTCGGGATTGGGCGGCGGCTGTGCCGATTCGATTTTGAGATCGAGCGAGAGTTGCGTTTCTTCCGGGATGCACACTTCCTCGCACACAAGCCACATGGCATCGGCCACGATGCGTGCGCGCTCGCCGGGCTTTGCGTCCGCGGGCGCCGTGAGCGGAACGAGCAGCACCACCTCGTCCGAGTAGCCGAAATCCATCAGCGGGCCGACCGGAAGGCGCTCCGGGTACGGCCATTGGATTTCTCCCGCCTTCCAGCCCGGCGGCAGAGTCCATGTGATGCGGGTGGGCTCGCCCGAATCGCCCGGGTTTTTCCAGTAGGTGTGCCAGTTCTTACGGATGACCTCGCGCAGCGCGACCGTCACCTCGCCGCCCGGCGCAACGCCGTCGCGCTCTGCGATCAGGCTGGCATGGACTTTGGGCTTGTTGTCGATCGGGCTCTGCGCGTGCGCGCCGGCCACGGCATACACACTCGCGAATGCGGCAACGAGAAAAATGCGGTTTACGGACATGCGGGCAGACCTATACCGCCCACCGGCAAAACGCGAAATAAAAAGTCGTTCATCGTCGCATCAAAGTTACCATTACTTGCAAACCTGCTGCCTTATGGCCCGTCCGCTCCCGGGCGAAACGGCGCCCCTAGGGGGCTTGAAATCCCCGAAAATTTTTTTGGAACGCCCCGCGCCGACAAAATGCGGGCGCGCGAAAAACAAAGGGCGGGGCCCGTTTCCGGTCCCGCCCTTCGCTCCGGGCGCTCTTCGCTGGATATAGGGTATTTGGTGTGAGCAGCGCCGCGCTGCAAGACCCCCTGATAAATTTTTTTTGGACTAATTTCCGCGGGAAACGCATCCGCGAGGGATGGCGGACTTTGGGTTTCCGCGGCTCGTTGGAAATGACAATGTGCGATCCATGCGGGTGACGGCGGGAAAATATGGCGGGCGCGCGCTGAAAACATCCGGCGATGCGCGCGTGCGGCCCACATCGGACAAGGTGCGCCAGGCCATCTTCAACATTCTCGCCCACAATGATTTCGGCGCCGGTTTCACGCTTCCAGGCGCGCGCGTCATCGATCTGTTCGCCGGCACTGGCGCCATGGGCATCGAGGCGCTGTCGCGCGGCGCATCATTCTGCCTGTTCCTGGACGATCACGCCGAAAGCCGCGCGCTCATCCGCGAAAACGTGGAGGCGCTGGGCCTCACCGGCGTCACCAAGATCTGGCGGCGCGATGCAACGCATCTGGGCGAGCGCCGCCTCGATCAACCGTTCAAGCTCGCTTTTCTCGACCCGCCTTACCGTAAAAACCTTATTCCGCAGGCGCTTGCGTCATTGCGCGACGGCAGCTGGCTTGCACCCGATGCCATTATCGTGGCGGAGATTGCGGAGGATGAAACAATTCCTCCTACGGACGGATTACAAACTCTCGACAGCCGCGTTTATGGCGATACACGGGTAGTGATTTTGCTTGCAACATAAGCCCCCTCCGGCCGCTACGCGACCACCTCCCCCAGTGGGGGAGGATGAATCAGAATTCGGAAATCAGAGATCAGAAAACAATTTCCGGCTTCCGATTTCCGATTTCGGACTTCAGATCATCCTCCCCCTTTTGGGGGAGGTGCCGACCCCGGATTTAATCCGGGGGAGGCGGAGGGGGCTAGCGGCGGCCGAAGAGCTTCTCGATATCGGCGAGTTTCAGTTCTACGTGCGTCGGCCGGCCGTGGTTGCACTGGCCGGTGTGGGGTGTGGATTCCATTTCGCGCAGCAACGCGTTCATTTCGTCGGCGTTGAGCCGGCGGCCTGCGCGCACGCTGCCGTGGCAGGCAATGGTGGCGCAGACGTGATCGAGGCGTTCCTTCAGAGAAAGCGCCGCATCGCTTTCGGCGAGCTCGTCTGCCAAATCGCGGATGAGCCGCCCGGCGTCGAGCTCGCCCAGCAGCGCAGGCGTCTCGCGCACCAATACGGCGCCGGGGCCGAAGCCTTCCACCACCAGGCCGAATTTCATCAGCTCTTCGGCGTGCATAAGCAGGCGCGCGGCCGCCCTCTCGTCCAGTTCCACCACCTCGGGAATCAGCAGCGGCTGGCGCTTGACGGCGCCGGATTCCAGCGCGCGCTTGAGGCGCTCATGTACGACGCGTTCGTGCGCCGCATGCTGGTCCACGAACACGACGCCGTCCGGCGTCTGCGCCACGATATAGGTCTCGTGCAATTGCGCCCGTGCGACACCCAGGGGGTGTTCAACGGCGGGCTCGGCCTCGCCTTCGCCCGGTACGTTGCGCTGCACTAAGGGTGCCGGTGCATCCTGAAACAACGGCGCCTGGAATTTGCGGCTCTCGTCGGTAAGGCCAGGGCTGGGCGCGTGCGCGCGGGACTCGGGCCGGCGGAACGCGGCGATGGCCGCGGTCGAGATCGTGTTGGCGGCGCGATGTCCCGCACTGTGCAGAGCCAACTTCAGCGCAGTGACGATGAGCGCGCGCACCAGCGCGGGATCGCGGAAGCGGACCTCGGTTTTTGCGGGATGCACATTCACGTCCACAAAAGCCGGGGCGCACTCCACGAACAGGGCCAGCGCCGCAAAGCGGTCATGCGGCATGAAATCGGCGTAGGCCCCGCGCACGGCGCCAACCAGTAGCCGGTCGCGTACGGGCCGCCCGTTCACGAACAGGAATTGCAACTGCGCGTTCGCACGCGTGTAGGTCGGAAGCCCGGCAAAGCCCGTGACGCGCAAGCCTTCGCGTTCGGCGTTCACGGGAACGGAGTTTTCGCCGAACTCGCGTCCCATGATGCGCGAAAGCCTGCGCTGCTGCGCTTCGAAAAGACCGTCCTCAGCTGGAAGCCGCAGAACCTCGCGGCCGTCCTCGATCAACGTAAACGCCGCATCGGGCCGAGCCATGGCAAGGCGGCGTACCACTTCCAGCACGGCCAAGGACTCGGAACGCACGGATTTCAAAAATTTCAACCGCGCGGGCATGGCGAAAAAGAGATCGCGCACTTCCGCGCGGGTGCCGCTTTGGCCCGCGCTCAAAAACCCGGCGGGAAACGGGCCATCCGCCAGGCTTCCTTCCACGCGAATCGTGTGCCCTTCACCCGTGCGCGTGCGGCTGGTGAGCGACAGCCGCGCCACGGCGCCGATGGAGGGCAGCGCCTCGCCGCGAAAGCCGAGCGTTTCGATGTGGCCGAGATCGTCCTCGCCGCTTTCGCTCAATGCCAACTTGGACGTGGCATGGCGTTCAATGGCCAGGCGCAGCTCGTCCGCGTCCATGCCTTCGCCATTGTCTTCCACCAGCACGAGCGCAGCGCCGCCATCGGCGACCGTAACCGCAATGCGCGTGGCGCCGGCGTCGAGCGAGTTTTCGATCAGTTCCTTCACCGCGCTGGCCGGCCGCTCCACCACCTCGCCGGCGGCGATCCGGTTCACCGTGCCTTCGGCGAGCCTGCGGATCTTCCTGCGCTGAAATTCGCGTGCGGGTTCCGCCGTCAACGCTTGCCCTCCAGATAGGCGCGCGCCAGCACCTTGCCCTCTTCTACGGCCGGCTGATCGAACGGGTCGATTCGCATCAGCCGCCCCATGATGATCGTCTCCAGCATGAAATGCATGAAGAGAGCGCCCATCGCGGCTTCATTTATCTGTGGGACATGAATGCGCCGCACCGGACGGCCCCGATTCGCGAGCGTTTCGGCCGTAGCGCGCGCCTCGGCGGCCGCCAGATCGCCCATGGTGCGTCCTGCGAGATAGGTGAGCCCGAGCATTTCGGCCTCTTCCTTCGGCGCCACGGGGCCTTTGCCCCCAGTTTCGCCGGCAATGACGGTGAAGAGCGCGCCTCCAGGACCCTCGAGGAAAAGTTGCAACTGGCTGTGCTGGTCCACGGGCCCGAGCGCGGCCACGGGCGTGGAACCCTTGCCGTTCTTTCCCAGGCTTTCCGCCCAGAGCTGCCGCCACCAAACGCCAAAGGTCTTCAGCCGGTCGTCATAGGACCACAATACCGATTCGCGCAGCCTGCCCGCCTCGCTCAGCGCGAAATGCAGTGCGGCGCCCGCGATGGCATGCCCGGGATCGGCAAGCGCCGCGCGCGCGCCTTCGCGCACCGCCTTTACATCCAGCTCCATCAGGATGGCGGGCAACAGCCCGACGATCGTGAGGACCGAAAAGCGTCCGCCGATTCCAGCCGGATGATCAAGCACCGGGCAGCCGATGGCCTCGGCAAAGCGGCGAAGCGGGCTCGCGCCGGGTTGGGTTATGACAAGGAAGCGCTCGCCGATGTGACGTTCGCGGTGATGCTTGACCAGGTCAGCGGCGGCGAGCGCCTGCATCAAGGTTTCCGGAGTGGAGCCCGATTTCGAGATGACAAGAAAATGCGTCGTCTTGGGATCGCAGACGGCCAGCGCATCGGCGAAGGTCTTGGCGTCCAGATTGTCGAAAGCGAAGAGCCGCACCGTTGCCATGTGCCCGAAGGGAATGAGCCCGGCCAGCGCCTGCGCGCCCAGGCTCGAGCCGCCTGTGCCGAGAATGAAAATGTCGGTCGCGTGGCGCTTCAGAGCTTCGGCGGCCTGCGCCGCCACGGCAAGATCGTCGTCGCATCTGAGCGCTGTGAGCAGCTCCGGCTTGACCTGCTGGAAATTTCCAAGCGCGTGCTTCGCCTCGCCCAGCGCCTCTTCGTACGCCGCGCGCGGCGGCGCGCCCGCACCGTTAAGTGCCAGGTCGAGCGAGACGCTGTAGGGAAGCTGCATCATGGAGTGATTCCGCCGATCGCAACCTTAAAACGTTTTCCCTGCAAAAATGACCCGCGAAATCCCTAACGCTGCCGCGATTTTGGCCGCTGGAGTTCGGACGGCGTGCCTTTGGGGACGGATGCTTTCGGCTTGGCGGGCGTTCCGGCCACTACGACGGTCAGCCGCGAAGAATCGAAGTATTTCTTTGCGACCGCATTTACCCGCTCCAGCGTCACCGCCCCCACCAGTGCGTTGCGCTTTTCGACGTAGTCCGCGCCCAGGCCAACGCGCTGAAAACCGTTCAAAGTGGCAGCCATCCTCACATTTGAATCGAAGCTGAGTGGAAAGGATCCGATCAGATAGGTTTTCGCATCGGCCAGCTCCTTTTCCGACGCGCCGTCGCGCGCGAAACGCACCAGTTCCGAGCGCACAACGTCCAAAGCCTCGGAAATCGTCGCCTTGTCGCTTTCCACGCGGCCTACGACAATGCCTGCGGCGCGATAGTCCGTCACGCCGGTGAATATGCCGTAGGTAAGGCCACGCTTGTCGCGCACTTCATTCATCAGACGCGAAGAAAACCCGCCGCCGCCGAAGATGTAGTTGGCAACATAGGTGGGAATGAAATCGGGATCGGCGCGTTTGGGCCCCGAAAAGCCGAACACCGCCGCCGGCTGCGGAATATTCAGCGGAAGAATTTTCGTTCCCGCAGCACCCACCCGCTCCGGCTTTGGCGTGGGCGGCGGCGGCTGCGAAGGCAAGGGTCCGAACACTTCCGACATAACTTTCGCAAGCGCACCGGGCGTAATGTCGCCCGAAACCGATACCTTGGCGCCGCCTCGTACAAGATGCGCCTTGGTGAATGCACGGATGTCTTCTGCCGTGACCGCCTTCAGCCCTTCCGGCGTCCCATCGTCGTCATGCGCATAAGGGTGCGTGCCAAAATATGCGCGGTACCACGCCTTTGCCGCCACGGTCGAGGGATCCTCCTCGTCCGAGCGGAGCGAAGCGAGAATCGCCGAGCGCATACGATCGATTGCGTCGGCATCGAAGCGCGGGCGCATCAGGGCAAGGCCGAGCAACCGGAACGCCTCATTCCGGTGCGCGCTCAGCGTCTGCATGCTGACGATGACATAGTCGCGCTCCGCCGACGCGCTGAAGCGGATGGCACGCGACTCAAGTGCGCGCCGGAAGGCGACGGCATCCAAATCGCCCGCGCCCTCGTCCAACAGCGAGGCGGTGAGCGCCGAAAGTCCTTCCTTGCCTTTCGGGTCGTATGCCGAACCTGCCGGAAGCGAAACCGAAACGGCAATCATCGGAAGCGAATGTTCTTCCGAGAGCCACACATCCATGCCCGTAGGCGCAGGCACGGTTTGCACCGTAATGGCGAATGCGGCTGACGGGATCGAGAGCAGCCCGGCAATGAGCACAAATGCGGCAACGATTGCCTTTAAGCTCCGCCTTGCGAGTAAGTCGAAACGCGCAGCGTTTGGGATTTGGACTGTGCACATCATCTTTCACGCGGCAACAACCAGCCGGTTACCGACTCCCGTCTTACGAGATAGTTGCGCGCAGCCGCCTGCGGCGCGTTGCGGGGTACCGCCTCGATCCGGTTCGGCCACTCATCGACATCTTTCGGCGTGAGGCCGATGGCGAGCGCCGCGCCGTAGATGTTGGCCAAACCGGCCTGGTTGTCGCGCGAATAGATTGCCTGGGCCACGAGTTTGGTCTTGGCGCGGGCGAATTCCTCTGCATCCGGAGGGGCCGCACCAATTGCCGCGAGGACTTCGTCCACCGCTTTTTCCACCTCTGCCAGGGAAACGTCCTCGCGCGGATAAGCATACACACCGAACTGCGCCGCATCGCGCGTATAGCCGCTGTACCAGGCGCCCACCGTCACGGCGACCTTCTTCTTTACGACCAGCGATTGATAGAGCCGGCTGGCCGTGCCGCCGCCGAGAATTTCGGCCAGCAGCTCGAGCGATTCCGCGGCGCCGCGCTGGGCGGTGCGGTAACTCGGCACCCGGTACATGCACATGAAAATCGGCAGACGCACATCCGGATGCGTCATGGTCATGCGCGATTCCGACCGGCGCGGCGGTTGCGGCACGGCGGTGCGCGCGGCGAGCTCGCGCTTCGGCACGCGTCCGTACCTTTCTTGGGCGAGTTTCAGCGCCGCTGACGGCGTGACATCGCCAACCACAATCAGAATAGCGTTGTTGGGCGCATAGTGATGCGTGTAGTAGGCAATCGCTTCCTTGCGCCCGATCTTTGCGATTTCCTTCGCCCAGCCGATCACAGGCCGCCCATAGGGGTGCGGAAGGTAGAGTTCCGCCATCATGCGCTCTTGCAATTGCGACGTGGGATCGCTGTCCACGCGCGAGCGCCGCTCCTCCTGCACTACGGAACGCTCGGTGACGACGTTTTTTTCCGAGAGATTCAAATTGATCATCCGGTCCGCCTCCAGTTCCATCATCAGCGGCAGCTTGTCCCTGGCGACGCGTTGGAAATAGGCCGTGTAGTCGTGCGTGGTGAAAGCGTTGTCCTGGCCGCCGTTGCGCGCGACGATCTTGGACATTTCGCCCGGCGGCACTGTTTTGGTGCCGCGGAACATCAGGTGCTCGAAGAAGTGCGCAAGGCCCGAGTGGCCCCTGGGGTCGTCCGTGCCGCCAACGCGGTACCACAGCATGTGGGTGACAACTGGCGCACGGCGGTCGGGGATCACTACCACCTGCATGCCGTTGGAAAGGGTGAATTGCGCCAGTTCGATTTTCGCGGGCGCAGGCGAAACCCAAAGGGCGGCCACGGCAAGCGCGGCCGCAAAAGCTGCTGAGCGAAACAACATGAATCCTATTGTGTCGTGCTCGTGTTCGTGGCGGCCTCGCCGGCATCGCTCTTGCGCAGGCGCTCGGCCTCGGCGGCGGCGTCCACTGGTTGAGCCTGATCGGCAGGTGCCTGCCAGAACAGAATCTTGTCGCTGAAGTCCGGTCCCTGGTCTTCGTATCCCGCGTCCGCAGCGAGGCGCTGGCGGATGGAATTATCGGCGTTTGCCGCGCCGGCATAGGCGAGGAGCAGCCGTTCGCCGTCGCTGAAGCCGCCTTCGATAGTGGCAGCAACGGCGGCCGGGTTATGGGGATACAGGCTGGCGCGAGCCTGATCGGACGGGTCGGGAAGATTCGCCATGCGCGACCCCGGCTTCGGCGGGCGCAAATTGAAATCGGGCGGCATGACAAGCGGCGCTTTCGGCGCTACTGCGAATTCATCGGGCGCCATCTTCGACCCACCTGTGGAGTCCTTCACCGTCTCGCATCCGGCAAGACCCAAAACGGCTACAAAACCAACAGCCAATTTCCATGCACTCATGGTTTTACTCCTGGCTTTTCCCGCCGGGGCGGCATGAACGTGTCGGCAAGCAGGGCGATGACGCCGATCGTAATAGCCGCGTCGGCGACATTGAACACATACCAGTCATAGCCGAAGGCGTGAAAGTGAAAAAAGTCCGCCACGGCGCCGTACAGTATTCTGTCTATAACATTGCCGGCGGCCCCCCCTATAATCAGGCCAAGACCTAAGGCGGGAAAGCGCCGGTCCGTCCGCGTAAGCCACCAGGTAAGCGCGGCGATCGCGGCGAGCGAGAAGACGGTTAAGAGCACGGTCCCGGCCACCCCCTCGGACTGGAACAGGCCGTAGGAAATGCCCCGGTTCCACACCATCACCAGATCGAAGAAGGGCAAAACAGGAATGTTTTCGCCCGCCCCGAAATCGCGCAGGCCGAGCCCATACAGCAGCAGCGCCTTCACGACTTGATCGACAGCCAACGCCGTCGCCGCGGCCCCCACGCCCCAGCGAAGCGGGACCAATTTTATTGCGCGCACGAACCCGCCTCCGCGCCCGCCTCCCCCCTTGAGGGGGAGGCAGATTTTTTCGCACGAGCTAAAAAATCGGTGGGGGGTATTCTCACCCCTCCCCGAACTCGGCTTCGCTTTTGCTTCGCCGAGTTCGACCCTCCCTCAAGGGGAGGGTGAAAGATTTTTATTCCCGTCATTGTGCAAGCGCCCCAATGCAGCGCCGGCAGAGATCGGGATGGGCCTTGTCCTCGCCCACTTCGGGAAGGATCATCCAGCAGCGCGCGCATTTTTCGCCCTTGGCCCGGGCGAACACGACGGCCGCGCCGGACACGTCGGGAAGCCGGAAGGCGCCTTCCGGCGCGGCGCCCTTGGCCACCTTCGCATCGGAAGTGATGGCAAGTTCGGCCAGCGGCATCGTCTTGAAAAGAACGACATCTGCGTCCTTCTCGACGAACAGTGTGGGCGATGCTTCGAGGCTAGCGCCAATCACCTTGTTCTTACGCTCAACTTCCAGCGCGCCGGTCACCACGCGGCGCAGCGCGCGGATTCGCTCCCATTTCTCGAGCAACGCATCGCCGGCCCAGTCCTTCGGCGTCGCGGGCGCGGTTTGCAGATGGACGGATTCGTTCGCGCCGAAACGGGTGACCCAGGCTTCTTCCATAGTGAAGCAGAGAACGGGCGCGAGCCAGATGACGAGACGCCGGAAAAGCTCGTCCAGCACGGTGCGCGCGGCGCGGCGGCGCAGCGATGATTTGCTGTCGCAATAGAGGACGTCCTTGCGGACATCGAAATAGAACGCCGAAAGGTCGTTGGTGGCGAAATTGAACAGCGTCGTGTAGACACGGTTGAAGTCGAATTCTTCGTATCCCGTGCGCACGTCGTGATCGAGTGCGGCCAGGCGCGCGAGAACAAAGCGTTCGAGTTCGGGCATTTCGCCGTGCGCGATGCACTCCGCCTCGCCGAAGCCGGACAGGTTGGCAAGCAGAAAGCGTACCGTATTGCGCAGGCGGCGGTAGCCGTCGACGTTGGCCTGGATGATCTCCTGGCCGATGCGCAGGTCTTCGGTGAAATCGGAACTCGCCGCCCACAGGCGCAGGATTTCCGCGCCCTGCTTGCCGGAAACCGCCACCGGCGACACGACATTGCCCAGCGACTTCGACATCTTGCGGCCCTGTTCGTCCAGCGCGAAGCCATGCGTGAGCACGGCCTTGTAGGGCGCGCGCCCCCGCGTGCCGCAGGATTCCAGGAGCGACGACTGGAACCAGCCGCGGTGCTGATCCGAGCCTTCCAGATACAGATCGGCCTGCTCGGCTTTCGGCCAGACAGCGTCGATCGGCTGTTCGACCGTGAAAACGTAGGTGGAGCCGGAATCGAACCAGACATCGAGAATGTCCCTCACCTGATCGTAGTCGTCGACGCTGTGATCGTTGCCGAGGAAACGCGAAGGCGGCGATTCGAACCAGGTATCGGCGCCTTCCTTGGCAAAGGCGTCGCGGATGCGAGCGTTGACCTTTTCATCGCGCAGCAGCGTCATGTCGTCCGACTTCCTGACAAACACGGCGAGCGGAACGCCCCAGGCGCGCTGGCGCGACAGCACCCAGTCGGGCCTGCCTTCCACCATCGCGCCGATGCGGTTCTCGCCGGCCGGCGGATACCAGCGCGTGGCGCCGATCGCCGCCATGGCAAGCTGGCGCAGGCTTTTGCCTTTCGAACCTTCGAACACACTGTCCATCGCCGCGAACCATTGCGGGGTGGCGCGGAAAATCACCGGCGCTTTCGAGCGCCAGCTATGCGGATACTGGTGGCGGAACGAACTTTTTGACAGCAGCTTGCCTGCGGCGATCAGCTCCTTGATGACCGCCCCGTTCGCTTCGCCGTCCTTGCCATCGGGCGTGACGATGCGCTTGCCGATAAGCGAGGGCAGTTTCGCTTCTTCGGTGAATTTCCCTTCCTCGTCTACCGTCTGCGGAATTTCCAGATTGTGCGCGCGGCCCAAATTGAAATCGTCCTCACCATGCCCTGGTGCGGTGTGCACGAAGCCGGTGCCTGTATCCGCCGTCACATGTTCTGCCGGGAACAGCGGCACGTCAAAGTCGAAACCTTGCCCGCGCCAGGGATGCGCGCAGATCAGGCCATCAACATTGACATCGCCGATCCGACGCAACGAAGCCTTGATGTGCTGAGCAACTTGCGCAGCCAGCATGTCGCCCAGCAGCAATTTTTCGCCAAGTTGCGCGAGCGAGCTTTCCAGCACGTCTTCCACTTCGTACAGGCCGTACGTCATTTCCGGCGAGTAGGCGATGGCGCGGTTGCCCGGAATTGTCCACGGCGTCGTCGTCCAGATGACGATGCTGGCCACTTTCGGCCCGCCCTTCACGACGGGAAACTTCACATAAATCGCTGGTGATGTTTTTTCCTGGTACTCGACCTCGGCTTCGGCGAGCGCCGTCTTCTCCACCGCCGACCACATCACCGGACGGAAGCCGCGATACAAGAGCCCGTTCATGACGAATTTGTGCAGCTCGGAAACGATGGCCGCTTCCGCGCGGAAATCCATCGTCGTGTAAGGCCGCTCCCAGTCGCCGATACAGCCCAGCCGCTTGAACTGCGCCCGCTGCACGCCGATCCATTTATCCGCAAACGCGCGGCAGTCGCGGCGCAGTTGCGCCACCGGCACTTCGTCCTTCGACTTGCCCTTGGCGCGGTACTCTTCCTCGATCTTCCATTCGATAGGCAACCCATGGCAGTCCCAGCCCGGAACGTAGGGCGCGTCCTTGCCCAGCATGGTTTGCGAACGCACGACGAAATCCTTCAGGATCTTGTTCAGCGCGGTGCCGATGTGAATGTCGCCGTTCGCGTAAGGCGGCCCGTCATGCAGGACGAAACGCGGGCGGCCCTTCCCCATTTCGCGCTGGCGCGCGTAGATGTCCATCTTCTCCCAGCGCGCGAGCCATTTGGGCTCGGCCTCGGCCAGCCCCGCCTTCATGGGGAAGTCGGTGGCGGGCAGGAAGAGCGTGGCGCGGTAATCGCGCTTGGGTGATTCGTCCGGCTTCGCCATGGGTTGCGGTAGTAACAGGGGGCCGATTTGGCGTCCAGAATGGCCTAGCTTCGCACTTGCGCAGCCGCCAGCGCGGCTCGTGCCGCCTCTGCATCCTTCACCATCTGCGCCTTCAGCGCGTCGAGGCTTCCGAAATCCTGTTCAGGGCGCAGATAGGCGATGAAAGAAACGGCCAAGTGCTTGCCATGGAGCTCGCCGTCGAAATCGAACAGGTGCACTTCCAGCAACGGCTTCGGCACCTGGAACATGGGCCGGATGCCGAAGCTCGCCACGCCGTCGTATGTCTCCTTCTCCTCCACGGTCACCGCCACGGCATAGATGCCGAATTTGGGTTCCACCGCATACTCGAAGCCGATGTTGGCGGTGGGAAACCCGATGCCCTTGCCCCGCCCGTCACCCGCGCCCACATGGCCTTCCGCCACCCACCAATGGCCGAGCAAGCGGGCCGCTTCGGCGGGGTCGCCCGCTTTCAACGCCTCGCGAATTCGGGTGGAGGAGATTTTCGCCTGGCTGCCTTCATCGGCCACCGGCTCGAAGATGGTGACACCAAACCCCTCCATCTCGCCCATATAGGCGAGCACGGAAGCGTCGCCCGCACGGCCCCTGCCGAAACGGAAGTCGGCGCCCACCACGACGTGGGCCACAGCAAGTTCCTGTTTCAGAATTTCCAGAACGAAATCCTGCGCGCTCATCGTCGCTAACGCGCGGTCGAAGTGCAGCACGATGAGCGCGTCCACTCTCTGCTGGGAGAGCAGATGCGCCTTGGCGCGGAACGGCGTCAGGCGAAAGTGCGGCGCATCGGGGCGGAAGAATTCCTGCGGCTGCGGTTCGAACACCACCGCGGCGAGCGATTTGCCGAGGCCAGCGGCCATGCGCCGGGCTTCCGCAATCAGCGCCTGGTGGCCGCGATGCACGCCATCGAAATTGCCGAGCGCCACAACGGCGCCGCGAAGATCGGGTGAGACATTGCGATGATGGCGCAGTATGCGCATGCGCCGTTCGTTCAGCTCCGCCTTACCGGCATCACGAGCGCCTCGCCCATGAGCACGATCGTGTCCTTCACCCTGCATTCGCAGTCGAGCGTCACGCGTCTGCGCTCGCGCTTCACCTCTCGCACGGTGCAGGTGGCCGTCACCGTATCGCCGACGCGCACCGGCGCGAGGAACTGGAGGTTGACGCCCAGCGCGATGCAGCCGGGGCCGGGCAATTTCGTGCCGAGCACAGTGGAAATCAGGCCGGCGCTCAACATGCCGTGCACGATGGGCCCCCTGAAAAGCGTGGTCGCGGCATACGCATGATCGAAATGAATGGGATTTATGTCGCCTGACAGCGCGCCGTATGCCTCGACGTCTTCTTTGGTAAATGTCTTGGAATGGCTTGCGCTCATACCGGGTTTGAGCTCGTCGATAGTGAAAACGCCCGCGTCCATGCCGCCCCCGCTCGCGTGACCGGCCTGTCTTATCGGCCGCAGCGCGCGTTCGCAAGCGCGCTCACCAGGTCAGCACTTCCATTACGCCCACTACGTGCACGCCGCGCGCATTAAGCAGATTTGCAACCGCAGCAGCGTCCCGGGGCGGCGGAATCTCCGCGGAATGGATTCCGTCGAGGACGAACACGGCGTCCAGCCCCACTCCGTTTGCGCCCTTGATGTCCGTTTCCAGGCCGTCGCCAACGACGAGAGGCCGCGCAACGCTGCCGTGCGCCTTCGCCTCGGCGCAGACGGCATCGAAGATCGGACGGTGCGGTTTGCCGTAGTAAACGGTGCGCCCGCCCATTTTTTCGTAAAGGCGCGCCAGCGCCCCGGCACAAAAGATGAGCCGCTGCCCACGTCGCACGACGATGTCGGGATTGACGCAGAGCAGCGTCAGACCGCGCGCAATCAAGCGCGCGAACCGCTCGCGGTAATCGTCCGGCGTTTCCTTTTCGTCGTCATAGAACCCGGTACATAGGACGAGTTCGGCCTCATCTCCGGAAACGACCGACACCTTCAGGCCCTCATATACGTTGCGGTCACGCTCCGGCCCGATGTGAAGAAGCTTCATTTGTCGGTCGCGCGCCTGTGCTTCCAGCGCAGCCCGGGTGACAGCGCCCGATGTCACGATGGCATCGTAGGCCACGCGCGGCACGCCCAGCCGATCGAGCTGGTTTTGGACTTCACTTGCAAGGCGAGGCGCGTTCGAAAACAGGACCACGGGCTTTTGCGTCTCGCGGAAGCGGATGCAGGCTTCCCAGGCCGCGGGCTGCGCCTGACGGCCGTTGTGCAGCACGCCCCACACATCGCAGATCAGGCAATCGTAAGCGTTCGCGATTTCGCGCAGACCCGAAACAATGCGCGGTTCCCGTGTCATTCAGGAGGCGAGCTTCAGCACCTCTTCCGCGCGCGTATAGGGCAGCTTTTGCGCATCGGCCACGGCCTTGTAGGTGAGCGCGCCCTTGTAAACATTGAGGCCCGCCCGCAAATGTGGATTGCGGCTCATCGCCTGTTCGGGGCCGAACTCGGCCAGAGCCAGCGTGAAGGGAAGCGTCGCATTGTTCAGAGCGAAGGTCGAGGTGCGCGCGACCGCACCAGGCATGTTGGCCACGCAGTAATGCACGACGTCGTGCACCTTATAGGTGGGATGGGCATGCGTTGTGGGGCGCGAGGTCTCGGCGCAGCCGCCCTGGTCGATGGCGACATCCACCAGCACCGAGCCCTTCTTCATCTGCTTCACCATTTTTTCGCTGATCAGTTTGGGCGCTTCCGCACCCGGGACCAGCACCGCGCCGACGACAAGATCGGCATGGATGACCTGATCCTCTATGGCGTCGATTGTGGAGTACACCGTGTTCAGCATGGCGCCGAAGCGGAAATCGAGTTCGTTCAAACGGGAGAGAGAAATATCCAGAACGGTGACATGCGCCTCAAGGCCGATCGCCATGCGAATCGTGTTCGTGCCAACGACGCCGCCGCCGAGCACGACGACTCTCGCGGCCGGCACGCCCGGCACGCCGCCCAGCAGCATGCCGCGCCCACCCGCCTCCATTTCGAGGCAGCGTGCGCCTGCCTGAACCGACATGCGCCCCGCCACTTCGCTCATCGGCGCAAGGAGCGGAA
The DNA here is from genome assembly GCA_052389895.1 of Alphaproteobacteria bacterium. Lineage (GTDB taxonomy): Bacteria > Pseudomonadota > Alphaproteobacteria > Micropepsales > Micropepsaceae > CAVVXX01. Next base: position 5,626 of record JBQTHM010000018.1, on the reverse strand, counting down.
GGCCGCCGCGTGCGTCGGTTACCGTTTCGTACGCGATGGCGATGGCGCCCGAGGCGAGAAGGCCCTTCGTCTGTTCCGGATCCGGCGCAAGGTGCAAATAGGTGAACAGTGTTTGCCCCGGTTTCAGCCGCTTGATTTCAGCGGCCTGTGGCTCCTTCACCTTCACGATCATGTCGGCTGCGGCAAAAATCTCGTCGGCGTTGGAAATAATGGCCGCCCCCGCGCGCTTGTAATGGTCGTCAGTCAATCCGATGGCATCGCCTGCCATTGTCTCGACGAACACCTGGTGGCCGCGGCTGGTCAGCTCGCGCACGGCGGCGGGCGTGAGCCCCACGCGGTATTCGTGAACTTTTATTTCCTTTGGCACGCCGATGCGCATGCTGTCCTCCCTCGATGGCCTCTCCCATACTGCATGAGACGGGGACAAGGCGAGCCGGGGCGCAGGAAAACGTCTGGATTACGGGGCAGCGCCGTTGAATTTCTCGATTATGGCGGAGAGCGCCGCGTGCCCGCAACAAATGAACCCGGCGCGGAGTTCGCACCGGGTTCATCGTTCAACGGAAAACGCCAGGCATTATTCTTCGTACGGATAGTCGTACCCGTCGTACTGCTCTTCATAATACGGGGACTCGTAGACTTCCACGCTCGGTTCGCCATAGATCGGATTGGACGCCCAAGCCGGGAACGTCGTGTAGTCGACTGCGCAGGTTTGCTTGAAGCAGCGATCGATCGTGTAAGCTTCCCACGAACCGAACGTGAATTTGCTTTCAACCGCTTGCGCCGTGCCGGGGATCAGAACGCCGGCGGCGAGCAGGAGCGCCACGGCGCCGGTACCGAGATATTTCATAGTTTCCTCCATGTTTCGCCGCCTGCCCTCAGTGAAAACCCAGAAGTACGGAAATCGTTTCGGTCCAAAAAAGCGTGAGCCCGGCGCGGAGTTGCGGTTCCGCACCGGGCTCAGACTGCGCGCATCACACGCTCAATAGCGATGATACCGGCAGCGCCAGCTATAGGGATGATACCAGCAGTAACTGTGTCTGCTGTACGCCCTATGATACGGCCTGTAGTAGCCAGAACGGCAATAGCGATATGGGTAGCTACGCCAATGGCCCCAGCGGTCGTAATAGCCGCAGCGATAGCGGTCGCGGTAGTGAACGGAGATGTATCCGTCACCGGAACCCGCATAGATCCCGACGCCGACATTCGCCTGCGCCGGCGTGCTCGCGACCATCGGAGCAAACGCAATCGCAAGTGCGGCAAGCGCGCCCTTGAAGATCGTCTTCATGACTTCCTCCTTGGGTTGCCTAGCCCTCCGCGTGCGAGTCTGAAATGCGCCGCCTGAACCACAAATGAACACAGGGTTCATTGGGAACCCGGTTCGTTGGGAACTCGCCCGGCGCGGCAGGGATACCGCGCCGGGCTTGTGCGTTTTCTTAGCGGGTTAGAGCGTCCGCACGATGTGACGGCTTCCGGGAACCACATATCTGCGGCCGAAGCGGTCGTAGCACATCGTGGCGCGGATCAGCACGGGCCGACCCCAATCGCTGTAGCCGTATTTCGTCACCGGGAAGCACTGGCGAGCGTTCCAGCGCGCGCGCATGTACGGACGGTAGCGGATGCGGTCGGCGTACCACATTCCGTAGGTGGACGGCGCGCGGCCGTAGTGACGATGCCGCGGTGCGTTGCCGAGATAAAGCCCGAACGAGTCGGGGCCGATATACACGCCAAGATTGCCGCTGCTGTGGGCCGATGCCTGGCCGGCGCCTGCAATCGCCGTTCCGGTCAAGGTTGCGGCAACGAGAGCCGCCTTCATGATGGTGTTCATTCAATCCTCCAGTCGAGAGATCACCCCTCGCAGCTGAAGGCGAATGTCTCACTCCCCCTTTGAATCGGAATTGAATGCCGGATTCAGAATCCGTTCAGCGCACGCGGTCGTGATCGCGCGTCAGGGCTGGCCGTCCTTGACCAGCGCCTTGATGCCTTCCATCGCCGCCACGCGCTCGACCGCCGGCCGCAATCCCACCGCCAGGCCGCAACGCATCAGGTTCGGCGTCGCGGCGGGCGCGACAAAGCCCGCGCCCCTTCCCCAGTTGAAAAAGACGAAGAGATGCAGATCGGCGATCGTGAGCGCGTCGCCCACCGCGAATTGGCGTCCGCTGAGGCGCTTTTCCATGTCCTCGTAAGCCGTGCGGAGATTGGCCATCCCGGCGGTCTTCACCTTGGGGAAAACGTCCGGATTTTGCCCGGCAAAGCGCATCGGCCGGCGCACCTGCTGAAAATAGATGTGCACCTGGCTGGCAAGGAAGCCGAGCCACTCGAGCACCTGCGCCTGATGCAGGGGATCCTGGGGCCAGAGTTTCGCCTGGGGAGATTGCTGCGCGATGTAGAGAAGAACGGCCGACGCTTCCGTAATGACCGTGCCGTCTTCCAGCGCCAGCGCCGGCACGCGCCCGCGCGGATTGATGGCCAGATATTCCGGCTTGCGCTGTTCGTTTTCCGAAAGCTTGATCACGCGCGGCTCGTATTGCGCGCCCGCTTCCTCGAGCGCGATATGCGACGACAGCGAGGCGGCGCCGGGCGAATAATAGAAGGTCCAGGCCATGGGCAGCTCCCTTTGCGGGCCCAACGGTGACTTTGCCGCCTTGCGCGTGCGCGGAAAAGAGCATCTTCAATATTGCCCCGGAATTGGCGACAATGCCGCAACCCCGGGCGGCCTTGCGCTTTAACGCTTCGGGGAGTCACCCGCTGGACCCCGCCGAATGCCCGTAATCCGAAAAAACGTCCTGGTTCTGGTCTTCGACGCCGCGCGCGCGCGTTTCTTCGAGCATACCGGGAATGGCCGCCTCAACGAAGTGCTGAAGAAATATTCCAGTCTTGCGCACCATTCGCGCGATGTGCTGAGCGACAAGCCCGGGCGCGGGTTTCGCCGCGCGGGCAGCAGCCAGCGTCATGCCTATGAACCGCAGCACGACGAGCACAAGATGGAGAAGCGCAATTTCACCCAGCAGCTCGTGCAGGCGGCGGAGCACGCCTACGACCTGCACACCTATGACGAACTGGTGGTGGTCGCGCCCAAGCGCAGCCTGGGCGAATTCCGCGCCCTGGCGCCCGCCAAGCTCAAGCGCGTGATTGCGAAGGAAGTGGCCAAGGATCTCGCGGGGCTGTCGCAACGGGAGCTTGAGAGACATCTGCAGGCCGTCCTGCGCTAGCGACGCACCCCCTTGACGGCGCGCCCCCCCGCAATTATCTCACCGGGCAACGGCTGGCACTCGCCGGACGCGAGTGCTGCCTGAACCGTAAGTTACTGAAATTCCTACTATTTTTTGAGGAGCAGAAGCAATGCGATTCCGTCCCCTAGGCGACCGCGTGGTCGTCCGCCGCGTCAAGGAGGAAACCAAATCCGCCGGCGGCATCATCATCCCCGATACGGCCCAGGAGAAGCCCCAGGAAGGCGAAGTACTTTCCGTGGGCCCCGGCGCCCTCGACGAGAACGGCAAGCGCGTGCCGCCCGAAGTAAAGGCGGGCGACCACGTGCTGTTTGGCAAATGGTCGGGCACCGAAGTGAAGATCGATGGCGAGGAACTCCTGATCATGAAGGAGTCCGACATCATGGGCATCGTCGAAAGCCGCAAGGCTTCGAAGAAGGCCGCATAACGAACCCCCTCAGGAGACAAAAACAATGGCTGCAAAGGAAGTAAAATTCGGCGCCGATGCCCGCGAGAAAATGCTCCGCGGCATCGACATTTTGTCCGAAGCGGTAAGGATCACGCTGGGCCCCAAGGGCCGCAACGTGGTGCTGGAGAAATCCTTCGGCGCGCCGCGCTCGACCAAGGACGGCGTCACCGTCGCCAAGGAAATCGAGCTGTTCGACAAATTCGAGAACATGGGCGCGCAAATGGTGCGCGAAGTGGCCCAGAAAACCAACGACACCGCGGGCGACGGCACCACGACGGCCACCGTTCTGGCCCATGCCATCGTCAAGGAAGGCGCCAAGGCGGTCGCCGCGGGCATGAACCCGATGGACGTGCGGCGCGGCATCGAGAAGGCAGTGGACGCGGTGGTGGCCGACCTCAAGCGCCGCTCGAAAAAGGTGAAGGACAATCACGAAATCTCCCAGGTGGGCACCATTTCGGCCAACGGCGACACATCCGTCGGCAAGATGATCGCCGAAGCCATGGCCAAGGTGGGCAACGAGGGCGTGATCACGGTCGAGGAAGCGAAATCCCTCGAGACCGAGCTCGAGGTCGTCGAGGGCATGCAGTTCGACCGCGGCTACATCTCGCCCTACTTCATCACCAACACCGACAAGATGGTGGCGGAACTCGAAGAGCCCTACATCCTCATCCACGAAAAGAAGCTGTCATCGCTTCAGCCCATGCTCCCGATCCTCGAATCGGTGGTGCAGGCGGGGCGCCCGCTTCTCATCATCGCGGAAGAGGTCGAGGGCGAGGCGTTGGCGACGCTTGTGGTCAACAAGCTGCGCGGCGGCCTGAAAGTGGCGGCCGTCAAGGCGCCCGGCTTCGGCGACCGCCGCAAGGCCATGCTGGAAGACATCGCCATCGTCACCGGCGGCCAGGTGATCAGCGAGGACTTGGGCATCAAGCTCGAGAACGTGAAGCTCAACATGCTGGGCACGGCGAAGAAGGTGCGCATCTACAAGGAAGACACCACCCTCATCGACGGCGCCGGCAAGAAGAGCGAAATCCACGCCCGCGTGAACCAGATCAAGCAGCAGATCGAGGAAACGACCTCCGATTACGACAAGGAGAAGCTGCAGGAACGCCTGGCGAAGCTCGCCGGCGGCGTGGCGGTGATCCGCGTCGGCGGCGCCACCGAAGTGGAAGTGAAGGAAAAGAAGGACCGCGTGGACGACGCGCTCAACGCCACCAAGGCGGCCGTGGAGGAAGGCATCCTTCCCGGCGGCGGCGCGGCGCTGCTCTATGCCACGGGCGCCCTCAAGAACCTGAGGGGCGAAAACGAGGACCAGGACGCGGGCATCGCCATCGTGCGCAAGGCCATCCAGACGCCGCTGCGCCAGATCGTCGAGAACGCGGGCGTGGAGGCCTCCATCGTCGTGGGCAAGCTGATGGAGCAGAAGTCGCACACCTATGGCTTCGACGCGCAGATGGAGAAATATGTCGACCTGGTCGAGGCCGGCATTGTCGACCCGACCAAGGTCGTGCGCGTGGCGCTGCAGGACGCGGCTTCCGTTGCCGCCCTTCTGATCACGACCGAGGCCATGGTGGCCGACCGTCCGAAGAAGGAAACGCCCCCGATGCCCGGTGGCGGCGGCGGCATGGGCGATATGGATTTTTGATCTCCGAAGGAGATCATCGCGCCGACGCCGAAGGCGAAGGCGGATAATCCAAGTCGCACCATGAAAGCGAACTGAAACGGAAAGGGCCGGAGCATCGCTCCGGCCCTTTTTGCTATTCGGGATGTAACTGATGTCGCAACAGTGGAAGTACATCACGCCAGCAGATCAAGGTGAAATTGGGGAGTTCTGTAAGCATTATTGGCAACGATTTATTCTTGTACCTAGCGTTCCTCTCTACCATTACACAACCGGTGAAAATCTCGTCAGTATTGTTGAAAGTGGAAAGCTCTGGTCGACACAGATAGCGTG
>JBQTHM010000017.1:0-70403 GCA_052389895.1 Alphaproteobacteria bacterium | reverse complement strand
CTCTGTTTGATTCATGTCAATCGGCGCCAACACCCTGCCGTGGCATCGTCTCTTTCATGGCAAGCACGGTTGGCGTCAGGGCTGGGGACGCGACAGACTTGTGGCTGGGGCGCGTTGCCCCTCGCTACACCAGTTACCCGCCGGCATCCGCCTTCGGCCCAAACGTCACCGAAACTGAATTCCGCCATTCGCTCACCGCGTTACCCGTAGAGCAACCGGTCTCGATTTACGTGCATATTCCGTTCTGCCACGCGCTTTGCCTGTACTGCGCGTGCAACATGGCGGTAACGCACCGCCCGGAGCGCATGGACGCGTACTTGCGGGCGCTACAGCGCGAGATAGAGACCGTCTCCGGCATAGGCGGGAAACGGCGTGTCACGCATTTGCACATCGGGGGAGGAACGCCGAACACGTTGCCATGGCAGTGTATCGATATTCTTTTCGAGTGGCTGCGTGCCGTTTTCAACGTGGATGCGGCTACCACCATCAGGATTGAGCTGGATCCCAGCATCCTGACGGAAGGTCAAATTCGTTGTTTCAAAGATAACGGCGTAAGTCGCGTCAGCCTCGGAATTCAGGACTTCGACGCGACCGTCCAGCTGCACATAAACCGAATTCAGCCGTTCGAAATGATTGCTTTGACCTGTGAACGCCTCCGATCAGCAGGGATTACCGACATAAATTTCGACCTCATGTACGGCCTGCCAGGACAATCGCTTGAGACCGTGGCCAGTACTTGCCGGCAGGCGTCGCTTTTGTCTCCCGACAGAATTGCCTTCTTTGGATATGCGCACGTCCCCCGAATGAAGAAATACCAGCGGAGATTAGAACGTTTTGGTCTGCCGGGTGCTTATGATCGCCGTCTCATGGAACGTCGTGCGCGCGAGGTGCTCGTCACTGCGGGATATGCGGAAATCGGTATGGATCACTATTGCCGTCCGGGCAATCCGCTCGAATTGGCCTTGCGCGCCGGAAGGTTGCACCGGAGTTTTCAGGGCTACACTGATGATCCGTCACCAACATTGATTGCTATAGGTGCGTCGGCGATAAGTAGGACTGACGATGGATATTTTCAGGACAGCCACGGCGAGCACGCGTACGTTGCGCTGGCAAGCCAGCGCCGGATTCCGACGAGCCGTGGCCACTTGTTGTCCCTCCAAGACCGCCTGCGCGGCACAATTATTGAACATTTGATGTGCTACTTTGAATCCGATTTGGACTCGATCTGCGCCTCGTACGGAGTCTCGCCCACCGTATTTGGTCCCGAGCTGGAGGCATTGCGGGAATTCGAGGAGGCTGGCCTCGTCCTGCGCAGCGGTAACCGCATTGAATTTCTCGGCCAGGACCGCCCGGCCATTCGCACGATCTGTTCTTTGTTCGACTTGTATTACGCCGGGCAGGAACACAGTTCATCGCAAGTGGCATGACCACAGGTGCCGGATCCAGCGTGCGGCACGGGCCAGTAGACGAGCCGTGTCGTGTGCGGCTAAGACTGATCCGCCCCAAAACGCGCCGGGATATTCTGAAAACGCAAGGCGGTGCGCATGCCAAACATTCAAGCAGCGGTCGCGCTCATCCCGGCGCCGTTCGAATTCGTGCTCTTTGCCGCCACGCTGCTCGGCGTCGCCCTTTTCCATCGCCGCACGTTGCAGGTCGCGCTCGCGGGCCTCGCCGGGATTGTTATCTACAAGCTCCTGTTTTCAGATTTCGCGGGCGTCCAAGGCGGGATGGGGCTTGCCGTTCACCTGCAGCATGAGTGGGTCGTGCTCGTCAACCTGGCGCTGGTGCTCACCGGCTTCGCCATTCTTTCGCGCCACTTCGAGCAAAGCCGCCTGCCCGATCTCGCGCCATCAGTGTTGCCCGTCGGCTGGCTGGGCGGCTTCGCTTTGCTGGCGCTGGTGTTCATTTTTTCCGGCATTCTCGACAACATCGCATCGGCCCTGATCGGAGCGACTGTCGCCGGCCATGTCTACAAGGGCGTCGTGCGGCTGGGATTTCTTGCCGCCATTGTGGCGGCCGCAAACGCCGGCGGGGCAGGCAGCGTGGTAGGCGACACGACCACGACGATGATGTGGGTGGACGGGAAAAATCCCCTCGACCTTCTGCCGGCCTATCTCGGTGCGTTTGTGTGTTTCGCCGCAGTGGGGATTCCGGCGGCCCTTTCGCAGCACCGGCACCACAAGATCACCGAGCGCGCGCCGCGCACGGTCACGGCGGACTGGATGCGCGCCGGCATCGTCGCGTTCATCCTTGTTGCCGCGGTCGGGACCAATGTAGCGGCGAATGTCTATCTGCCGGGCGTGCCCGAAGCTTTTCCCGTCATCGGCACAGCCGTTTGGGCCGCAATCGGCGTTTGCGCTTTCGTGCGGACGACCGATTGGAAAGTGCTTGGCGAATCCGCCAAGGGGACATTGTTCCTGATTTCGCTCGTGCTCGCCGCCTCTCTGATGCCAGTCGAGAAACTTCCGCCGCCTTCCTGGGAGACGTCGTTTGTTCTGGGCTTCGTTTCGGCAGTGTTCGACAATATCCCGCTCACCGCATTGGCGTTGCAGCAGGGCAATTACGATTGGGGCCTGCTTGCCTATGCGGTCGGCGTTGGCGGTTCGATGATGTGGTTCGGCTCTTCGGCGGGTGTCGCGGTGTCCAACCTGTACCCGGAAACCAAGTCGGTCGTCGCTTGGCTGCGTGCGGCATGGTGGATGCCGCCCGCTTACATTGCTGGCTTCTTCGCCATGCTGGGATTGCTGGGATGGAGCCCCCTGCCCTGATGCGCGAATGAGCAAGACTTACGACGTGATCGTTGCGGGCGTGGGCGCGCACGGATCGGCGGCGTGCTGGCGGGTCGCACAGCGCGGGCTGCGCGTACTGGGGCTTGAACGCTTTTCCATTCCGCATGATCGCGGGTCTTCGCACGGCGTGAACCGGATCATCCGCCTGGCCTATTTCGAGCATCCGGATTACGTGCCACTGCTTCGCCGTGCGTATGAATTGTGGCGTGACACGGAGCGCGCTTGTGGCGAACAACTTTTGTTCATCACGGGCGGAGTCGATGCAGGAACGGCGCAGGGCGGGCTGATAACAGGATCGCTTCGTTCCTGCCGAAATCACGGACTCGATCACGAGCTGCTAGACGCAAGGGCGCTGTGCCGCCGCTATCCTGGATTCCGGCTGCCCGATGATTTCGTTGCCGTGTTCCAGCCGCAGGGCGGTTTCGTGGCTTGCGAACGCGCATTAACGGCGCAAGCCGCGCTTGCGCATGCCTGCGGCGCCGAAATTCATGAAAATGAACCAATAACGGCCTGGGAACGCGCGGGAGAGCGTGTGCGAGTGAATACGGCGCACAGCACATACGAAGCGGGGCAGCTTATTGTTTCTTGTGGCGCCTGGGTCGGGGATTTTGTTCCGGAACTGAAGGACATCGCCGTTGCCGAGCGCCAGGTGCTGGGCTGGTTCGAGCCGAAGCGGCCCGAATTGTTCCAGCCCGGAAGTTTTCCCGTCTCTATCATCGAAAGCGAAAGGGGGCTTTGCTATCAGTTGCCCGTTTGGGGCACGCCCGGATTCAAACTAGGCGTCTACGGCCATTTGCACGAAACCGGACACGCAGATACTTTGATGTGCCCACCCGGCACACGTGACGAAGCGTTGCTCCGTATCGCCTGCGAAGAATTTTTTCCCGATGCGGCAGGCCCTACGCTGCAAATGCAGAGCTGCCTTTTCACCAACGTTTCCGACGGCCATTTCGTGGTCGACCGCCTGCCCGAGCTGCCGCAGGTCATCGTCGCGTCGCCTTGTTCCGGCCACGGGTTCAAATTTGCGTGTGTCATGGGCGAAGTCCTGGCCGACATGGTCACGCGCGGGACCACTTCATTCGACCTCAAGCTGTTCTCGCTTGCACGGTTTTCGAGGCGATAGTCGCCCGGTGTGACCGCCAGGCACTTGATCTTTTGCCTGCCTTCGGCCGACGCTTCTGCCCGCATCGTTTCCGACGAGGTATCCCGTGCTCGGACCGATTTCCCGCAGAACGACCGTTGCACTTTTGGGCGCCACCGCACTTACGCCGCTCCTTTCCGCGCGCGCCGCCGAAGGGGGCGCCGTAGACGCGCGCTTCGCTTCCGCCACCAAGCGCTGGCTGGACGGCGCGCTGAAGCTTTCCCCCATCAGCGCAACGCAAATCGGCGATCACCGCTTCGATGGTGAAATTGACGACATAAGCGAAGGCGGCCGGAAGACGGCCATCGGCTGGTCGCGCACTTATTTGAGGGAACTGGAGAGCATCGACCGCGCACAGCTGTCGCGCGCTAACCAGGTGGACGCGGCGGTTCTAACGAACGAACTCCGCTACGATATTTGGGACGACGAGGTGCTGCAAAGCTGGGCATGGAATCCCCTCTCGTACAACGACTCGGCGGGCGCCGCGATTTACCTGCTTGTGGCGCGCGACTTTGCCCCGCTGCCGGACCGCTTGCGCTCGGCCACTTCGCGCATGGAAAAGCTTCCGCGCTTCTACGAGCAGGCCCGCACCAATCTCGATGCCAAGCATGTGCCGGAAGTACATGCGCAGACGGTGGCCAAACAAAACAAGGGCGTCATCAGCCTGGTCGACGGCTTGCTTGCGCCGCATGCGGGCGAGCTGCCACGGGCGCAGCAGGCGCGCTTCAAGAAGGCGATCGACACGGCGAAAGCCGCCGTCAACCGGCATCAGGAATATTTGGACAAGAGCTTGTTGCCAAATGCGAAGGGTGATTTCCGCCTGGGCGAAAAGCTTTACGACCAGAAGCTCGCTTTCGCTCTCAATTCGCCCCTGACCCGGCAAGAAATCAAGTCGCGCGCCGAGGAAGCCGTAAAGCGCATCCGCTCCGAGATGTACGAGATCGCCAAGAAGGCCCTGAAGGGGCGCAAAGGCGCGCCCAAGGCGCCGCGAAATCCTACTCCCGAACAACAGCAGAATGTAATCGAGGCCGCGCTCGAGTTAGCCTATGCGCAGCGGCCCACACGCGATCAGGTCGTGCCCACCGCCGAAAAGGCGCTGGAACATGCAACGGCCTTCGTGCGCGAAAAGGACTTGATCACGCTGCCCGACGCGCCGCTGAAGATCATCATCATGCCGGAATTCCAGCGGGGCGTGGCCGTCGCCTATTGCGACCCGCCGGGGCCGTTGGAGAAGGGCCTGAGCACGATGTACGCGGTCTCGCCCATTCCGGACGACTGGACACCGGAGCAGGCGGAATCGTTCCTGCGTGAATACAACACGCTGGGGATTCACGAGGTGACTATCCACGAAGCGGTTCCCGGCCATTATGTGCAGTTGTGGCATGCAAACCGCTATCCCTCGATCCTGCGTTCGGTGCTGTATTCCGGGCCGTTCGTCGAGGGCTGGGCTTGCTATTCGCAGGACGTAATGGCGGAAGCAGGCTATCTCGATCGCGATCCGCTTTACCTGCTTGTGCACCTGAAGCTGAACCTGCGCGCCGTTGTTAACGCATTGCTGGATGTCGGCGTGCATGTGGAAGGCATGAGTCGCGAAGATGCAATGAAGCTTATGACGGTGACCGCCTTCCAGCAAGAGCGCGAAGCGGCCGGCAAATGGATCCGCGCCAGCGTTACCTCGGCGCAGCTGCCGACTTATTTTGTGGGCCAGGAAGAGCACACCGCCCTGCGCAAGGAAGCCGAACAGCGCTGGGGTGCATCGTTCAATCTGAAGCACTACCACGACACGGTGCTGTCGTTTGGCTCTCCACCTGTGCGCTACGCGCGCGCGCTGATGCTCGACGAAGCGATCGGCTGAAGCGCTAAGCCAAGACGCCAGCGTCAAGCAAAACCGGGCCGCCGCCACGCTGCCGTGCGGATTTCATGCGCGGCCATTGAAACCGCCGTGGCCGGGCCATGGGCTGCGGCCTTTCAGTTACGCCAATTGTCAGTGCGAACGACAGCCTGCATTTGAGGCCGTCCACATCGAATTGCAATTCGGTATAACCTTGGAACGGCTCGAGCGCGCGTTCCAGCAGCGCCGCGCCAAAGCCGCGATGGATGGGCGAACGCACTATTGGACCGCCGGACTCGATCCAATCCATTTCTACTCGGCCGTTCGCAGCGCGCCACGAAACGGTGACGCCCCCCTGCCCGTTGGAAAGCGCGCCATATTTCACTGCGTTGGTGACAAGCTCATGAACAAGAAGGGCGACCACGGTGGCGAGCCGTTCCGGCAACGACAAATCGTCACCTACCAATGAGACACGCGCTGCATCGTAAGGCGTAATCCCCAAACTAAGGACCTCGCGCATGTCGGCGCGCTCGTCGCCCGACTTGAAAATGAGTTCATCAGCAGCGGCGAGGGCGCGCAGCCTCCCCTCGACGCGATCCCATGTCTCTTTCTGCTCGCGCAACTCGTGCCCCATGATCGCGTACACAGACGCCAGCTTGTTCTTCAGCCGGTGTCCAAGTTCTTCGATGGCAAGGTTGCGAAAATGTTCCTCTTCATCGAGGCGGCGCAGCAGCTGCCGATAACCGTTGGCGCCCCACAGAATAATCGTGGCGGTCGCCAGAAATATGATTCCACTGAAGAAGGCGCTCGCGTCAGGTGCGTGAGTAGAGATGTAGGACGGCACAAAAACGTACCATCCGATCAGGGCGCTGAGCACAATGGCAAGTGCGCCCGCTTCGAGGCCGCCGATCAGTGTCGCGAACAGCACGGCCGGAAAATAGGTGGCGAAGGGAATGATATCCTGCTCGAGGAGGCCGAACGCTGCGCGAACCGTCGTCGCAATCCCGACGCACAGGATCGCGAACAGGTACGCTTCCGGCGATCCGGGGCGAAGGCCCTGGCGCCATACCTTCCACAGCCACTTGTTCACGAGGCCGCTCCCGCCTTGCCGTCGGTTTACGTCGCTTACGGGCGGCGTGTCTGTCCACTACACAAGTTGACAGTATAACCCCGGGCGACCCCCGCGTAAGTCGGCTATCGGACAGACCTTTTTTGCAGGGAACCAAACAATTATTCGCGCGATTCCACTTTGGGGCATCTCCACAGGAGGGCGAGGCGGAATCGCGGTTTTTCTGCATTCCGTCCAAAAACGAGGCTCTTCCCTATTGCCCAACAACATTCGTGAAAAGAAAAACCGCTTGCTTGCGGCGCTGCATGCATCGGACCTGGCTCTTCTCGCTCCTCACTTGGTCGAAGTCCCCCTCAAGCTTGGAGCCATTCTGCAAGAGCAAGGTGAGCTCGTGCGGCATGTTTATTTTCCGCACAGCGGAATGATTTCCGTGTTGGCGATCATGCGCGATGGCCGCGGCGTCGAGACGATAGCGGTCGGCAACGAAGGAATGCTGGGCGGCATGGCCGGACTAGGACAATGGCGCGCGTCCAATCGGGCCGTAGTCCAGGTAGCCGGCACGGCTTCGCAGATTGGCGCGTCAGAACTCGGCGGCACGCTGGCGCAGAGCAGCAGGCTCAAGGATCTTGTGCTTCGCAGCAACGAAGTCGCGTTGGCGCAGGCGCAACAAGCGGCGGCATGCAATGCGTTGCACTCCATTGAGCAGCGCCTTTGCCGCTGGTTGCTGCATACACTAGACAGCACGGACAGCAATATCGTTCCGCTTACTCAGGAACTTCTATCGCAAGTGCTTGGCGTACAACGGACAAGCGTAACACTTGCAGCACGCCTGCTGCAGAAACGCGGCCACGTCAAGTATCGCCGTGGAGTCATTGAAATCGTCGATCGTGCTGGACTCGTGGAATGCGCGTGCGAATGCTACGAGGTGATACGGCAGCACTTAAGCCGGCTCGCGGTGCAAACCAAACGCCGCAGCGCCTATGCTTAGCGTGGGCGGTCTTCCGGATAGCGGATGATCATCCGGTAGCAGTCGAGGCTGTGGCTGAGAAACTCGTATGCCGCGCCCCAGAGATAGAGGCGGAAGCGCCGGTAATTGAATTCGCCGAACTTGCCGATGACTGCTTCGCGATTGGCGTCGAAATTGCGCGCCCACTGCTGAAACGTGAGAAAGTAACTGTGCCGGTCGCTGTAAATCTCTTCGACCTCGAGCGGCAGCTTCGCCAGTTTGTCGAGGAAATCGTGCAGCACGAGAAACGAATGATTGCCGCCATAAATGTATTTCACCATGTAGGATGACAGCTCGTACTTCTTGCGGCAGGCGCTGCCGTCGAGAAAAATCCGGCCGCCGGGCTTCAGCAGCGACACGAATTTCGAAAGCACGGCATGGTAATCGGGCAGATGCTCAATGACGCCCATGATCACGATGGAGTCGTATTTCGTATCGGTCTGGTAGGCGAGCAGATCGGAATAGATCAGTTTCCAATCGTAGCCGAGCTGCCTTGCGCGTCCGTTCAGATAATCAATTGAGGCCTGGGAAATCGAGATACCGGTGCATTTTACGCCACGGCGCGCGGCATACTCGAACCACGCGCCCCAGCCGGGACCGATTTCCAGAATGTGGTCACCGCGCTTGAGACGGCATTTTTCATAGGCATAATCGAATTTGCGCAGCGTGGCGACGTCGAGCGTCTCGTTGTCGCTCTCGTAGACGCCCTGGGTGTAGCACGGCGTCTTCGGATCCAGGAACGCCAAGAAGAAATCCGCGTCTATATCGTAATGCGCCGAAATAGCCTGCTTGTTGGTGTGCACCTGGCCGAAGAAAAAAGGCTGTACATAACGCCAAGTTTCCACCAGCGGATGAAAATCCTTCATGGATTTGCGCAGAGCGAAGGGCGCCAGCATGTCGCCGTCCAGATCGATGTCGCCGGCGAGATAAGCGTCTCCTACGCGGCCCTCATCCAGGCTCGCCAGCGCGCGCAGCCCGTTCTTGTTCTTCAACACAACGTGGAAGGACGCCGTACCGGGGCCGAAATGCTGTACCCCGCCGCCCGGCAAGCGCACATCGAACGAGATCGGGCTATCGGCAAACTGTTTGGCAAAGCGCCCTAGCAGCGAGCGTGTCATCGCGCCTTCGCGCGCGACGCCCATGCTTTCGCGCAGTACGCTCTGCCCTTCGCTCATTGCGACCCCCAATCGTTTGCCGGGCCAAACATAGCACGGGTGCCGGCGCTATTGCCCACCCCGCATGGCAATGACGGGTTCCGAAGGCTCGATCGGCGTGCGGTAGCGATCGAACTCGTGCACCTGGTCAAGACGCACGAAATGATAGCCCTGCTCTAAAAGCACGGGCACTACCTCATCCACGAGTTGCGCCGATCTGGGGACAAGGGAGTGCATAAGCACGACGCCGCCGCCCTTGCGGTCGATTTCGCGCAAATAGCCTTTGGCGCATGTTTGCGCTTTCCAACCGCGATGCCAGCAATCCCAGTCGGCGGAAGCGATAACCCAGCCGTCGTCCACATAGGTGGCGCCCCCGACATCCCAAAAGACCGGGCCGATGTAGTGCTTCAGGACGGGATCTGCGTTCAGCGTATCGGCGCGCGCCGCACGCCAGGCGCCGTAAGGGGCGCGGAAAAACAGCGTGTCACCAGGCAACATGTATGGCGCAATATAATCGTGCACCTCGCGCAATTCCTTGATGAGCAGCTCCGGGTTGTTGCCATACCGTTTGCGCGAAAGTGACTTGTGCGAGCCGGAGTGATTGGCGAGCAGATGCCCGTCGGCTGCTATCTCCCAGAGAACGTCCGGATAAAGCTTCGCCATATTGCCGACGATGAAAAACGTCGCCGGCACATTGTAACGGCGCAATGCCTCGAGGATCTTGGGTGTATGCGGGCTCGGGCCATCGTCGAAGGTTAGTGCGATCACCTGCGAACCGCGCAGGCCTGTCTTGAAAATGTTCGTCGTATGGAAATACGCGAATTGCTGCCCGCGCTGCTCCTCCGCCCACGCTGGCGCCACGGCAAATGCGACGACAATGCTAGCTGCAATAGCGGCCTTTGCGCTCCACATGACACCCCCCGTGCTCAACGGCGCACCCAAGGCTAAATCGCGTTGGCGCGCCAGGCAAAGGGGTACGGGCAGAACTTAGCTCTATGTTGCCTTTTGTTCCGCGATCCAGCGGCTCACGGATTGTTCCAGCACGCCCAAGGGCATACCGCCATTAAGCAAAACAACCGAGTGGAACTCGCGCAGATCGAATTTGCTGCCGAGCTCCGCTTCGGCGCGCGCGCGCAGATCCATGATCTGCTTCATCCCGATCTTGTATGCGCACGCCTGGCCCGGCCACACGACGTAGCGTTCGATCTCGGCCGTGACGTCCTTTTCGCCCATGCCGGTCGTTTTCATCATGTAGTCGATGGCCTGCTCGCGCGTCCAACGCTTTGTATGCATCCCTGTGTCCACAACGAGGCGCACCGCGCGGAACAGCTCGTCGCGCAACCGGCCCAGATCGCCGAACGGATTGCGTTCGTACATGCCCATTTCCTTGGAGAGCCGTTCGGAATAAAGCGCCCAGCCTTCGGCGAAGGCCGAGGGCGTCGCCACGCGGCGGAGCAGCGGCAGACCTTCGATTTCCTGCGCCAGGGCAATTTGGAAGTGATGGCCGGGAATTCCTTCGTGGAAGGCCGTGGTCGTGTTGGCCCATGATGGATTTTCCGACACATCACGAAGGTTCACGAACACGATGCCGGGGCGCGTGCCGTCGAGGGCCGGCGCGTTGTAGTAGGCGCCCGCCGCGCCTTGTTCGGCGTACTTGGGCACGGCGCGGACTTCCATCGGCGCCTTGGGCAGTTTGGCGAAGTATTGCGGGGCCGCTTTTGTCGCCCGCGCAATATCGTCGCGGTATTGCTGCAGCAGCCGCTGGCGGTCTTCTTCCGTGTTCTTGTACGCATAGCGCGGATGGGAATTGAGCTTGTTGACACGTTCGCCGACGGTTCCTTCCGTCAGCCCCTCCGATTTCAGTAGCGCGTCCATTTCGGTGGTGATGCGCGTGACCTCCGAGAGCCCATAATCGTGAATCTCGTCGGCCGTCATGTCGGTTGTCGTATTGTCGCGCAGGCGTGCCGCGTAGTACTCGGCGCCATTCGGAAGCCGCCAGACGCCCGCCTGGTGCGTGGCCTTGGTGCGTAGCTCTTTCTCGCGCTCGAGCAGCCGCCGGTAGGCCGGATACACGCTGTCGCGCAAGGCCGCCGCGGCGTCCGCCTTTAGCTCGTCCTTTTCCTCTGCGTCGAGGTCTTCGAGCTTCGCCATTTTTTCCGCAAGTCCCGTGACCAGCGGATGCTCTTCCGGCTTTGGCGCAAGAAAGTTGTTGATCTGCTCGATGGTTTTGTCGATCGAGAAGTCGGGAGGCACAATACCGAGCGAGGCCTGGCGGGCGACGTCGGCGTTCGCATTATCGATCACCGCCCCGATCGCCCTCATGCGCTCGACGTAGTTACGCGCTGTCTTGGCATTGCGCACTACATGTGAGAACGAAAGGAAATCGGGCAGGCCCGTGTGAATGCCAAAGAATTGGTTGGTCGGATAAAGATCCCCGTTTGCGCCCAGCCAGTCGAATTTCTCGTAGCCGAGTTGCGTCTCATAAAAATAGAGCGCGATGTCGTAAGAGAGTTGCTCCTGCGGATCGAGCCGGTCGCGATCCCACTCCTTGATTTCCGCGACGTAGCCCCGCAGGCGGTCGTTATCGCGCTCGCGCTTTTCAAGCGAGTATTCGTCCAGCTTGCCGCTGTGGAAGTCCAGCCAGGTGCCGTCAACGAGTCCGAGGCCGGTCAATGTCTGCGGATTTTCCAGCAGGAAGAACGCCGCCTGGCGGTCGAGCAGCATGTTGAAGCTGAAGGGCTTGCCCCAAACAGTGCGGTAACCCGCATAGCCTGCAACAAGCACGACGGCCGCCAGAACAGCCAAAAACCACTTCCAGAACGGACGCATGAGCCCACCTTCGCGAAAAGAAAAATGCGCGCGATCAATGGCAAACCGTCTGTGTATCTGCAAGCGCGCGCACCTCCCCCGCGACACCATCTCACGGCGTTGTGACTGCGACGCACGCCTAATGCCCTGAATGGCAAGGCCAAACGTGGTTACGTGCTGAGGCGCCTGAGCGCTTCTTCCAGGCGCGCTTTAACAGCTGCGGCCTCCGCGCGCTTTTCCTTCTGTTCCTCGATCACCTCCTCGGGTGCGCGGCTGACAAAATTCTCATTGGCAAGTTTCGCATCGAATTGGCGGACTTCGGCTTCGGCCTTCAGCTTTTCCTTTTCCAGCCGCGCGCGCTCCCTGACTAGGTCAATGACGTCGCCCAGCGGAAGCGCGGCCACCGCTTCGTCCACAATGAACTGCGCCGATCCTTTCGGAATGTCCTTGCCCGCGCGCGCGCTGGAGAGCCGGCCCAAAGTCGTGATTACTTCGCGGTGGCGCGAAAGCCGTCCCTGCGTTTCCTTGCTTGCCTCCTTCAGAACCAGTGCGATACGCGCTCCCGGCGGCACGTTCATTTCCGAACGCACGCTGCGCACGCCGGAAATGAGTTCGATGAGCCACTGCATCTCGGCGCGCGCCGCTTCATCCTGCGGTACCTTGGCCAAGTCGGGCCATTTGTGCTCGATGAGAAGCGTCTGGCGCGGCGCCGCGTGGTCGGCCATGCGTGCCCACAATTCCTCGGTGATGAACGGCATGAACGGATGCAGAAGCGCCAGGATGCGATCGAAAACCCATGCCGCCGCGTCGCGCGTTTCGGATTTTGCAGCCTCGTCGGTCCCGTTCAGAACCGGCTTGATGAATTCCAGATACCAGTCGCAAAACACGTCCCAGACAAAGTCGTACGCGGCGCCTGCCGCATCGTTGAAGCGATAGGCTTCCAGCGCCTTGGTCACCTCGGCCGCCGCGCGCGCGGTTTCGCCAACTATCCAGCAGTTCACCCTCTGTTTGCATTTTTCCGGCTTGAATTCACGTTTGCGCACGCATTCGTTCATTTCGCAGAAGCGCGCGGCGTTCCACAGCTTGGTGCCGAAGTTGCGGGCAGTTTCCACCTGCCCGATCCCGAGCCTGATCCCGCGCCCCTGCCCTGCCGCAAGACACAGTGCGAAACGCAGCGCGTCGGCCCCGTATTCGTCGATCAGGTCAACTGGGTCCACCACGTTGCCCTTGGTCTTCGACATCTTTTGGCCCTTCTCGTCCAGCACGCGCGTGTGGATGAAGGCTACGCGGAAGGGCACATCCTTCATGAAATGGATGCCCATCATCAGCATGCGGGCTACCCAGAAAAAGATGATGTCGAACATCGTTACAAGAACGCTGGTCGGATAGTAGCGCTTGAGCTCCGGCGCCTGTTCGGGCCAACCCAAAGTCGAGAACGGCCACAACGCGGACGAGAACCAGGTGTCGAGAACGTCAGGGTCGCGTGTAAGCGGAACATCCTTTTTGTAATGTGTGCGCGCCGCGGTCTTTGCCGCCTCTACCGTTTCTTCGCAAAACATGCGGCCGTCGGGCCCGTACCAAACGGGAATCTGATGGCCCCACCAGAGCTGGCGCGAGATGCACCACGGCTGGATATTCTTCATCCAATTGAAATAGACGCCCGTCCAGTGCTCGGGCACGAAGCGGGTCTTACCTTGCTCTACCGCCTTGATCGCTTTCGCCGCCAGCGGCTCGACTTTCAAATACCACTGTTCGGTCATATAGGGCTCGAGCACGACTGTTTTCGTTTTTTCGTCGTGCGGCACCGCGTGCACGATGTCTTCGGTTTTTTCGATCAGGTCTTTGGCTTCCAGTTCCGCGAGAATTTTTGTACGCGCGTCAAAGCGATCCATCCCGCGATACGCGGGCGGAGCCTCTTCGTTCAGCTTCGCATCTGGCGTTAGAATGTTGATCAGCGGCAGCTTGTGGCGGCGGCCGATTTCAAAGTCGTTGAAGTCGTGCCCGGGCGTCACCTTTAGCGCGCCCGTGCCCTTCTCCGGATCGGAGTATTCGTCCGCAATGATCGGAATAGGCCGGCCGGCGATTGGAAGAATGACGCGCCCGCCGACAAGCGCCTTGTAGCGCGCATCATGGGGATGCACCGCCACGGCCACGTCTCCCAGCATGGTCTCGGGCCGGGTCGTGGCCACGGTGATAAAGCGGTCTGACGTGCCTTCCAGCAGATATTTTACGTACCAAAGCCGGCCCTTGACCTCGATATTGGCCACTTCGAGATCGGACACCGCAGTTTGCAGCCGTGGGTCCCAGTTTACCAGCCGTTTGTCTTTATAGATAAGGCCTTCCTTGTACAGGCTGACGAACACCTTGAGGACCGCGCGGCTCAATCCCTCGTCCATTGTGAAGCGCTCTCGCGTCCAGTCGCACGACGCGCCCAGGCGTCGAAGCTGGCGCACGATTGTGCCACCCGACTCTTCTTTCCATTTCCACACTTCAGCGACGAACGCGTCCCGCCCCAGCTCGTGGCGGCTGGTCCGCCGCTCTGCCAGGCGGCGCTCTACGACAAGCTGCGTCGCAATTCCGGCATGATCCGTTCCCACCTGCCAGAGAACGTCCTTGCCCCGCATGCGCTCGAAACGGACGATCGCGTCCTGCAGCGTGTTGTTGAGCGCATGCCCGATGTGCAGGTTGCCGGTGACGTTGGGCGGGGGAATAACGACGCAAAAGGGCTGCGCCTTGGGGCGGCGTCCCGCACGGAAGGCGCCCGATTCTTCCCATTGCGCATAAAGACGGGCCTCGACCGCCTTGGGATTAAAGGTTTTTTCGAGCATGGGGCGTAGGGGTGTTGGCCGGAGCCTGGCGCGTCAAGGGCTATGGAATCCCGACCAGTTTATGAGTTTGCAGGCTGAGGCGCCATCGCGGGTGACAGTGGCAATAATGGGCGGCCAAAAGCGTATTCCGCTCGCGTGCAGGGCCGTCCATCGGCTGCAAGAAGAAATGATCGAATGCCAGGCTCTCGTAGCGCTCCGGCTCGCTACCCTCCTGCGGATAAACGAGTTTCAGCTCGTGGCCGCCGCGTGCAACGAGTGGTGCCTCTGCCTTCGGGCTGACGCAGATCCAGTCGATGCCGGAGGGCGGCTCGATGGTACCGTTGGTCTCGATGCCGATCTCGAACCCGCGCGCGTGAAGCGCGTCGATTAAGGGTACATCGAGCTGCAACAACGGCTCGCCGCCTGTGCAGACGACATAAGGCGATTGGCCGCCAGGCCACTTCGCCGCGACGGCTTCGGCCAATTCATCGGCCGCCTTGAATTTGCCGCCGCCCGGGCCATCGGTGCCCACAAAATCCGTGTCGCAGAAGCGGCAGACAGCGGTGCTGCGGTCGCGTTCCAGCCCGCTCCACAGATTGCATCCGGCAAAACGAAGGAACACCGCGGCGCGGCCCGTGCGCTCGCCTTCGCCTTGCAGCGTGTAATAGATTTCCTTTACCTGATACGTCATGCCGTAACACTTTCGCGGTAACGCACGTACCCGCGCTCGCGCAGCACGCAGGCGGGGCAACTCCCGCAGCCATAGCCCCAATCGTGGTGGTGCACACGGTCGCCTTCGTAACAGGTGACGGTTTCTTCCACGATCAATTCCACCAGCGCTTGGCCGCCGAGCGTTTCGGCCAGCTCCCATGTTTGCGCCTTGTCGAGTTTCATCAGGGGCGTGTGGATGGTGAACTTTTCGGCAAAGCCCAGCTCGATCGCAAGGCTCATCGCCTCGATGGTTTCATTGCGGCAATCGGGATAGCCCGAATAGTCCGTTTCGCACATGCCACCGACTAGGTCGCGGGCGCCGCGGCGCATGCCCAGCGCAGCAGCGGCGGTAAGAAAAAGAAGATTGCGCCCAGGTACGAATGTGGTCGGCAATCCGCTCTTTGCCGCTTCAATCTTTACGTCATCGGTCAGCGCCGAGCCGCCGATTTCCGATAGCACATCCATCGAGAGCACGTGGTCCTGGCCCAGCTTTGCTGCCCACCGCGGAAATCCGGAGCGCATGGCCGAAAGCACGCGCGCACGCGCGTCTATTTCGGCCACATGGCGCTGGCCATAGAAGAATCCGACGGTTTCAACTGAAGGAAACTCGTTGAGCGCCCACGCAAGACAGGTGGACGAATCCTGTCCCCCGGAGAACAACACGATGACCTTTCGCGACGACGCCTTCATGAACGCAATATTATGCCTCACGCGGCTGCCCTGGCGAGGGCCCGCCGGTTCCTAGCGCAGCACAGGCATAACGTTGACAACACGGAAGGGGCGCTGCTCGCCGTCTGATTCCGTCACCGTCACATAGGCGCCGGGAACCAGCGCGTGCTTGCCGAGCCTGAAGAAGGGTTCGTCGTCCTGGTCGTCTTCCTCGTCATAATCGAAGCGCCATCCCGTTCCGGTATGCCTTAGAAACCCTTCCCGGTCCTCGTCGCCTTCCCAGAACCTCAGTACCGTGCATTCCTTTTTCTGCTGCCCCCATTCCCCGGCGTCTATATGCCCGGAGTCGTCTACGGGGGCGATGAATTCATAGCCGTGGCTCGCGCTTCCTTGCGGAAAATCTGGCGTACGGGCTAGTTCAAGGCGGACTCTCATCAGAGGCATGTCGCGTTCTCACTGTCGCTCTTTGTTGTATCGTGGCAAAAGCGTATCGCATACGCGCCACAATGCAACCTGATTAGGATTTCATGCGGTCAAACGACAAGGTGGCGCCTCCGCGCGCCTGGCAGCGCATGCTTTCCGGGCGCAGGCTCGATCTTCTTGATCCCTCACCGCTCGACATCGAAATCGAGGATATCGCCCACGGGCTTGCGCGGGTTGCGCGGTGGAATGGGCAGACCAAGGGCACGCATGCTTTCTCGGTCGCGCAGCATTGTCTGTTGGTGGAACGGCTGGTCGCCGAAATGCAACCCGGAATCGCGAAGGAGGTACGCCGTGCCGCACTGCTGCACGATGCGGCGGAATACGTAATCGGCGACCTTATCAGCCCGTTCAAGGCGGCCGTCGGCCTCGACTACAAGGCCTTCGAGAACCGGCTGAACGCCGCCATTCACATCCGCTTCGGCTTGCCTGCGCGGCTTCCTGCAGAAACGACCGCGCTCATCAAGAGCGCGGATCGCCTTGCTGCTTACTTTGAAGCAACACAGCTTGCCGGGTTCGAAGAAAAAGAAGCGAAAAAGTTTTTCGGCAATCCGCGCGGCGTGCGAATGCCGAGGCTCGTTCCACTCGTCACAGCGGAGGCGCAGGCTCAGTATTTGGAACGGTTCAGACGGCTGTCCTAGTGCTCGTGATGGCCGTGGTCTTGATCGTCGTGGCCGCGCGTTTCCGCCTCACCTTCGGTCAGTTTACGGTACTCTTCGGTAGAGAGATCAGGCAGCTTCTGCAGGAACGCGACTATTGCCCAGATCACATCGTCGGAATGCGTGGGTCCCCAGGCCGGCATGCCTGTCATCTTGATGCCGTGCTTGACGATCCAGAATTGTTCGGCCGGGCCGCGCTTAACCTGGGTCAGCTCGGGCGGCTCCGGATTCATGCCAAGCCGCATTTCGGTGTCTTTCATGCCTGGCGCAAGATGGCAGCCGGTACACATCTCCGCGTATTGCACGGCACCCGTGCGGACCAACTCGGCATCGCTCAGATCGGGCGCCTTGATGTCGCTCGCGCGCACTTCTATGGCGCGGTCGCGCGCATAGGCGATCAGGCTAGTCATCATCCGGCTGTGCGGCTTGTCCGCGGCAAAATCGTACGCACCAAAAGAAATGAAGGCGGCGATTGCAACAAAAACACCCGCCACAACGCCACCCGTGATGATCCACGGTCTCATTGTCGTCCTCTAGTGCAACTTCAGCCGCGCGAAAAGCATATACGATGTCGGGCTGTCGCCGTAATCGGGCTCCAGTATGCCGGGAAAGTCATAGACGCTGCCCAGCGCGCCAATGCCCAGAGCCAGATGCTCGGCAACGGGGATGTCGTAAACGTATCCCAGGCTCAGCTTTGAAACGCGGAAGATGCGTCCGTGCAGCGGATCGTCATGGCCGAACAGTTCATCCTTTTCCGTGATCTCCCCGCGCGCAAAGACCGTGTTTCGATCCCAATTGACTGCCGTTTCGAGCAACAGCGCATCCGTCGTCGCGCCGGGCGACTTGTCATTCCGGCCCCATGTCAATGTGGTCTGCCAATTGCCGCGTGCAAAGGGCACATTGTAAATCGCGGACGCCGTTGTACGGCGCTGGTCCACTTCGGGCTCGAGCTGTTCGGGGCTGCGCAGATAGCCCCAGCTGATTTGGAACGACCAGTTCTCATTGGGATTGAATGTAAGCCGCGCCGCTCCGGAATCGAGCCGTGGCGAATCGAAATC
The DNA here is from genome assembly GCA_052389895.1 of Alphaproteobacteria bacterium. Lineage (GTDB taxonomy): Bacteria > Pseudomonadota > Alphaproteobacteria > Micropepsales > Micropepsaceae > CAVVXX01. Next base: position 52,221 of record JBQTHM010000017.1, on the reverse strand, counting down.
CCAGCGATGCTCGTCCGGCTCGCGGCCCTTGAACGCAGACGCTTCTATTTTCCACCTGTCCCAAACATAGCCGGCAGTCAAAACGCCGAAAGTGATATGCGTCGCGTCCAGCCAATGGTGACCGAGCGGCGCTTCCGGGCTGTCCATGCCGGAAAAACGGTGCGGGAACGCGGGTGGGCCCAGCGCGGGCTCGCCGGGATAGCCGACGTACACGAAGCCCGACCCGCCGCCCAACGGCACGCTGTAAATTGCCGCAAGCTCCATGAAGAAGTCGTGCGGATGCTGGCGGTCAATGAGCGGATCGACGCCGTTTGCCGTTTCGCCGGTCTGAAAGATGAGCGGATAGCCGCTTTTTCCCATGAGGGGGTCCAGCGAAATCATTCCGCGAAGGGTGAGGCGATGGGCATTCCATTGGTGCTGCGCCATTCCCATCAGCATGCTTTCGCTGAACGTTTTGGTGTCGCCGCGCGGTCCGCCCTGGTGGTCGTAAACCAGATTCACGAACCCATGCAGCATAGTGGACCAGTCGCCCAGCATGCCGTTCACGCCGTCCATCGGTGTGGAGCCCGGAACCCATGAAGTTCCGGAAGAGTCGCGCGTCATCGCGTAATTTCCGAGGACGCCGCCCATGCTGCCGTGTTCTTCATGCGCCTGCGGCTGTGCAGACGGCGCTGTGTGCCCTTCAGGCATTTGCTGTTGCGGCGCTGGTTCGCCGTGTCCCACATGCATTGGCGTGGGTTCCGCCTGCCCTCCCGGCGTGCCGTGTTTGGAATGATCGGAATCTTGCGCCCAAGCAGGCAGCACAGCCGCAAACAAGGCGAGCGCGGGCAGAACACGTCGACGCATGAACCGTTCCCCCGAAAGGATCGCGCTATTAACGTTGGCCTGGCACCGTTGTTCAAAGCTTTTCCTTGCTATCCGGGCAGTCGGCTGCTTTTTTCCCGTCATGTCTGCCATTTTGGTCACGCCCTATTCCGCGGTCGTGGAAGTCATCCGCCGCCATCGCCCTTCGCACATGGTGACGCTTCTCGATCCGCAAACCTATGTGGAGACGCCGGCGGGCATACAGGCTGCCAATCACCTCAGGCTCGGCGTGGATGATATCGTGGAGCCCGCTGAAGGCAGCGTTTGTCCAAGCTGCGATCACATCGAAGAAATCCTCTTGTTCAACAAGAACTGGAGCCGTGCCGCGCCGCTGCTCGTGCATTGCTGGGCCGGCATCAGCCGTTCGACTGCGGCCGCATTAATTATGCTGTGCGACATTCATGGGCCGGGACACGAGCTCGATATTGCCAAAAGTCTGCGCGCCCGCGCGCCGCACGCGCATCCGAACAGGCTGATGATACGTCACGCCGACGCCATCATGGGCCGCGAAGGGCGCCTGATTGCGGCTGTCGAGGCCATGGGCGCGCCTCGCATCGTGTGGGAAGGCGAAATAGTCGAACTGCCCGTGCGATTGGAAGAGCTGTGAGTAGCCGTGGCAGCGCAAGAGAAGCTTTGGCCACCGAGCGCGACGCGCACACCGTCTTGATCGGCCTCTCGGCGGCGATTGTCTCGGTTACCGGCTACCAACCGTGCGTGCTTGCGGTGCACCGTGCGGGCCAGCCCGATGCACTTCCGTTCGGCCCGTTCGATCCCTTGGGCCACCGCACGCTCGAGTCCGGTTTGCGCAGCTGGGTAAAAGAGCAGACATATCTTCAGCTTGGCTACGTTGAACAGCTTTACACCTTCGGCGACCGCGGGCGGCATCTGCTGCGCCTGGACGAGCCGCAGCGCATCGTCAGCGTTGGCTACCTTGCGCTCACGCGCCCGCAGGACGAAGGCAAGGCACCCGGCACCGTATGGCGCGAATGGTACGAGTTTTTTCCTTGGGAAGACTGGCGTCAAAAGCGCCCGCCGATGATCGAAAAGATCATCCGCCCGCGCCTTACCGGCTTCATCGCCGAGGCGCCGTCCGAATTGCGGTCGCGCAGGCGAGAACGCGTGCAGCTTTGCTTCGGACTGGGCGAAGCGGGGTGGGATGAAGAAAAGGTCCTCGATCGCTACGAACTGCTCTATGAAGCGGGCTTGGTGGAAGAAGCGGCGCGCGATGGCCGTTCGGGTTCCAAGCCCCTTTCCGATCTCGGGCAATCTATGGCGTTCGACCATAGGCGCATTCTCGCCACTGCCATGGGGCGCTTGCGGGGAAAGATGAAGTACCGGCCGGTCGTATTCGAATTGATGCCGCCCGAATTCACATTGCTGGAACTGCAGCGCACCGTGGAAGCCATTTCGGGTATTCGTCTGCACAAGCAAAACTTCCGCAGGTTGGTCGAGAACCAAGGTCTGGTCGAGGAATCGGGGCGCATGTCTTCCAGAACCGGCGGGCGACCCGCCCGGCAGTACCGGTTCCGGCGCGAGGTGCTGCGCGAGCGGCCCGCGCCCGGCTTGCGCATGACTCGCCTGCGGATGGAACGCTTGTGGTTGCCCTCAACATCCGGCTCCGTGCGGCGCCAACGCAAAGGCAAATCAACACAATAACTTACGACTTAAGCCGATATTTCGGCCTTGACTGGGTAATACTCACGGATAGCATATCTTTGACGGCGTTCTTGTAACGGCTTTTTTTTGCCCCATATTTATGCTCATAAGGAGCATAAGGAGGCCCAAATGCCCCAGGCGGCCATCCGGGACGTTCCCCGCTATTCGCCGGAAGTGGCGCGGGCCACGGCGCCGCTTTACCGCCGCGTTGCCCGCGTCATTCCGGAAATCGAATGGCCCGTGCACGCACCCTATATTGACGCGATCAACCGGCTGAAGCGCGAACGGGGCGCCGTCATTCTCGGCCACAATTACATGACGCCGGAAATCTTCCATTGCGTATCGGATTTCACCGGCGACAGCCTTCAGCTCGCGGGCGAGGCGGCAAAAACCGACGCCAGAATCATCGTGCAGGCGGGTGTACATTTCATGGCCGAAACCGCGAAGATCCTTGCGCCGGAAAAAATGGTGCTTATCCCCGATATCCGCGCCGGGTGTTCGCTCGCGGCCTCCATCACAGCGGCGGACGTGCGCCTCCTGCGAGAAAAATACCCCGGCCTGCCAATCGTGACCTACGTCAATACGTCTGCCGAAGTGAAGGCGGAAAGCGACATATGCTGCACGTCCTCCAATGCGGCGGCGGTTGTGGAAACCATCGCCCGCGAACGCAGCGTCGGCACGGTAGTCATGATTCCGGACGAATATCTGGCCAATTACGTCGCCAAGCAGACACCCATCAAAATCATTTCGTGGAAGGGCCATTGCGAAGTGCATGAACGCTTCACGCCGGAAACCATTCGCGATTTCCGCAACAGCTATCCTGGCGTGATCGTGCTCGCGCACCCCGAATGCCCGCCCGACGTTTTGGCCGAAGCGGATTTCACGGGTTCCACTTCAAGCATGATCCGCTTTGTCGGCGAGAAGCGCCCCAGCCGCGTGGTCATGGTCACGGAATGCTCCATGAGCGACAACGTGTCGGCTGAATACCCCGACGTCGAATTCGTGCGCCCCTGCAATCTCTGTCCGCACATGAAGCGCATCACGCTGCCCAAGATTCTTCGTTCGCTGCAGACCTTGACGACGGAAGTTACGGTGGATCCCGCCGTCGCCGCGCGCGCACGCGCCTCCGTCGAAGCCATGCTGAAAGTGGGCCCGCAGCGCGCGCCTGCGCGGGCCTGAATGGTCGCCGCGCCCGATAACGTCGTTGAGGCAAAAGGCGCACTCATCCTGGGCGCGGGGGTCGCGGGGCTTTTCACTGCGCTGAAACTTTCGCCCTACCCTGCCCTCGTGATTGCAGGTGCACACCCTGGCGTCTCCGGCTCGACCCCATGGGCACAGGGCGGCATCGCGGCGGCCATGGCGGAGGGTGACACGCCCGAAGCGCACGCAGCCGACACCGTTTTGGCAGGCGCCGGCCTTTCCGATCCTGCCGTGGCCGCGCTGCTTGCGAGCGAAGCGCCCGCCCGCATTGAGGATCTTCTACGCTACGGCATGCCGTTTGATCGCGACGCAGCGGGCAAGCTTGCACTGGGCCGCGAAGCCGCACATTCGATGCCCCGCATCGTGCATGTGCAGGGCGACCGCGCGGGCGCAGCGATCATGGCTGCGTTGACCGCCGCATCGCACAAGGAATCCTCGATAACAATGCTCGAGGGCTTTCATGCGATCGAGCTTGCCGTCGAGGATGGGCGCGTTGTGGGTCTTTTCGCCCGCTTTTGCAGCGGAACACAGACCAAGCTCGCTCTCTTCCGCAGCGCATCCGTCATTCTCGCGACCGGCGGCCTCGGCGCTCTGTACGCGGTCACGACCAACCCGCCCGAATCGCGCGGCGAAGGCCTGGGCATGGCTGCACGTGCCGGCGCGCTGATCGCCGATCCGGAATTCGTTCAGTTCCATCCCACGGCAATTTCCGTGGGCCGCGATCCCGCTCCTCTCGCCACGGAAGCGCTGCGCGGAATGGGTGCGACGCTCATCAACGACAAGGGCGTACGCTTCGTAGCGGCCGCGCATGCGGACGCCGAGCTTGCTCCGCGCGACGTGGTGGCGCGTGCCATTTACCGGCAGATTCTCTCCGGCACACGCGTTTTTCTTGATTGCACTAGGGCTATCGGTGCTGCGTTCCCCGAAAAATTCCCCACAGTCTATGCGGCAGCGAAGGCCGCAGGCATAGATCCGGTTACCGACCCGATCCCGGTGGCCCCGGCGGCGCACTATCACATGGGCGGCATCGCGACAGACGCATATGGCCGCACGACTCTTGCTGGCCTCTGGGCATGTGGCGAATGCGCAAGCACCGGTGTGCACGGCGCCAATCGCCTCGCTTCTAATTCGCTGCTGGAAGCGATCGTGTTCGGTGCGCGCGTGGCGGAAGACGTTCGCGCCAACATCGTGCCTTCGCTGGGGCGCGGGACGCCGCCTGCGCCCGAGCACTGGCTGCCGGTTGCGCCACCCAAGCTGCTCCGCGATGCCATGAGTCGCGATGCGGGCATCGAACGCGATAAGGATGGCCTCCGCCGCGCGTTGGCGACGGTCGATGCCGTGGAACGCGCGGGCGCCGGCGAACCCGCGCTTCTCAACATGACCGCAGCGGCCAGACTGATTGCCGCAGGCGCAATGGCGAGAAAGGAAAGCCGCGGCGCCCACTTCCGCAGCGACTATCCGCAAGCCGGCACGGCCGCCTGGCGTACATTCTTGACGCTCGCCGATGCGCAGCGCATAGCGCACCTGGCTGGTACCGAAACGCAGCCAAGAGCGAAATCGCAGTGACGCTCGCCCTTGCCTTTACCAATCCGCCGTCGCGCGCGGACATCGAGCCCATCGTGCGGCGCGCTCTGAATGAAGACATTGGCTCGGGCGATATCACGACCGAAGCGACCGTAGGGGCGAGCAAAGCGGCGCGCGGCCTCGTACTTGCGCGCAAGCCGGGCGTGATCGCAGGGTTGATCGCCTCCGATCTTGCTTTCTATCTGCTGGACCCATCGGTGCGGCTCGAGACGAAGGCACCGGACGGGTCGTCGGTCAAAGCCAAAGAAACTATTGCCGAAGTGTCCGGCCCTGCCCGCGCGCTGCTGACGGCCGAACGCACGGCCATGAATTTCCTGGGACAGCTTTCGGGAATCGCGACCGCAACGCGTGAGCTGGTTGAGGCGGTGAAAGGCACACGCGCGCGCATCACTTGCACGCGCAAAACGACGCCGGGCCTGCGCCTGCTGGAAAAATATGCCGTGCGCTGCGGCGGCGGCGTGAATCACCGTTTCGGCCTTTATGATGCTGTCCTTATCAAGGACAACCACATTATTGCTGCCGGCGGCATCGAAGCGGCCGTGCGCGCCGTTGCCGCGCGCGGTCACGAACCGAAATCGATCGAAGTCGAAGTGGATTCGCTGGCCCAGCTCGAAAAGGTTCTGTCGCTCGGCGTGGGCAGGATCCTTCTCGACAACATGGAGCCAAGCATGCTCCGCAGTGCGGTTCAGTTCACCAATGGCCGCGCGTTGCTCGAAGCCTCGGGCGGCGTCTCACGCGAAAACGTGCGCGCCATTGCGGAAACCGGCGTGGATTTCATTTCCTCCGGTGCCATCACCCACAGCGCACCAGCACTCGATGTGGCGCTTGATTTGTGAACCACCCTAAATTGCCGTCACGCACCGGAGCGATGCACGGCTACGGCAGTGGCATTTCTGCGCGCGCAAATGGAACACGATCAACAACCTGATCGCTCTCGCGGGGAATTAGCTCCCCCGTGCGGGGCCGCGGCGGTAGAAGATGTGGTTGCCGATCTGCGTTGTACGCACGAGCTCGGAGGCCCACAGGGGTTGCACATTCACGGTGTGGAAATGCGTGGCGCGCCCGGTGAGCGAGCCCAGGCGTACCGCGCCCTCCATGATCTGGCCGGCGAGCGAGCGCACGCGCCGCCACGCCACGGCATTCTTGGGGCGCTTCAGCGACCCGTCGCACGTGTATGAGAACTGGCATCCCGTGCGCCGTTCCGCGCCCTGGCGCACGATTTCGCAAATCGTCTTCGGGTAGTTGCGGTCCTGCATGCGTTGCAAGATCACTTCTGCCACGGCCTTCTGGCCGTCGGGTCCTTCGCTGAGCGCCTCGTAATACATGGCCTCGGCAAGGCACATCTGTTCCGAAGTGAGCGCCGCCAGCGCCTGCTCCACGGGCGAATCGGTCACAATAGCTGTCACCGCGGCCTGCGCTGACGGAAGCTGATCTCTGTATAGATTGGCTTGCATCCCAGGGATGCTTGCGAGAAACGCGAGCACCACGGCGAATATCAGCGCGCAGTCCGACCGGCGGTGGGCCGCCGCTATCCTCAACTTCATGCGAGACTTACCCCTCGCGATTCGGTTTCGGCCCCCACCGAGGCGGGGTTGCTAGCAACCGCATCCACCAAGGTCAATCGTTACGGGCTCATTTCATGACGCCGCGTCACGAAGATGTTGGCGGCGATGTTGCCAACGCTCGCAAAACGCGCGCCAAGCCGCGCGGGTTCAATCACGTTCGCGTTTTTGCTTGAGGGCCGCCTGGGCTGCGGCCAAACGCGCTACGGGCACGCGATAAGGCGAGCACGAAACGTAATCCAGTCCTGCATCGGCACAGAGTTGAATCGATTCCGGATCGCCGCCGTGCTCTCCGCAGATTCCGAGCTTGAGATCGGAACGCGCCTTGCGCCCGCGCTCGGCCGCGACGCGGATGAGTTCGCCCACGCCGTCCGCATCGATGGTGACAAAGGGGTCGCGCGCGATCAGACCCTTCGTTAGATACTCCGTCAGGAACGAACCCGCGTCGTCTCGGCTGACGCCAAGCGTGGTTTGGGTGAGGTCGTTGGTGCCGAAACTGAAGAATTCCGCCGCTTCAGCAATTTCACCCGCGCGCAGCGCCGCCCTCGGCAATTCGATCATCGTGCCGACGAGATATTGCAATTTCCGTCTGCGTTCCCTTTCCACTTCGCCGGCTACGCGCACGATCCGCTCTTTGAGGAAATCGAATTCGCTGCGGAACCCCACGAGTGGAATCATGATCTCAAGCTTCACCGGCTCCTTCGCGTCGCATTCAAAGTAAGCCTCAAAAATGGCGCGCGCCTGCATCTCGTAGATTTCCGGGTAAGTGATGCCAAGCCGGCAACCGCGGTGGCCCAGCATCGGGTTCGCCTCTCGTAACGCAATCACTCGCGTACGCAGTTTGGCCGCATCGGCGCCGATAGATTTGGCTACGTCTGCGATTTCGGCATCGGTCTGCGGAAGGAATTCGTGCAGCGGCGGATCGAGCAATCGAATCGTCACCGGCAACCCGGCCATGATGTGGAAGATCTCTTTGAAGTCCCCCCGCTGCATGGGAAGCAGCTTCACCAATGCCGCGCGCCTGCCCGCTTCGCCCGGCGCCAAAATCATCTCGCGCACGGCGGTGATGCGTTCCTCATCGAAAAACATGTGCTCGGTGCGGCACAGGCCGATGCCTTCGGCCCCGAACTTTCGTGCGGTCTCGCAATCGGCAGGCGTGTCGGCATTGGTGCGCACTCTAAGTTTCCGGAACGAATCGGCCCATTCCATCAGTGCGGCAAAATCGCCGCTGAGTTCCGGCAGCAGCATTGGCACGCGGCCGCGATAGACTTTACCCGCGGTGCCGTCGATGGTGATGATGTCGCCCCGGGAAATGGTTTGGTCACCGGCCGTAAGCGAGCCGCGGGCGGCATCGATCTTCAGCGTGCCGGCGCCTGTGACGCAGGGTCGCCCTATTCCGCGCGCGACCACAGCCGCGTGACTCGTCATTCCGCCGCGGGCGGTGAGGATACCCTTTGCCGCGTGCATGCCATGGATGTCTTCGGGGCTAGTCTCAAGCCGGATGAGTATGCAATCGCGTCCTTCACCAGCCGCGCGCTCGGCTTCTTCGGCCGTGAACACCGCTTCGCCGGTGGCGGCGCCCGGCGAGGCGGCTAGACCTGTGGCGATCACTTCCTTGGCGGCGGCGGGATCGAGCGTGGGATGCAGCAGTTGGTCGAGCGCACCGGGGTCCACTCGCGCCACTGCATCCTCCTTCGTGATCAGTTCCTCCTTCACCATGTCCACTGCGGTGCGAAGCGCAGCCTTGGCCGTACGCTTGGCGCTGCGTGTTTGCAGCATCCACAGCTTGCTTTCCTGCACGGTGAATTCGACGTCCTGGATGTCGCGATAGTGACGCTCCAGCGTCTCCGCGATGCGTTTTAATTCCACGAATGCCGCGGGCATCACCTCTTCCATCGCAGGTCGCTTGGAACCCGACTTTTCGCGCGCCGCGCGCGTTAGGGATTGCGGCGTACGAATGCCCGCTACCACGTCTTCGCCTTGCGCGTTCACCAGAAATTCGCCGTACAGCGTGCGTTCGCCAGTGGCGGGATCGCGCGTGAAGGCGACGCCCGTGGCGCTCGTCTCCCCGCGATTGCCGAACACCATCGCCTGCACATTCACCGCCGTGCCCCAGTCGTCGGGGATATTATGCAGGCGGCGGTAGGTTTTCGCGCGCGCGCCCATCCAGGATCCGAACACGGCGCCGATGGCGCCCCATAACTGTTTCTCCACATCGTCCGGAAAGGGTTTGCCCAGTTCCTTTTCCACACGTGCTTTGAACAGGCCCGCGATGCGCTTGAGATCGGCCGCATCTAGTTCCGTGTCGAGTTCGACTCCTTTGCTTTCCTTTTCCGTTTCGAGAATTTCCTCGAAGGGCGTATGCGGCAGATCGAGCACAATGTGCGAGTACATCTGAATGAACCGGCGATAGGCGTCGTAGGCGAAGCGCTCATCGCCGGTAAGCTTCACCAGGCCTTCAACGGTCGCGGGCGTGAGACCCAGGTTCAGCACCGTATCCATCATGCCGGGCATCGAGGCGCGCGCACCCGAACGCACGGAGACAAGTAGCGGCCGCGCGGGATCGCCGAAACGCGCGCCTGCAAGTTCGCCCACGCGGGCAAGTGCGGCTTCGACGGCCGTCTTCAGGCCGGCGGGGTATGTATGGTTGTTCTTATAATAATGCGTGCAGACTTCCGTGGTGAGGGTGAAGCCGGGCGGCACCGGAAGGCCGATATTGCTCATCTCGGCAAGGCCCGCGCCCTTGCCGCCGAGCAGAGCGCGCATGTCGGCGCTTCCTTCCGCCTTCCCGGCTCCGAACGCGTAAACCCATTTCGCCATCGGCCAACCTTCTCAACTCTCATGTCATCGCCCGCAACTGCGGGCGACCCAGGTGACGCTTGCACCACTCAAGCCTTCAAATCCTGGATGGCCCGTATTCACGGGCCATGACAACTTTTTTCTATCCCTCCACCTTCGAAAAATCGGCGACCTGGTGCGCCGTGTCGACGATCTGCGAAAGCAGTTTGAGGCGGTTCTCGCGCAAGGCTTTGTCCTCGACGTTCACGGTGACCTTGTCGAAGAAACGGTCCACGGGGGCGCGCAGTTTCGCCAGAGCCTTCATCGCAGCCGCGAAATCCTCTTTCTGTAACGCGGCAGCCGCATCCTTTTTTGCGCGCTCCAGTGCATCGGCCAGCGCTCTTTCGTCGTCCAGTTTCAACGCGGATCCGGAGGGCACGCCCCGGTATTCCTTCTTATCCTTCCTTTCCTCAATTTTAAGAATGTTCGCCGCGCGCTTGTAGCCAGTCAGCAAATGATCACCGTCTTCTGTTTTGAGGAATGCCTGCAACGCCTCCACGCGCCGCACGAGCCGCACCAGGTCATCCTCATTTCCCAGCGCAAACACGGCATCAATCAAATCGTGCCGCACGCCTTTTTCGCGCAGCGCGACCTTTAGGCGCTCCCGAAAGAAATCTTCGATGCCTTTGCTGTGATAGATATAAAAAGCGCGACGCAAAGTATCGTGAAGTGTTTCGCCTGGACTGACAGCAGCACGAAGCGCGTCCAAAACTGGTTTATTATTCTGATCGATATATGTGCCAACGCTTGCACCTAATACCGGAAACAGGGACATCCTAACTTCGTTATTGAGCACGATTCTTATGAATCCTAATGCAGCACGTCGGAGTGCGTAAGGATCACCGGAGCCCGTCGGCCTTTCGCCAATCGAGAAGAATCCAGTGAGCCCATCGAGTTTGTCCGCAAGAGCAACACAAACGGATGTTGATTCAATCGGCACCCGGTCATTTGGCCCGAGCGGCTTGTAATGATCCCGTATGGCGTTGGCGACGTCTTTGTCTTCGCCGTCGGCGAGCGCGTAATAGCGGCCCATGATGCCTTGAAGCTCGGGGAATTCGCCGACAACTCCGGTGGTGAGATCGGCTTTGCAGAGAAAGGCGGCGCGCTTGATCTTCTCTATTTCTTTCTCTTTCAGCCCGATGGTCTTGCCGATTTCCGCGGCCAGCGCCTCGATCCGTTTCACGCGCTCCAACTGCGTCCCAAGCTTGGCGTGAAAGACGATGCCCTCCAGATCGGCAATACGGCTTTCCAGCGAGCGTTTGCGGTCCTGATCCCAGAAAAACTTGGCGTCGGCGAGGCGCGCGCGCAGCACGCGCTCGTTTCCCGCCACGATTTCCTTGCCGCCGTCTTTCGCTTCCGTGCCGGCGACCACAACGAATTTGTTGGCGAGCTTCATCGTGTTGGGATCGCGCAGCGCGAAATATTTCTGGTTCGCGCGCATGGTCGTTTGCAGGATGTCTGGCGGAAGAGTCATGAATGTTTCGTCGATTTCGCCAACCAGCACCACGGGCCATTCCACCAGCCCCGCCACTTCTTCCAGCAGCCCATCGTCTTCCACCAGCTCCAGCCCCAGCGCGAACGCACGCTGCGTGGCCTCGTGCTTGATGATCTCGCGCCGCTCGGCCGCATCTACGATCACTTTCGCGGCCCGAAGCTTCTTCTCGTAATCCTCGAACCGCTTCACCGGAATGGGATTGGGTGGAAAGAGAAAGCGATGACCGTGCGTGATATGCCCGCTCTGCACGCCAGCAAATTCGAACGGCGCCACTTCGCCGTCGAGCACCGCCACGATGTGATGCAACGGGCGCACCCAGCGCGTATTGCCTCCGCGCGGCCAGCGCATGGATTTGGGCCACGGCAATTTCGCAAGCACCTCGGGCAGCACTTCGGCGAGAACGTCGCCTACCTGTCTACCTTTGCGCTCGATCGTCGCCACGTAAAAATCGCCCTTGGGGTCGGCGCGCTTTTGGCACTGCGCAAGCGTCAGGCCGGTGGATTTCAGGAACCCGTCAATGGCCGCCTGCGGCGCGTTCACGCGCGGGCCCTTGCGTTCTTCTTTCACGTCGGGCTGCTTGCCGGGAAGGCCGCCGATGGAAAGCGTGAGCCTGCGCGGGCCCGCAAAGCTTCGCGCGGATTCGAACATCAGCCCGCGGTCGCTGAGCGCGCCCACCACCAGCCGCTCCAGATCCCTGGCCGCCTGCGCCTGCATGCGCGCCGGGATTTCTTCGGAAAAAAGTTCGAGCAGGAATTCAGGCATCAGGCGCGCTTCCATTCATAGGCGCCCTGCCCGCCGGCTAGCCACGCCTCGCAGCAAATCTTGGCCAGCGCACGCACGCGCGCGATGTAGGCCGCCCGCTCGGTCACGCTGATGACGCCGCGCGCATCCAGCAGATTGAAGGCGTGGCTTGCCTTGATGCACTGATCGTAGGCGGGCAGCGGCACGCGCTCGGCGATCAAGTGCGTGCACTCGCGCTCGGCGTCCTCGAAATGGCGCTTCAGCGCATCCGTGTCGGCATATTCGAAATTGAACGCCGAATATTCCTGTTCCGCCTGGTGGAAGACTTCTCCATAGCGGAAATCCTTGTTGAATTTCAGATCGAAGACGTTCTCCACGCCCTGCACAAACATGGCCAGGCGCTCGAGACCATAGGTCAGCTCGGCCGAAACCACTTCGCAGTCGATGCCGCCCACCTGCTGGAAATACGTGAACTGCGTGATTTCCATGCCGTCGCACCACACTTCCCACCCCAAGCCCCAGGCGCCCAGCGTGGGGCTTTCCCAGTCGTCTTCGACGAAGCGGATGTCGTGCAGCGCGGGATCGATGCCTATTGCGAGCAGGCTTTTCAGATAAATATCCTGCGCATCCGCCGGCGCGGGCTTCAGGATCACCTGATACTGATAATAGTGCTGAAGCCGGTTGGGATTGTCGCCGTAGCGTCCATCTTTCGGCCGCCGCGAGGGCTGCACGTATGCCGCGCGCCACGGCTTCGGCCCCAACGCGCGCAAGCTGGTCGCAGGATGAAAAGTGCCCGCGCCCATTTCCATGTCGTAGGGCTGCAGGATCAGGCAGCCTTGTCCCGCCCAGAACGACTGCAGCGTCAGGATGAGGTCCTGAAATGTTTCGGCTTTTGCCACGATTCGAAGCCCTTCGCGCGCGCCGCGAACCTACAGGCCGTGTTGCGCCGCGACAAGGCGAAGGCTGTGCTTGCCAATTGCATGCGCCCGCGCCCTAATTCGGAAGTTTCAGGTGGGGGGTTTCCGATGAGCATGGGAATCGATTCCGGCGCCGACCGGCGCACGGTTCTGAAAGGCGCAGCCGCTAGTGCAGCGCTGCTGGCGACATCAGGGCGTCTCTTCGCGGCCGACGATTTTGCCGACGTCAAAAAGGCCATCGCTTCCGCGCACGCCAAAAACGTGAAGCGCCTTAAGAACTGGATCGCCTTCCCATCCATTGCCGCCGAGGGGCGCAACACAAAGGAAGGCGCGGAGTACATGCGCAAGCTCGTATTTGACGCGGGCTTCCAGCGCGCCGACGTCGTACCCACCAGCGGCGCGCCCGGTGTGTTCGCAACACTCGATGCGGGCGCGCCCAAGACCCTCGGCGTCTATTTCATGCTCGACGTGAAGCAATACGATCCGAAGGAATGGTCGTCGCCGCCGCTCGAGGGGCGCATTGTCGAGAAGCCCGGCTTCGGAAAGGTGATGTACGGCCGGGGTGCCACCAATCAGAAGGGTCCGGAGGCAACAGTTCTTGCCGCACTGCATGCGATGCGCGCGGCCGGGCGCAAGCCGCCAATCAACCTTGTGCTGGTGGCAGAAGGCGAGGAAGAAATCGGCTCCACACATTTCAGGGAAATCGTGAACAAGCCGGAAGTCCTGAGCGCGTTGAAAAAATGTGTGGGCGTGGTCATGCCATCGAACGGCCAAGGGCCAACGGGAAGTGTCGAAATCGGTCTGGGCGCCAAGGGCATCGTAGAACTCCAGCTCATTGCCAGCGGTGAGAAATGGGGACGCGGCCCGGCGAAAGACATCCATTCCAGCCTGAAGGCCACGGTGGACAGCCCCGTATGGCGCCTCGTCCATGCGCTCGACACGCTCGTTTCAAAAGACGGCAACACGGTCGCCATCGAAGGCTGGTACGAGCACGTGCGCCCGCTGACCGCGCGGCAGAAGGAGCTGATCGCGGCGAATGCGCGCGCCACGCCGGAAGCCGAGCGAATGAAAGCGTTCGGCATCAAGAACTGGATCGACGATCTTTCTTACGAAAAGGCTCTCGAACGGCTCGCCTCGCAGCCGACGGTTAATATCCAGGGCCTGGTCGCGGGCTACACGGGTCCGGGTGGCAAAACGGTTTTGCCCGCGCGTGGTGAAGCGAAAATCGATTTGCGGCTCGTTCCCGACATGACCTTCGATGAAGCCGTCGCCAAGCTGAAGGCGCACCTCAAGAAAAAGGGTTTCTCCGACATCGAAGTGAACGTCAGCGGCGGCTACGATCCGAACGAAACGGACGAAAACAGCGGCCTGATCCAGGCGCAAATCGCAACCTACAAATCGCTTGGCTACATGCCCACCTTGGTGCCGCGCCGCGCTGGTTCCTGGCCCGGCGTCGTATTTACGGGCGCGCCGCTCAAACTGCCGGCCGGCCATTTCGGGATGGGCTACGGAACTGGTGCGCATGCGCCCGATGAATACATGGTGATCGAAAGCGCCAACCAGGCCATCTACGGAATGGACGACGCGGCGTTAGCCTATGTGCGCTTTTTCTACGAGGCTGCCCGGAGCGCGTAACGGTTCGCGTCAATGGCGCGTCAGCGGCAGCGTGGCTGCATGGCGCAGCACGGCCTCCGCGCCGTGCGTCGCCCGGTGGTCTTCGTGCATTGCAAATCCTGGCATCGTAAAAAGCGGCGCAGTATCGCCTGTGCGCAGTTGAACGATTATCCGCTTGGGCGGCGCGCCAACCGTCGGCAGCAGAGGCAGCACAACGATGCCGCTGCGCCCGGTTGCACCAAGAAAATCATCCACCCGGTCCGCCCGCATAATGGCTGTGACGGTGCCGCCCGGTTTCACCAGCCGGCTTGCATTCGCCGTCCAGGTTCGGACCGCGTCATCGGTATCGCGCGTGGCGCGGTCGCGTGCCGCGTGCGACGAAACCTGACCCGTATCTGGGTGAAACGGCGGGTTGAAGAACACATGATCGAAGGGCACACCTTCGGGGCGCAATTCGCGCACATCGCCCGCGATGAAATGAACGCGGACGTCCATCTCATTGTGCCGCGCGTTCTCGACTGCAAGCGCAACTAGCGCCGGATCGATCTCCATTCCCAACACGTTGCAGCCGGGCACGCGAGCGGCAAGGCACAGGCTTGCCACACCCACGCCCGAGCCCAATTCCACAATCCTCTCGCCTGCTTTCGCCGGAACCGCCGCGGCCAACAGCACGGAATCGTGTCCGGCGCGATATCCCTCCCGCGGCTGCTTGACTCTGACGCGTCCACCCAGAAACCCGTCTTCGGTGAAATCGCGGTCGCGCACGCTCATGGCACGCTGCAACCGGCTCGAATAAGTGCAGTGCGCGCGCGTTCCGCGTCATCGTCCGCCACCATCAGCCGCCGCGGCAGCGCGCCGATGCTGCCGTCCATGATGCTCATATGCGTATCGAACACGACGCACTCTATTCCCGCCTCTGCCAGCACATGCTGCGCAAAGGAGAGCAAAACGGCGTCCGTCGTGCGCAAGATTTCCTTCATTTGCCTTTGGCCTTCATGCGCGACAATCGGTCAGGATTGACCGGCCCCCGACCCACCCCTCTAAATGCCGCCAACCGGCTGGGGGTGCAAGAAAGGGAATCATGGGCCCGGTTGAAGCCGTAGCAAAAGGCGCCGATTTCAATCCCGTCGAGCGCCTTGCGGCGCTGCTCGGCGACGATATGCGTGCGGCCGAGTCCCTCATCCACGAGCGCATGCTGAGCGAGGTCGCGCTCGTGCCCAAACTTGCCACGCATCTGGTGGATTCCGGCGGCAAGCGCCTGCGTCCGCTTATCACGCTGGCCGCTGCCCGCCAGTGCGGCTATGCGGGCGTCGCACATCACAAGCTCGCGGCCGCGGTCGAGTTCATTCATACGGCCACGCTTCTGCACGACGACGTTGTGGACGAAAGCGCGCTCCGCCGGGGGCGCGCGGCTGCAAACACGGTTTGGGGCAACAAGCCCAGCGTGCTGGTGGGCGATTTCCTGTTCGCCCGCGCCTTCCAGCTTATGGTTGAGACGGAATCGCTCGTCGTCCTCGACATTCTCGCCAATGCTTCGGCGGTCATCGCCGAAGGCGAAGTCATGCAACTGCGCGCCTCAAAAAATCTCGCTACCAGCGAAAAGGATTATCTTGCTGTGATTACGGCGAAGACCGCTGCCCTGTTTGCCGCGGCCGCGGAATCCGGTTCGGTTCTGGGAGAGGCCGGCGCGTCTGCTCGGCGTGCGCTGCGCGATTACGGGCACAATTTGGGAATTGCGTTCCAGCTTGTGGACGATGCGCTCGATTATTCGGGCCGCCAGGCGGTGATGGGCAAAGCCGTGGGCGGCGATTTCCGCGAGTGCAAGGTCACGCTCCCCATCATTCTTTCGCTTGGCCGCTCCGAAGAAGTCGAGCGCCGTTTTTGGCGTAAGACCATCGAAGTGGGCGCCCAGGAAGATGGTGACCTGGCTCGCGCCATCGAATATCTCGAACGCGGCGGTGCGCTCGCGGGCACCATGGAACGGGCTCGCGCCTTCGCGGCGCAGGCGCGCGACAGCTTGGCTCCGTTGCCCGAGAGTGACATCCGCAATGCACTGGCCGATATTGCCGATTTCGTGGTGGAACGCGCCTATTGATTATTTCACGCGCCGGTAATTGAACACTAACTCGCTGTGCTTTCCGTCTTTGCCCTTAACTAGGACGTAGTGGCGCATTTCGTCGTCGCTTACGCGTTCGATCGTCAGCCCATCGAAATAAAAGCGGTCGCCTTCGACGGCGACGAGCGGAAATTCCACCGTCTGATTCTTTTCCTCCCAGCCTTTTAGATCAGGGTGAAAGTGCTTCAGGCGGTAGACAAGCGAGCCGTTCTCTTCAACAAAAGTCTCAAGTTCGAAGAACTCCATCTTGGAATCCTTGCTGGAACGGAAATGGCCGACCATGATTCCGCCCATCGCCGGCGAGAAGTTTTCCTCGACTTGCCCGCCCAAGCCTTCGCCGGTCCAGCGGCCTGCCATCCAGGCTAATACGCCGATCTTGGCGGGAGGCGATTTTTCGCCCGCCGGTAAAACCAGCACGTTCTGAGCATGGGTCGGCGCCAATAGCAGCACGAAAAGCGCGGCCGCAAACGAAATGTTCCTCATGGGCCCCTCTTCAAATATTGACTGCGATGATACGCACGTGCCACGCGGCCCGCATTAAATACGTCGTTATTTCAGCCAATGCGGCGCGCCGATATTGGCGTCGGCAATGCGCGTCGCCCGAACCCACCATTTAGGGTGCTCATGCGCCACGGATTCTGCCACCTCGAGCGCGAAATGGCGGCCCTCAAACAGCCCGAAGCAACTTGGCCCGCTTCCCGACATTTGCAAGAAGGCGCAGCCCGGTTGGCCGCTTAGCGCGTCCAGCACGTCCTCGATTTCGGGCACCAGCGCACACGCCGGCTCTTCAAGGTCGTTTCGCGCGCCCGCAAGGTAGGCAGTCACGTCCCAGATCGTTTCCATGCGCGCGGGGGCGCGTTCCATCTGCCCTAACCCCGTGCGTTTCACAACGCGCGAAAAGACGTCGACTGTTGGCAGCATCGCTTCCGGCGTGATCAGGACGGTGGCAACCTGCGGAACACCATAAACTGGCGTCACGATTTCGCCGCGCCCCTCCATCAACGCGGGACGCGACAACACGCAAACCGGCACATCCGATCCCAGCGTGGCCGCCGTTTCCATCAGCTCGGATTCGCTTTTTCCCAGGTCCCAAAGCAGGTTGAGGCCGCGCAAGGCGGCCGCAGCGTCGGCAGAACCGCCACCGAGGCCGGACGAAACCGGGATGTTCTTTTCAATGACAATGCGTACGCCGCGCTCTGGCGAAAGCGCGCGGGCCGCGCGCACGACCAGATTCTCGCCCATTGGCGGCAGCTTCGCCGCGAACGGCCCTTCGGCGCGAAGTTCGAGCGATTTTGCCGGAGAAAATGTCAGCCGGTCACACACTTCGGCGAATACGGCCAGACTTTCCAGCGCATGAAACCCGTCCGCGCGTTTTGCGCCTACGTGCAGAAACAGATTGATTTTCGCGGGTGCCGCCACCCGCACGCCATCAGGGCGCGCCACCGGCCGTCGCGGCTTCAAGGCCGTGCTGGATCTTCTTTTCGATCGCTGCTTTCTGCTGCGCATTTGGATCCAGGCCGATTGCGTGGTTCCACTGGAAGCGAGCTTCGTTCTTGCGCCCGATCCTCCAATATGCGTCACCCAGATGGTCGTTGATCGTGGGATCGCTCGGGCTCAACAGCACGGCTTCTTCCAGCGCCGCCGCGGCGTCCTTGTAGCGCCCCAGGCGGTAATAGGCCCACCCCACGCTGTCTACGATGTAGCCGTCAAGCGGGCGCAGGCTCCGGGCCTTTTCCAGCATGCCCACCGCCTCGTTCAGATTGCGGCCCTGATCGACCCAGCTGTAGCCCAGATAATTCAGCACCTGCGGCTGGTCCGGCTTCAGGCGCAAAGACTCTTTGAGATCGCGTTCGGCAAGGTCCCAACGCTTGGACCTCTCATAGGTGACGCCCCGCGCGTAATAAAGGCCCCAACGGCGATCGTCGTCCGGCGCGATCGCGGCCAGCGCGCTGCTATAGACGGCAACGGCGTCCGCGTATTTTTCCTGGCCGCGATAGAGATCACCAAGCGCTGTCCACACGTCCACGTCCTTCGGGCGTTGGCGGCCCATGCGCTTCAGGTCGGCGATCGCCTTTTCCTCGCGGCCAAGCCGCGCTTCGTTGATCGCACTCTGTACCGACACCATGTCGTAGTAAGGCGACGAGGGCTGGATCTTCCCATAGATTGCGTTGGCGATGTCGTACTTCTGCCGCTGCTCGTAGTGATCGGCCAGCAGCACGCGGCCGAGATCGAGATCGGGACGCAGATAGAGCGCAAGATTGAGATAGAAAATCGCTACATCCGAGCTGCGGTCCTCCGTCAGCGATGCAGCAATACCGAAAAGGCTTTCTGCGGCCCCTTGCGCAGGCGTTTCGATCATGGGCTCGGGCTTCTCGCCCGCCGCGATGCGCGCCAGCGAAACCCGCGGCAGCGGGTGGCCGGGCCGCTCCTTGGCGAGATTTCGGTATACCTCCTGCGCCACATCCGCTTTGCCGTTGACTTCCAGATACCGGCCGTAGGCTTCGGCAATACGCGGACTGTTGCCGAGAACCGTCATCGCAGTGCGGTAGGCCGCCTCGGCTTCTGTGCGTCCGGCATAGTCCAGCATCAGCGCATAGTGAAATGCAAAGAGGCCCTGCGCGCCGCTCTGGCTCTGCAGTGCGCCAAGCGCCTTCAAAGCGCCGTCATAATCGCGCTGGCCGGCAAGAGCCCAGGCCTCCAGCAACGACTTCGTCAGCGAGGTAAACGGGCCCTGCGACGATAGCCGCATCTCGTCGGCCGCCTGAACGTAATTCTTCTTGGCAAAAGCCGACGTTGTGAGAACAAGGCGCGCGGCGCGGTTGTCGGGCTGCTGTTTCGTAATGCGTTTGGCGAGCGAAATTGCGCGCTCGGTATCGCCCGACGTTGCGCTGAGCAAGAATGTCCGCGCTAGCAGGTCTGCGTTGCCGGGGTCGCCCTTCAGAGTTTCCGCATAGAAGGCCGCAGCCGAATTCAGGTCGCCTTCGGCGGCGGCGAAATTGCCTGAGAGATAGCTGCCGGAAGCGGAGCGCCCTGAATCCGTCGCTCCGCGCATCGCCGCACAGGACGCCAGCGCCCCAGCAAGAAAGCCGATGGCAACAACACGCAACCCGCTCATGGCTCCAAACTTTACATATTCGGATAGTTTGGGCCACCGCCGCCTTCCGGCGGAACCCACTCGATGTTCTGGGCCGGATCCTTGATGTCGCAGGTTTTGCAGTGGACGCAATTTTGCGCGTTTATGACAAAACGCGGATTTCCGCTCGCATCCTGGACAACTTCGTAGACCGCCACAGGGCAGTAGCGCTGGGCAGGCTCGTCATAAAGGGGGAGGTTGTCGCGGATCGGCACCGCCGGATCCTTCAACTTCAGGTGTACCGGCTGGTCTTCTTCGTGGTTCGTGTTGGAGACGAAGACGGACGACAGACGGTCAAACGTGATGACGCCGTCGGGCTTGGGATACGCGACCGGCTTGCAAACGCGCGCCGGTTTCAGGGTCGCATGGTCCGGCTTGCCATGCTTCAAGGTGCCGAATGCGGAAATCCCCAACAACTGGTTCGTCCACATGTCGAAACCGCCGAGCACCACACCAAGCACGGTGCCGAATTTCGACCACAGCGGCTTCACGTTCCGCACACGCTTGAGATCGCGATACACATGCGAGCGCCGATAGCCTTGTTCGTATTCGGCGAGTTCGTCGTGCGCGCGGCCCTGCCCGATGGCGGCGAACGCCGCTTCGGCGGCAAGCATTCCGGTTTTCATAGCATTGTGACTGCCCTTTATGCGCGGCACGTTCACAAAGCCCGCCGCGCAGCCGATCAAAACGCCACCCGGAAACGCCAGCTTCGGCACGGATTGGAATCCGCCCTCGGTAATGGCCCGCGAGCCGTAGGCAATGCGTTTGCCGCCTTCCAGCATCGGGCGGATGAACGGATGCGACTTGTAACGGTTGAACTCGCCAAGCGGCGACAGGTACGGATTGCTGTAGTTGAGATGAACGACGAATCCGACCGCAGCAAGATCCTCGCCGAAGTGATAGAAAAACCCGCCGCCGCCCGTGCGGTCGTCCAGCGGATAGCCCACGGTGTGAATCGCCAGCCCGCGGCGATGTTTTTCCTTCGGTAACTGCCAAAGATCCTTGATGCCGATCCCGTACTTGGGCGGCTCGCGTCCGCTGCGCAGATCGAAGCGCGCAATCACCTGCTTGGCCAGGCTGCCATGGGCGCCTTCGGCCACCAGCGTGTATTTCGCGTGTAGGGCCATTCCGGGCGTGTAATTCGGTTTGCGGTGGCCGTCCTTTGCCACGCCCATGTCGCCGGTAATCACTCCTAGCACCTCGCCACCGCCGCCGAAGATCGCATCCACGGCGGCGAAGCCGGGATAGATCTCGACGCCCAGGCTTTCCGCTTCGCGCGCAAGCCAGCGGCACACGTCCGCCAAGCTGGCAACATAGCAGCCTTCGTTGCTCATCAACGGCGGGAAGATAAAGCCCGGAAAGCGCACATGGCCTGCCGGCCCAAGATAGTAGAAGCGGTCGTCTGTCACCAGCGAATCCAGCGGCGCGCCCTTCTCCTTCCAGTCGGGAATAAGTTCATTGAAGGCGATCGGATCGATCACCGCGCCGGATAAAATATGTGCGCCCACCTCTGAGCCCTTTTCCAGAACGCATACGTTCAGGTCGCGTCGCTCCTGCGCGGCCAGCTGCTTCAGGCGGATCGCCGAGGCAAGGCCGGCGGGGCCCGCGCCCACAATGACTACGTCGAAATCCATGCGTTCGCGTTCTGACATGGTGCGGTTATGCGGCCCTTCCATTTGCTCGGTCAAATGCTGGGGAAAGCGGCAAAGTTTCCGCTTCCGCCCGCACGCGAGGCGCTACCATGGCGCCATGGCGAATCTCGCGGACAAAGACTCGCTGTCGAAGCTGCACTGGCTGGTCGAGGCGGGTGCGGACGAAGTAATCGCAGACGCGCCAGTGAATAATTTTGCCTTGAACGCCGCCTCGTGCGCTGGCGGGGAGTCCAGCGCAAAGCGCCAATCCACCCGAATTGCGACGCTGGGGCCCAAGCCCGCCGCTGGTTCCCTGGCCGGCAGCCTCCCCTTCAAGCGCGAAGGCGCGACGATCCAGTCGGCCCGGGAGATCGCGCAGGCATGCGCGACGCTCGTAGAACTAAAGGCCGCGCTCGAAGCCTTCGACGGCTGCGAGCTTAAACGCTTTGCGAAAAACACGGTTTTTGCGGACGGCGCGCCGGACGCGCGCATCATGTTCATCGGCGAAGCCCCGGGCCGCGACGAAGACGAGATCGGCCTTCCTTTTGTGGGTCGCGCCGGGAAGCTCCTCGATCGCATGCTGGCCTGCGCGGGCCTGGATCGCAAAAAAGTTTACATCACCAACGTGCTCAACTGGCGCCCGCCGCAGAACCGCGACCCGACGCCGGAAGAAGCGGCGCTCTGCCTTCCTTTCCTGCATCGCCACATCGAACTGAAGTCGCCACACGCGCTCGTGCTGCTTGGCGCGGTTGCAGTGCGGCATGTGCTGGGCGTAAGCGAGGGCATCATGCGCGTGCGGGGGAACTGGCATGTGTATCAAAGCGGGAGCGCCGCGGTTCCCGTCATGCCGACGCTGCATCCCGCGTATTTGCTGCGCCAACCGTCGGCAAAACGTCTTGCGTGGCGGGATATGTTGGCGGTGTTGGACAGACTCGCACGTTGAATATCGCTTGAGCCCCGGCGCCCGCTCTCGTTAGAGTGCGCGCAAGGGAGGCAAGGTTGAAATTCGTTCCGCGGATCGCGCTCATTTGCGCTGCGCTGGTTTTTGCGTGCCCCGCGCAAGCGGCACAGATTCCCGGCGTGCTTTCTGATCAGGACGTTCGCACCTATCGCGCAATTTTTCAGGCGCAGCGCGCGGGCAATATCGCCAATGCTAAGGATCTTGCGGGCGAACTCAAAGACAAGTCGCTGCTGGGTTATGTGCTGGCGCACTGTTACCTCGAAGCGCCAAACTACAAGACATCCTTTTCCGATCTGAAGTCCTGGCTCGACAATTACGCCGACCTTCCTTATGCCACGCGAATTCACAAGCTCGCACTTAAGCGCAGGCCCAGCCGCAAGGCGCATGTGCCGGCGCCGCGAACCGCTTTCTGGCGCCCCTCGGGCGGCGAAGCGGCGGTCGGCGAGCCGCCGATGCAGACCGAGCTTGGCGTGCGCATGCAGGCGCAGATCCGCGTGCACGTGCGCGCGGGCGATCCGGACGCGGCAAACGCCGTTTTGACAGCGCTCGTTGCAGGGCCTTCCATCACGCAGGCCGACGTCGATCGTCTCGCCACGTATGTGGCACAGTCATATCTCGCCGAAGTACGCGACTCGGACGCGTTGAGGCTCGCGGGCGAAGTAGCGGAGCGCGGCCGCATCAACGCGCCTCATGCCGATTGGGTGGCGGGCCTTGCGGCATACCGGTTGCGCGAATTTGCGCGCGCGGGCGCACATTTTGAAAAGATGGCGCAGGCAAGCAACCTTCCGTCATACACTTATGCGGCCGCTGCGTTTTGGGCCGCGCGCTCCTACCAGCGCGCCGGTGATGCCAACCGCATAGTGCCCCTCTACGCAAAGGCGGCCTCCGAGCCGGACACTTTCTACGGATTGCTGGCCGGCCACGTGTTGGGCCAGGACAAGAGGCGCAATCTGGTGGAGCCCAGTTTTGATTCTTCATCGTTTGCGGCCCTGATGCGCAACGCGCCGGCGCATCGCGCCGTTGCCCTCAGCCAGATCGGCGAGGACCGTTACATCTCTGAAGAGCTTCATCGCGCTTATGCCGCGCTCCATGCCGGCCACGCAGCCGCGCTGGCCGCGCTGGCCCGCGCCTTCGGCGAAGCCGCCGTCGAACTGAAGGCGGCAAAGATCGCAGCACGGCGCGGCGTCCATCTCACTTCGCTTTACCCCGTGCCTTCGTTTGCGCCCAGCGACGGATACAAAGTGGACACCGCCTTGATATTGGCCTTCGCGCGCCAGGAAAGCGGCTTCGACGGCGGCGCCGTCAGCCGCGCGGGCGCGCGCGGCGTAATGCAGGTGATGCCGAGCACCGCGGCCCTGATCGAAGGCAACAAGAAACTCGCCGGTAAGCACAAGAACAAGCTGGACGAGCCCGAGTACAATATGGCGCTTGGCCAGCGTTACATGCGCGATCTTCTTTCGCGGCAGAATGGCAACCTGTTCATGGTGGCTGCCGCCTACAACGGCGGGCCCGGCAATCTCTCGCGGTGGTTGACCCTGCATGAAGGCAACGACGATCCACTGCTGTTCGTGGAGTCGGTGCCGCTTTCCGAAACGCGCCGCTATATCAAGCAGGTGATGCTGAATCTCTGGATGTACGCGCACCGCTTCGGCAAGAACGACGAATCGCTGGAAGCGGTGGCCGCCGGCCGTTGGCCGGTCTATTCCGAGTACGCAAAAATCGCAGCGCTGGATTGATGCAGGGTGAAGCCAGACCCTTTGTTCCCGTCCGCATCGCGGTGATGACGGTTTCGGACACGCGCACGCGCGAGAACGATACCTCCGGTGACACGCTTGAGGCGCGCATCCGCGCAGCGGGCCATGTCGTGGCCGCGCGAGTCATCGTTCCCGACGACAGAGAAAAAATCACAGGACAGCTGCGGACATGGATCGGTGATCCCGATGTGGATGTCGTGATTTCCACGGGCGGCACGGGGCTTACGGGCCGCGATGTCACGCCGGAAGCTTTCCGCAGCGTGTTTGAAAAGGAAATCGACGGTTTTTCCGTCCTCTTTCACCGTGTCTCTTATGAAAAGATCGGCACATCCACCATCCAGTCGCGCGCCTGCGCAGGCGTGGCAAGGGGAAAGTACCTTTTCGCGCTTCCGGGCTCGCCCGGCGCAGTGAAGGACGGCTGGGACGAAATTCTCAAACAACAGCTCGACGCCCGGCATGGACCGTGCAACTTCATCGGCATCATGCCGCGCTTACTGGAACGCGAGCGCAGTAAAGACAAATAGCTAGTCCGGATCCGATTCCGAATCGTCCGAACTGTCCGAACCCGACTCTCCCGAGGTGCCGCTTGGATACGCGTCGGTCGGCGTATTGCCGCCATCGAATGTTTCGCCAGTGGACTGAGTTCCGGACGTCGCATCTTCAAGTTGGTCCATGGCGCCGCCGCTATCCTGGGCCCATGCAGTGCCTGCCATTGTGATTGCGGTGATGGCCGCAGCCCCAAGCAAGACCGGCAAAATTTTCACGTTACGCCTCCCCTGATCACGAAGAACGCCATCCTATTCGCGCAGCGGTGCACTTGGCAATTTTCCTGTCAAAAAGGGGCGTTAGCCATTGCTTCACGCGCAAGCGGCAGACTCCGCCTCGCAATTAGGGGTGCCGCGCTTTGGCAAATCTGCTTTTCCCGGCGCGAGACGTGCTCGACGGCCTGCGCGACGGGCCTTGGCTGGACGCAGATCGCATGAAGATTTATCCGCGCCTGTTGCTCGCGGGCTACGTCATTGCCGCCATATTCTATCTTGCCTTTAGCGAGGGCTTGATCGATTCGAACGGGAAGCCGGTCGGAACCGATTTCGTCAACGTCTATGCCGCGGGCGATATGGCGCTGGCGGAAGATGCGGCCGGGGCCTACGACTGGGCAAAACACAGCGAATCCGAGCGCGCACTATTTCCCGGCCGCAGCATTCCCTATTTCGGCTGGCACTATCCGCCATTGTTTTTTCTTATCGCCGCACCGCTCGCGTTCCTGCCCTACGCGCTTGCGCTCGGGTTCTATCAGGTTGCAACGCTTGCCGCCTATGCCGCGCTCATGTGGCGTATGCTTCGGCCCAACCGCGACGCGCTACTCATCGCGCTCGCCTTTCCTGCCGTCTTCGTCTGCCTCTTTCACGGCCAGAACGGATTTTTGACGGCCGCGCTGCTTGGCGGCGGGTTGTTGCTGCTGGACAGGCGACCGTGGCTGGCAGGTGCGCTGCTGGGCGCGCTTGCCTACAAGCCGCAATTCGTGGCGCTGCCGCTCCTGATCCCGCTCGTCACCCTGCGCTGGCGTGTCGTTGTATCGGCTACGGCGACAATTGCGACGTTCTCCGTCGTAACGCTCGTGCTCTTCGGCCCAGAAGTGTGGAGCGCATTCTTCGCCAGTGAAACGCTTACTCGCACGATCGTTCTGGAGCAGGGATCGGCTGGCTGGCACAAGATTCAAAGTGTGTTCGCGGGTGTCCGATTGCTGGGCGGAAGTATCGCTCTTGCCTATGCCGTGCAATTTGCCGTTGCGCTTGCGTCAATCGCGGCGACGGTATGGGTGTGGCGGAGCAAGACCCCCTACTATGTTCAGTGCGCAGTGCTGTGCCTCGCCATACCGTTGGTCACCCCCTATCTGTTGGATTACGATCTGGTCTTCCTGGCGCTTCCTATCGCCTGGCTTGCGCTGGAAGGCCGCGTTTCCGGTTTCTGCCCCTGGGAAAAATCCGTTCTGTTTCTTCTATGGCTCATGCCGCTTGTGGCGCGCGGCGTTGCAGACCTGCTGCATGTTCCGATAGGGCCGCTCGTGATTGGCCTGGCGTTCGCCTTTGCGTTGGCGCGCGCACGCACTTCCTTGGCCGCGCGCGCCGCGTCATGAGGTGCCGAGCCAATATGGATCAAATGACACCCCCGGACGGGTACATGACGCTGCGTCAGGCTAAGTCGCAAAAATAGCCGCCATAAAGTTATCCACTCGTCTTGGGCGACGCCGATACTTCCATTGCCGGATCAGTATTCCGTCCCTGCGCAGGGGGGAGGGGGGCCGGATATTTGGAAAACAACCTCTTAGTGATTATAGTGAATTGCCAATAGGTTAAATATTTGTTCTTGTTTTGTTTCACGTGAAACATACACTGCCCGCATGACAGCGCTGCTGATTCGGGAAGGCGATCCCCGCCTGGACGGCCGGGGCGCGCGGTCGAACGCCACAGGGCGTTACGAGAGCGAACAACGCTTGGCCTTTGACGACGGCTGGACTTCCGACGACGCAGAACCGCCGCCCATTCGCACGACGGTGCAGGCGGACGCCTCGCGCAAGATCGTCACCCGCAACAATTCCCCTGACATCTCCTTTGACCAGTCCATCAATCCCTATCGGGGCTGCGAGCAGGGCTGCGTCTATTGTTACGCCCGGCCCACACACGCCTATCTCGGTCTTTCGCCTGGCCTCGACTTCGAAAGCCGCCTGTTCGTAAAGCCCAATGCCGCACAATTGCTGGCGGCCGAGCTGCGCGCGCCGGGCTACCGCCCGAAAATCATTGCCATCGGAACCAATACAGACCCCTACCAGCCGATAGAGCGCATCTGGAAAGTGACGCGCTCGGTCTTGCAGGTTCTGTCCGACTTCCGGCACCCAGTCGGCATTGTCACCAAATCCGCGCTGATCAAGCGCGATATCGACATTCTTACGCCAATGGCAGAGCAGAATCTGGTGCGCGCAGCCGTTTCCATCACGACGCTCGACCGCAAACTCGCGCGCACCATGGAGCCCCGCGCCGCGGCGCCCCAAAAGCGGCTGGAAACGATACAGGCGTTGTCGAAGGCGGGTATTCCTGTTGCTGTCATGACCGCTCCGATCATCCCCGCCCTGAACGACAGCGAATTGGAAAATATTCTGGCGGCGGCCGCAGAAGCGGGCGCTACCCAGGCGGGCTATGTCGTTCTGCGCCTGCCGCTAGAAATCAAGGATTTGTTTCGCGAATGGCTCGAGGAGCGCGTGCCCGACAAGGCCAAGCATGTGATGAGTCTGGTGCGCCAGATGCGCGGTGGCAAGGATTACGACTCGCAATGGGGCGCGCGCATGAAAGGCACGGGGCCCTACGCTAAGCTTATCGGCCAGCGCTTTGCCATCGCCACCCGCAGGCTCGGCCTCAACAAGTCTCATAGGCCGCTCGACTTGAGCAAATTCCGCCCTCCGCCACGCGCAGGGGACCAGCTCGCGCTTTCGCTGTGAATTCCCCTACGCGCAAACGCCGGTTGCCGCGATTTCGCCCTTGTCTACCGCGTGACTCCGCGTATGACTCACCCAAGGGCTGGGCGCGCGAGGACGCATGCCGCATTACATTTACGAGGCGCGCGCGCTTTCCAAGGTGCAGGGGCCAGTCTGTGGAATTGACGAGGCTGGCCGCGGTCCGCTCGCCGGGCCGGTCGTCGCTGCGGCAGTGATCTTTCCCGAACGCAAGCGCATTCCCAAGGGCCTGAATGATTCCAAACAGCTTGCACCCGACGTGCGCGAGGAAGCCTTCACCGCCATCATGCAATGCGGCGCGACTGTGGGTGTGGGTGAGGCCAGCGTGGACGAGATCGACATCGTGAACATCCGCCAGGCCGCGCATATTGCCATGGCGCGCGCGGTAAGGGCACTTTCTCTTGCACCCGCCTTCGCGCTGGTTGATGGCAATGATCCGCCTCCCCTTCCCTGCCCCTGCGATGTGATCGTGGAAGGCGATGCCCGCTCGCTTTCGATTGCAGCCGCGTCCATCGTGGCCAAGGTCACGCGCGACCGCATCATGTTCCGGCTGCACGAGGAATTCCCCGGCTACGGTTGGATCAGCAACAAGGGCTACTCGACCGAGGAGCACCTGGCTGCGCTCGCTAAGCTGGGCCCCTGCCGCCACCACCGCCGCAGTTTCATGCCTGTGCACAATCTGTTGTGTGGTGTGAGTCCCGGGGACTCAATAGTAACCGACTGATTCAACAAGACTCTTGACCCACCGACTCCTGTGAATCACGATTCGCCAGTGGGTAACGCGGGCGGGTCATGGCACCCAGGAAAACCGATTCCTTGGACGCGATCCTCGACCGTGTCCTCCAAGGCGACTGCATTGAGCGCATGAACAGGCTTCCTGAAGCCTGTTGTGATCTCATCTTCGCCGATCCTCCTTACAATCTTCAGCTCGAAAGCGAGCTGCGCCGCCCCGACAATTCCAGGGTCGATGCGGTCGACGACGAATGGGATCGGTTCGCGAGCTTCGCCGAGTACGACCGTTTCACGCGCGCATGGCTTGCGGCGGCTCGCCACGTGCTTAAGGACACGGGCGCGATATGGGTGATCGGTTCCTACCACAACATCTTCCGCGTCGGCGCGATCATGCAGGATCTGGGCTTCTGGCTGCTCAACGACGTCGTCTGGCGCAAGACGAACCCGATGCCCAATTTCCGCGGCCGGCGCTTCACCAACGCGCACGAGACGCTGATCTGGGCCGCCAAATCGCGCGAACAAAAAACTTATCAGTTCAACTATGACGCCATGAAGGCGCTGAACGATGATTTGCAGATGCGTTCCGACTGGTTGCTGCCGATCTGCTCCGGCGGCGAACGGCTGAAAGACGGTGACGGAGGAAAGGCACACGCCACACAGAAACCGGAAGCCCTGCTCCACCGTGTGATTATAGCCTCGACCAAACCGGGTGATCTGGTCTTGGATCCGTTTTTCGGTTCCGGCACGACGGGCGCCGTGGCGAAGCGGCTCGGCCGACGCTTCATCGGGATCGAACAGAACGGCGATTACGTGCGTATCGCACGCGAACGCATCGCAAAGATATCGCCAGTTGCAGCGGAAATAGCGGAGGTCTCACGCTCCAAAAAGGCGGAGCCGCGCGTGCCGTTTGGAATTTTGGTTGAACGGGGGCTGCTGTCGCCAGGCGCGATTCTAACCGGACCAGGCGGCCGCTACCGCGCCAAGGTGCGCGCCGACGGCACACTTGTCTGCGCCGATGCCACCGGCTCTATCCACCGCATAGCCGCGCATGTACAGGGCCTGGATGCCTGCAACGGCTGGACTTTCTGGCATTTCCAGACGCCCGGCGGCCCCGTTTCCATCGACGTACTGCGTCAACGAGTCCGTTCGGAATTGATGTGACCGTAAAGTGCATGCGCAATCACTTTGCGCATGATGGTAGGTAAGGCGGCGCTAGATAATTCCTCGGGCGCGTACCATCGCCCCTCACCGTTCGGGCGAAACTTGAAACGCGCAACATAGACTTCCATCTCCAGCTCGAAATGCGTGAAGCCGTGGCGTACGACGCCCGGCTGCCTGCGCCACTTACCCATAAATGGGGCACGCACGGGGCGCGGGAACCTCTTGCGCCATTCACTCGATGGCGGTTGCAACATTGTCCCAAGTAAGCCGTTTTCAGGCCGCCTTTCTAGGTAGACCGCGCCGTGACCGTCCAATGCAACGAATGCCGCTCCGCGTTTCATAGGCCTGATAGGTCTAGCAACTTTGCGCGGAAGTCTGTCTGCATTGCCGAACGCAAATGCCGCGCAGTATTTTGAAAGCGGGCACGCCGCACAGCTAGGATTCTTTACCGTACAAACCGATGAGCCGAGGTCCATCATCGCCTGTGTGAAATCGCCCGGCCTACTTTTCGGCACCATCTGTTGCGCCCGCGCACGCAATTTCTTGCGTGCTTTCGGCAACGGCTCTCTCACCGCAAACAGCCGCGAAATCACGCGCTCGCCGTTCGCATCGAGGGCGGCAACCGGTTCACCGAAGGCGATCGCCGCGATCGCCGCCGACGTGTATTCGCCGATTCCGGGAAGCGTCTTCAGCTCCGCAGGCGTTTGTGGAATCTCGCCGCCATAATCACGGGCGACAATCTGCGCCGCGCGATGCAGATTGCGCGCCCGGTTATAATAGCCAAGCCCCGACCATGCACCGAGCACGTCGTCCAACGATGCGCGCGCAAGCGTAGCAACATCTGGCCAGCGTTCCAGAAACGCCCTGTAGTATGGAATGACCGCCGCAACGGTGGTCTGCTGAAGCATGATTTCGGAGAGCCACACCCGATATGGGTCCGGCGTTTCGTCCAACTTGCCCCGCCAAGGCAGATCGCGGGCATTCCGACCGTACCATGTGAGCAGCGCTCCCGCGGCCTTTCCTCCGCGCGCCCGCGCGTTATCATGCCCCTTCGACACTTGACCCATGCAAGCGATGCGAACCCGCAAGCGGCAACCTGCGCAAGTGCCGCCGGAAATTCATCCACGGCGCGGCAAGCCGGTCCCTGTTGCCGAGGACGTTCTAGCGCAGGCCTCCGCGCTTTTGGAGCGGGCGGGATTTTCCGACCCGACGCTGCTTCTTCGCTGGCCCGAAATCGCCGGCACGGACGTCGCCCGCGTGGCGCGGCCCTCGCGCCTCCAGGAAGGCCCGGACGGCGCGACCCTGACGGTGACCGTGGAGGCTGGCGCTGCCGTTTTCCTTCAGCACCAGACCCGCGCGCTGCTCGAGCGCCTGAACGGGTTCCTCGGCCCTAGGCGAATCACTCGCGTCCGTATCGTTCCCGGACAATTAGAGCGCACTGCCGGACCGCCGCCCCATCCCTTTCCCGGCGCTCGTCAGACGTCTCAGACGGCCCTTGAGCGGACGCTTCAAGTGTCATTGAAACGGCTCGGAAATCTTCGCGCGGCCGCCTGCACAAAGCGGGGCCTTCCCGATTGAACCGGCGCGTTCGCTCTGCCACAAAACCCGGGCAGATCGTAAGGAGCGCCTGATGAACAAGTGGCTTATGTACGGCCTGGTCGCCGTTGCCGTCGTTCTGGTCGTCGTCGTCGCGTACGTTGTGATGGGCGATTCGTCGGGACCGGCCGGTTCGTCGGGCACCGTTTCTGTTGAAATCCGCCCGACAGACAGAGTCCGCGGCAATCCCAACGCACCCATTACGATCGTGGAATATGCATCCTTCACTTGCTCTCACTGCGCCAAATTTGAGCGCGAAGTAATGCCCCATCTCGTTCGCGAGTATGTGGACACTGGTAAGGCGAGGCTCGTTTACCGCGATTTTCCACTTGATGGTGCGGCGCGGCTCGCGTCCGCACTGGCGCTCTGCGTGCCTGAAGACAAGTACTATTCCTTTGTTGACTTGCTTTTAGTCAATCAGCGGACCTGGCTCGCTGACAGAAATAGCGACCAGCGCATCACCGCCGAAGAGGTCTTCGAGGGGTTAGTGCAGATGGGCCGATTCGCCGGTTTCAACCGCGAAAAAGTAGAAAGCTGCATCAATGACCAGTCTACCCTTGCCCACATAGACCAGACTCAGGCAGATGCTCAGACGCGGTATGCCATTAACGGCACCCCTACCTTCATCATCAACGGGGAGGTCGTGCGGAGGGCCGTGGAATGGGAAGATTTGGACAAGCAGCTGAAGGACATACTCGCGAAGAAGTAGTAGATCGCGTCAAAGCGGGGCGTGTAGCCATTGAAGTTCACCCGTCTTAGGCTCACCGGATTCAAGTCGTTTGTTGATCCGACCGAGCTGCACATCGAACCGGGCCTGACGGGCATTGTCGGGCCAAACGGATGCGGCAAGTCCAATTTGCTCGAAGCCCTGCGCTGGGTCATGGGCGAAAACCGTCCAACGTCCATGCGCGGCTCCGGCATGGACGATGTCATTTTCAGCGGCAGCGCCACACGGCCCTCAAGGAACAACGCGGAAGCCATACTGATTATAGACAACTCGGATCGTTCTGCCCCCGCTCCGTATACGGAACCGGAGATGATAGAGATTTCCCGTCGCATTGAGCGCGAAATGGGTTCAGTTTACCGCATCAACGGCCGTGAAGTCCGCCAGCGCGATGTGCACATTTTCTTCGCTGACGCCTCGACGGGCCCCGCCTCGCCCGCTTTGGTGCGTCAAGGGCAAATCGGAGTTCTGATCAATCAGAAGCCGCTGGCGCGTCGCACGTTGCTAGAAGAAGCAGCCGGGATTTCGGGGCTTCACCAACGGCGCCACGAAGCCGAACTTCGGCTGAAGGCGGCCGAAACCAACCTGGCGCGGCTCGACGATGTCATGCATGAGGTGGAGGTTCAGCATCAAGGACTTAAGCGCCAGGCGCGCCAGGCGTCCCGCTATCGCAATCTGTCCGGGCTCATCCGGCGTGCGGAAGCAGTAATTTTTCTGCTTCGCTGGCGCGAAGCCGAAGCCCAGGCCGAAAGGGCCAACAGTGTTTCTTCGGTAGCCGGCGCCCTTGTCGCCGAACGCACCGAAACCGCGGCCAGGGCTTCGGCCGCTCAGGCGCGGGCTGCAGCCGTGCTACCGCCGCTGCGCGAGGCCGAAGCCGCAAAAGCTGCGGCATTGCAGAGGCTGATTCACGGGCGCGATGCATTGGCCAGCGAGGAAACACGCGCGCGCGACGAAGCACAGCGGACGCGCCAGCGCATCGGCCAGGCAGAACACGACCTAAAGCGCGAACGCGAACTGGAACAGGATGCAAAAGTCGCGTTGGAAGAAGCGTCTCGCGAAGCACACGCCATCGCCGAAGCAACAGAACGCGCCGTCAGCGAGATTGGGGCCGCTGAAAAACATGCCCGCGAAATGGCACAGGCTGCTCCTTCCGTGCCTCGAGTATTCGCTGCGCCCGCGGACGTTTCCGTCGAGGCCGCGCGCAAGTCTGTGGAAGATGCCGGTGCCGCCGCCAACGCCGCGCGGGGGCGCGAAACGGAGGCGCTGAATGCCGCAGTAAAAGCCAAGCAACCGTTCGAGGTGGCGGATCGGGAAGTGCAGCGTCTTGCGGCTGAAGCAAAAGCGCTCGCCAACTTGCTTCGTCCTGAAGGTCAGGATCTGTGGCCCCCCCTGATCGACGCACTGAGGGTCGCGCCTGGCTACGAAGCTGCACTGGCTGCGGCACTGGGCGACGAGTTGGATGCGCCGCTCGACGAAGCGGCCCCGCGCCACTGGCGCAACCTCGGCGCTGCGGAGCCTGCAAAGCTACCGGGCGGAGCCCTACCGCTGTCCAATTTCGTCGAAGCGCCAACTGCGCTCGCCCGCCGCCTCGCCTTCGTTGGCGTGATTGCTGTGGAGGTCGGAAGTGCCGCGCAGAAACAGTTGAAGCCGGGTCAGCGGTTGGTGTCGCAGCGCGGCGATCTGTGGCGCTGGGACGGCTTCCGGTCGTCGTCCGACGCGCGTTCGCCTGCCGCCCTGCGGCTGGAACAGCGCAACCGCCTGTCCTCACTAGAGCATGAACTGACTGAAGCAAAGGCCAATCGCGCTAAGCTTTCGGAGGAATATTCCCGCGCTCGGGCCGCTGCCGACGACGCTGGCCATAAGGTGCGCTTGGCTGAACAGGCGATGCGCGAACGCGAAGCTTCATTACTTGCACTGCATGACGACGCTACCCGCGCAGCGCGCACGGCTGAAGCCCGCACCCGCGCAAGTGAAGCGCAAGCGCGTCTCGATGGGCTCAGGCGCGAAGCGACGGAACGTGCGAAACGCTTCGCAGTCATAAACGATGAAATCGCGCGCTGGAAACAGCGCCGCGAAGCGGCGGTCCAACAGATATCGGCCTTGCAGGAACGCGTTGGCCAGATGCAGCGCGAGCTGGCCGCGTTAGAGGCGATGCCGGAAACGCTGAGTGAAAAGCGCAGCAAGCTGTTTAACGCCATCGAAGCCGCCGAAGCCACATGCAAGGAGGCGTCAGACCGCCGCGCAGAAGCCGAGAACATTCTGGCCGAAGCCGACCGGGTCGCGAAGGCAGCAGACTCCGCGCTCGCGCAGGCCCGCGAAGAACGTGCGGGCGCAACCGCGCGCGCCGAGGCTGCGGCGGTGCGGCTTACGGAGCTGAGGAAGCGCATGCGCGAAGAACTGGACGTGGCGCCGGAAACGCTGCCCGAGCTTGCCCATATTAAAGCCGGAACTGAGTTGCCTAGCTTCGAACAGGCCGAGATGCGCGTAGAAAAGTTGAGAAGCGAGCGCGAGCAGATGGGTGGTGTAAACTTGCGCGCAGAGGACGAGGCGGCTGAGCTGGAACAGCGTCTGAAAACATTACAGGCGGACCGCGCCGATCTCGACGGAGCCATCCAGCGTCTGCGCCGCGGGATTCAAAGTCTCAACCGCGAGGGGCGTGAACGGCTACTGGCCTCGTTCGAAAAGGTCAACGCGAACTTCGAACGCCTGTTCAAGGAACTTTTTCAGGGTGGCGAAGCGCGACTGACCTTTACGGAATCAGATGATCCGCTTGAAGCTGGGCTCGAAATTTTGGCCAAGCCGCCAGGCAAGCGGCTGCAGACGCTTTCGCTGCTTTCCGGCGGAGAGCAGGCGTTGACTGCCATCGCGCTCATCTTTGCGGTGTTCCTAGTGAACCCAGCGCCGATCTGCGTCTTGGATGAAGTGGATGCACCGCTCGATGACGCCAACGTGGATCGCTTCTGCCGCATGCTGGACCAGATGACGGGACTTTCGGACACCCGCTTCTTGGTCATAACCCATCATGCGCTCACCATGTCGCGCATGAGTCGTCTGTTCGGCGTCACCATGGCCGAACGCGGCGTGAGCCAGCTAGTCTCCGTTTCACTTGCCGAGGCCGAGCAGGTCATCGCCGCGGAATAGAATTGCGCGACACTTCGCCCACCGTATGCAAAATGACAATTTCTGCCGTAAAAACAATGTATTAAAATGGTTTTCGCTGTGTTGACAGCTCGTGGACCCGTCCCTAAGGTCCGCGCGCTTTTCGAGCATGGCTGTTCCCGAACCTGAAGAATTGCGCGAGTTGGGCGAGCGGCTCGACAAGGCCCGCCAGTGTGAAAGGGGGCGCACTGTCCGATCGCCTCCCACGCTGTTCGGCATGGCGTTCCGTTTTTCCACGGAGCTTGTTCTGGCACTCGCCGTCGGTGCGGCGATGGGATGGGGATTGGACTGGCTGTTAGGCACGCGCCCCGTTTTCATCGTGTTGATGAGTGCGATCGGAGGTGCTGCCGGAATTCGCAATGTTATGCGGGCGGCAAGGGAAATGAACGAACAGGCGTCGCGCGGACCTCCGCCGCCGCCGGCACCGGATGACGAGGATTAGGCCATGGCAGCCAATCCGATGGAACAATTCGAAGTGAAGCCGCTAATCCCGATCGAAGTGGCTGGATACGACATCTCGTTCACGAACCAGTCGCTTTGGATGGTCATCGTTGTGGGCGCACTGTCGCTGTTCTTCCTGCTGGCGACAACGCGGCGCAGCCTGGTCCCGTCGCGCGCGCAATCTATGGCCGAGTTATCCTACGAATTCGTGGCCAACATGCTCAACATGACAACCGGCCCGGAAGGACTGAAGTTTTTTCCATTCATCTTCACCATTTTCTTCTTTGTGGCCGGTTCGAATTTTTTCGGCCTCATTCCGGGCTCGTTCACCGTCACAAGCCAGATTGCCGTCACATTGGCTTTGACCATGGTGGTCATAACAACCGTCATCATCACCGGTTTTGCCAAGCATGGGCTTGGATTCTTCAAGCTGTTCGTGCCCAAGGCACCGGTCATCATGCTTCCACTGCTGGTACCGCTGGAAGTCATCTCGTTCTTGACCCGTCCGATGAGCCTGTCAGTCCGACTTTTCGCCAACATGCTGGCCGGACACACTATGCTCAAGGTGATGGCAGGTTTTGTTGTCGCACTCGGTGGCGCAGGCGGACTGCTGTCTATAGCGTCCATCGCTCCCATGGCGTTGATTGTTGCTGTCACTGCGTTAGAAATTCTGGTGGCGTTCCTTCAGGCCTATGTGTTCGCCATCCTGTCCTGCATCTATCTGAGCGAAGCCATTCACCTTCACTAGCACTGAGAGGAATCGGATATGGACGTATCAGCTGCAAAATACATCGGCGCCGGCCTTGCCACGATCGCCTTCGTGGGTTCGGGGGTCGGAATCGGCGTGGTCTTCGGCAACTACATCTCGGGCGCGCTGCGCAATCCAGGCGCCGCGCAGAGCCAGTACACGAACCTACTTTTGGGCTTCGCGCTATGCGAAGCGCAAGGCCTGTTCGGCCTGATGATCGCCCTGATCCTTATGTTCACTGATTTATAGGATGAGCGAGGCGCCAGCCGCACATATAGAAGTTCCTGCCGAAGGTGGCGCGGGTTTCCCGCCGTTCCGGACAGAAACCTTTCCAAGTCAGCTATTCTGGCTTGCGGTGACGTTCGCGCTTTTGTTCATCGTGCTTTGGCGCATCGCTGGGCCACGTATTGCGGGGGTGATGGCCGAGCGCAAACTGCGCATTTCTGCCGACCTCGAGGAGGCCGAGCGGCATCGCCACGAGGCGGAGGAAGCATCCGCCGCGTATCAGTCTGCGTTAGCCGCTGCAAAAGCGCGGGCACAGGCCCTGGCGCAGGAAAACCGCAAGCGCATTTCGTCGGAAGTGGAGCACGCCAAAGCCGATGCGGAGGCGGAAGCTCAAAAAGCAATTGCCGCGGCTGAGGCGCACATTGCGAAGCTGCACGCGAGCGCCAGGGCCAACGTTGCCTCGGTGGCACAGGAGGTAGCTGCGGAAATCGCGAACCGGCTAATCGGAGTTTCCATCGGCGCTGATGACACGGCCGCCAAAACCGCGCGCGCAGACACGAGGTAACAATGGACCTTCTTCAGGAAGCGGAGCTCTGGGTCGGCGTCGGCTTCGTCATTGTGGTGGGGTTTATCCTTTACAAGCGCGTGCCGGCGATGATTGGCCGGGCACTGGACAAGCGCGCGGCAGCGATTGCCGCTGAGCTCGACGACGCGCGCAAGCTGCGCGACGAGGCGATGGTGCTGCTGGGGCAATATCGCCGCCGACAGCAGGAGGCTGATAAGGAGGCCGAATCGATTACCACCGAAGCGCGCGCGGAAGCCGAGCGTTATGCCGTGGAATCTAAAGCTGCGCTGAAGGCGCAACTCGAGCGTCGCGCCAAGGCCGCGCAGGACAAAATCGCGCAAGCCGAGCAGCAGGCGCTGGCCGAGATCCGCGCGCTCGCGGCGGACGCGGCAGCCGCGGCCGCAGAAAAAATCATTGCCGGCAAGATGGACGAGAAGCGCGCAGCCGAGCTGACCAAAAAGGCGCTCGAGGAAATTCCCGCGAAGTTGGACTGAATTTTACTTTTCCGGTATAACAACGCGAATGTGCAGATCGCGCAGTTGTTTGGGTGAAACCTCGGACGGCGCGCCCATCATGAGATCCTCCGCTTGCTGGTTCATTGGGAACATCGTCACTTCGCGCAGATTTTCCTCGCCGGCGATCAGCATTACCATGCGGTCGACGCCTGGCGCCGAACCGCCGTGGGGCGGAGCGCCGCAACGGAACGCATTCAGCATGCCGGCAAACTGCGTCTCCGTCTCTTCGCGCGTATAGCTTGCGATCTCGAACGCCTTCAGCATTACTTCTGGATCGTGGTTGCGGATGGCGCCTGAAGACAACTCCACTCCATTGCACACTATATCGTATTGCAGGGCCCTGATTCCGAGAATCGTGTCCCTGTCGTCGAGCTCAAGTTTCAGGAATTTCTCCCGGTCGAAATTCGGCATTGAGAATGGATTATGGGAAAAATCGATACGTTTCGCTTCGTCGTTCCACTCATACATCGGAAAATCCACCGTCCAGCAGAATTCGAAGCAATTCGTCTTCGACAGGTTCAGCTCGTTGCCAATGCGAAGGCGCGCGGAACCGGCCAACGCGGCGGCGCGCTCCGCCTTGTCGGCAGCAAAAAAGACGGCATCGCCCGCTCGCGCGGTCGTCTTCCCGGCCAGAAGCTTCAGCGCGTCCGCGGACAGGAACTTCGCAATTGGCCCCTTACCGGCAAGCTCTCCGCTTTCTTCCTCGAACACAATATATCCAAGGCCCGGCGCGCCTTCAGCGCGTGCCCAATCGTTGAGCTTGTCGAACCAAGAGCGGGACTGCGACGCCGCGCCGGGCGCCGGGATGGCGCGCACGGTCTTGCCCTTGAACGCCTTGAACTCTACGTCCGGGCGAGCAAAAGCTTCTGTCACGTCACGGATAACAAGCGGATTGCGCAGGTCCGGCTTATCTGTACCGTATTTAAGCAGTGATTCATCGTAAGGGATGCGTGGAAATGGCACCGGCGACACGGTGCGGCCGTTGGCAAACTCGCTGAATACACCGTGCAACACCGGCTCGATGGCCGCGAACACGTCCTCCTGTGTAACAAAGCTCATCTCGAAGTCGAGCTGATAAAATTCGCCGGGACTGCGGTCTGCACGCGCATCTTCGTCGCGAAAGCACGGTGCAATCTGGAAATAGCGGTCGAACCCCGCGACCATAGCGAGCTGTTTGAACTGTTGCGGCGCCTGCGGCAATGCATAGAACTTGCCAGGGTGCAGCCGCGAAGGCACGAGAAAGTCTCGCGCCCCTTCCGGCGATGACGCGGTTAAGATCGGCGTCTGAAACTCGGTGAACCCTTGTGCGATCATTCGCCGGCGGATTGACTCGATGACTTTCGAGCGCAGCGTTATGTTGCGGTGTACCTTTTCGCGCCGCAGGTCCAGGAAACGGTAGCGCAGACGCGTTTCCTCCGGGTATTCCGCGTCACCGAAAATGGGCATTGGAAGCTCGGCTGCGCGCGAAAGCACTCCCACTTCTTCTATGCGGATTTCGATCTCCCCCGTGGGCAAGTCCTTATTCACGGTATCCGGCGAGCGGGCGACCACGGGCCCGGTGATGGTGAGCACCCATTCCGAGCGAGCTTCCGAGGCAACTGCGAACGCCGGTGCGTCCGGTTCAACCACGCACTGGGTGACGCCGTAGTGGTCGCGCAGGTCTATGAACAGGAGACCGCCGTGGTCGCGCACCCGATGCACCCAGCCAGAGACGCGCGCGCGCTTGCCGACATCTGTCTTTCGCAATGCCCCGCAGGTATGCGTGCGGTACGGGTGAAGCGAACTCATCTGAAAACCCCTGAGGATGGGCGTTTGTGGGAACCGGTCGCGGTCAAGTCAAGGGCCGCGACGTGCCCGCTCGAATCCGCTAAACCCGCGCTATGCGGATCGTGGATACCACCGCTGGTCTGGGGGCGTTGTGCACCGAATTGGCCCGCGAGCCCTATGTCGCGCTGGACACGGAATTCATGCGCGACCAGACCTATTGGCCGAAGCTTTGCCTGCTCCAGGCCGCGAATCCCGAGACAGCCGCCATTATTGATCCACTCGCACATGGACTTGATCTCGCCCCCCTCTATGCGCTGCTGACCGACAAGAGCGTCGTCAAGGTCTTCCACGCCGCGCGACAGGATGTGGAGATATTTTTCCACAAAGGCAGTGTCATACCGGAACCGATGTTCGACACGCAGATTGCGGCCATGGTCTGCGGCTTCGGGGAAGCCGCATCCTATGAGATGCTTGTCCGGCGCATCACCAAAGCCGAGGTCGACAAATCCGCCCGCTTCACCGACTGGAGTCGGCGCCCGCTTACGCAGCGCCAGTTGGAGTACGCCATCTCTGACGTCACGCACCTTTGCAATGTATATGAGTATCTGTCGCGCGAACTTGACCGCGCCGACCGCAGAAGCTGGCTCGACGAGGAGGAAGCCGTTCTTGCCGACCCGCAAACCTACCGGCTTGCTCCTGAGCATGCCTGGCGGCGTTTGCGGATGCGTTCTGCGAACAGGAGATTTATCGGAGTGGCAGTTGCGTTGGCAGCCTGGCGCGAGCAAGAGGCGCAGAAACTCGACGTGCCACGCAATCGCGTCCTGAAAGATGAGGCGCTACTCGAAATTGCCGCCCATCCGCCGTCTGACGCGGAGGCGCTCGGCCATATCCGTGCGCTTCCCCGCGGCTATGGCGCCTCGCGGCAGGGAAGGTTGCTGCTCGCGGCAGTCAAGCACGGCCTCGAAACGCCCCCGCCCGAAGATGCGGTCGCGCGTGAGGCGCGCAGGCGTGGAAAGGAACCCAGTCCGGCCGCGCTTGACCTGTTGAAGACGCTATTGCGCCTGCGCTGCAACGAATATGGCGTGGCACCACGCCTTGTGGCAGGTACGGAAGACCTGGAGCGGCTCGCCGCCGGCGACGATGACGGGGTGGCCGCGCTGCGTGGCTGGCGCGCCGAAGTATTCGGCAATGACGCGCGTCGCCTGCGCGAGGGAAAGCTGGCCATTGCCCTGCACAACGGCGAAGCGGTCATAATCGAAAAGACCGCGGAACCTTTGGCGCAGCGGACCCACGCCAAAGCGCGTTAGCCTGCGCCGCCCCAAAACGCAGTGCAACCTACGATCTGCCGATGACGCGCTCCTGCCAGCGCGGTACAAGAGGGACGATGCCAAAGGAGCGCCCCCATGAAAATGAACCCCTATCTCTCGTTCAACGGCAATTGCCGCGAAGCCTTCCGCTACTACGAGAAAGTTCTGCGCGGGAAAATCAGCTTCATGCAGACCTATGGCGAGGCGCCGCCGTCCGAGAAGACAACGCCGGAATCTCGCGACAAGATCATGCATGTGCGCATGAATGTTGGCGATTTCGTGCTGATGGGCTCGGACGCCCCGCCGCAATACTTCAGCAAGCCGCAAGGCTTCTCCATCTCGATAAACGTCGATGATACGGCCGAGGGCGAGCGCATCTTCAACGCCCTGGCCGACAACGGCGAGGTGAAGATGCCTTTCCAGGAGACGTTCTGGGCCAAGGGCTTCGGCATGTGCATCGACAGGTTCGGCACGCCCTGGATGGTCAATTGCGAAAAGCCGGGCGCGGCGGGATAACGCGCGGCCTGGCGCGGGGCACCAGCGTGTAATATCCCTACCCACTTCGCGCGGGCGGTTGTTTTCGGCCGCCCGCGCACTATTTATTCCGCAACGTCATGTCGATCATATCCATAACCAACCTTTCCAAGACCTATGCATCCGGCTTCCGGGCGCTGAAAAACGTCAGCCTCGATATCCGCAATGGAGAGATTTTTGCCCTTCTCGGCCCCAATGGCGCGGGCAAGACGACGCTCATCTCCATCGTCTGCGGCATCGTACAGCGGAGCGCGGGCGATATCCGCGTGGGCGGGTTCGACATCGAGAAGGAATACCGGAGCGCGCGCGCGCTCATCGGTCTTGTTCCGCAGGAGCTGCACACCGATGCGTTCGAAACCGTATGGAACACAGTCAGCTTCAGCCGCGGCCTGTTCAACCGCCCGCACAATCCCGCCTTCATCGAAAAGGTGCTGAAGGATCTTTCCCTGTGGGACAAGAAGGACAACCAGGTGCGCATGCTTTCCGGCGGCATGAAGCGGCGCCTGATGATCGCCAAGGCGCTGGCCCACGAGCCGCAGATCCTCTTCCTCGACGAGCCTACGGCCGGCGTAGACGTCGAGCTGCGCCAGGGCATGTGGGAGCTGGTGCGCGGGCTGCGCGCGCGTGGCTGCACCATCATCCTCACCACGCATTACATCGACGAGGCGGAGGAGATGGCCGACCGCATCGGCGTCATCAACAAGGGCGAGATCATCCTGGTCGAGGAAAAACGCGAACTGATGCGAAAGCTGGGGCGCAAGCAATTGACGCTGGAGCTGCGCCAGCCTCTCGCCTCGCTTCCCTCCTCCCTTTCCTCCTTTGCGCTCGAGCTGTCGCCCGACGGCAATCAGCTCACCTACACCTACGACACGCAGGCGGGCCGCACCGGCATTACCGCGCTGCTCGAGGCCGTTGCCGCCGCGGGCATCAATTTCCGCGACCTGCAAACCGAACAAAGCTCGCTCGAGGAAATCTTCGTCAGCCTGGTGCGGAGGCCGGCATGAACTGGCGCGCGATGCAGGCCATCTACCGCTTCGAAATGGCGCGCGCCTTCCGCACCGCCATGCAGAGCATCGTTTCGCCCGTGCTCACCACCTCTCTCTATTTCATCATTTTCGGGGCGGCGATCGGCGGGCGCATCGCCTCGGTGGAAGGGGTCAGCTACGGCGCCTTCCTGGTGCCCGGGCTGATCATGCTCTCCCTGCTCACCCAGAGCGTGGCGAACGCCGCCTTCGGCATCTATTTCCCCCGCTTCGTCGGCACCATCTACGAAATCCTTTCCGCGCCCATTTCGGCCATCGAGATCGTCACCAGCTATGTCGGCGCGGCGGCGACGAAGTCCATCATTATCGGCGCCATCATCCTGGCCACCGCCGCTTTCTTCGTGCCGCTGTATGTCCAGCACCCGTTCGTTATGGTGCTGTTCCTGGTGCTCACCTCGCTCAATTTCAGCCTCCTCGGATTCATTCTCGGGGTCATGGCCGACGGATTCGACAAGCTGCAAGCGGTGCCGCTGCTCATCATCACCCCGCTCACGTTCTTGGGCGGCACGTTCTACTCCATCGACATGCTGCCGCCCTTCTGGCGCACGGTCACGCTGTTCAACCCGGTGGTGTACCTGGTGAGCGGCTTCCGCT
Organism: Alphaproteobacteria bacterium; assembly: GCA_052389895.1. Taxonomy (GTDB): domain Bacteria; phylum Pseudomonadota; class Alphaproteobacteria; order Micropepsales; family Micropepsaceae; genus CAVVXX01. Next base: position 9,536 of record JBQTHM010000017.1, on the reverse strand, counting down.
GGAGCTTCTACGGCATCGCCGATGTCAGCATCTGGATCAGCCTGGGCATAAGCGTATTGTTCCTGATCGTGTGCCTTGCCATCATCGTCTGGATCTTTCGGACGGGTTATCGGTTGAAGACGTGAGCGTGTCGGAGAGCAGTCCTCTGGCACTGGCCAGGAGGCCAACATGACAAAAAAGCAATTTTGCGCTTCTGCTATAGTGTTGCTGCTCGCACTCATGGCCAAGCCCGACGGCGTATTGGCAGCCGATCGCGACTGGACTGCCGTCGGCAGCGCGCTTGGGAAATCCGGCGCAGTGACGCCAGGCGGCATCTATCGGGTCGGGCTGCCACGCTCTGATTTGCATGTCACGCTTGACGGCGTGGCGCTCAAGCCTTCGCTGGCGCTCGGTTCGTGGCTCGCCTTCGCGCCCATGGGAAACAGGACGATGGTCATGGGCGACCTCGTGCTGACGGAAGACGAAGTCGGCCCGGTGATGAAGAAGCTCGCCGCGAGCAACATCGCAATCACGGCGCTGCACAACCATTTGCTGCGCGCGCGGCCCGCGACACTCTACATGCACGTCTTTGCGGAAGGCGACGCGGTGACGCTCGCGCGCGTGCTGCACGCTGCGCTCGCGCTGAGCAAGACGCCTTTGGGACCGTCGCCAGCGCCGGCATCGCCGGCCAAAATCGATCTCGACACGGCGGCGGTCGACAGGGCGCTGGCCGCGACGGGAAAGGTCGCGGGCGGCGTCTATCAGGTGAGCATTCCGCGCGCGGAGGCGACGAAAGAACATGGGATCGCCCTGCCCGCAGCAATGGGCGCGGCGGAAGCGATCAATTTCCAGCCGGCCGGCGCCGGCAAGGCGGCGATCGCCGGCGATTTCGTGTTGACGGCGCCGGAGGTCAATCCCGTGCTGCGCGCGCTGCGTGAGAATGGCATTGAGGTGACGGCTCTACATAACCATATGCTGGATGAAGAGCCACGGTTGTTCTTCATGCACTTTTGGGCGCATGACGAACTAGGTAAGCTCCTTACCGGATTGCGGGCTGCACTTGACCACGTGGCGGTGCAGAAACCCGAAGCAAAATAATTCGCTGGTGCTCCGCCGCCTGCCAATTTGGCTCATACCGTTCAGGGGCAACAAAATGAAAAAGGGTCAGCGGATTTCACATATTGGTTCTAATGGACGCACGACAATCCCCAAGGCGGTGCGCGAGCGGCTCAAGCTCAAGCCGGGCGACCTGCTGCGCTATGTGTTCGACGGCAAGCGCGTGGTGATCGAAAAGGCGAACGCGGGCGCCGAGGACAATCCCTTTGCCACCTTCAGCGAGTGGGCCAGCGAGGCCGATGAGCGCGCCTATAAGTCGCTTTAGGCAACGCAATCCTCATGCCGAGAAGCCGGCAGCCCTGCCCGCTCCTTCACGCGTGCGCCCGGCAAAGATCGCCACGGTGGATGCCACGCGGGTTTTGCGCCACATTAGACCACTGCCGACGAACGATGCGAAGGCCATTAAGACACGGATCGCGACTTTGATAGGGACGCCGTGAGTGCAAGTTGATCGATATGTCCGCGTCTTATTTACGCCGGGCAAGACACTCAGTATGCCGGTTAACTTGACGCGGCAAATTTGCCGAATTTAGCGCCCAGGTCGCGGCGGCAGGCGATATAGACATGGTATCGCTGCATCACTGCACTGGTTAGGGCTTCCGGCGATAGCGCCTTGTCAATCTCGTCCTGTGCCCATTCTTTGCTGCCTTTTAGTTGTTGAATTCCGAGAACCGTCTCGATAAGCGCCTGCTCAAACCATTGATGGACCACTTCATCGACCACGCTTTGAACGCCCAGTCCACCCGCCATATCCTTTTCCTTACAGAGGCGGACAATCATATCCTTGAAGACACGAAAGTCGGCATTAATTAGCAGAGTATTTTGGGCAGGAAGAAAAGTTGCCGCCTTATCCTCCATGCCATCGTCTGCTGTTCGCGTGTCATTTTCTGTGCTGACCCACTTCACGATTGGAAACGGATCAGAAGCGGACTTGTCGCTTAGCACACCACCTTTTTTCTCGAATAGGTGATAGATATTACCGACCTCGCCGTCACGTTGACCGCCACCGGAAGTCTTTGCGTCCCTCGAATTGCCGCTTCCTCCATCGGACTTGAGAGCCGAGAGCTGGGATCTTCCGATACGCACTGACGAAGATTGATCGGAAAGATAGACGCCGGCAGGGGCGGGCCGATATCGAGTGACTTTATAAAGATCCATTAGGGTCTTTAAGCGCTCCCTGATCGTACTAACGTAATCTTTCTCAGTTAGGGCTGCGGCCTTTTCATTGACGAAGTCTGCTAACTTCTTCGGCATCTTCTCGCGAAACTCGTATGCCCACTCTTCCCATGGCAGTTTCTCGCCACTAAGTAGTAACGTTGTTCTGGCCGTGTTCGTAGTTAGCGTTTCGTCCTTCTCGGACACGGGCTCGACATACAAGACGACAAAACGATATCCAAAAAGGATCCCAAACCTTTGAAGCAATGCCGTACCTGCCCGTGCCGTCGCTCTGTCATAAAGTTCATTCTGATACAGCGCTGCTACATGACCAGCAGATTCAATAAAACCGCTGTTATTTGAAATTGCTGGCTCATCTTTCAGAATCCACCAATGGGCTCTTGCGTTTGACAATTGTTCGGTCCCAGAAGCAATCGCGTGTTGATCGAGATATGGCTTCTGCCCAGTGATAGTGCGAAGCAGGTTCCGGTCTTTATCTGTTCTGGGACTATCCCATCCTTCACGAGCTTTGATCGTGAACCCTGCGGGGAATTCAAAATACCGAGTGTTGAGATACTTCGAAATCCAACGGGAGGGCGAAGCTGCATCGGCTGGTGGAGCTATAGTGTTGTCTGAGCTCTTCATACCGAGCAAAATCACTTTAGTGCCGTGTGCTCCTATTTCTGCAGGTCGTACTGCTTCGTCTAAAGGAACGTGATGCGAATACGTTCCATCCTTGAGCTCCCATTGGCGCAATCCATATTCGCCGGTAGCAGCATTCTTTTCCAACTGAACCATCGATCCTTCGCCGTTTTTCCATGATTGGTAGATTACTCCAGCAGGGCTCTTAGTGGCCGCTGCTATCTTCGCGCCCACGCCGTAATTGCCCGTGATTGATTGCTGTGAACCCGAAGATGAAAGCTGATTTATTAACCGGATCATTTCATCGCCGGTCATTCCGTCGCCGGTGTCCACTACGCACAATTTCATTGGGCCGCCGCCTAAGTCATACGAAATCCAATCGACGTCCCAAATTACTTGACCGGGCGCACCATTGCGCTGAACGGCTTCAATAGCGTTCTGTGTCAGTTCGCGAAGATATTGAAGTGGTGAACAATCCTGACCGAGGCGATCAAGTAGAAATCCAACTTTGTGGACAGTCATGGGCAGCGGATTACCGCCGCCACCAGGGGCGTGCTTCATTTCTCTCTCCCTTCTTAGCGATGGCCGCAGCGATCGCCGTTGAATGAAGCGTCTCGTCATCTCGAATCCCGTGGTCCCCGACTGGGAACGACGTTCAGCGATTACGTTGAGACAGCGAGTAAAGCTAACAGAGCCATGCCCGATTTCAACTCTCGTCCTCGCGGCCCACGTCATCCCCCTCCACATACGGGTCTTCGTCGGGGGCGAGGTCGGCCGAAGGCACCGGCATGTCGCCGAAGCCCTGGGGAGGCATGGCTTCGAGGAAGCCTGCGGCTTTCAGTTCGTCCATGCCGGGAAGATCGCCGATGCTCTCCAGCCCGAAATGCTCCAGGAATGAATCCGTCGTGCCGTAGGTGATGGGGCGGCCGGGCACGCGCCTTCGCCCGCGGATCTTGATCCAGCCCACTTCCATCAGCGCGTCCACCGTGCCCTTCGACACCATCACGCCGCGGATGTCCTCGATCTCGGCGCGCGTGACGGGCTGGTGATAGGCGATGATGGCGAGCGTCTCGAGCGCCGCGCGGGAAAGCCGCCGCTCCTCCTGCGCCTCCTTGCGCAAGAGAAACGCGAGATCGGCCGCGGTGCGGAACTGCCATTTGGTGCCGAGCTTCACCAGGTTCGCGCCGCGCCGGCGGTAGTGCCGCTGAAGCTCGGCCAGGATCGCCGCCAGGTTCGCCTCCTTGGGCAGCGCGGCCTTCAATTGCAGCTCGTCCACCGGCGCTCGGCTCGCGAAGAGCAGCGCCTCGATCGTGCGCACATGGGCCACGTCCAGATCGGGGTTGCTGCTCACCATGTCGGCCTCGGCGCTTTCCGCTTTGCGCTTGGCATCGGCAAGTTTGATCACCTTGCTCACGTGGCGCTCCCCTCCGGCTGCTGCTCGCGGTCTTTCAGGAAAATCTCGCCGAACGGCTTGAGTTGGCGAATCAGCAGCCTGCCGTCCCGCGTCATTTCTAGACAGGCCATGAATGTGCTCGCAAGGGCGCTGCGGCGGCGCTGGCCGTGCTTCCATTCCGGCGGAAGGAACAGGGTGAGCGCGTTCCAGTCGGGGATCTTGCCCAGCACGCGCTCGATGCGCTCGCGCGCCTCCTCGATGAGGAAGAAGGGCTGCCGCGCGAGCTCGTACATCTTCTGCGCCGTGCGCTTGAGGCGGTGCTGCGCGTAAGCCGTGAAGAAATCATACAGCGTGTCGGTCTGCGTGCGCTGGGTGACGACGACGACGGGCTCGGGGTTTCCGCGCGGAAAAACGTCGCGGCCCAGCCTGTCGCGCGCCATCAGGCGGGTGGCGGATTCGCGCATCACCTGAAGCCGCTGCAAACGCCAGCGAAGTGCTGCGGCCAGCGCGTCGGCGCCGGGCTCGCCGTCCTTTTCCGGCTCCTCGAACAGAAGGCGCGATTTCAGATAGGTGAGCCATGCCGCCATCACCAGATAATCGGCGGCGAGCTCGAGGCGGTGCGCGCGCACCTTTTCCACGAAGGCCAGATACTGGTCGGCCAGCTTGAGCACCGAGATTTTAGCCAAGTCCACCTTCTGGTCGCGCGCGAGATTGAGCAGCAGATCGAGCGGGCCCTCGAAGCCATCGAGCTCGACGATGAGCGCTTCCTCGGGGCGGATGTGCGAGGCGGCCTCGAACTGGATGGAGTCGTTGAGCTCGTCCGTCATGCGATCACGCCCAGCAGTTCCGAAAGGCGCGCCTCCGCCGCCTCGACGTCGAGTGCCGCCGGCGGCTCGTCCAGATGCGCAAGTGCGGCCTCGGCGCGCGCGAGCGATTGCCCTTCGAGTGGGCGGGCTTCCGAGGCCACCTCTTTCATCTCGTCCATGCGGCCGTTGCAGTGGATGACCACGTCGCAGCCGGCGAAGAGCGCACTTCTCGCCCGCACGCCCAGGGGGCCTTCGAGCGCGCTCATGGACAGATCGTCGGTGACCAGCAGCCCTTCGAAGCCGATCTCGCCGCGGATGACGTCGCGGATGACGCGGGGGCTGGTGGTGGCCGGGCGCTGGGGGTCGAAGGCCTCGTACACAACATGCGCGGTCATGGCGATGGGGGCATTGTTCAGGCTGCGGAAGGTGACGAAATCGCTGGCGCTAAGCTCTTCGGCGGGCGTGGTCACGCGCGGCAGTTCATGGTGGCTGTCGGCAAAGGCGCGGCCGTGCCCCGGCATGTGCTTGATGACGGGCAGCACGCCGCCATCGAGAAAGCCCTCGATCGCCGCGCGCCCGAGTTCGATCACGGTCGCAGGATCGTGGGCATAAGCGCGGTCGCCAATCACGTCGTGGGCCCCTTCAACAGGCACGTCGAGCACAGGGGCGCAATTCACCGTCACCCCCACTTCGCGCAGATCGTGCGCAATGAGGCGGGCGCAGAGATAGGCGGCCTCCCTCCCCTGTTCGGCGTCGCGCCCATGCAGCTCGCCGATGCGTGCGGCGGAAGGGCGCGCGCGCCAATGGGGCGGGCGCAGGCGCATGACGCGGCCCCCCTCCTGGTCGATGAAAATGGGCGCGCGGTCGCCGCCCGCGCATTCGCGCAAAGCGGCGCAGAGCGCGGAAAGCTGCTGGCGGTCGCTGCAATTGCGGGCAAAGAGGATGAAACCCCATGGCCGCGCGTCGCGGAAAAACGCGCGCTCATCAGGCAGCAATTCCATTCCCTGGCAGCCATAGACCGCCGCATTCGCAGGCATGCGACAAAGCTCTCGCTCAAGGCGCCGCGGTGAAGCAACCGGCCGCGCCTTCTTCCTTCAGCTTAGCGCAGGTGGCGTTGGCGGTGGCCTTGTCGGCGAAGGGTCCGACGCGAAGACGGTACCATGTGCCTTTTTCGCCAAGGTCAAAGGCCTTGATGTCGGGGCCGAAGCCCGAAAGCGTAATCGCGTGCTTGCGCTGGAACGTCGTCCACGCGGCGCTGGCCGAGGCCTCGTCGGGGAAAGAGCCGATCTGCAACAGCACGCCGGTTCCTGTGACCACGGGCGCCGCCACTGTTGGCGCCGGTTGCGGCTCAGGTGCCGGCGCAGGCTGCATGGTGATGGGCGCAGGCTCGGCCGCGGGCGGCACGGCCGCCTCGGTTGGCGCAGAGGCAAGCTCGCTGGGCAGCGCCGGCGCCGGCGCGGGCGTTTCGGTTCCGGCTGCCTCCTCCTCGGGGGGAACGGGATCGTTATAGATTTTCAGCCCTGCAAGGGGCTCGGGCGCCGCGGACTCTTCGGGCGCGGTGCGGATGGGGCCTTCGTCGGCCGCAATCACGCGCGGCGCATCGGCGCGGCCGCGCGCGACGCCCTGGTTATAGGCAAGCCACACCACGCCGCCAAAGGCCGCCAGCACGAGAAGCGCAATCACAATCAGGATGGGAAGACGCGAGCGTTCCTGCTCTTCGTCCTCGGCGGGATCGTAAACCTGAATGTCTTCGGGCGGCGGCTGATAGACGCCGCGATCCGCGCTCATGCCCTGCTCCCGGCAGAATCGTGACAGTCCAATGTATCACCCAGTTTGCGCCCGATCAGCAAAGCAATTCTGGGCCTTAGGCGCGCGAATCGCTGCTTACAGCGACAGCGCCTTGTTGAAGGCGCGGGCGTAGCCGTCGGCCACGAAGCTGTCGGTCATGCCGGCCATGTAGTCACAGACAACGCGGGCGGTACGCGGATCGCAGGGCGCGCCGCAGGCCGCCGCCCAGTCGGCGGGCAGCAGCGAAGGATTGGCGAGGTAGGCCTCGAACAGCTCGCAGACGGCCGCCTGCGCGCGGCGTATGACCAGCAGCACGCGCTCGTGGCGGTACATGCGGGCATAAAGGAATTCCTTCAGCGCCTTCAGCTGGCCCAGCGCGGGTTCAGAAAACGCTGCAACGGGCGCGGGCAAGGCGCGGATATCGCCCGCGCTTTCCGGTTTGGCCGCGGCGATTCGTTTGCGCGCTTCGCCGGCAACGTCGTTGATCAGGATGGTGATGAGGCGGCGCACCGCCTCGCCGATCAGGCGGCCGAGCTCCAGGTTGGGGTGCTGCCGCCAGACCTCGCGGAACACGGGGCCCGCCAGGGGCACGTCGAACAGGTCCTCGACGGCAAAGAGCCCTGCGCGCAATCCGTCGTCCAGATCGTGATTGACGTAGGCGATGTCGTCCGAGAGCGCGGCGATTTGTGCTTCCGGCCCCGCCTGGCTTACCAGCTCGAGGTCCCATTGGGCATTGAAGGCGGCGATTGCCTCGGGCACGGGCGGCTTCAAGGGGCCGTTGTGCTTGACCAAGCCTTCCAGCATTTCCCAGGTGAGGTTGAGCCCGTCGAAATTCGCGTAACGTTTTTCTAGGCGCGTCACCAGCGCGAGCGCCTGCGTATTGTGATCGAAGCCGCCGAACGTCTTCATGCATTCGTTCAGGGCCGTTTCGCCGGCATGCCCGAAGGGCGGATGGCCGAGGTCATGGGCCAGCGCGAGCGCCTCGGCCAAATCCTCATCGAGCCCGAGCACGCGCGCGAACGAGCGCGTGATCTGGGCCACTTCGAGGGAGTGCGTGAGGCGCGTGCGATAGTAGTCGCCCTCGTGCTGCACGAAGACCTGCGTCTTGTGCTTGAGGCGGCGGAAGGCTGCCGAATGCACGATGCGGTCGCGGTCGCGCTGAAAGCAGGTGCGGGTGGCGGATTCCTCTTCCGGCCAATAACGCCCGCGGCTGTCCTCCGGCCTGGTCGCGTAGGTGGCCCGCGCAGGCACGACGAATTTCGGCCCCAGCAGGTGGCCCGCCGGCCTTTGCGCGGCGCGGGACGCGGACTTGCCGTTCATTCCGGAACGATTAAATACCCTATGTGATAGGCTGTCGAACATGAACACTGCCACGGAACCGCCCGTCACGATGTCCGCCCGCGCGGCCAGAAAGATTGCGCAAATCCTGGCTGCAGAGGGCCGGCCCGTGATGCTGCGGCTCTCGGTCGAGGGCGGCGGCTGCTCGGGCTTTCAGTACCATTTTACGCTGGACGATTTGCAGGCGCCCGACGACCTGCTCCTCGAGCGCGAGGGCGCGAAGGTGGTGATCGATCCCGTCTCGCTCGATTTCCTCAAGGGATCGGAGATCGATTTTGCCGACGAGATGATCGGCGCCTCGTTCAAGGTCAACAATCCCAACGCCAAGATGTCCTGCGGCTGCGGGACGAGTTTTTCGCTTTAGGTGCTGATCGCAGAGTCCGCAAAGAGGTCGGGTTAGCCTAACGTGTAATCCGCCCTACAAGCCGCTCCAACAGCCACGAGGCGCGTTAGATCGTGTTCATAAACATTTGACGCCTCTTGCGAATTTACGGCCGTCTTGATCTCGTCCTAGCGGCCGTTCCAAAAACCGTTTGAGTGTGGTTCCTATGCTGCGAACGTCTCTGCGCAGTCGCTGCTGCGGCCAGGGAGGCACCTCGGCTGCGGTGAAGACCTAGGAGATTAGCGTTGGAGACTATCTAAGGGTCAATAGTTCTGCGCCCGACGCGTATCGGCTTCTTGGTGCGTCCAAGCCAGCAGAACTTCTCGCAAGTCCGCGAAATCATTCGGACAACAACATGTCTTTGGGGCGGGATCTACAATCCGATTATTCCAGTGTGCACGGCACTACCGACGTCTTGGCGACAGGAGCACTTCCGAGACATTTCGGGTCGCGGCTTAGCAGATGCGTATATCAGATTCTTTGAACCAGACGTTTTTGTCGAAGCCGAAGCGGGGCTAGCGAAAATGGCCGGCATTGAAAATCCTAGGCGCTCGTTTTCGGAGCGCGTCATTCCCTTTAAGCAGTTCATGAGAGGTAACGATAGACAACGCCCTGATTTCGCATTCGGTTTGTCAGCCTTCGACATTTACAAGGATCTCTATCAAGAGGAGTTCAAATTTGCTTCACGCAAGCCACGTAAGGTTGCCGTATTCCAAAATGCCGACCCTTATTGTGAGGCGGTTTTCGGCGATTTCCCGCACGCGAAAAAGCTTCGCTACTTGAAGAAAGCATATATCGACGTGTGCGAACTGACCTGCCACTGAGATTTTCCTCCAGGTGAGATTAGAGTCCGGCCTTAAGGAAGGACGGACCGATGAAGCGCAGCAGGTTCACGGAAGAACAGATCATCGTGGTTTTGCGGGAACACGAAGCGGGG
>JBQTHM010000016.1:0-28326 GCA_052389895.1 Alphaproteobacteria bacterium | reverse complement strand
CAAACCGACCTCGCCGACTGGGGTATGGAGGGTATGGGCGGGCTCGCGATCAGCTTCATCGGCACGTTGCTGGACTCATTTACCGGCGGCGGTGGCGAGTGCGCGGGGACCTACGGGTGTCCCGCGGTACTCAATCCCGCACCCGAATGGCGTCACAAGCTGCGCGTGACGTGGACGACGCCATGGGACACGGACTTGTCGGTGCAATGGCGGCACTTCGGCGAAGTTTGCCATTTCGATCCGGACCTCGCCCATTGCGACAAATTCTTGCCGTTTGGCGACGAGGATTACATAGACCTCGCGGCCGTCTGGCATGTCTGGGAGAACGTGGAGCTCCGTGGCGGCGTGAACAACGTCTTCGATAACCGGCCGCCTCTGACGGGCTTCGCCGGCACGGCGCCGGGCAACGGCAACACCTTCCCGGGCGTGTACGATGCCCTGGGCCGCTTTATCTTCGTAGGCGGCACGGTGAAGATGTAACCGCTTCCTCAGCGGGGAAACTCTGGACGGCGGCCGAAAGGCCGCCGTCTTGTTTTGGCCGGCGTTGTGCGGCCTATCATCTTGGCATTCATTAAGAGCGCGGTCGCGTGCCGCCATACTTTTGGCGCATGTGATTTTTATTTGTTCGCAGCTTGATGGTTACGCGGGCGCTGCCGCCTGCAGGTCAGGATGGGGGGACGGCTTCCAGATGAAAAAGGACAAATACAAATTACTTCAACCTGGAAAAACTGTCGCGCTGGATCCCTCTGATCGCGTAATTCTTCGTACCCTTCAGCATGACAACCGCGTGACAAACCTGGAACTGGCGGAAAAGGCACATCTTTCGCCGCCAACCTGCATGCGCCGCGTACAGCGATTGCGAAAGGAAGGCGTCATTGTTGGCGATGTGGCTCTGGTCGATCCCTTCAAAATTGGCAGAAGTCTGATCGTAATTGTGGAGATCGTAGTGGCAAGCGTGCGCGCATCGGCGCTCCTAACCTTTCAAGCCAAAATCATGAGCGAGCCGAGCGTTCTTCAGTGTTACGCAATCGCTGGCAACACGGATTACCTCCTTATTGTGTGTGTCGAGGACATGGCCGCCTATTTGGAATTCACTAGGCGCATGTTCATACTTGATGCGCGAGTGCGGCACTACCGCTCGATATTTGTTCTAGACCGCACGAAGTACACAAGCGAGATTCCGATCGATTGAAGGGATATCGGAGATGTGGCCGGGCAGACGTTTACCCCCAGCGAGACGAAATGGATTAGTCGTGCGCCAGCAGCTTGTGCGTACAGTTGATCTGGAAGGTTGGGGAAATTCTGGGAATCCGGTTGCACTATGAAAAAAGACAGATACAAACCTCTCCAGCCCGGCCAACCCGTTCCGCTAGACCGTTCAGACCGGGAAATTCTCCGAATCCTTCAGCGCGACAATCGTTTAACCAATCTCGAGCTAGCCGAAAGTGTGCACCTTTCTCCGCCCACATGTCTGCGGCGTGTGCAAAGGCTGCAAGACGAGGGCGTCATTGTCAGGCATGTGAGCCTGATAGATCCCTTCAAGATCGGAAAAGGCCTAATCGTCATTACCAAAATTGTTCTGGAGTCGACGAAGGAGGCTGTTCTCGTTGCATTTGAGAGCAAGATCCGCAGTGATCCTGCCGTATTGCAGTGCTATGGAGTTGCCGGCGATACGGATTATCTGCTCGTTTTATGTATGGAAGACATGAGTGCCTATCTGGCGTTTGTTAGACGCACGCTCGTTGTTGACGAATCCATACGCCGCTTCGAATCGATGTTTGTATTGGAGCGGACAAAGTTTGGAAACGAAATTCCAATCGATTGATCCGCGCCTGACGCGGATCAATGCGGACGCAACTATGCCCCGGTCCGAGTCGCGGCACATACCTTCTGCCGGTACGCCGTGGGCGATATTCCCAGCCGCTTCTGGAAACTGCGCCGCATGGCTTCGCGGCTGCCGAATCCGGCCTGTTCCGCGACGCGGCCCGGCCGCACGCCGTTGTCTTCCAGAAGGCGTTTGGCAACGTCAAAGCGCACCATTTCCACGAATTCGCGCGGCGTCATCTTGAGCTGCTGATAAAATAGCCGGTACAGCGAGCGCGCGCTCATGCCCGACATCTGGACAAGTTGCGGCACGCTATATTCCTCGCGCGGGTTATCCAGAATCTGTTCTAGCAGCTTCCTCAAGTCATCGGGCATGTGCTGTGCATGCAGATGCGCACTAATCTGTGCCTCATGGCCGGCACGCTTGAGGTACAGAACCAGCCGCTTCGCGGTTTTCAGAGCAAGCCCTCTCCCCGCATCTGCTTCGACCATGGCGAGGGCCATGTCTATGCCGGCGGTAACGCCTGCCGAAGTCCAAACGCCGCCGTCCTCCACGAAAAGCGCATTCTCCTGAACCTTTATTGTGGGGTATCCGCGGTGCAGCTCTTCCAGATTCTCCCAGTGCGTAGTCGCGCGGCGTCCGTCCAGCAGGCCTGAGGCCGCCAGCACAAGACACCCGTTCGAAGTGGCGCCGATTCGGCGAAAGCTGTTGCGGTTGGCTTTGAGCCAGTGAACCAGGGCCCTGTCCCTTGCCGCTGCCGCGGCTCCGCTGCCGCCCGCCACCAGCAAGGTATCGACGCCTTCCGCCAGCGACGATTGTGCAAGCTTCGTAGAAACCAGCAGTCCGGCATCGGTCCGCGTGCCCATGCCAGTCAGGGAAATCACGGAAACGGCATATCTCGGCTCGGCGCCGCTCGCCATTTCCGATGCCGCCGTAAAAACTCGCAACGGACCCGCTATGTCCAGCAGATCGGCGCCTTCGAACACAAGAACGGTTATATTCCGCATGGAACTTCCCCGCTGCGTTGGCCGCGTTTTGCGTGACACGTCGGTGGCGCACGACGCGGCATCCGTGGCGCAAATTAGCTGAAGTTGCCTGAAATGTTTCTCCAAAATAGGCCGGTGCGTTTTATTTCACGCATGAATGAACGCGCATGTTTGAAATCAATATCAAAAATTCGAGCGGATTTTTTCACTTTCGAGCGTGGGCGCATTCCCCTGGGCCGCTCGCGTCAATGTGTCGGAATCCCAGCTGCTTCGGCCTGGTCATGCCTTGCGCGTTGCGCACTTACCAGTCCGTGCGGAAAGAAACGTGTTTGCCGCGAAGCATATGTATCTTGTGTCGCTTCTCCTTCGCATGACGGCGGGAATCTTGTGCTTGTCGTGCAGGCGCCAATGTCCCGTGAACTTCTTCGTTGCCTTTTCGCCGGAGGCTCAGGGCGGCATCGGGGATCGGGCAAGCCGATAGGCGTTGTCGGCGCCTTACTCCCTGGTGTCGCCGAGGGGTTGCCCGCACAATATACTGCGAAGCAACCGCCGCAATATTTTCCGTTCTTGCCCGGGTTGAGAGAAAGGTTGGGCATAGATGAAAAAAGGTCCCTTCGAATTTTTGCAGACTGGAAAACACGTTGCATCGGATTCCGTCGATCGCAGGATCCTTCAGATCCTGCAGCGCAATAACCGACTCACGAATCTGGAGCTGGCTGAAAAGGTCCATGTATCGCCGCCCACGTGCATGCGCCGCGTGCGCCGGTTGAGGAAGGAGGGCGTGATTGTAGGCGATGTTACGCTCATCGACCCAATGAAAGTCGGAAAAACGATCACGGCTTTTGTCGATGTCGTGCTCGAACGGAACTACAAGCCTGCCCTGTCCAAGTTCATCGAGCGCATCAAGTCGGAACCGGAGATCATGCAGGCATATCCTGTCAGCGGCGACACCGACATCCTGCTGGTTGTGGTGGTTGACGACATGCCCGCGTACCAAAGGCTCGTTCAGCGCTTTCTGGTCGAAGATCCCATAATCAGGACCTTTCGTACGCGGTTTGTATTGCAATGGTTCAAATTCAAAACCGAAGTCGAACTGTATGTAGCATGAAGGACCGGGCACGCGCGGTTTGCCGCAACTCCCTCCCTCGCTATATTGCTGCCGCGCCTTGGTAAACACGGACAGATGGCCGAGCGGCTGAAGGCGCACGCTTGGAAAGCGTGTAGACGGGCAACCGTCTCGTGGGTTCGAATCCCACTCTGTCCGCCATCCTGCTTCGCGCTGGGTTAGGGGGAACGATGCGCAGACTACTTATCAATCTTGCACTTTCAGTTCTTGCCGTTTCGCTGCTCATGCAAGCGGCACACGCGCAGCCGAAGGACGAAGTCTACGCAGCCGCCGAGGCGGCAAGGAAAGATCAGCTCGAACTGCTGCGCGAAGTCGTGAACATCGATTCCGGCACAGGCGACGTGAAAGGCGGCCGCAAGGTGGCCGCCGTGCTGGCACGCGAACTGAAGACGATAGGCGCGAAAGTCGAAATGGTGCCGGCCGAAAAGCCGGGCTACGCGGAAAACCTGGTGGCGACTCTGGATGGCACGGGCAAGGCCCGCATCCTCATGATCGGCCATCTCGACACCGTGTTCGAGCCGGGCACGGTCAACAAGTGGTCGTATAGTACCGACACGAAGCGCGCCTACGGTCCCGGTGTGGCCGACGAAAAAGGCGGCGTGGTAGGGGGCGTCTACGCGCTGAAACTGCTTCAGCAGCTCGGCTTCAAGAATTACAGGCGCATCACCTATCTCATCGAATCGAGCGAAGAGAAAGGCTCGCCCGGCACGCGCGCGCTCATTTCACGCCTGCTGCGCGCGGCCGATGTCGAGTTCAATCTCGAGCCGGGCGATCCGCCCGACAACCTCACAATCTGGCGCAAGGGGTCGGTCACCTTTCAGATCGACGTCAAGGGCAAGGCCGCGCACGCCGGCGTCAATCCCGGCGACGGACACAACGCGGCGCTCGAGCTCATGCATCAGGCGGCGGGGCTGAAACAGTTTCCCCAGTCGGGCGACGGTATCACCGTGAATCTCACCATCCTGCGCGCGGGCGAGCGCAACAACATCATTCCGGACGCGGCCATGGCCCAGGTGAACGCGCGCGTGCTCAAGCCGGGCGATGTCGGGCGCATCGAGCGCGTGCTCCAGGCGAACGCGCGCAAGGTGAGCGTGCCCGGTACGTCCGTTACGGTGACGAAGGATCCCGCCTATCCTCCGCTACCGCGCAACGCGGCCACGGACGCGCTGGCCGGGCGCGCGAAGGAAATCTATCGCCAGATAGGGAGGGAAATCGGCACCAGCGGCAATGGCGGCGCTTCGCAATCGGCGCTCGCCGCGGAAGCGGGCGTGCCCGCGCTCGACGGCCTCGGCCCCGTGGGCGGCAATTTCCACTCAAACCGCGAATACCTCGAGCTCGATTCCGTGACGCCCCGCCTATACCTGCTGACAAAGCTGATCATGAGCCTGGGGCGTGATCCGATCAAAGGCGCAACGCACGTCAAACGTTGACGGCTTCGCAAAAAATTAGCTTGGTCCTTGACCAGGCCTGTCACTGAAATGCGCTGTTCTAGTCAACCGACACCTCGGTCTTGAACTTGGTTGTATGCAGCGCACAGAGCGTTCGAAATCTGAGAATATTCCTATCGCTTGCGAATATGCGCCCAATAAGCTGCCGAAGGGCAGCGGTATCAGCCGCCAGCATCATGAGCAAATAGTCGGTGTCGCCCGAGACGCGATAGCACTGCATGATGTCCGGTTCGGCGGCGACCTTGTTCTCGAACGCCCGGAGCATGGGTTCGTTAGTTCGTTCAAGAGTAATTTGCACAAACGCCGTAAGACCTTTCCCAAGTTTGGTGGGATCAACTAGCGAAACATCGCCTACAATGACTCTTTCTGATCGCAACCGCCTTAGCCGGCGAAGACAGGTCGGGGGCGACAAGTTCGCCTTGCTTGCCAGCTGGGCGTTAGTCAGTTGGTTGTTGCGTTGGAGCAGCTGAATAAGCCGGCGCTCTTCGACGCCCAATTCGACTTTGCTTTCGGATTGATACGCATTCGCGCCCTCGGACGACGACGCAGACGGCTCATGCGCTCTTTTGAGATCTTGCTGCTGTTCTAAAAGATAGACAGGAGCCACTTGGGGCGCGTCTTCGCCTCTAGTTCGCTTGTTGCGTGAACCATGAGGGGATATCATTTTCGTCTCGACGCGCACGAAAAGCTCACAAACATGGCTGCGCAGATTTCCAGATGAAACGGCTCAAAAGATTCGCTGGAAATTTGCCCCAGGTTCAGTCATCGCCAGCAAAACACTAGCGAATAACTGTCGATCCGCTTATGACAAAGTTCGGACATTTTCGGACCTCTTCGGGGCGTCGAGCGTCTAAGGCGCCGCGTTTACGACGATTGGAGAACCGCCCCAAAGGCTCAGTGAAACGAATTGGTTTTCTCGCTTATGAGGGCATGATCGATTTCGACGTCATTGGGCCCATGGAAGCATTCCGGCTTGCGAACTTCTGCGCGGGGATAGCGTCAAAGCCTTACGATATCGACGTGTTCAGCGCGTCCAATCGGGCCTTTACCACGGCGTCTGGGCTTACTGTGCTGCCGACTAAAGCATTGCACGGCGCGCCGCCCCTTGACACGATTATTGTTCCCGGCGGGCCTGGTCTGCGACAAGCCGATATCGTGCGCCCGATCGCGGCTTGGCTCAAGCAGCGTGCCCAGACAACGCGGCGGATCGTATCACAAGCTACTGGCATCTACGCGCTCGGCGAGGCGGGCCTCATCGATAGTCGCCGTTGCACGACTCATTGGTTGTTTTTGAAAGATGTCAGGACGAGATTTCCTAAGGCACTGCTGCAGTCCGACGCGATTTTCGTTCGCGATCAAAACATCTATACCTCAGCCGGCAAAACCGCGGCGATCGATCTCGCGCTTGCCCTCATTGAAGAGGACCTCGGCAGCCGGATGGCGGTCGCCGTGGCGCGCTACATGGTGGTCCCTCTCAAGCGAGGCGGCAGTCAGGTGCAGTTGTCGGAGGCGCTGGAGTTTCAAGCTCGCGGCACTGATCGTTTTAGCGATCTCACGCATTGGATCGTGCAAAACTTGGACAAGGATCTTTCAATAGATGCTTTGGCATCGCGCGCAGGAATGGGCGTGCGTCATTTTAGCCGGCGCTTCAAATCGGTGTTTGGTCAGCCACCGGGCACTTACATCGAGCTTCTTAGGCTCGACGAATCCCGCCATAGACTATCGCTTCCCAATCAAACGGTTGAGAGCGTCGCCGCCTCCCTTGGGTACAAGAGCAGTGCAAGCTTTCGGCGGGCTTTTGAGCGCCGGTTTGGCGTCGCACCGAGCCGATACAGGACAAAGCTCTTTTTCTGAGTCTGACGATGGCAGCAGGTATGCCCGCGCTCGACGGCCTCGGCCCCGTGGGCAGCAATGTCCACCCTAACCGCGAATATCTCGAGCTCGATTCCGTGACGCCCCGCCTATACCTGCTGACAAAGCTGATCGTGAGTGTCAGCCTTGACCCGCCGAGTCGTTCCAAAAATCCTTGACCATTTCGTAATAATAAGGAGTGAGGGGATGATCAACGCGAAAACGCTCTCCAGCTACACGCCGCATGCGCTTGCGGTTCTCCGAATCGTCGCGGCGCTCATTTTCATGGAGCACGGAACGCAGAAGCTCTTCGGCTTCCCGCCAGGGCAGATGGCTTTCGTCGAACTGATGACGCTCCCCTGATGGGCTGGGATCATCGAAGTCGCGGGCGGCGCGCTGATCGCGCTGGGGCTGTTCACGCGCGCGGCCGCCTTCATTGCCTCGGGCGAGATGGCCGTCGGCTACTGGATGGTGCATGCGCCGCAGAATTTCTTTCCCGTCAACAATGCCGGCGACGCGGCCATCCTTTATTGCTTCATCTTCCTCCTGCTGGTGTTCGCCGGCCCCGGAAAATGGAGCCTGGATGGCTTGATGCGGAAGTAAAACTCGCAGCCGGACTCCCGTTCAATAACGCAGGAACGGCTGCCGCTCTTCCAGCCACGACTTCTCATCCGCTGCGGCCATGGCGTCGAGGTCGTACGGCGCGGCCGTGGGATCGTCCACCCATTCGCGCAACATGGGGCTGCCGTTGATGACGTCGATCGCGAGCATGTCGTATTCGTATTCGTATGCGAAGTCGCGCCACAGCGGATAGTTGGGGTAGAGCAGCCGGATGACCTTGAACGCCAGCGCCTGAAGCCGCCAGGGGCGGAAGGTGGCATGGTCGTAGGCGGGGCCTTCGGTGTGCACCTGCACGCCGTGGCACAGCTTGCCAACGTGCTTGTGGAACGTCGGCTCGAACCAGCATTCGCGCAGGCGGCATCCGCGCGGCCACTCCGGCGCAATTTGCTGCATCTCGTCGATCAGCTTGCGCGCATCGATGTCGGGCGCCCCGAACAGTTCCAGCGGCCGCGTGGTGCCGCGCCCCTCCGAAAGCGTCGTGCCTTCCACCATCACCGTGCCGGGGTAGGCGCGCGCCATGAACAGGCTCGGCGCGTTGGGGCTGGGGTTTATCCAGGCGCGTTCGCCGAGCGGCCAGCCGAAGCCCGGTGCCGCATCGGGCTGCCAGCCCTGCATCTCGATCACCCGGTATTCGACATCGAGCTTGAAGTGCGCCACAAACCAGGAACCGAGTTCGCCCAGCGTGAGCCCGTGGCGCATGGGAGCGGGCCCCGGCCCGACAAAGCTTTCCCACCCCTTACGCAGCCTGAGGCCTTCCACAGGCCGCCCGATGGGATTGGGCCGATCCAGCACCCACACGGCCTTGCCGTGCTTGGCGGCGGCCTCGAGCACGTACAGGAGCGTCGTGGCGAACGTGTAGACGCGGCAGCCCAGATCCTGCACGTCCACAAGCATCACGTCGAACGCTTCCATTATGGCGTCCGTGGGCCGGCGCATCTCGCCGTACAGGCTGAACACGGGAATGCCGCGCACGGGGTCCGTGAAATCGGGCGATTCCACCATGTTGTCCTGCTTGTCTCCGCGCAGCCCGTGCTGCGGTCCGAAGGCGCAGGCGAGCTTGACGTCGCTGCAAGCGGCTAGCGCGTCCAGCGAATGGGTCAGGTCCTTGGTGACGGAGGCCGGATGGGCCAGCAACGCCACGCGTTTTCCCTTGAGCGGCGCGCGCAAGCTCGTGTCTGATAAAAGGCGGTCGATGCCGAATTCCATGGCCGTCAGGCTGCGGGAAGTTCGAGCGCAAAGCAAACGGAACGGTGAAAGTCGGGCTTGCCCCGCGGGTGCGTGAGCGCCCAATACGACTTGACACCGTCTCGTTCTTCGATGATGGCCGAAAGCCCAAGCCGCCATTCACGTGCGGGAAGGGCGAGCCGGTTCAGCGTCAGTCCCGCCTGCAATTCGTAGCGGCCGTCGATGAGGCGCGCGTGCATGTGTGGAACGGCGATGCTTTCCGCCGGCGTCATGCCCTGCCTGTATCCCGTGAATCCGTATGCGGCCCATTGGCCCGAGGGCGAAAAATTGAATTCGTAATAGCCGCCGTCTACCCCGCCTACAAATGCCTCGAAACAGGTGTGCTTCCATAGTTCGTCCGCCCGCGCTGGCGCGGCGTAGGGTGGCATTGCCAGCGCGCGGGCTCCTGTCACGAGGTAGCGCAGCGCGAGCGTGGCGCCGTCGCGCGCTGCTTCGGCCTCTACGCCGGTAACCGCGTCGCCGCCCGAATCCGGATGCCGTGTCAGCGCATGCAGCATGGCGGCATGATACCATTGCTCCATGGCCCATGCGCCCTCGCTGGTAATGCTGATTGCCCCGGAAAACTTCCGCCCCAATCCGGAGACGGCCGCCGACAACGCTTTTGTGGTGCAGGGGGGAGATGCGGATGCGCTGGCGCACGCGGCGCAGGCGCAGCATCGCGCGCTGTGCGAAGGGCTTGCCGGCGCGGGCGTGCGCACCATCGTGCTGCCGGGCACGCGCGCTGCATTGCCCGATGAAGTCTTCCTCAACAACTGGTTCTCCACCCATGAGGACGCGGACGGGCGCGGGCGCGCCGTTATATATCCGCTGCGTTGGCCAAGCCGGCGAAAGGAGCGCCGCCCCGAAATTATTGCGGCGCTCAGGCGTCATTACCGGGAGCTGCTCGATCTTTCGCCGTTCGAATCGAAAGAAAAATTCCTCGAATCTACGGGCAGCCTCGTTTTCGACGGCCGGTTGGCCCGCGTCTATGCCGCGCGTTCGCCGCGCACGGATGAGGAATTGGTGCGCTTTGTGGCCTATCGCTTGGGCTACGAGCCTGTCGTGTTCGACACGATGGGTCTGGGCGGCAGGCCGCTCTACCACACCAACGTCATGATGTTTCTGGGAACAGGGGTTGCCGTCGCGTGCCTCGACGTCGTTCCGCCCGTGCAGCGCCGTGCGCTGGAGGCATACCTGTGCGAAGGCCGCGAGCTTGTTACGCTCGCGGAAGCACAGGTCAATGAATTCGCCGGAAACGGATTCGAAATGACGGACGCGAAGGGCGAGCCTGTGCTGACAATTTCCGATCGCGCATACAAAAGCCTTGCGGGAGAACAGCTCGCTACGCTTCACAAATACTATGGCGACCGCATCGTGCATCCCCTTTTCGACGCGATCGAGCAGGGTGGCGGCTCGGTGCGTTGCACGCTGGCGGCCCTGCATACGAGCCGCCCGGACGACCTTGTCCGCGCGCTACAGGCTTATAGATGAAGCTGCGCGACTTTCGCGTGCTCAGTTTCGACTGCTACGGCACTCTGATCGACTGGGAAACGGGCCTGCTTGCGGCGCTGGCGCCGCTTGCCGCGCGCGTTCCTGGCCTCACGTCCGATCAGATGCTGGAGGCGTTTGCCCGCCACGAGCACGCGCAAGAGTCGGAAACGCCCGCTATGCGTTATTGCGAGCTGCTCGCACGCGTGCATGCGCGGCTTGCGCGCGAATGGGCCGTGCAGATGACGGACGAGGAAAACGCGCTTCGGCGCATCGATAAGGAAGTGGCCCGCCTTTCCCGATTCGCCCGCGGCGCTGCAATACCTTAAGCGCCACTACAAGCTGGCGGTACTCTCAAACGTCGACCGCGCCAGCTTCGCCGAAAGCAACAAAAAGCTCCGGGTCGAATTCGATTTTGTCTTCACGGCGGAAGACATCGGTTCTTACAAACCGGATTTGCGCAATTTTGAATATCTGGTTTCGCATCTCGCGGCGGCGGGCTTTGCCAGGAAGGACATCCTCCACACCGCCGAAAGCCTGTTTCACGATCACGCACCGGCCAACGCCATCGGGCTTGCCTCGTGCTGGATCCACCGGCGCCACGGCAGGCAGGGCTTCGGCGCCACCGCGCGGCCCGAGAAACTGCCGCACTACGAGTTCCGCTTCGCTTTGCTGGCCGAAATGGCCGAAGCGCACGCGCGGGAAAAATGAAACGGGCAGCGCAGCCTAGAAGGTTAGCGCGAATTCCGCCGGTTCCTCGCCCTACGGCCGGTGACGTTATTGTGCCATAATTCCGGCCATCATGGTTCCAGGCGGCGATCCGTGGGAATGTCGCTCGCTAACGGAGAGGGGTAGATGTCAGACATGGAAACAGCAGTCGTTGCCGGCACCGACAGGGCTCGCCGCGTTAAGCGGAGCATCTTCCGCTACATACCGGGATTCACCTTTATCTTGGCGCTGTTCATCATCGGAAATTTCATTTTCCCCGATCCGCGCGCCACGCTTTTCGAAATCGGCAGTTACAAGCTGGCCTGGGTCGAGGTGCTGCTGGTCGTGGCCGCGATCGTCGCCATGTGGGAGCAGATCAAAGTCTCCGAACCCGGCATCAACAACATCACGGAAGCACTGCTGATGGGGTTGCTGGCGGTCGTGCAGATCGTCCTCTTTACCCTCGGCGCGGCCGGCGTGGAGGGATTCGGCATGTTCAACAACACCGAGTTTCTGTCGCTGACCATCATCAACGTCGCGCAGACCATGGTGGCATTCCAGATCAATGCCGCCACGCTCATGCGCACGATCAGCCAGGGTTGAACGCGAACGCCCGAACTCGGAATTCGCGTAGCGGCCGTTACGCGGGGGGGGAAGCCTGACCCGCGGCGGCCGCTTCGCGCGCCAGCGCGCGCTCGCGATAGATCAGATAAAGATTGCGCGAATAGACGATCAGTCCCGTCGCCTGGCCGGTGATGAAAACCGGGTCCAGCTTGTAGACCGCGTACGCGCCCAGCACGATTCCGCCCGAAAGGCTGCACCACCAGAACGCCACCGGTATCACGCTGCGGCCCACCAGCTCGCTGCGGAACCACTGGATGATGAAGCGCGAAGCGAACAGCGCCTGGCCCAGAAAGCCCACCAGCACCCAAGCGTGCTCGAGCGTGAACCACGTGAACAGATACGTCATCTACAGTTCCTTCGCCTCGACCGGTTCGCGGAAGCGCTGTTTCAGCCACAGCACACCGGCAATATCCGTCAGCCCCACAAATGCCCGGTTGCGCATATTGTACTTCGATGTGCCCCGCAGGCGCGGCCTGTGGTTCACGTCCACGAACGCGACGTCATAGCCTTCGCGGCGCATCAACGCGATGACGAAGCGGTGCAGGTGGTCGAAAAAGGGAAGGGCGAGATAGGCATCGCGCCGGAACGCCTTCAGGCTGCAGCCCACATCCGGGCAGCCATCCTTCAGCGCCCATTGCCGCACGCCGTTGCCCACGCGCGAGGAAAGCCGGCGGATGAAATCGTCGTGCCGTTTCGCGCGCACGCCGGACACCATCGCGAGCTTCGGCCCGCCCGCGCGCAGGGGCGCAAGCACCTTGGGAATGTCGGCGGGGTCGTTCTGCCCGTCGCCGTCCAAGGTCACCACAATGGGTGCGTGCGCGGCGCGCACGCCGGTGCGAATCGCTCGGCTTTGCCCGGCGTTCCTGGCGTGCACAATCACGCGCAATGACGAAATTTCGCCCCGAAGCGCCAGCAGTTTTTCCTTCGTGCCGTCGGTCGAGCCGTCGTCAACGAAAATGATTTCATGTGCGGGTTCACTTTTGAGCGCTGCCGCGATTTCGCGCGCGAGCGGCGCCACGTTGTCGGCCTCGTCTTTGACCGGCACGACCACCGAAACCCCGATCTTGTCCTGCACTTGCCCGGATTCTCCCGGCCCGTTCGGGCTGACGCGCCTTATACAGGCCGTGCGCCCCTTTCAAAAGCAGGGCCGAATAGGCGAGTGTGCGCGCATGGGCAAGGAGATTCTGGGCGCAGCCGCGCGGCGCCCGCTAACCATCCTATCTCTGCTCTGCTTCATTGCGTGGCTGCCAGGGTTTTTCACGCTCCCTCCCCTCGATCGCGACGAGAGCCGCTTTGCCCAGGCCAGCAAGCAGATGATCGAAAGCGGCAATTACATCGACATCCGCTTCGGCACCGAGGCGCGCTATGCCAAGCCTGCGGGCATTTACTGGTTGCAGGCGGCGTCGGCGGCGCTGTTGAGCGATCCGCCGCGCAACACCATCTGGCCCTATCGCCTGCCGTCGCTGCTGGGCGCGTTCGCGGCTGTTGCGCTGACTTATTGGGCCGCTCGCGGCTTTACCTCGCGCGAAACGGCGTTTACTGCCGCGGCCTTGCTGGGCCTTACCGCGCTTCTTGCCGCCGAAGCCAAGATCGCCAAAACGGATGCGGTCCTGCTTGCCGCTACCGTGGCCGCGCTGGGCGTGCTGATGCGGGCTTATCTAAGCGCGCGAGACGCGGCGCCGCCGCCGCGCTTAGCACTGGCGTTGGCAGGCTGGGCCGCGCTCGGTTTCGGAATCCTGGTCAAGGGACCGGTGCTCATTCTCATCGCGGGCGTTTCCGCGATCGTCCTCTCCTTATGGGACCGCGACTGGAAGTGGCTCGCCCGTACGCGCCCGCTTTGGGGCGCGTCGCTATCACTCCTCGTCGTGCTGCCCTGGCTTGCCGCCATCGCCGTCGAAAGCAACGGGGAGTTTTTCGCCCGCGCGCTGGGCAAGGATTTCGGCGCCAAGATCATGGGTGGCGAGGAAATGCATGGCGGACCGCCCGGCTATCACACGCTGCTGGCGGGTTTCACCTTTTGGCCGGCGGCGCTGCTTCTTGTCCCCGCCGTCGTCGCCGGGATACGGCGGCGGGCCGAACCCGCGATCCGTTTTCTCCTCGTTTGGGCGGCGGTCGTGTGGCTTGCCTTCGAAATCGCACCGACGAAACTGCCCCATTACGTGTTGCCCGCGTTCCCGGCGCTGGCAATGCTGTCGGCCATCTGGCTGATGGAAGGAAAGGATGAACGCGTCGCCCGTGTCATCTCCATCGCGCTGTTTGCACTGGCGGGTGCGGTTCTCGCCTGGATCGTTGCCTTTGCGCCTAATCATTTCGGCTATGGCAGTTCGCTCTGGCTGCACGCTGGCGCGGCCGTCGGCCTCGCCGGCATTTCGGCCGCGGTTGTGCTTGCGCTGCGCAAGCGCATCACCGAGGCAGTGCTGGCGGGCGCCATAGCAGCACTCGTGCTCTATACGTTCGGCGGCCTGGGCACGGCGCCGCGCCTGCAGCAGCTCTGGCTGTCGCCGCGGCTGTACGAAGCGGTGCAGCAGCATCGGCAGCAGGATGATTCACCTGTATTGGTCAGCGGCTATAGCGAACCCAGCTTGATTTTTCTTCTTGGCACGGACACGCGCATTGCTCGCGGCAAAACGATTGCCGAAGCGGTCGCCGGCGGCCTTGCGCTGGTGGAAAAGCGGCAGCAGCAAAGGTTTCTTGATGCCGTGCGCGCGAAGGGCGCCCAGGCGCAAGCGCTGGAAGAAATTGACGGCCTCAATTATTCCCGCGGGCGCCCGGCGCACGTGACCTTGTACAGAATTTCGGAGGCGAGGCCCTGAGCGAGTCGCGCGCATTCTGGATTGCGACGGCAGTTGTCGCGGCGGTCACGTTTGCGCGGGTGATTGTGCTCGTTGTCTCGCCGCTCGATCTTTATCCCGACGAGGCGCAGTACTGGTGGTGGTCGGTCAATCTCGACTGGGGCTATTTCTCCAAGCCGCCGCTTATCGCTTGGCTGATTGCGGGCGTAACTTCCGTTTGCGGCGAAGGCGAAGCCTGCATCCGTGTCGCCTCGCCGCTGTTGCACGGCGCGACCGCTCTTATCCTCTTTGCCATCGCCAAGCTGCTTTACGACGGGCGCGCCGGCATGTGGTCGGCGCTTGCCTACATCACGACGCCGGGCGTCGCCTACTCGGCCGGCTTGATCTCAACCGACGTGCCGTTGCTCTTCTTCTGGTCGGCCGCGCTCTATGCGTTCCTCAAGGCCATGCGGGGCAGGGGATATGGCTGGGCCGTGCTCTGCGGAGTCGCGATTGGCTTCGGCCTGCTCGCGAAATACGCCATGCTGTATTTCGTCCTGGGTGTGGCGCTGACGACACTCATCATCCCCGAATCGCGCAGACTGTTCCTGAGCTTGAGGGGCGCCGCCATCGCCCTCATCGCTCTCTTCATCTTCCTCCCCAACCTCGTTTGGAACGTCCAGCATGCCTTCGCCACGGTTACCCACACCGCAAGCAATGCGGACTGGCAGCGGGGCGCGCTAGCTCCTCTCCACCCCTTCGAATTCCTGCTGGGCCAGTTCGGGGTCTTCGGGCCCATTCTGATGGCGGGCTACCTCTACGCGGTCTGGCGCATCGTGCGGGGGCAGGACCACAGCCAGGCCTCGCTGCTTCTTCTCCTACTCTCGCTCCCCCCCATCCTCGTCATCATGGGTCAGGCCCTCATCGCCGAGGCCAATGCCAACTGGGCGGCCGCCGCCTATGTCGCGGCGACACCGCTTGCCGTTCATGCCCTGATGAAGCTCTGGCGAGGCGGGGCGCTCATCGCCTCGCTCGCCTTCAACAGCATCGTTGCGCTCGCCTTGATGGCCTTCGTGGCCTCGCCCGCGCTTGCCGTAGAGGCGGGATTTGCCAATGCTTACAAGCGGGTAAAGGGATGGCACGAGCTGGGAGCAGTTGTCGCCCTCGAGGCATCGCAGGGTTATGAGGCGATAGTTACCGACAACCGCAGTGTCATTGCCGCGCTTCTTTACTACGCGCGGCCCAGAAGCATCCCCATCCTTATCTGGAATCGCGACCTGCGGGTCGCCAACCATTTCGAGATGACCCTTCCCCTTACTGCGGCCCATGCGGGGCGCGTGCTTCTTGTCACCGAAAAGGCTAGGCCCGATGCGCCGCCGGCGTCCTTCGCACGCGCGCGACTCAGTCGGGAATTCGTCGCGGACCTTGGGGGTGGCAAGAAGCGTGTGACCCTTCTTTACGAGGCCGAAGGGTATCGTCCTGTATCGGATCGGGATCGCATCGAAGGCGATTGATGCATTCATCATCACGTGCATCGCCCCCCCCTCGTCGCTCTTTTTCTCTTGACGGCCATCATTGCCCTTCTAATTATCGTTTGAAGCTGACGGACCGTTTGATGGGTACGTCTTGGGGGCGGCCGAGGTCCGGCACCGTGAAGCGTTTCATGAGAGGAATATGAACCTTCATCTGTGGCGTGGACGCGACGAGCGTTCCGCCGCGAGGCGCGACCGCCTCAAACCGGCCGCCGTTACCGGTTCAGTTCCTCCCGCAAACAGCCTCGGCACGAAATTCGAATCTGCGCGGAAAAAATTGCTCCGGTTTCCAGTGAGTGCGTCCGCGCGCGCATTTTACCGCCGGTTTTATCCCGGCACGACGACCGCCGAATGGAACGACTGGCGCTGGCAGATGCGTGCGCGCATCCGCTCGCTCTCCGAGCTTGAGCGCATCTTCAAACTGTCGGAAGACGAACGCGCCGCCGTGCTGATGCACACGGGTTCGCTTCCCGTCGGCATAACGCCCTATTACGCGAGCATCATGGATCGCGAAGATCCCATGGAAGGGCTTCGCCGAACGCACATTATGGTGCGCGACGAATACGTGCGGCTTCCCGGCGAGGACAGCGATCCCTTGGGCGAGGACCATGACACCGTGGCGCCCGGCCTCGTGCATCGCTATCCCGACCGGGTGCTGTTCCTCACCACCGGCACCTGCTCGACCTATTGCCGCTATTGCACGCGCTCGCGCATGGTGGGCAATCCCGGCGGCGAATATCAGTTCTCCGTGCGCCAGTGGGACAAGGCGCTGGTTTATATCGAAGAGCATACGGAAGTTCGTGACGTTCTGCTTTCGGGCGGCGACCCGCTCACCATCGGCGACGACAAGCTGGATTACTTGCTCTCCCGCCTGCGCGCGATGAAGCACGTCGAATTTTTGCGCATCGGGACAAAGGTTCCCATCGTGCTGCCGCAGCGGATCACCAAGGACCTGGTGAAGATGTTGCGCAAACACCATCCGCTCTGGATGAGTTTGCACATTCTGCACCCGAACGAGTTGACGCCGGAGGCGACGGAATCCACGGCGCGCCTTGCGGATGCGGGGATTCCGCTTGGCGCGCAGACCGTGCTGCTAAAGGGCGTCAACGACGATTGCGAACTGATGAAGCGGCTCATGCAGGCCATGCTCATGCGCCGCATCAGGCCCTACTACCTGTTCCAGTGCGATCCCATCCAGGGCTCAGGTCACTTCCGCACCACGGTGGAAAAGGGCCTCGAGATCATCAAGGCGCTGCGCGGCTACACCACGGGCTACGCGACACCGATTTTTGCCGTGGACGCGCCCGGGGGCGGCGGCAAGATCCAATTGGCGCCCGATTGCGTCGTGGGGCGCGAGGGCGGCGACCTTCTGCTAAGCAATTTCGAGGGCAAGGTGTACCGCTACCCGGACCCTGAAGGGACCTTGGGTGCCGAAAAGCGGCGCCAGCTGCGCCGCGCAAAAGCTGTGGCCGCCGAATGATTGTGAGAGCCCCCTCCGGCGCTGCGCGCCACCTCCCCCAACGGGGGAGGATGAGCAGTGCCTGCGTGATTTCATCCTCCCCCTCTGGGGGAGGTGCTGAGCGAAGCGAAACAGAGGGGGCCTCGTCTAACGCCTAATGCGCATCGGCGTCACATTCGATAGACGTGAAGACTACCTCGCCCAGGGTATGAACCCGGAGGACGCGGCCGAGTTCGATCCGGAGGTGACGATTGCCGCTGTCTGCGATGCGCTTGCAGCCCTCGGCCACAAGCCGGTGCGCGTTGGCAATATCAAGGCGCTGTCGCAGGCGCTCGCGCACGGCGGCCGCTGGGATGCGGTGTTCAACATCTGTGAAGGGCTGAAGGGCTACGCGCGCGAGGCACAGGCTCCCGCGCTGCTCGATGCTTACGGCATTCCCTATGTGTTTTCCGATCCACTCACGCTGGCCGTCGCTCTCGACAAGTCCTGGGCCAAGCGCATTGTGCGCGACCACGGCATTCCCACGCCCGACTTTGCTGTCATCGAACGCAAGGCGGATATCGAGAATGTGAACCTTCCTTTCCCGCTCTTCCTCAAGCCCGTTGCGGAAGGGTCGGGCAAGGGGGTGGGCAAGAAGTCGCGTGTGACCAGCGCCCGCCAGCTCAAATCCGTCGCGCAGGAGCTTCTCGAGCGCTTCGACGAACCGGTTCTTGCGGAAGCCTTCCTGCCTGGCCGCGAGTTTACCGTTGGTATTACCGGAACCGGAGATGGCGCCAAGGTGCTGGGCTCGACTGAGATCGTGCCGGAAGCCAATTACTGCGGTGCCGGCTACGGCTATGTGAACAAGACCGACTGGATCGGCCGCGTACAAATCGTCGAGGGCAAGGGGCCCGAGGCGGACACCGCCTGCGATGTGGCGCTGGCGGCCTGGCGCGCGCTTCGCTGCCGCGACGGCGGGCGCGTGGACATCCGCTGCGACGCCGAAGGCAAGCCCCATTTTCTTGAGGTCAATCCCCTGGCTGGCATCACGCCGGACTGGTCTGACCTCTGTTTCATCGCCAAGTACCGCGGCGTGACTTATCAGGAGCTGATCGGCCTCTTCATCGAATCCTTTCTCAAGCGCCACCCCGAACTGGTGCGCCGCCGCGCTGCCGCATGAAACCGGCCCCACGCAAACACCCTCTCGACCCGGCCCCGCGTAAGCGCTTCGCCGGGCAGCTTTCCCAAAGGGGGAGCATTAGGGGAAGTCTTTCTCTCCCTTTCGGGGAGGTGCGGCGCGAGGCGCCGCGGAGGGGGCTCAAAGTCCTCATCCTCCATTCCGACGTCGGCCCCGGAGCGCCGGCCGACGAGTTGGATACCCTCAGGCAGGCTGGCAGCATTTCCGATGCGCTGCGCGCCAGGCGCCACCGCGTGTCGCTTGCGCCCTTCAAGGCTGACCGCGCTGCGCTCGCCATGCTGATCGCACGCGAACGCCCCGATATCGTGTTCAACCTTGTGGAAGCGGTGTGGGGCAGGGGCAGCTATGCCGGCCTTGCCGTCACCATGCTGGCTGAGCTCGGTACGCGCTTCACCGGGACGGACGCCGCGGCCATGGGCCTGGCGGGCGACAAGCTGCTGGCAAAACGCGTATTCGCCGCCGCAGGCATGCCGACGCCCGCCTGGAGCATGCCGCCGGAGTGGCGCGGACTGGATGAGCGCCGCTGGATCGTGAAGTCGGTGGACGAGGATTCTTCGCTCGGACTTGACGATGCGGCCGTAGTTCTCGGCCGTGACGCCGTTATTGCGCGCGCCGAAGAATGCGCGCGCGCATTCGGCGGGCGCTGGTTCGCCGAGGAATATGTGGAGGGCCGCGAATTTAACGTGGCGGTGTTGGAGGAAGAGGGTGTGCCGCGCGCGCTTCCCGTTGCCGAAATGGCGTTCGAGAATTGGGACGATGAGCGCCCGCGCATCATGGGCGCGACCGCTAAGTGGGACGAAGCCTCGCCCGAATTCCGCCGCACGGTGTGGAAGTTCGGCACCGTTTCGCCCGAACTCCAATCGCGGCTCAGCCGGCTCGCCCTGCAATCGTTTTCACTGCTCGGTCTTTCGGGCTACGCGCGCGCGGATTTCCGCGTGGACGATTCGGGCACCCCCTTCATCCTCGAAATAAATCCCAACCCCTCTCTCGCCCTCAACTGTGGCCTCGTGGCCTCTGCGCAGCAGGCGGGGCTTTCCTACGCTGAACTGATTCAGACAATCCTGCTTGCCGCCAGGTACTGACGTCGGCGGCTTGGCGGGCTTACAGCCAGCCTTTGCGCTTGAAATACAAATAGGGCGCGAAGGCCGCGGCGATGATCGTAATCAGCGCGGCGGGATAGCCCCAGCTTTCGTCGAGCTCGGGCATCAAATCGAAGTTCATCCCCCAGATCGAGGCAAAGAGCGTGGGCGGCAGAAACACCACCGCCGCCACCGACATGATCTTGATGATGTTGTTCTGCTCGTTGTTGATCAGGCCGAGTGTGGCGTCCTGCAGATAGCTGAGCTTGTTGGCGATGAAATTTGAATGATCCTGGAGCGACATCACGTCCCGGGTCAGCGTCTTGATGTGACCGTGCGCCTCCTTTTGCGCCTTGTTGTCGGTCGCCTGGTTCAGAAACGTCATCATGCGGTTGATGGTGAGCAGGCTCTCGCGCATTTTCGAGGTGAGCCCGTGTTTGGTGCCCAGCCGGCGCAGGATTTCCTGGAAGTCGCGCCGCATGCCGCGCGCGGCCGCTTCGGGATCGAAAATCTCGCGCGAGATGGCCTCCACGTCGGCGCCCGTGCGCTCCAGAATGTCGGCCATGCGGTCGATGATGATATCGAGCAGCTGGACCAGCACCATTTCGGGCCGGTTCGCCTGCACGTTCGAGCGCTCGCAGCGCAGCGCGAAAGTGCGGAAGGGCTGCGGATCGATATAACGCAGCGTTACCAGCTTGTCCGCCGAGAGCACAAACGTCACCGCGTCGGCCAGCGGCAGATCGGTGTCCATGTGGGCCAGGATCATCGCCGTCATGAACATGCTGCCGTTCTCGTAATAGAGGCGGCTGGAAAGCTCGATCTCCTCCATGTCGGCGCGCGTCGGCATTTCGATGCCGAGCGCCAGTCCCACACGCTGGCGCTCCTCCAGCGTGGGATTGAGCAGGTCGATCCACAGCGCGCTTGCGGGAATGGGCTCGCCTTCGCCGACGACCGTGCCTTTGAGGCCGCCATTGATCTGCTGATAGGCCTTCAGCATGCGGTCGCTCCCATCGCGGGCCGGTCATGATCGAATCCGGGCGGAATAGCCCCGGCCCCGCCCATATAGCCCCGGCAAACACGCGGCGCTAACGGATTTTGCCTTCGGCGCGGGGGGCGAGACAGCGGAAGAGCGCGTCCGCGATCCGCCGCATCAGGGTCTCGTAATGCGCGGGGCCTGCGGGAATATCGGCCCCGATGTCGTCGAGAACGCCGGTGCGTGCGCTGGCGCCCTCGGTCAGCGTATGCAGCAATTTGGGTGGGTATTGCGGCGTCGAAAACACACAAATGGCGTTCGTTTGACCGATCTTGCGCCGGAGCGATTCGATGCGCCCTGCGCCCACCGGCCGGTCGGCGGCAACCGTAACCGCGCCACTAGGCGAAAGGCCGTAACGCAGCTCGAAATAGTGAAAGGCATCGTGGAAAACGATGTAAGGCCGCGAGCGCACGGGTGCGAGCTTGGCGGCGAGCTCGCCGTCGAGGCGCTTCATGCGCTCCTCGAAGTGGGCAGCATTGGCGGCATAGAGGCGGCCGCGCCTCGGATCGGCGGCGGTAAGCGCCACGGCCGCGGCGCGGGCCATGGCGGCGGCGTTGCGCGGATCGAGCCACACATGGCCGTCCAGTGGCGCGTTTTCGTGCCCGTGTTCGTCCCCACCCCACAGCCCGCCGTGACGCGCAGGCAGGCGCAGCACACCTTGTGCGTCCGCCAGCGCGATGATGCGCGCGCTCTTCGCCAGCGTGGAAAGCGGTCGCTCGAGGAAGCTCTCCAGCGCCGGACCAACCCAGAAGATGACATCGGCGCGCGAAACCTTGCGCGCATCCGAGGGTTTGAGCGCATAGGTGTGCGGCGACGCGCTGCCCGGTATCAGCAGTTCGGGCTTTCCGCTCCTGCCCATGACATTCGCAACGATCGAGTGCAGGGGTTTGATGGAAACGAGCACCTTCGGGTGTGGCTCGCGCTTGGGCGCGTCGGCGGCTTGCGCTGGCGCGGCGGCAAGCAGTGAAACAAGAAACGCGGTGACAAGGCGGTCCATTTGGCTCCCGAATAAACGCGCAGCATAGTGCCGCGCCACAAGCGCCCAATCTTCGTTTCGCCAATTGCCAGACGATTCACGGCGAAAGTTGGGCCAACAATCCTTTGCACTGCCGTAAGACGCGTACCCCTCCGGCGTTTTCGCGCCACCTCCCCAGAAGGGGAGGACAAATCCCGTCGCAGCACTGGGGAAGGCGCCGGGCGCAGCGAGGCGGGGGCGTTCCGAGGCGGTGGCCAAAATTGCTACTGTGCGCGTATGGAACGCATTCCCGTATTCGCGGACGTACACGCTGCGGCCGAACGCCTCAAGGGTGTCGCGGTTCTAACGCCGCTCGTGGAAAGCCCCCTGCTGTCGGCGCGGACGGGCGGGCGCGTGTTCCTCAAGCTGGAAACGCTTCAGCGCACCGGCTCCTTCAAATTCCGCGGCGCGTACAACCGCATTTCGCAACTCACGGCGTCAGAACGCGAAAAGGGCGTAGTGGCTTTCTCCTCGGGTAATCATGCGCAAGGTATTGCCGCGGCGGCCCAGCTGTTCGGCATCTGCGCCGTGATTGTGATGCCGTCCGATGCTCCACGCATCAAACTCGACAACACCCGCGGCTACGGCGCCGAAATCGTCTTTTACGATCGCGGGCGCGACAATCGCGAGGAGATCGCGGCGCGAATCGCGGCCGGGCGCGGCAGCGTCGTGGTGCCGTCCTTCGATGATCCGCACATCGTGTCGGGGCAGGGCACTGTGGGCCTGGAACTGGCAGCCCAGTCGAAGGAATCCGGGGTTGCGCTCGACAATGTGCTCGCGCCATGCAGCGGCGGCGGTCTTGCCTCGGGCATTGCCCTTGCGCTTTCGGTCGCAAGCCCCGCAACGCGCGTGGTGACCGTCGAGCCGGAAGGTTTCGACGGCACGCGGCTTTCTCTGAAATCGGGCCAGCGCATGGCTGCCTCGGGCGGGCGCGCCAGCATAGCCGACGCGCTGATGTCCGCTGCGCCCGGTCACATTCCCTTCGCCATTCTGCGCGCGCATAAAGCGACGGGCGTTGCCGTCTCCGATGAATCTTTGATGGAAGCCGTCGGCTATGCTGCCCGCGAATTGAAGCTGGTCGCCGAGCCCGGTGGCGCCGCAGGCCTGGCGGCCGTTTTGTCTGGTGCTTTCGAAGCCCGCGGCAAAACCATCGCTA
Organism: Alphaproteobacteria bacterium; assembly: GCA_052389895.1. Lineage (GTDB taxonomy): Bacteria > Pseudomonadota > Alphaproteobacteria > Micropepsales > Micropepsaceae > CAVVXX01. Next base: position 5,203 of record JBQTHM010000016.1, on the reverse strand, counting down.
TCGTCATCTCCGGCGGCAATATTGACCCGGTGATGCTCGTCCGATGTCTTGGAGCGTAAGCCCCCTACGTAGCCTTTCGGGCGAAACCTCCCCCAATGGGGGGGGATGATGAGAAAGACAGGGGCCGCGATCATCCTCCCCCATTGGGGGAGGTGCCGAGCGAATGCGAGGCGGAGGGGGGCCGCCCCTTATCGTGGCGCCAGCACCATCATTATCTGTCTGCCTTCGATGCGCGGATAGGTTTCCACCTTGGCGATGGGATCGAGATCTTTCTGGATTTTTCCCAACAGCTCCATCCCCAAATGCTGGTGCGCCATCTCGCGCCCGCGGAAGCGCAGCGTCACCTTCACCTTGTCGCCTTCCTCGAAGAAGCGCTTGATCGCACGCATCTTCACGTCGTAATCGTGACGATCGATGGTTGGGCGCATCTTGATCTCCTTGATTTCGATCACCTTCTGGTGCTTGCGCGTCTCGGCAGCTTTTTTCTGCTGTTCGTATTTGTATTTCCCATAATCCATCATCTTGACCACGGGCGGCTTGGTGCCCGGCGACACTTCGACCAGGTCGAAACCCTGCTCCTCGGCCATGGCGAGGGCCTCGTCGACGCCGATCTCTCCGTGTTTTTGGCCTTCGGGCCCGATGAGAAGAATTGTGCGGGAGGAGATTTGTTCGTTTACGCGCGGACCGGCCTTTGCGGGCGGTGGCGCTTGCTGCGGTACTCGGCGAACTATGACGTGCTCCTTTCGTTACGGTTCAAACACAAGAAAAACGCCTCGCGGGGGCTGACTGGCGTCCCGCGACTGTTTGTTTGCGTTCAATTCTCGCGGATGTCATCCCCTTCGATAAGGCGCGTAGGCACAAGCCCGGCCGCACCGGGAACGGACTATCAGAATATGAAACGCCGCAAACAGGCAAGGGGTCAGGCCGCTTCGTCGTGGCGCGATTCGGCCTCGCGCTTGATGCGGGCGACGAAATTTTCCAGCGGCACCGGCCCCAGATCTTTGCCCGAACGCAGCCGTACCGCCACCGTTCCCTGTTCGGCCTCGTGGTCGCCCACCACCAGCATGTAGGGGATCTTCTTCGTCTGCGACTCGAAGATTTTGCGCTGCATGCGCTCGGCTGAAAGGTCGATGTCCACGCGCAGGCCGCCGGTGCCGTTGACTACCGGTTCATTGAACAATCGGTCGCGCACCTTGTCTGCATAATCATTCACGCGGTCGGTGATGGGAATGACGCGCGCCTGCACGGGGGCCAGCCATACCGGGAAGGCGCCCGCGTAATGCTCGATCAGGAATGCGGTGAAGCGCTCATGCGTTCCGAGCGGCGCGCGATGGATCACGTATACGGGATGCTCGCCGCCGTTTTCGCCAATATAGCTCAGGCCGAACGTTGTCGCGGCCAGAAAGTCGAGCTGGTTGGTGGAGATCGTGTACTCGGTGCCGATCACGCTCTTGATCATGAAATCGATCTTGGGACCGTAGAACGCGGCTTCGCCTTCGGCCTCCACGTATTTGTATCCGGACTCGTTCATCGCCTCGCGGATGATCGCAAGCGCAGCCAGCCACTTCTCCGGCTCCGCCACATATTTGTCGAGCTTGTCGAGATCGGGCAGCGACAGGCGCATGTAATAATCTTTGATGTTCATCAGATCGTAGTAGCGCGCGTGCAGCCGCATCACGCGCACGAACTCGTCCTTCGCCTGGTCGTAGCGGCAATAGATATGCGCATCGTTCATGCAAAAGCCGCGCACGCGCATGAGGCCGGAAAGGCCGCCCGACGCCTCGAAGCGATAATCCTGGCCGTATTCGGCCAGGCGAATGGGAAGCTCGCGATAGGAGTGCTGCGTTGCCAGGTAAATGATGTGATGATGCGGGCAGTTCATCGGCCGCAGGTAATAATTCTCGCCCTCGATATCGAGCGGCGAATACATGCTCTCCTTGTAATAGGGCAGGTGGCGCGAGCGGTAATAGAGCGCCTCCTTGGTGATGTGCGGCGTCGCTACGCGCACATAGCCTTCTTTGCGCTCTTCCTGCAGCGCGAGAAATTCCAGCTCCTGGCGGATGACCATGCCGTTTGGCATCCATAATGGGAGGCCCGCGCCCACGTCAGGTGAGAAGGTGAAAAGCTCGAGTTCTTTGCCGAGTTTGCGGTGATCGCGCTTCTCGGCTTCGGCCAGCCGCTCGAGATGCTCCTCCAGCTCCTTCTCGTCGCGCCAGGCGGTGCCGTAGATGCGCTGCAGTTGCGGGCGTTTTGAATCGCCGCGCCAATAGGCGCCGGCGAGCTTGGTCAGGCGGAACGCCTGCCCGGTTTTTCCGCTGCTCGCAAAGTGCGGACCCCGGCAGAGATCGTGCCAATCGTCGCCGTGATAATAGACGCTTACTTCTTCGTCCGGCGGCAGATCGCGGATCAGCTCGACCTTGTAGGGTTCGTTCGCCTTTTCGTAGTGCTTGATGGCCTCCTTGCGGGGCCACACCTCACGGCGCGTGGGAAGATCGGCCGCCACAAGCTCATGCATGCGCTTCTCGATTTTCGGCAGATCTTCCGGCGTGAACGGCTTGGGCGGATCGAGGTCGTAATAGAAGCCGTCTTCGATCACGGGGCCGATGGAAATCTTGGTGCCCGGATAAAGCTCCTGCGCCGCCATGGCGAGCAGATGCGCCGCGTCGTGGCGGATCATCTCCAGCGCTTCCTTGTCCTTGCGCGTGATGATGCGCACGCGCGCGTCCGTATCGATGGGGCGGTAGATGTCCCGCAGCTTCCCGTCCACCTCGATGGCGAGCGCGGCCTTGGCAAGGCCGGGGCCGATGGCCGCCGCAATCTGTTCGCCCGTGACGCCGCGCGCGAGCTTCATCACCTTGCCGTCGGGCAGGGCGATCGCGATTTCCTTGGCGGTGGCAGCAGACACGTCGTTATTTCCGAAGCAATTCGCGCCGGAACTTCTGCGGCAGGCCAAGCAAAGTCAAGGAAACAGCCGCTCGGAAACCGAATTACTCTTTTACCTCCCCCTACGCGGGGAGGTCGGCGAGCCGAGCGCAAGCGAAGGCGAGCCGGGTGGAGGGAGTGCAATGTCGCCCCCCACCCGATGCTTCTCGCTTCGCTCGCAGCATAGACCTCCCCGCGTAGGGGGAGGTGGAATGCCTAGTTGTCGATCAGTTCCCGGTACAGCGCGATCGTATCCGCGCACATGCGCTCCACGGTGTAGCGCGTGGCGACGTGGGCGCGGCCCTTGCGCCCCATCTCTTCCAATTCGTCCTCGCTGCGCGAAAGCAGATCGTCCAGCGCGTCGGCCAGCGCATTGGCACTGCCGGGGGGCACCAGCAACCCTGTTTCGCCCGCAATCACTGTCTCTCGCGCGCCGCCATGGTCGGTGGCGATCACGGGCCGCCCCATGGCGGCGGCCTCCGCGGCCGCGCGGCCGAACGCTTCCGGGTCGGTCGAGGCCGACACCACGATGTCGGCTGCCAGATAGGCCGCCGGCATGTCGTTCACATGCCCCGGTATCACCACGTCGCCGGTCAAACTCTTGTCCGCCATCATGGTGATGAGCTCGGCGACATAGGTTTCGCGTCCCTGCGCATCGCCCGCAAGCACGCCACGCACGCGCTCGAGCCGCCCCTTGCGCTTGAGCTGCCCTAGTGCCTCCAGAAAAACGGTTTGCCCTTTCCAGCGCGTCAGTCGGCCTGGCAACAGCACCACGCGCTGGCCTTCGCCCGCCCAGGCCGCGCGCAGCCTTACGATGCGGTCCGGCGTCACGCCGCCGGGATCGAAACGGTCAAGGTCCACGCCGCGGGGAATGATGACAAGGCGCTTCGGCCTGATGCCGTAGGTTTCCCGGATATGGCGCGCCGTCCATTCCGAATTGGCGATCACCGCATCGCCCCTCAGCATAACGGTGTTGTAGAAGCGCTTGAGCGCGCCCTTGGTGCCATAGATGCCGTGAAAGGTGGTGACGAAGGGCACGCGCCTGCGTCTGGCGGCGATCAGCGCGCTCCACGCCGGCGCGCGGCTGCGCGCGTGCAGCAGCGATACGTCGTAATCGCGGACGATGTCGGCAAGCCGCTTGGCGTTGGCGAGAATCTTCCCCGGCCGTTTGGTTTCGATGGGCACGCGGATCAGTTCGCCACCCACCGCCTCCAGCTCCTTTTCCATGCGCCCGCCTTCGCTGGCCACGAGTGCGCGGAAGCCTTCCCGCGCAAGCGCCTCCGCGATCTCGATGGTGGTGCGTTCGCTCCCGCCCGCATCCAGCATGGGGATGACCTGCAACACGGCCGGCTTTGCTTTGTTGGGCTTGGTCACGGGATGATGGTTTTGCGAGGTATGCGGAACAATCGCCTATTTGGCGGGGCAAAGGAAAGGCTTGACTTGCATGCCCGCTCGGCCCGCGTTCTCATTCCGCCATGAGGTCGATGCGCGCAGTATTCGCTCTGGCGGCGGTTTTTGCGGCTTGTGACGTATGGGCAGCGAGCCCGCAATATAATCAGTGCGTGGCGGCTATTTCGCTGAATCCGGAAGACGCGCTCGCGCGCGCGACCGCCTGGAAGGCGCAGGGCGGAGGCGCCGCGGCCGAGCACTGCGCGGCGCTCGCCCTTATCGCACTCAAGCGGCACGCCGAGGCCGCCGCGGTCCTCGACAACCTTGCGCATAACGAGCCCGGCACGGCGCGCGAACGCGCCGTGCTTTTCGGCCAGGCAGGCAACACCTGGCTGCTCGCCGGCGAGGCGCGCGATGCCGAGAACGCGTTCACGGCGGCGCTGGCGCTGGCGCCTGCCGATGCCGATCTGCTCATCGACCGTGCCCGCGCGCGCGCGTTGCGAAAGGCATGGGCCGATGCGGAGGCCGATCTCACACGCGCGCATGCGTTCGACGCATCAAACCCTCAAATCCTCGTGCTACGGGCGAGCGCGCGTTCGGCGCAGGGCAGGAAAGCGGAAGCCCGCGCCGATATCGACGCGGCGCTAGCCCTCAATCCCATTTTCGGCGAGGCGCTGCTCGAACGCGGTGTGATGAAATATGCGGCAGGCGATCGCGAGGGCGCCCGCGCCGACTGGGAGCGCGTCCTCACCGCCGCTCCCGGAAGCCCCGCAGCGGCGGATGCGAAGGCATATCTGCGATCGCTCGACGCAAAATGACCAATGAACCTGGTAGTCCCATTTTGGGACTTCGCGCGCCTCAATTCGGAAAAATCGGACCGCTAATTTTTTTT
>JBQTHM010000015.1:0-54816 GCA_052389895.1 Alphaproteobacteria bacterium | reverse complement strand
GCAACGGGACGGGTCGCTTGAGCTACTTGGGGGCTCCGCGCCCCGTCCCGTTGCACCACCGAGCCAAGTTGGCTCAAATGACGTTCGGGCTCTACTTGCAACTGGATGAAAGAAGGGGCTCAGGTCATAAGAAATTCGCGAAGAGGTCTGTGATTATGACTTGTCAAAAAAGTATCCGGAATAATAAAGACGTATCTTCCACCAGCAACCAATCGATCAATCGATAAGCGTAAGAAAAGACCATAAGATTCACGCACATAAAAACGGCCTAATCGTCTCTTTAACCCTTTTCGAAAAGCATGAGAGAATCGTAAGCCATAAGGCGGGTTTGATATTACCGCATCATAATATTGCGACTTAATTCCGGAATCATTGAACAAGCCGCCATTAAGACAAAGCTGAATGAAGTCAGCATGTATGGGATGTACGTTTGGGTATTGACTAACTGTATATCGGAGTGCCGCTTCATCGACGTCGACTGCATCAACTTGCTTTGGAATCCCTTTCAAAGAACCAATAAAGGCACCTTGTCCGACGCTTGGCTCAAGCACAAATTTATCTTCCACGGGGCCTAGCAACTCCGTCATTAAAGACGTGATTTCGTCCGCTTCTGTGTAGAAGGCTTGATTGCGGTCGTCCAAATACAAAGCAGGTTGAAGCATTACAGTTCCCTCTGATACTTATAAGTATCATGAATCTGATTCTCTCTATTAGCAACTCTAAAAAATCAGTTTTCACAATTCCAGAGCTAATACCAGTTGGGACCTCGCAAAACTATCCCCGCCAAAAATCGCAAAATCGCGCGGGAGCGCTCACACGGAAAATACTTATCCCACACTCTTGAACCGCCCCCATATTAGGCCTTCGTCCCGGCCCGTCTTCGCCTTTGGCGACCTCGCGCAGGGCCGCAATGCCCGCCGCCCCTAAATGTGCTACGCAGGCCGCGAAGATATAGGGGAACCGATATGTCCGTTGAGACACTCCTCATCTGGCTGGTGGTCGGCGCGATTGCGGGCTGGCTCGCCAGCACCATTGTCCGGGGCGGCGGCATGGGCCTTGTCGCCGACATCGTCGTCGGCATCGTCGGCGCGTTTATCGGCGGCTGGCTGTTGCCGCAAGTGGGGCTGGTGATCGGCGGCGGCATCATCGGCGTCATCGCCACCGCCACCATCGGCGCCATCATATTGCTGCTGATCGTGAGACTGATAAAGCGCGCCTAACCGGCCGCGCGTTTCACTGTTTCGGTTCGATAGACCTCACCCTTCGTCCTGCGACAAGCTCAGGATAAAGCTCAGGGTGAGGCTACGCCTTGCGGCCAAGCCCGCTGAACGGCGCAGCCGTGCTTTGCAGCGCTTCGGTGAAGCCTTTGGTCCAGCGCTCGCGTTCCTCGGCCGTGCCGTGGCGATAGGGGTTCAACACCACCGCCGTTTTCGCGTCGGAGTCGACAGCGCCTTCCGCCACCAACTTCCTGGCGGCGTTCCAGCCCTGGCTGTAGATGCGGCTTAAGCGAAACGCGTTGTCCACGAACCTATCCTGTCCTTACATAATCAGAATGGCGAGAACCGCGGCGCTGCACATGATGCAAATCGTAAGCGTGAGGACCCTGTGTACCTGAATAACCACTGTTGTTCCTATCTGTTGAGAACGGACCATAAAGACGCGCATCGCCTTTCCCTAATGAATTAAACGTGTCCATTGCGTCCTTCTTTTTTCGCGCCCTTGTAATTGCCGCGCGCGATCCCCATCTCCTGTGAGCGGCAAATCCATTGCATCAAGCGAAAGATGATTTCCGCACAAACGCGGATAATCCGGATACGGACAAATGCGCCGTTAATGATTGCGCGGCCGCATTTCCATTTTGCGGCGCAGCATGCTATAGTTTTGCTTCGCGCGTTGAGGCGCGATCCCCGTTTCCGGGACGAAAGATTCCCCTAGGCCCGCGGGCGTATTCCGCAGGCTTGCTGGCTTCTTCGCCAGCCGATCCAACGAAAGAGTGAACATGGCCGAATCGAACGAAGACCGCAGATCATCCGCGCGCAAGCGCGCACAGAACCATTTTCAGGCCTCGGAGCAGCGCGACGTTCTGGTGCGCCAGATCATCGACAAGCAGCGTGCCGCCACCGACGCCAAAATCGCCAAGCTGCGCGCGCTGCGCCTGGCAAAGGAGGCCGCCGACCGCGAAGCGGCCACCCTTTCCGGCGCCGATTCGCAGGAAACCGCGCCCAAACCCCGCGCCCGCAAGAAGCGCATCACCGCGGGCTGAGCCCCCGCCATTGCAAAGGCGGCCCTAAACACCTATATGGGCGTCACGCGACGGCGTCTGTCGAAAGAAAGCGCAGCTGTTGTTTGAATCCCCGCCCGCCTGAACTGCGCGCCCGGACGAGACAGTCGGACTTCCTTGAGCAACGTCATCTGCGCCTGTGCGGGCATGTCGCCCGCGCGGAACCCGATGCGACAAGGAAAGATCAATGACCATCGGAACAGTGAAGTTTTTCAACGCCACAAAGGGCTTCGGCTTCATCGCGCCGGAAGGCGGCGGCAAGGACGTGTTCGTCCATGCCACGGCCGTCGAGGCGGCGGGGCTGCGGACCCTTTCGGAAGGGCAGAAAGTGTCGTTCGACATCCAGCCGGATGCGCGCGGCGCCAAGGCCGTCAATCTGAAGGCGGTCTAAGCCGCGGCTGAGATAATTTCAGCCGATTGAAAAACGCGGGCGGCGGAGGAAGCTCCGCCGCCCTTCATTTTGTTTACGGGCCCGGCTCCGGCCGATTGAACCGCGCCCTATTTCGGCGGGCTGAGATAGTGGATCTCGGGCGTGCCCATTACGCCGGCGTCCTTCATCGCCTCTTTCAGGTCTTTCGATGCGGCGAAGGCCTTGGCCTTGTCCACGTCGGTCATGTTGCAGGCGACGAACACGTCGGTGGCGTCTCCGACCGGCTGGCGCACTTCGCAATAGTCGAGCCCGGCCGTGTCGCGCATCGCTTTGTGCGCGTCGTAAACCGGCCGCCATTTGGCGTAATCGGCCACCCTATGATGGATCACCATCAGGCCGGCGCTCGGCATTTCCGCGGCGGGCGCGGTCTGCGGCGATTCCTTGCCCGCCTCCGAGGCTAAGGCCGGCGACACAAGAAATGCGGCGGCAGCAGCCGCCAAAATAGAAATGCGCATGATGGTCCCCCTGGCTGCTAAAGCGTCATTATAGCTTTTTCATAGTCTCCGCCCACCGCAGCCGGCATCGTGCCAGAAGCAAGTACGGCGATGAAAAACGCGGGCGGAGGGAACTCCGCCACCAGTTTCATTGCGGGGTTCCCGGAAGTGCGGGCCGTTCATCCGCCGTTCATGGAACAGGCCAAGGCTTACACGCGTTTAAGGTGGCGGAGGGGCGAAGGCCCATCAGGTCGTTAATAAAATGGCCATGTCCGAACACCGCCGTGATTACCGTATCGGCCTGTTCGCGCCGCATCGCGCGGTTCCGCGTCCCCATCTGTTGACGCCGGCCGGGCGTTTCGCCCTGCTTTGTCTCGGCGCCATCCTGATCGGCGCGGCAGTCGGCTTTGCGACGTGAGCATGCCGCGGCGGGTGGACCCCGGGCTGGAGCCCAAAGGAGAAACCGCTCATGAGAATCCTCACTGCACTAGGTCTTGCGGCGCTGCTTGCCGCGGGTTCGCTCGTGCCCGCGACGGCAGTAGCACAGGGCCCCGACAGAGACAGACTTGAAAGACCCGACAGAGACCAGCCAGCGCGCAGCGAACGCGCGAGGCCGGACCGCGACCGCGGCGACCGCGCGATCCAGCGCAGCTTCCGCGATCGCGAGCGCGGCGAAGTCCGCCGCGCTTCGGAACGCGACTTCCAGCGCGGAAGCCGCGATTTCGAACGCCGCTCGTTCGACCGGCGCACCACGCGCGCCTCGGAGCGCCGCTCGTTCGACCGGCGTCCCATCCGCGCATCGGAACGCCGCGACGTCGAGCGCTCCGAACGCCGCGCGACCGAGCGCGCCGGACGCCGTGGCCCGCCACGCGACTTCCGCGGGCAGACGCCAAGGCGCGACTTCCGCGGCGTGCCGCGCGATTTCCGCGGCTCGACCACCACACGCCGCGGCACGGCCGGCAGCCGGGAGGTGAAAACCTTCCAGGGCAAGTCGTATGCCCAGTTCACGACCACTGACCACCGCAAGTGGCGGGGCGGTTCGTGGCGGCACACGCACCACCACGGCAAGTACGGCTGGTGGTGGGTCGTGGGCGGATTCTGGTTCTTCTATCCCTACCCGGTCTACCCGTACCCGACGTACATCGGAATCTCGTACGTCGATTACTACGACTACTACTGGTACTGGTGCGACTTTCCTCCGGGCTATTACCCGTATGTGCGTTTCTGCGCCAGCGGGTGGATTCCCGTTCCACCGTACTACTACTGAAGCGCCCTAAACGGGCAAAACAGAACCGGCGCGTGGTTTCCCACGCGCCGGTTTTTTTCGAACTGCGCTTCGGGACTAGAAGTCGTAACTGGGGTGCCAGTTGCCGAATTCGTCGTAATACCCGGTGCGGACGTAACGGCAAGAGCCGAAAGCGTCGCACACCTCGCGGTATTCCGGACTGAATTCACTGTAAGTCCGGTATCCCACACGTACACAGAATGCACCGTCGTCATCGCAGCGGACGCGTACGCAAGTGTCGCCTATGCAGTCCGTGCGATAAATATACGCCGACGCCGGCGTGGTGCTCGCGGCTACGGCGCCCAATCCGACGAACGCCGCGAGCGCCGCGAAGGTGGCGGTGTTTCGAAGCGATTTCATTGCTCAAGTCTCCATTGTTGCATCCATGACTCAACCTTGGGGCCCCCGAGCATGGATTGGTTGCCATTAGCGGAACGCACGCACGCGCTTGACCGTAGGAGAGTTTCACGCGAGCTCCCGCATCCGCCGCAAGAAACAACGGTGCGGGCCAGCATGCGTTCCCGCGGCGTGACGCCGTAAACCGCCGATGACACGCGCAGATCGCGCGCGGACGCGCGTCAGCATGAAAAGAAGTTCATGAAACTCCGTTTACGGATCGGAGCCGGTAACTTCGTCGAAATGAAGAACAATGCGCCGCGTGTTCTTGCGGTTGGGCTTGAGGCGCATGATCCAGCTTTGCGGTTTCGAATAACCCGCCATCACGCCGCCGACGCGGTACTTGCCGGGCTCGAGATCGAGAAGAATCCATGGCGCGTCGCAGCGCACATTTACGATGGGCTTCCTGCCCTCCCAGGTCTTGACCACGAGGCGGCCGCCGGGAATGTACTGGCGGTAGGAACCGGAAAATTCCACACGCACGGAGAAGCGCTTCCATTCGCCGCGCTCGCGCGCTTCCAGACCGATTCCGGTGCAGCCCATCTCGATGCCGTTCACGGTCGCGGTGCCGTCGACGGGCAGATCGGTTTGGGTCAAATCGCGCGCGTTCATCACGCCTGCATTGGCGTAGGCGCCGTAGTCGCGCTTGGCTTGCTTGCCGCGCGCATCCGCCTCGCCCGCAGCAAGCACGAGCGCGAACGCAACCACCAGGCGCAAGAACATCGAAGCCCCCTCCCCTTGCGATTCGCCAAGCATAGCGGAAGAGCACGGCGGCGTGCGGACGAGATGGGGCGTAAGGTTAAGCGCCGGTGCAGGGATTTCCGCACCGGCGTCTTAACAAATCGATGGGACGATTATTCCGGCTCGTATTCCGGCTCGCTCTCCGGGGGCAACGGTTCGTCCGGCTGCGGTACCCGCTCGTATTGGGGCGGAGGCAGCGGCGGGTTCGGCCCCATGCTGCCGTCGGATTCGCCCGCGGGAATTTCCGGGAAGTGCAGCACGACGCGCTTTTGCCCGTCTGCCGGCACCGTGACGGTGGCGGACCTGGTGCCGCCGCCTTCCACCGAGGCCGTCACCTGGTAACGGCCGGGCGGAAGCTTCGCCAGCACCCAGGGGCCGGAACAAAATACTTCGAGTTCGGCGCCGCCGCCGGAAATGCGCACCTGCTCGTTGGCGACGTATGAGCGGCCGCCCGCGGCAAATTCCAGGCGCAGCGGATATTCCGCCCACAGAGGATTTTCACGCGAGTCGCTGTCCACGCCCGTGCAGACGGTTTCGATTCCGTTCACCTCGGTGGGCCTGTCGAGCGGCAGGGAGCGAAACGATTGCGGCGCGTAATTCGCGGGCTCGGCGCCATCTTGCGCGAGCGCGGCGCCGGACGCGCCCAGCACAATCAGAGAGGCGGTCAAATATCTTCCCAGTGCCATGTTCGGACTCCTTGGGCTGAATGCTCCCCGGCCCGGCGGGAAAACGTTTGGAATTGCAGGCGGTTCCCCAAGTGCGGCGGGCGCGTTGTCTTGAATTTAATGCAGACTGGGCCTATGTACCAAGCGCTACGGCATCCGTCTGACGAAGCGCGCCTGTTTTTGAATCCGACTCGCCTACGTGCGCGCCTGGACGAGACAGCCAACTTCCCGGACAAGGCCCGCGGCCTGCAACGGACATGTCGTCCGCTGTGGAACTTACTCAGGAAGCGAAAATGACTGTTGGGACTGTCAAGTTCTTCAATACCACCAAGGGCTTTGGCTTCATTGCGCCGGAAGGCGGCGGCAAGGACGTGTTCGTGCACGCAACCGCCGTCGAGGCGGCGGGCATGCGCACGCTGACCGAAGGCCAGAAAATCGCGTTCGACATCCAGCCGGATGCGCGCGGCTCGAAGGCGGTGAATCTGCGTCCAGCCTAACGCGGGCAATCTGCAATGCGTTGGCGGGCGGCGCGGCGAAAGCCCCGCCGCCCGCGGTTTTTTGAAAGCAAGAAATTGTGAAAAGGAATCGCTTTTCCGCGCGCGGGCACCTCTCTATGCAGCGGAAGGGGAGATGGACATGCCGATACTTCACAACATGCAGGCGTCGGGGAATTGCTACAAGGTGCGCCTGGTCGCGCATCAGCTCGGCATCCCGTTGACGATAAAGGAATACGCGCAGAATTCGGGGCAGACGCGCCAGCACGATTTCCTGGCCAAGAACCCGAATGGGCGCGTGCCGCTGCTGGAATTCGAGGATGGGCGGATGATGGCCGAATCGAACGCGATCATCTGGTACTTGAGCGAAGGCACCAAGCTGCAGCCCGATTCGAAATGGGGCCGTGGCATTGCGCTGCAATGGATGTTCTTCGAGCAGTACAGCCACGAACCCTACATCGCGGTGATGCGCCGGCTTCTCGGCTATGCGCCCAAGGAAGAGCGCGAGGCGAAGCGCGACCGTTTTGCCGAGCTCACCGAGCGCGGCAATGCTGCGCTGGGCGTGATGCAAGCGCGTCTCGCAAAAAACGAATGGTTCGCGGGCGGGCGCTATTCGGTGGCCGATGCCGCGCTCTACGCCTACACCCATTGCGCGGGCGAAGGCGGCTTCGAGCTTGACCGCTTTCCGGCCGTGCGGACATGGCTTTCCCGCGTGGAAGAACAGCCGGGCTTCATTCCGCTTTGAAGGATCGAAATCTTTTCGGGAGCAGCGAGAAAAGATTTCAGCAAGGGAGGCCCCGCAAGATTGCCCCTCCCCGAAATTTGCTCGCGCTGTCATGCTCGCAAATTTCGACCCTCCCTCAAGGGGAGGGTCGTTTCTAACTGTGCTGCCGTGCAGGCGCGGATCAGGAATCCTTCGGTTGCCAGAGCTCCACCTTGGTGCCCTCGGGATCGACGAACCAGGCGAACTTACCGGACGCCTCGTTATCGTCGTGCCCAGCGACTTTCACGCCTTTTCCCTCGAGGCGCGCGACAACCGCATCGAGATCGTCCACTTCGAAATTGATCATGAATTCGCGCGTGCCGGGATCGAAGTAGTTCGTGTCGTGCGCAAAAGTGCTCCACACCTGACAGGCGCCCTTCGGCGCCTCGCTTCTTTCGCGCAGGGGAAATACGACGCCTCCCCACTCCTGCACCTCGAAACCGAGCGTGTCCCCGTACCACGCCGCCAGCGCCTTCGGATCCCGGCTGCGGAAAAACACCCCGCCAATTTCCACCACCCTGGCCATGCGCCTGTCCTCAAATCCCACGCTCCTTCCTAGGCTTTTTCGCGCCGGTGCTGAACCGTTCCGGTTTTGTTTAGAACTAGAATAATTCCAGAATAGGCACTAGGCTCACCGTCCTCGCGGAGAAACCCCCCGTGGAAAAGCGGCCCACTCACCACCGCGCGGAACAACTCGAAGAAAACCAGAACACGACCGGAGAGAACCATGGATGCGAAGACCGACGACACGGGCCCAGGCAAGTGCCCGGTCATGCACACGACTGCCAGGAAGAATCGCGACTGGTGGCCAAACCAACTGGACCTTCAGGTTCTCCACCAACATTCCACCGTGTCCGACCCGATGGGCGAGGCGTTCGACTACACCAAGGAATTCAAGAGCCTAAACTTGAACGCCGTGATCGAGGACCTGCATGCCCTGATGACGGACTCGCAGGATTGGTGGCCGGCCGACTTTGGCCACTACGGGCCGCTGTTCGTCCGCATGGCGTGGCACAGCGCAGGCACCTACCGCATCGCCGACGGCCGTGGCGGCGCCGGAGCCGGCCAGCAGCGCTTCGCGCCGCTCAACAGTTGGCCCGACAACGCCAACCTCGACAAGGCGCGCCGGCTGCTGTGGCCGATCAAGCAGAAGTACGGGCGGAAAATCTCCTGGGCCGATCTGATGATTCTCGCCGGCAACGTTGCGCTGGAATCGATGGGCTTCAAAACGTTCGGCTTCGGCGGGGGGCGCGCCGATGTCTGGGAGCCCGAAGAACTCTACTGGGGTCCCGAGAAAACGTGGCTGGGGGACGAACGCTACAGCGGCGAGCGCGAACTTCACAATCCCTTCGGCGCCGTGCAGATGGGCCTGATCTACGTGAATCCGGAAGGGCCGAACGGCAAGCCGGACCCGATCGCCGCGGCACGCGATATCCGCGAAACGTTCCACCGCATGGCGATGAACGACGAGGAGACCGTCGCGCTGATTGCCGGCGGCCACGCCTTCGGAAAAACCCACGGCGCCGGCGATGCGTCGTTGGTCGGCCCGGAGCCGGAAGGCGCCGCCATCGAGGATCAGGGCCTGGGATGGAAAAGCAAATTCGGCGCGGGTAAAGGGCGCGATGCGATCACCGGCGGCCCCGAAGTCACCTGGTCGCAGACGCCGACGAAGTGGAGCAATCACTTCTTCGATAACCTGTTCGGCAACGAATGGGAGCCGACGAAGAGCCCGGCCGGCGCCTATCAATGGAAGGCGAAAGGCGGCGCTGCCACGATTCCGGATGCCTACGATTCATCGAAGCGGCGCGTGCCCACCATGCTTACCACGGACCTCTCGCTTCGCTTCGACCCGGCCTACGAGAAGATCTCGAGACGCTTCTACGAGCATCCGGATCAGTTCGCGGACGCGTTTGCGCGCGCGTGGTTCAAGCTGACGCATCGCGACATGGGCCCGATCCAGCGCTATCTCGGCCCGCTCGTTCCAAAGGAAACTTTGATTTGGCAGGACCCGATCCCCGCCGTGGATCATCCGCTGATCGGGGAGCAGGACATTGGCGATCTGAAGGCGAAGATCCTCGCGTCGGGCTTGTCCGTATCGCAGCTCGTCTCGACGGCTTGGGCGGCGGCGTCGACGTTCCGCGGCTCCGACAAGCGCGGCGGAGCGAACGGCGCCCGCATCCGCCTCAGCCCACAAAAGGACTGGGACGTCAACCAGCCGAAACAACTTGCGGAAGTGCTAAAGAAGCTCGAAGCGGTCCGGAAGGACTTCAATGCTTCGGCCACGGGCGGCAAGAAGGTTTCGCTTGCCGACCTGATCGTTCTCGGCGGTTGCGCGGCGGTCGAAAAAGCCGCGAAGGCTGCCGGGCACGACCTGAAGGTCCCCTTCACGCCAGGACGCATGGACGCGTCGCAGGAGCAGACCGATGTCGAGTCCTTCGCGCCCTTCGAACCGGCCGCTGACGGTTTCCGCAACTATTACCGCAGCAAGCAACTCATGTCGCCTGAGGAGGCGTTGGTGGACAAGGCGCAACTCTTGACGCTGACCGCGCCGGAAATGACGGTTCTCGTCGGCGGCCTGCGCGTGCTCGGCGCCAATGCCGGTCAGTCCAAGCGCGGCGTCTTCACCAAGCGGCCGGAGACGCTGACGAACGACTTCTTCGTCAACCTGCTCGACATGAACACGCAGTGGCGGCCGGCGGCCGGCTCCGACGGCGTATACGAGGGCCACGACCGCAAGACCAACGAACTGAGATGGACCGGCACCCGTGTTGACCTGATCTTCGGCGCGCACGCCCAGCTCCGGGCCCTGGCGGAAGTCTATGCGTGCGCGGACTCAAAGGAGAAATTCGTGAAAGACTTCGTGGCCGCGTGGAACAAGGTCATGAACCTGGATCGCTTTGATCTGGGCGACAGCGCGCAGCAAGAAGCGATACTGCAAGCGGCGGAATAAAACGCCCGTTGCGATGTGTTTTGGCGGCTGCGAGGTGCTCGCGGCCGCCTTTTTTCAGTGGTAGCCGATGTCGGCGCGCACCTTGCCGCGGAAGACCCAGTACGACCAGCCCGTGTAGACAAGAATAATGGGTAGCAGGAACAGCGTACCCAGCAGCATGAACACCTGCGTATCGGGCGAGGAGGCGGCGTCCCACAGCGTGTAGTGATAGGGCACGATCATCGGCCACAGGCTGATGGCAATACCGATGTAGGACATCACGAAAAGGCCGACGGCGCCGACGAAGGGAGCGAATTCCGCCTTGCCTTCGAGCGCACGCCATTCGGCAAGCGCGATCCCGAGCGTGATGATGGGCACGGGCGAAAGGAAAGCGATGTTGGGCCAGCTGAACCAGCGCTCGGCAATTTCCGCATTCATCAGCGGCGTCCACAGGCTCACGATGCCGATCGCCGCCAGCGTGCCGAGCAGGCACCAACGCCCCAGCCTGCGCGCGAGTTTTTGCAGCTCGCCTTCCGTCTTGAGGATGAGCCAGCCCGCGCCCAGCAACGCGTAGCCAAAGACAAGCGCCGCGCCAGTGAAGAGCGAAAACGGCGTCAAAAAATCGAACGACCCGCCCGCGAAATGGCGGCCTTCTACTTCGAACCCCTGCACGAAGGCCCCGAGCACGACGCCCTGGGAAAAGGTGGCGATCAGCGAGCCGTAGTGAAAGGCATGATCCCAGAAGGTGCGGTGTTCGGCCTCGCGAAAGCGGAACTCGAAGGCCACGCCGCGAAAGATCAACGCCAGCAGCATGACCATGATGGGGAAATAGACGGCGGGCATGATCACGGCGAAGGCCAGCGGGAACGCCGCGAAAAGCCCGACGCCGCCCAGCACCAGCCAGGTCTCGTTGCCATCCCAGACCGGGGCGATGGAATTCATGACCAGATTGCGCGAATTCGTGTCGGGCGCGAAGCGGTAAAGAATGCCCACGCCGAGGTCGAAACCGTCGAGCAGCACGTAAAGAAACACGCCGAGGCCGAGAATGAGCGTCCAGAGCGGAACGAAGTCGATCATGCCGAAACCTCCGGCGGCGCAACCACAGGCGCCCGCGGCCGGCCGCTTTCCACCGGCGCTTCTTCAATAGCGGCCGGCATGCCGCGCCGTACCATGCGCAACATGAGAAACAGCCCGGCGGGGAACATGACGAGGTAGACGATCATATATCCCGCGAGCGACAGCATTACGTCGCCGCCCGTAAGCGAGGGCGAAACGGAATCGGCCGTGCGCATGAGGCCGTAAACCGTCCACGGCTGGCGGCCCACTTCCGTCGTCGTCCAGCCAGCGAGAATTGCAAGGAAGCCGAGCGGCGCAGCGTACAGGCAAGTGCGGAGAAACCACGGCGTATCGTACAGGCGGCGGCGGATGCGAAGCACGATGGAGGCGATGACGATGGCAAGCATAACGAGACCGATCGCCACCATGATGCGGAAAGCAAAAAAGGTGATGGCGACCGGCGGGCGTTCGTCTTTCGGAACATCCTTGAGGCCGGGCACCACGCCTTCCGCGTCATGCCGGAGGATGATGCTGCCCAACTCCGGCACATCCAGCGCATAGCGATTGGTTTCGGCCTCCTGATCCGGGAGCGCAAAAAGCGTAAGCGGCGCGTGCGCCTGCGTTGTCCAGCTGCCCTCGATCGCGGCCAGCTTCGCAGGCTGGTGCTCCAGCGTGTTGAGGCCGTGCAGATCGCCTACGGCAATCTGCACGGGCACCAGAACGGCGAGAAGCCAGAAGGCCATGGAGACCATGATGCGGCCTTCCTCGCGGAACGTATGGCGCAACAGGTGATAGGCGCCGACCGCGGCAACGACGAAGCCCGTGGTGATGTAGAAGGCGATGACAGTGTGCAAAAACCGGTAGGGGAAGGATGGATTGAAAATGATCGCCATCCAATCGGCCGGGAAGAAGCGGCCGTCCACGATGGTGTGACCCGCCGGTGTCTGCATCCAGCTGTTGGCCGAAAGAATCCAGAACGTTGAAATGAGCGTGCCCAGCGCGACCATGAGGGCGGAAACGAAATGCGCCCAGCGCGGAACCAGCTTGCGCCCGAACAGAAGAACGCCGAGGAAGGTGGCCTCCAGGAAAAAAGCCGTCAGCCCTTCATAGGCAAGAAGCGGCGACAACACATTCGCGGTGGCGTCGGAAAAGCGGCTCCAGTTGGTGCCGAACTGGAAGGGCATGACCACGCCCGAGACGACGCCCATGCCGAAGGAGACGGCAAAAATCCGGATCCAGAAATTCGAGATGCGGAAATAGATTTCCTGGCGGCTGAAGAAGTGCACGCCCTCGAGCACGGCGATGTAGGAGGCCAGCCCGACCGTGAAGGCCGGCAGCAAAATATGGAACGAGACGAGCCACGCGAATTGCAGCCGCGACAGCAGGAGTGGATCGAGATCCATGGAGGAATCACCCCGCGGACTGCGCCAGCCTAATGCGGCGAAAGCGCCGCGAGCAGGCTTTCGCCTCCACTTGCCTGTGCATAGCGCGACGCGATCTGCCATACTTTGGGGGAGTCGCGCTGCGCGCAGAACCGGGGACCACCGCAGCCATGCCCGCGAATGCCGAATTCTGCTTTCTTTATTCCACTTTTCCCGACGGCCAAGCCGCGCTTTCGGCCGCACGCGTGCTGATCGACACGCGGCTTGCGGCTTGCGTGAACATCTATCCTCCCATGACGTCGGTCTATGAGTGGCAGGGCAAGCGGGAGGAAACGCGCGAAGTCGCCATGTTCGTGAAAACGCGACGGGCGCGATTCGAGGACGTCGCGGCGGCGCTGCGGCCCCTGCACCCCTACACAACGCCCTGTTTTCTCATGCTGCCCATCGAAGGCGGCAATCCCGACTACCTCGCCTGGGCACGCGAACAGACGAAGACCATCTAGCGACGCGCTATCCGCGACGCCACGATTTCAAAGAGACAGTCATTTTCGCAATGCCGATGCCATTTCGCGCATCTGCAGCTGTGCGCGCAACAGATAATACCCTTCGCCGCAAAGCGGGCACGGAAATACGAGACTGTCCGGCGAACCATTCATGACGAACCAGGGCCGCAGCGTTGCCCCATGGCGCAGGCTGTTCATCATCTGGCGCCATGGCACGGAAAGGCCGTGCGTCCGGATGGTGTCGGCGAAATCGCGCTCGGCGCCCTTGAGCACGATGTAATAGCCGTACTGTTGACCTTTGGCGGTATAGAACAGGTCATCGGCGCTGCTGCTGATGAAAAAGCCGGTGCGCGCGTCGAGATGTGCGTTGATCGAGGCCGACAGCGCGTCCATATCGGCAGCCGCCTGCGCCAGCAGCGCAGACAGGAAGCGCGGATTACGCCGCACCGAAGCCACCGGGGCAAGCCGCGCATTGTAGCGGCGCAAGGCTTCGACGGCGGAACGGTACTTATGCTCCGAACTCGCCGGCCAGAGCGAGGCGGATGGCCGCCACACCCAGACGTCCGGCGGATAGGCGAGCTGCTCTGCCGCTTCCTGCAGTTCGGGATCGTTACCCGCGAGCTTCGCCGTCGCGTGGGCGAGCGCGGTCAGTATCCCTTCCTGGAAATGCGGCATGTTGTCGAGCAGGGCGGTGGGCCAGAGAAAGGTGTCGTTCGGCGTCCAGCCGTTTTCGTTCACTTCGCGCTCGATGAGCGCTGCGATGTTGGCGACCATGAGGCTTTCGCCCGGCCTGAGCGATTTTGCAGCCGCGCCGAAGCCGGCGTCGTCGTCGATCGTGCTCGCCCACCATGCCGCGCAGGGATAGATCAAAACAACCACGAGAACGACGAGGACCACGGCGCGCCATTTGCCGCTGAGGCTTGCGATGGCGGCGACAGGGCCTTCGCGTTCTTCCGCCCACTGCGCCACGCGTCTTGCGCCCGCGCCGGTGATGCGGCGCAGCCAGGCAAATCCATTCACGACCGCGGCCCGCACGTCGCGGGCCAGTTGACGTAACGCCTGTCCGGAATCCATCAACGGAGAAATCCAACGAGCCGGCGCACATCGGCCACGACAGAGGCGGAAATCGCGCGTGCCCTTTCGGCTCCGGTGCGCAAGATACGGTCGATCTCATCGGGGGCGGCGAGCAGGCGGCGCATTTCGCTCGCCATCGGCGTAAGCTTGGTGACGGCCAAATCCGCCAGCGCGTCCTTGAATTTGGAAAACTGGGCGCCCCGGTAATCGGCCAGCACGCGTTCGGGCGCCTCGTCGGAAAGCGCGGCGAAAATGTTGACCAGGTTTTCTGCTTCCGGCCGGCCCTTCAGGCCTTCCATGGCTTGCGGCAGCGGGTCGGGATCGGTGCGCGCCTTGCGGATTTTCAACGCAATCGTGTCCGCGTCGTCCGTGAGATTAATGCGCGAGTATTCGGACTCATCGGATTTCGACATCTTCTTCTGCCCGTCGCGCAGGCTCATCACGCGCGTGCCATGGCCCGTGATCACGGGCGCGGGGAGCGGAAAGAAATCGGGCGCGTTGAAATCGGCATTGAATTTTTGCGCGATGTCGCGCGTGAGCTCCAGGTGCTGCTTCTGGTCCTCGCCCACCGGCACGTGGGTGGCCTTGTAGGCCAGGATGTCCGCCGCCATCAGCGTGGGATAAACGTAAAGCCCGACGGACGAGCGCTCCTTGTGCTTGCCCATCTTTTCCTTGAATTGCGTCATGCGGTCGAGCCAGCCGAGCCGCGCCACGCAGCTGAAGATCCAGGCAAGCTCCGCGTGCTCGGGCACCTGGGACTGCGCGAACAGGATGGAGCGGCCGGGGTCCACGCCGGCCGCAATATAGGCCGCGGTAACCTCGCGCGTAGCCTGAGCGAGCTGTTTGGGTTCGATCCAGACCGTGATGGCGTGCATGTCCACCACGCAATAGATGCAGGGCATTTTTTCCTGCAACTTCACCCAGTTTTTCAGCGCGCCGAGATAATTTCCCAGATGCAGCGTGTTGGTGGGCTGCATGCCGGAAAAAACCAGCGGTTTGTGTTTGGCTGCGCCGCTCATGGGTGCGCGCCTTATCGCCGTTCGCTGGCCGGGCTTCAAGCCCCGGCAGCCGCGCGGCCCTCAAGGGATGCCAGCAGGCGCGCCTCCACAGCGGCAATGCGTTCGGGGTGGGTTATCTTGTGGCCGAACTGGTCACGAACATAGAAGACGTCGACCACGCGCTCGCCATAGGTGGCGATGATGGCCGACGCAATGCCGAGGCCGGATTCGAAGAGCGCGCGTGTGAGCTCGTAAAGCAGGCCCGGACGGTCGGCGCCCTCCACCTCGACGACAGACGAGGCCACCGACGCCTCGTTGTCGAACAGCACGCGCGGGCTGACGCGAAAGGCGCTGGCGCGCTTTTCAACGAGGCGCTGTGCAAGGACGTCACGCGGAAGAATATCGCCGGCCAAAGTTTTTGCGATCGTCCGCTTGAGCCGCGCAACGCGGGCCGCGTCGCCAAAAGGGCCGCCCTCCGTATCCTGCACCGAAAATACGTCCAATGCGAAGCCGTCGGCGGTCGCGAAGAATTTGGCGTCCACGATGTTCCCGCGCGACACCGAAATTGCGCCCGCAAGCTGGGAGAATAGCCCCGGGTGATCGCGCGTGTAGATGATGATTTCGGTGACGGCGCGGAAATCGTCGCTGCGCGCATCCACCGCTACGGTCTCGCCTGCGTCGTCGGCCGTCGTCATCAGCCGTGCGTGGCGCTCATGCGCCTCCGTGTCAAAGGCGAGCCAGTACGAGTCAAGGTGGCGGCTCAAGGCGTGCTCGCGCCTCGGTCTCGGCAGGTGGCGAAGCCTGGCGGCGAGCGCTTCTTTTGCCTCGGCAATCCGGCTCGTGCGCACGGGTGTGGCATCACCCGCACTTATCAGCGCTTCGGCTTCGGCATAGAGCTCGCGCAGCAACTGTCCTTTCCAGCCGTTCCACACGCCGGGTCCTACGGCGCGGATGTCGGCAACCGTCAGAAGCAAAAGCAGCCGCAACCGCTCCGGCGACTGTACGGCGCGGACGAAATTTTTCACCGTCTGCGGGTCGCCCACATCGCGCCGCTGCGCCACGTCGCTCATCAGCAGGTGATTGCGCACGAGCCACACCACGTCTTCACGGTCGGCCGGCGCAATACCAAGGCGCAGGCAGACATTGCCTGCAAGCACGGCGCCCTGTTCGGAATGGTCTCCCGGTCTGCCTTTGGCGGTATCGTGCAGCAACATGGCAAGGTATAGCGCCTCGCGCGCCTTCACCCGCTTGATGAGGTCGCTGGCGAGAGGATGATCCTTCCTGCGCTCGCCGCGCTCGATGGCGGCAAGGTTGCCGATCGCATGCAGCGTGTGCTCGTCCACCGTGTAGTGGTGGTACATGTTGAACTGCATGAGCGCGACCACGTGCCCGAATTCGGGAAGAAAGCGCCCTAATACGCCCGCCTCGTTCATGCGGCGCAGCGCCTGTTCCGGATGGTGCCGGGACGAAACGATCTCCAGAAACAGCCGGTTGGCTTCCGCGTTTTCGCGCAGGCGATCATCGATCCGATCGAGCGAACGCGTCACCGCATGCAACGTTGTCGGATGGATGTCCACGGCCTTCGCATCCGCCAGATGAAAGAGGCGGATGAGATCGACGGGATTTTTTTCGAACAGGCCTGCACGCGCCGCAAGCCGCCCGCCATCAATGCCGAAGTCGTCGTCGGGACGAAAGCGCAGGCCCGAAAGCACTCCCGTGAAGCCAGGCCGCGTCTTGCGGTTTTGCTCTTCCAGCATGGCGCAAAAGATTCGCGTGAGATCGCCCACGTCCTTGGCCACGAGAAAGAAATTGCGCATGAAGCGTTCGACAGCGCGGTACGCCTCTTTGTCGTCATACCCCATGGCGCGCGCCAGCGCGGGCTGCAAATCGAACGAGATACGTTCCTCCGCGCGCCCAGCGACGTAATGCAGGTGGCAGCGCACGTCCCAGAGGAATGCCTCCGCCTTCTGAAAGGTGCGGAATTCCTCCGGCGTGAACACGCCCTGCCCCATGAGGTCTTCCAGGGCCTGCACGCGGTAAAGATATTTGCCGATCCAGTAGAGAGTCTGCAGGTCGCGCAGACCGCCTTTTCCCTCCTTCAGATTGGGCTCGACCAGGTAACGGCTTTCGCCCTGGCGGATATGGCGCGTGTCGCGCTCTTCCAGCTTTGCCTCGACGAAATCCCTGCCATTGCCGCTGGCGACATCCTTCCAGAATTTTCCGGAAAACTCATCGAAGAGTGCGCGATCGCCCAGCAGAAAGCGCGCCTCCATCAGCGCGGTCCGGATTGTCATATCTTCCTGCGCCAACTCGATGCATTCGGCGGGCGTTCGCGTAGCATGGCCGGCCTTGAGCCCTAGGTCCCACAGCGCGACGAGAACGAATTCGGTCACGTTCTCGCACCAGGCGGGCGCTTTCTCGGGTACGAGAAAAAGAAGATCGACGTCCGAAAACGGCGCCAGCAGGCCGCGACCATAACCGCCCGTAGCTGCGATGCAGAGCCGGTCGGTACTGCCTCTTGAAGGGAAAAAATGCCGAGTGGCGAATTCGATCAGGATAACGATCACGTCGTCCTGCAGCGCCGAAAGCGCGCGGGCCGCCGCCAATCCCGGCATGACGCCCGCTTCCAGGTTCTTGCGGATGCGCTCGCGTGCGGCCGTAAATCCGCCCCGCACGCTGGCCAGCGCGGCGGTGCGCAGGCGCTCGGGCTGGCGCGCGTGCGCGCGCGCAAGCGATGCGAGATCGCGCCTCACCGCATCGCCATCGAACGAAGCGGCGCGAAGGGGAATTTCGGCGGGACCGCCTTGCATGGACTGCCTTTCCAGGATTTCCGGCATAGAATGACGCTCGGCTGCCAAAGGCAAGTCGTATGTCATCTACGCCATATGCAATGCAGCTTGAAAAGCCCCGCATGCCGCTCAGGCATGTGACGCTGGCGGAGCGCCCGCCGCGCGCAGGCGAAGTGCGCCTGCGGGTTGCCGCATGCGCCGTTTGCCGAACTGACCTTCATGTCGTCGACGGCGAGTTGCCGAATCCGAAATTGCCGATCGTGCCCGGGCACGAGATCGTAGGTCATGTCGAGGCGGCAGGTTCGGGCGTGACCGGCGTTAAGCCGGGCGACCGCGTGGGCGTGCCATGGCTCGGCTGGACGTGCGGGCGATGCGAATTCTGTCTACGCGGCGAAGAGAACCTGTGCCCCAACGCACGCTTCACCGGCTATCAGATCGATGGCGGTTTTGCCGACCTCACCTATGCCGACGCCCGTTATGTATTTCCGCTGCCGAAGTCCTATTCGGATGTTGAGGCGGCGCCATTGCTGTGCGCGGGCATGATCGGCTGGCGCGCGCTGAAAATGGCAGGCGAAGGCAGACGGCTGGGCATTTACGGCTTCGGCGCGGCTGCGCACATAGTCGCGCAAATCGCGCGCAATCGCGGACAGGATATCTATGCCTTTGTGCGGCCGGGCGATGCGCCGGCGCGAGACTTTGCCATGCGCCTGGGCGCCAGATGGGCGGGTAGCTCCAGCGAACGGCCGCCCGAGCCGCTGGCGGCAATCATCTTTGCGCCTGCGGGTGAGCTCGTTCCCGCCGCGCTGGCGGCAGTGCGGCCGGGCGGAACAATCGTGTGCGGCGGTATCCATATGAGCGACATTCCATCGTTTCCCTATGCGCTGCTTTGGAAGGAAAAGGTGCTTCGCTCAGTGGCCAACCTTACGCGGCGCGACGCCGAGGAATTCCTTGCGCTCGTGCCCAAGGTGCCGGTGCGCTGCGAGACCGTCGTCTATCCCCTGGAAAGCGCCAACGACGCGCTTGCCGATTTGCGCGCAGGCCGGCTTGCCGGCGCAGCCGTGCTGGTGCCGCAATCCGGCCCCGTGTAGAGAGGCGCCGTGGCGGCGGCAGGCAAAACGGCACTGGTTACGGGCGGCGCGAAGCGCCTGGGCCGGGCGATCAGTCTTGCGCTCGCCGACAGGGGCTGGTCGGTCGCCGTGCATTACCACAGCTCGGAAGCGGACGCCGAAGATACCGTCGCCGCATTGCATGCGCGCCATGTGCACGCGATGGCGATTGGCGCAGACCTCGCCAACGAAGGCGAGGCACAGCGGCTTGTCGAGCGTGCGCGCGAAGATTTGGGGCCCATTACGGCGCTGGTCAACAATGCGTCGGTCTTCGAGAACGACAGCGTCGCAACAATGACTCGCGAGTCCTGGGACGCGCATCTGAACGTGAACCTGCGCGCGCCCCTGGTGCTGGCGCAGCATTTCGCGCAACAGCTGCTGCAGGGCGGGCAAGGCGCGATTGTCAATCTTCTGGACCAGCGGCTGTTCAAGCCGACGCCGAATTTTCTCTCCTACGGCGTCAGCAAGGCCGGCCTGCATTGGCTTACCACGACGCTTGCCCAGGCTCTGGCGCCGCGCATTCGCGTGAACGCGGTTGCGCCGGGGCCGACGCTGCGCAATGCACGCCAGAGCGAAACGGATTTCCGCCGGCAGGTGGAGGCTACGCCGTTGCGTCGCGGCCCCACCCCGGAAGACATTGCGTCGGCCATCTGCTTCCTGCTTGATGCACCCGCCGTCACCGGCCAAACCATAGTCATTGACGGCGGCCAGCACCTGATCTGGAAAGCCCAGGACATTACGGCAAGCGAATGACCGCAAAAGTTCAGCCCCTGCGCATAGCGGACGCAAAGCTCGCAATACGGCACGTGTTCATCCGCAATCTCGAGATGATCGCGCGCATTGGCGTGCACGGCCATGAAAGAGGCAAGCCGCAGCCGGTGCGGATCAATCTCGATCTGTCGGTCGAAGATAGCGTGGCGCTGGAAGACCGGCTGGAAAACGTGGTGGACTACGAAGCGATAACAGAGCGCATCCGCGCGATCATCGCGGACAGCCATATTAATCTGGCCGAGACTTTAGCCGAACGCATTGCCGCGGCCGCGTTCGAAGACCGCCGCGTACGCGCCGCGCGTGTGCGCGTGGAAAAACTGCATGCCGTGCCCGGCGCGGAATCGGCCGGCGTAGAAATCGAGCGCGTTTCCCCGTTCCAGTAGCGGCTAGCCGCCCGCCCCCTCGACAGGCAGTTTTTCTTCCTTCCAGCGCAGCATGCCGCCGGTGAGATTGGCCACGCGCTCGAAGCCCGCCTTTTGCAGAATGACGGTGGCTTGTGCCGAGCGCCCGCCCGCGCGGCAAACGGCGACGATGGGCTTGTCCTTGGGCAGTTCCTTGGCACGCGCGGCCAGTTGGCCGAGTGGCACGAGCTTCGCCCCTTCGATGTGGCCGAGCGGGCCGGCGTATTCCGAAGGCTCGCGCACATCGAGGACAAAGGCCCTGTCCCGGTTCTCGGCCAGCCAATGCGGCTGGAGTTGCCAGACGCCTGCGGTCGTCAAGATGAGCGGCGCCCAGTCGGGATCTTTCGCCGGCATGCGGCCTTCCTCCGGCGCGCCGCATTTCAGGTTAGCGGGAACCGCGATGTCGATCTGCTTGGGATGCGGCAGATTGAGATTATCCATATAGCCGACGAAGTCCTCTTCGCAGACTTCGCCGCCTAGGCGCGGATTGCAGCGCTTTTCCTCCGCCACGCTTGTTACCGTCAGCCCGCGATAGTCGTGCGCCGGGAACAGCAGACACTCGTCGGGAAGCGTGAAAATCTGCTCGTGGACCGAGCGGAACATGGCATGCGCGCTGCCCTGCTGAAAATCGGTGCGCCCGCTGCCGCGGATAAGAAGGCAATCGCCGGTGAAGGCACGGTTCCTGTCGGCAAGAACATAGGTCACGCATCCCCGCGTGTGGCCCGGTGTGGCGCGCACGTCCAGGCGCTGATCGCCAAACGTGATCGAGCCCCCGTGCTTCAGCTTGCCGTCGGCGCATTCGGCGCCGCTGGCCTCCGAAATAAAGATGCGGCTGCCCAGCCTTTGCTTGAGCATCCAGGCGCCCGTCACGTGATCGGCGTGAACATGGGTATCTAGCGTGTACAGCAACTTGAGGCCGAGTTCCTCGATGAGCGCGCCGTCGCGCCGGACCTGCTCGTAAACGGGATCGATCAGCACGGCCTCGCGCGTGCGGCTGTCCCCCAATAGATAGGTATATGTGTAGGACGTCGCATCGAACATCTGTCGGAAGACAAGCATGGCCTATCTTAGCCGCGCCCGGGCGCGTTGCACTATATTAAAGCCATGACCGGGAAGGATCGCACGAGCGAGCATGCCGCACCGCCCTCGTTGCTGACGGGGGCCGCGCGCGTCCAGGCCTACCTGGGGACGCTGCCCTCCGCACCGGGCGTCTACCGCATGCTGAACGCGAAGGGCGACGTGCTGTATGTGGGCAAGGCGGCCAATCTGAAGAAGCGCGTGGCCGCCTATGCCAAACCGGCGGGCCATGCCTATCGCATCGCCCGCATGATCGCGGAAACCGCCGAGATGATTTTCCTCACGACGGCTTCCGAGACCGAAGCGCTGCTGCTGGAAGCAAACCTCATCAAGCGCCTCAAGCCGCGTTACAACGTGCTGTACCGCGACGACAAATCGTTTCCCTTCATCCTGCTGCGCCGCGACCACGATTTTCCGCAAATCCTGAAGCACCGGGGCGCCAAGAATACGAAGGGCGCCTATTTCGGCCCCTTCGCGTCTGCGGGCGCGGTGAACCGCACGCTGGACACGCTGGAGCGCGCGTTCCTTTTGCGCTCGTGCTCGGATGCCGTGTTCGACGGGCGCACGCGGCCCTGTCTGCTCTATCAGATCAAACGCTGCAGCGCGCCATGCGTGGGCCGCATAGATAAGGAGAATTACGCAGCGCTGGTGAAACAGGCCGAGGATTTCCTTTCCGGCAAGAGCCGCACCGTGCAGGCGGCGCTGGCGAAGGAAATGGAGGCGGCGTCGGAGGCGCTGGAATTCGAGCGCGCTGGCCAGTTGCGCGACCGCATCCGAGCCATGAGCCACATCCAGCTGCATCAGGGCGTGAATCCCCAGACCTTCAGCGAAGCCGACGTTTTTGCGATTCACCAGGAAGGCGGCCAGAGCTGCGTGCAGGTCTTCTTTTTCCGTGCCGACCAGAACTGGGGGAACCGGCCCTATTTCCCGCGCCACGACCGCGAACTCGGAGCGGGCGAGGTCCTGGAATCCTTCATCGGCCAGTTCTACGACGAGCGTCCGCCGCCGCAGCTCATTTTGTTGAACACGGCCATTCCCGAACCTGCGCTTCTCGCCGAAGCGCTTTCCACGCGTGCAGGGCGCAAGGTGGAAGTTGCCGTCCCCGTGCGCGGCGAGAAACGCGAGATCGTCCTTCGGGCGGCACAAAACGCGCGCGAGCAGATGGTGCGGCATTTGGCCGAAAGTGCGACACAGCGCGCGCTTTTGGAAGGCGTGGCAGAAGTCTTCGGTCTTGAGGCGCCGCCGCGGCGCATCGAAGTATTCGACAACAGCCACATTCAGGGCGCGAATGCGGTAGGCGCGATGATCGTGGCGGGACCGAACGGGTTCGAAAAGGCGGAGTACCGCAAGTTCAACATCAAATCGGCCGAACTTACTCCGGGCGACGATTACGCCATGATGCGTGAAGTGCTGACGCGCCGGTTTTCACGGCTGGTGCGAGAGGCCGGCACAGAAGACGCGCGCGGAAAATGGCCCGACCTCGTTTTGCTCGACGGTGGCAAGGGGCAGCTGGATGCCGCCTGCGCCGTGCTGGCCGACCTCGGCGTGAGCGAAGTGGTGCTGGCCGCCGTTGCCAAGGGGCCGGACCGCGACGCCGGCCGCGAGCATTTCTATCGCCCCAACCAGGCGGCCTTCCGCCTCGATCACAAAAGCCCTGTGCTCTATTACCTCCAGCGGCTGCGCGACGAGGCGCATCGCTTCGCCATCGGCACGCACCGCAAAAAACGCGCCAGGACAATCGGCGCCAATCCGCTGGACGAGATCGCGGGTGTCGGTGCGTCCCGCAAGAAGGCGCTGCTCGCTCACTTCGGATCGGCGCGTGAGGTGGCCAATGCCAGCCTGGCCGATATCGAAGCCGTCGAGGGCGTCAGCGGCACGCTGGCCCGCAAGATCTACGACTTCTTTCACCCCACGGGCTGAGCAGATAGGCTGATGCCATGTCGAATGTGCCCAACGCGCTGACGATTAGCCGCATCGCTTTGGTGCCGCTGTTCGTCGCGGCCTATTTCCTGCCCGCTCCCCTGGGGCCGTGGCTTGCCTTCGCGCTGTTCAGCGCGGCCGGCCTCACCGACGCCGTAGACGGGTTGATGGCGCGCAAACTGGATTCGGTTTCGCCTTTCGGCCGCATGCTCGATCCGATCGCCGACAAGCTGATGGTCTCGGCGGCGCTGCTCATGCTGACGGCAAACGGCACATTGCGCGGATTTGCTCTCGTGCCCGCGCTCATCATCCTCTGCCGCGAAATACTGGTGTCGGGCCTGCGCGAGTTTCTGGCGGAGGCCGACGTAAGCCTGCCCGTCACGCGGATTGCGAAAGTGAAGACGGCAATGCAGTTTCTGGCTATCGCGATTCTCATGGCGTCGTCGGCGAGCGAGCGTTTTCTGCCGGGCGTCACAGAGTTTGCCATTGTCGGCCTCTGGTTCGCCGCGGCGCTTACTTTTTACACGGGCTATGCGTATCTGCGCGCGGGCCTGCGCCATGCGCGCGGAACCAAGCGCAAATCGAGGGCGGCGTGAAAATCCTCTATTTCGCCTGGGTGCGGCAAAAGATCGGCGTCGGCGAGGAGGAATTCCCTTCTCCCGCCGCGATGACTGTCGCCGAGCTCATCAACGCCTTGCGTGCGCGCGGCAGCGGTTATGCCGAAGCGTTTCGGGACATTTCCAGGCTCCGCTGCGCGGTCAACCAGGAGCATGCCTCGTTTGATGCGCGCGTAAGCACAGGCGACGAAGTGGCTTTTTTCCCGCCGGTGACGGGCGGATGAGCGACTTCATCCATATCCAGCGGGAAGATTTCGACGCGGGCGCCGAAACGGCTGCGCTGGAGGAAGACGCCGGAGCCATCGCAACATTCGTCGGGCTTGTCCGCGCCGAGGACGGAATAACGTCGCTCACGCTTGAGCATTATCCCGGCATGACGCAACGCGAAATCGCCGCCCATGTGGCGGAGGCCCGCGAGCGCTGGCTGCTCAAAGCCGTTCGCGTCATTCACCGCGTGGGAGAGCTGAAACCGGGCGAGCGCATCGTGTTCGTGGGGGCGTCAGCGGCGCACCGGAAAGATGCCTTCGCGGCGGTGGAATTCCTGATGGACTATCTGAAGACGCGGGCGCCGTTCTGGAAAGAAGAAGAACGCGGCGCCGGGAAAGTATGGGTCGAAGCAAAACCCGAAGACGAAACGCGCGCTAGCCGCTGGCGCTGAGCCGCTTTTCGATTGTCGCCGCCCGGCGCACTTCGTCGGCATAATCGTTCATCATCGCTTCGCAGATCGGGCCTGGCGTGTAGGTGCGCGGGGCGATCTCGCGAACCGGCGTCACCTCGGCAGCGGTGCCGCACAAGAAGCACTCTTCGAAATCCGGCAATTCTTCCGGTTTGATCTGACGTTCGATGACGGGAATCTGCCGCGCCTTGGCAAGCGCAATAACCGTGCGCCGCGTGATGCCATCGAGGAAACAGTCCGGCACCGGCGTGTGCAACTTGCCATCCTTGGCAAAGAAAATGTTCGCGCCGGTCGCTTCCGCAACCAGCCCCCGGTAATCGAGCATGAGCGAGTCGTGATAGCCGGCCGCCTCGGCCGCGTGTTTGGACAGGGTGCAGATCATGTAAAGGCCGGCTGCTTTCGATTTCCACGGAATAGTGTCCGGCGCCGGCCGCCTCCACTCCGACATGTTCATCCGTATGCCCTTCATTTTCTCATTCGGATGAAAATACGAGTCCCACTGCCAGGCGGCGATCGCCACGTGTATTTTCGCAAAAGGCGCGGCAACAGACATCATTTCGCTGCCGCGGTACACAACCGGCCGGATATAAGCGTCCTTCAGACCCTGTACTTCGCATGCGGCGACGCACGCACGATTGATTTCGTCCTCGCCGAACGGAATCTTCATGTCGAGTATGCGTGCAGATTCGAACAGGCGCTGCGTGTGTTCTTCCAGCTTGAAGACGCGCCCGTTGTACATGCGCACGCCTTCAAAAACGCTTGAGGCGTAGTGCAGCCCGTGCGTCAGCACGTGAGTCCTGGCGTCGCGCCAGGGCACGAATTTACCGTCGAACCACAGCTGCCCGTCGCGCTGATCGAAAGGAATAATGGCCATGAGCGAGCCTCGACTTGGGGCGGACGCAGGCGTCCGTTTCTTTGTCGTATCGGGGAGGTTTTATACCCTTGCTAGGCCTAAAGAGCGGCCCTAATGATGTCAATATGAGCGCGTTTAGGCTTTCAAGCGCGGAAATCGCGCGATGAACACAAGTGCACAGGCAGCCGCGCCCGACAGCCCGCATCTTCTCGTGGTCGACGACGATGTGCGGCTGCGCGAGCTGTTGCAGCGCTATCTCACGGCCAACGGCTTTCGCGTGACGGCCGCCGCTGACGCAGCCGAAGCTCGCGCGCTGATGAAGAGCCTTGCTTTCGATGCGCTTGTGCTCGACGTGATGATGCCGGGCGAAAACGGATTCGATCTGGCAGGATCGGTGCGGGCGCATTCCGACGTGCCCATTCTCATGCTCACCGCGCGCGGCGAGCCGCTTGACCGCATCGAGGGCCTTGAGCGCGGCGCCGACGACTACCTTCCAAAGCCGTTTGAGCCGCGCGAGCTGATGTTGCGCCTGGCGGCCCTGTTCCGCCGCACGCGGAATTTGCGCCCCGTGGCTCACCGCGAAGTGCGCATGGGCCTGTGCGTGTTCGAGCCCGAGCGCGGAGAGCTGAGGCGCGCGGGGAAGCCGGTGCGCCTCACCAGCTCCGAAATGCAATTGTTGAAACTGTTTGCCGCTAATGCGGGCCGGGCGTTCTCACGCACCGACCTGTGTACGCGGCTGGGCATTGCGCTGGAACGATCGGTAGACGTGCAGGTGACGCGGCTCCGCCGCAAGATCGAAGAAGACCCAAAGCTTCCGCTTTACATCCAGACAGTGCGCGGTGTCGGCTATGTCCTCGTCCCAGACCGTGTCGAGTGAGGCGGCGCCGGTAAAGCGGCGCAAAACGTCGTTTCACCCTTTCCGCGCGCTGAAACGCGTTCTGCCGCGCGGACTGTTTGGCCGTTCGCTTATCATTATCGTGGCGCCGGTCGTGATTCTCCAGGCGATCGTCACCTACGTTTTCTTTGAGCGCCACTACGACACCGTCACATCACGCATGGCGCGCAACGTGGCGAGCGACGTTACGTATCTGATCACGCTTCACAATGCACTCGCCAGCGAGGAGGAACGCGCGCGGGCGCGCGAGCTTGCGAGCAGAAGTCTGGGTTACACGATCATGTACTTGCCCGGCGAATTCGTGCCACGCGTGAAGCCGGTCCCGCGCACTGCGCTCGACCGCGCACTCGCCCGCGTGCTCGCCAATCAGATCAGCGAACCCACCAATTTCGACACCAACCGATATCCCGATTACGTCAACATCCGTGTGCAGGTTTCGGGCGGCGTCTTGCGCCTGCTTATACCCCTCAACCGCATAACGGCGGCGAGCGCCGACATTTTCATTATCTGGATGATCGGGTCTTCGCTTGTTCTGCTGGCGGTCGCCATCTTGTTCCTGCGCAACCAGGTGAAGCCCATCGAGCAGTTGGCGCTGGCAGCCGAGAGTTTTGGAAAAGGACGCGCCGTTCCCGATTTCAAACCGCATGGCGCAACCGAAGTGCGCCGCGCGGCGCAGGCCTTCATTCAGATGCGCGAACGCATCGAGCGCCATGTGCAGCAGCGCACGGCGATGCTGGCAGGCGTTAGCCACGACCTGAAAACGCCGCTCACGCGCCTGCGCCTGCAAATCGCGATGATGAAGGAGGATGCGGACGCCGAGGCAATGAAGGCGGACCTCGCCCAGATGGAGCATATGCTAAACGAATATCTGGATTTCGCCCGCGGCGAAGGCGGCGAGGCGGCGGAGCCAACCGACGTCGGCATGTTCCTGGAAGAAGCGATCCAGGACGCGAGCCGCGCGCGCAAGGACGCCGCAGCCCACATCAAGCTGGTGGCGACACAGTCGCTCGTGCTTCCCGTGAAACGCAAGGCGCTGAAGAGGTGTTTCGTCAATCTGCTCGACAACGCACTGAAATACGGCAGCCAGGTGGAGGTCACGGCCCGGCAAACCGGCCGCACGGTCAGCATCGCCATCGAGGACGACGGCCCGGGAATTCCCGAAGGTCAGCGCGAGGAAGCGTTTCGTCCATTCCACCGCCTCGACGACAGCCGCAATTTGCAGCGCGGTGGCGTAGGGCTCGGCCTAGCGATCGCGCGCGATATTGCGCGCGCCCATGGCGGCGATGTGGTGCTGGAGCAAAGCTGGCTGGGGGGATTGAAAGCCGTCGTGCGGCTGCCGCTCTAACTGCCCCAACACGATCGGTTTCGATTTCGCGGGTCTCCGCGCCCTTAGCGGTTCAGGCCTGGCCCACGCATTCCAGAACGGCCGCCGCCATAGCCTCGCGCGCGCTCTTGCCGCCCCACAGCACGAATTGGAAGGCGGGGTAATAGTGCTCGCAGGACTCAACGGCCAGATGCAGCAGCGCCTCGCATTGCGCCGAGCTCACCTGCGAATCCGGAAAGATCAGCGAATGGCGAAACAGCACGGTGCCGTCATCCGACCACAGATCGAAATGGCCGAGCCAGAGTTGCGCGTTCACCAGCATGAGAAGCTCGGCAACGGCCGCGCGGCGCTCGGCGGCCACGCGCATGTCGAAGCTCACCGACAGATGCAACGATTGCAAATCCTCGCGCCAGGTGAAACAGAAATGGTAATCGCACCAGCGGCCGGCGACGGAGAGATTGAGCTCGTCGCGCGCCGAACGTTCGAAAGGCCAGCCGTTGTCCTCGACCGCCTGCTCGATCATGTCGAGCGGATGAGCAAGCGCAACGGCCTCTTCACTCAACTGGATGCTCATTACGCGGTAATCCTCCTGCGGGGCTGACGCCCCGGCGCTGGAAACGGGCGAGAAGCAAAAGCGGCCAGCGCGTTCCCCCGATGTGCGAAGCACTTGCAGCCAAACTGACACAAGATTTTGCGTTTACACAAGGCCGACGCACGGCCTGTTGTTGTCCGCAGAACCCGATCCACAGGTTTGAGGTTCTTCGTCTAACGCGTCCGTTTCGGAGTCTTCGCCGTTGATTTGACTCCCATTTTCGCCTCCAGCGCGGCGATGCGCTGGGCAAGCCGCGCGTTCTCGGCTCTCGCCTTGGCGGCCATCGCCTTCACCGCTTCGAACTCCTCGCGAGGCACCAGGTCGAGGTCGGAGGCGAGCCGGTCGAGCCGCTGTTTGACCACAGTCTCGATCTCCTTTCGCATGCTGCGGGCCGCGCCCGCCGCATCGGTCAAGAGCCGCGCCAAGCTGTCCATCACGCGATTGTCGGTTTGCATGGGCTCCTCGCAAGTGTTCTTCGCCGCCAGCATCGCACAAGGCGATAGCGCGCATAAACCCAAACCGTGCGCGTCATGCTTGACAGCGTGCGGCGGGCAAGGGACGAGTTCGCGCATGTATCAGGCGGTTCTGCCCTTTCCCCAGATCGATCCCGTTCTCATTCAAATCGGGCCGTTCGCCATCCGCTGGTACGCGCTTGCCTATATTGCGGGGCTTCTGCTCGGCTGGTGGTACGTCGTCAAATTGGTGAAGGAGCGCAAGCTGTGGAAAGCGGCGCCCTTCCACAACCAGGCGCCCGCGACGCCCGATCAGGTGGGCGACTTGCTGTTGTGGATCGCCATCGGCGTCATCCTCGGCGGGCGTCTCGGCTACGTACTTTTCTACGGCACCTTTTTTTGCGGCATCTGGGAAGGCGCCGCCTGCGAAGGCCTGCCGCAGGCCTATCTCGACAACCCCCTCAAGATCGTCGCCGCCTGGGAAGGCGGCATGTCGTTTCACGGCGGGCTGCTCGGCGTGGTGATTGCGCTGGTGCTTTTCTGCCGCCGCAAGAAACTGAATGTGATTTCCGTTGGAGATCTGGCCGCCGCGGCGACGCCGATCGGGCTTTTCTTCGGCCGCATCGCCAATTTCATAAACGGCGAATTGTGGGGAAAGGAAACCGCTGTGCCCTGGGCGATGGTTTTCCCCAACGCGCCGGGCGGACCCCGCCACCCCAGTCAGCTCTATGAAGCGTTTCTCGAAGGCATCGTGCTCTTTCTGGTTCTTCGCTTTGCCATGTATCGCTGGCAGATTCACAAGAAGCGCGGACTGGTCATCGCCTGGTTCCTGGCCGGCTATGGCGCTGCGCGTTTCTTTGTCGAGTTCTTCCGCGATTCGGAATCGAAACTGTATGACTGGTTCAGCATGGGCCAGTTGTTGAGCCTTCCCATGTGGGCCGCGGCGGCGTTCTTCTTCTGGTATGCGTATCGCCGCTCTGCGAAGCCCGCGTGAGCACACTCAAGGAAAAGATCCTCAGGCGCATTGCGCGCGAAGGCCCGATATCGGTTGCGCAATACATGGAAATGGCGCTCTACGATCCCGAGCACGGCTTCTACATGAAAGGCGAGCCGATCGGCGCGCGGGGCGATTTCATCACCGCGCCGGAAGTGAGCCAGATGTTCGGCGAGCTGATCGGCCTATGGTTCGTTCAAGCGTGGGAAGATCATGGCAGACCCAAGCCGTTTCTTTTTCTTGAGCTAGGGCCTGGGCGAGGCACGCTTATGACCGATATGTTGCGCGCCGCTCGCCTGCGCCCGCAATTTGCGCAAGCAGCCGAGATCGTGCTGGTGGAAACGAGCCCGGCACTGCGCCAAAGGCAGAAGGAGCAGCTGAAAGACGCGCATGTTACATGGCGCGACAGCCTGTTTGAGGTCCAGCCGGACAGGCCCGTGTTCCTCGTCGCCAACGAGTTCCTCGACGCTTTGCCCGCGAGGCAGGCCATCAAAACGGATCAGGGCTGGCGCGAACGCCTGATAGGGGCGGCGGGCGGGGGACTTGCTTTCGTTTCCGCTAACAAAGCGATGGAAGAGTTCGTCCCGCCGCGGCTTCGCGGCGCACCGGCGGGAGCGATCTTCGAATTCTCGCCGGAAGCCCAGGATGCAGTGAGAACGATTGCGAGCATCATCGCCCAATGGGGCGGCGTGGCATTGCTCATTGATTACGGGCACGAGCATTCCGCGATCGGCGACACGTTGCAGGCGGTGAAGGAGCACGCCTACGCAGATGCTCTTGGTGAGCCCGGCGGCGCCGATCTGACCGCCCACATAGATTTCGAGGCGCTGGGCGCAATCGCGCGCGCGCAGGACACGAAAGTATTCGGGCCGGAGCCGCAAGGTTCTTTTCTGGAAGCGATCGGCATTCGCGCGCGCGCCAAGAAACTGAAGGAGGCGAGCCCAGCACGGGCGCGGGACATCGACGCCGCACTGGATCGCCTGACGTCGCCAACGCAAATGGGCACGCTGTTCAAAGTCATGGCGATTGCGCAGGCGCGCGTTTCCGACTTGGCTGGCCTGTCATGTTCGTCTTAAGGGCCGAAAATCTTTCGGGGCAATCTGGCACTGCGCATGCGTTTTTCGGACGCAGGGGCGGCGTGTCAATGGGCGTTTATGAATCTTTGAACTGCGCCTTGGGCACGCGCGATGCGCGCGAAAACATCGCCGAGAACCGGAGACGCGCCCTGGCCGCGCTGGCGGATGGACCCGCGGCGCTGCTTTCGCTTTATCAGGCGCACACCGCGCAGGTCGTGACCGTGCACGAGCCGTGGACCGACCAGACCCGCCCGCGTGCGGATGCCATGGTGACCAAAAGGCCTGGCCTCGCGCTAGGCGTGGTTACGGCGGATTGTGCGTCCGTTCTGCTGGCCGACGCGCGCGCGGGCGTGATTGGCGCCGCGCACGCAGGCTGGAGAGGTGCGCTAAACGGAATTGCGGAAGCGACGTTTGCCGCGATGGTCGCGCTGGGCGCACGGCCCGAAAATATCTACGCGGCCGTCGGGCCATGCATCAGCCAGGCGGCTTACGAGGTGGGGCCCGAGTTCATCGCCCGTTTCCGCGAATCCAACCCCGACAATACCCGCTATTTCGTGCCCAGCCCGCGCGAGGGCCACTGGCATTTCGATCTGGAAGACTATGTGGCCACGCGGCTGGCAGCCGCCGAATTGAGCAACATCGAGCGCCTGTCCACTTGCACCTATGCGCGCGCGGCCGACTTTTTCAGTTATCGCCGCACCACGCACCGCCAGGAAACCGACTTTGGCCACCAGCTTTCGGCCATTCTGTTACGCACCTGAAACGGCTGTTATTCACGGCTTTTCGCCCGTTTACCCACTTGGGCGCGCTTGCTAGAAGGTCGCGAGTCATTGAACCGTAAATACGGTTCCGCACAGGGCGCGCGCGCAGATGAAGATTTTGGCCGGAAACAGCAATCGTCCGCTCGCCGAGGCGATCTCGCAGTATTTGAAGGTCCCTTTCACCAAGGCGGTCGTGCGCCGCTTCGCCGACATGGAGGTCTTCGTCGAGGTACAGGAAAACGTCCGTGGCGAGGACATGTTCGTGATCCAGTCCACGAGCTTCCCCGCCAACGACAACATCATGGAGCTGCTGGTCATCATCGACGCGCTGAAACGCGCAAGCGCCCGGCGCATTACCGCGGTGATGCCTTATTTCGGCTATGCACGGCAGGACCGCAAAGTAGGCCCGCGTACGCCAATTTCCGCCAAGCTGGTGGCCAACCTTGTTGCCGGCGCCGGCGCCCACCGCGTCCTCACGGTGGATCTGCATGCCGGACAGATCCAGGGCTTCTTCGATATTCCGGCGGACAATCTTTATGCCGAGCCTGTGATGGCGAAGGACATTCGCGAATATCTGGAAGGCGAGGATCTGATGGTCGTTTCGCCCGACGTGGGCGGCGTGGTTCGCGCCCGTGCGCTGGCCAAGCGGCTGGGCGCCGACCTTGCCATTGTGGACAAGCGGCGCGAGCGCGCCGGCGAATCGGAAGTCATGAACATCATCGGCGACGTGAAGGGGCGTGCGTGCCTGTTGATC
Organism: Alphaproteobacteria bacterium; assembly: GCA_052389895.1. Classification (GTDB taxonomy): domain Bacteria; phylum Pseudomonadota; class Alphaproteobacteria; order Micropepsales; family Micropepsaceae; genus CAVVXX01. The sequence continues at coordinate 22,327 of JBQTHM010000015.1, read as the reverse complement.
GACGACATCGTCGATTCAGGCGGAACCATCTGCAACGCGGCCGAGGCTCTGATCGAGAACGGCGCCAAAGACGTGTATGCCTACGCGACGCACGGAGTGCTTTCGGGCGGCGCGGTGGCGCGCATCCGCGATTCCAAGCTGAAATCGCTGGTGGTCACCGACACGATTGACGCCACCGAGGAAGTGCGCAAATGCCCAAACATACGGCGCATCACGATCGCGCCGCTGATCGGCGAAGCCATTCAGCGCATCAGCCAGGAGAAGTCGGTTTCGACCCTTTTTGACTGACCGATTGCGGGCATGTTGCCGCGCCCTTCGCCTGGCCTTCGAAATCCTTGGCATCCCACATGCGCACCTCGATGGATTTCGGCGCAGGCGAGTAATTGTACACGTCCACGTAAATGAAGTTCCCGGGCCCTGGCTGCATGTCGGGCTTCGTTGGCGCGAGATAGTTCTGCTTCATCGCCCAGCCGGGGCAGCGCCGGTACATGGCGAAGGAGTAGTTCTCGCCCACTTCGGTCTTGGCCCAGATTTGCGCCCACAGCCTCTTGGCGCCGCATGTCAGCTGCATGCGGAATTCGACCCAGTTCTTTAATTCCTTCGGATTTCCATACTTCCCTTCGCCGCTCATGCGCTGGCGCCGCGACTTGGGCGCCTGTCCGCGCTCGTGGCGTTCCAGAAAGGGCTCGTCCAGGTTGCGCGCGATGGCCGTTACTTTCGTGCATTCGTCGCCGCCGATGACGTAGTTTTTCGGCACGTCGGCTTCGAAATTCGCCTTCCATGCCTTGGGTAAGGCGAAACTTTTTGCAAGCGCGACTCCGCCGATCACAAGCATGGCGGCAGCAATCACGATCATCCGATGCATGGTCCGCTCCCCGTTTTTCGCGCCTGATTTGCCGGAGCAAGGCTATCAAATTCCGGCCCCGATGGGCGTTGCTAATGCAGCGTTCATCGGCTAAAAGCCTCGGCTTTCCGGGCGCAAGCCGCCTGAAAACCCAAGATTTTCAAAGGAATCTCGATGCGTCCGTTGCAGGAACTCCGCGCCGAGCCACGCGAAAAAAAGGGCAAGGGTCCGGCCTATCAGCTGCGGAACAAGGGGTATGTTCCCGGCGTCGTCTATGGTGGCAAGGGCAAGCCGGAAATGCTGCAAGTTGAGCTGCGCAGCCTGGAGAAAATCTATTCCGGCGGCCGTATGCATGCGACACCCATTATGCTGGCGCTCGATTCCAAGAAGCTGCGCGTGCTGCCGCGCGAGATCCAGGTCGATCCCGTCACCGACCGGCCCACTCACGTAGACTTCCTCAAGCTCGAGGAAGGCGCGCGCGTCGCGGTTTCGATTTTGGTCCGTTTCAAGGGCCAGGAAAACTCGCCGGGCATCAAGCGCGGAGGCGTGCTCAATGTGGTGCGCCATGAAGTCGAACTCCATTGCCCCGTGGACAACATTCCCGAATACATCGAGGGCGATCTCGAGGGCATGGATATCGGCGACAGTATTCACATTTCCAAATTCAAGCTGCCCGCAGGCGTGAATCCCGTGATCGCCACGCGCGATTTCACGGTAGCGACGGTCGCGCCGCCGACCACCTATGTGGAGGAAGTCGTGGTTGCCAAGGCAGTGACCGAGGGCGAAGTGCCTGCCGAGGGCGCCGTGCCGCTGGAGGGCGAAGAGGGCGCGCCTGCGCCAAGCGCCGCACCAGGCGCCGCACCCGGCGCAGCGCCTGCCGCCGGTGCAAAGGCGGCACCCGGCGCCGCGCCGGCTGCGCCGGCGGCCAAAGGCAAAGCGCCGGAGAAAAAATAGCAGGGCGTTTCGCCCATGTCCGACACCCCCCTTCTTATCGCCGGGCTCGGCAATCCCGGCATGGCATACGCGCGCAACCGCCACAACGTAGGCTACATGGCGGTGGACGTGATCCACGAGAGTTACGATTTCGGGCCGTGGCGTTCGCGATTTCAGGGCGCGCTCGCGGAAGGAACACTGTCGCGGCGCAAGACGTATCTGCTGAAGCCGCGCACCTTCATGAACGCTAGCGGCGATTCGGTCGGCGCCGCAGCGCGTTATTTCAAATTGCCCAATTCCGCGCTGGTCGTCATGCATGATGAAATCGATCTTGCTGCCGGCAAGCTTCGGGCGAAAACAGGCGGGGGCGACGCGGGGCACAACGGTCTGCGCTCAATAACGGCAACTCTCGGACGCGATTACCGGCGCGTGCGAATTGGCGTCGGGCATCCGGGGCAAAAGCATCGCGTTCACGGCCATGTGCTGGACAATTTCTCGAAGGCCGACGAGGACTGGCTAGTGCCGGTTCTCTCGGCGATCGCCGAAGCGGCGCCCTTCCTGGCCAAGAACGACGATCCCGGCTTCATGAACAAGGTTGCGGTGACGCTCCGTCCGCCCGAAAAGAAGCAAAAGCCTGGCGAGAAAGACGAATAATGGGATTCAAGTGCGGGATCGTGGGGCTGCCCAATGTCGGCAAGTCCACGCTGTTCAATGCGCTGACGCAGACGGCCGCCGCGCAAGCGGCGAATTATCCCTTCTGCACTATCGAACCGAATGTTGGCGACGTGGCCGTACCCGATGCCCGGCTGGAGAAGCTGGCCGCGATCGCCAAATCCGCCCAGATCGTTCCCACACGCATTTCCTTCGTGGATATCGCGGGCCTCGTGCGCGGCGCATCGAAGGGCGAAGGGCTCGGAAACCAGTTCCTGGCAAATATTCGCGAGGTGGACGCAATCGCACATGTGGTGCGCTGTTTCGAAGGCGGCGAGGTCATGCATGTTGAGCCGCGCATTGACCCCATTGGCGATGCCGAGATTGTCGAAACGGAGCTGATGCTTGCCGACCTGGAAAGCCTGGAACGCCGCGTGCAGGCCGCGGAAAAGAAAGGCAAGGGCGGCGATAAGGAGGCCAAGGAACAACTCGTGCTTATGCAGAAGGCTCTTGACCTTCTTCGTGCGGGCAAGCCCGCGCGGGCGGCGCAACTCACGACCGGGCAGCGCGCGCCTTATCGCCAGCTTGGACTGCTCACGGAAAAACCGGTTCTTTACGTGTGCAACGTGGACGAACGCTCCGCTGCAAGGGGAAATGCGTTTTCCGCGCGTGTAGCGGAAAAAGCAAAACGCGAAGGCGCTGGTTGCGTCGTCATCTCCGCGCGCATCGAAGAAGAACTTGCCCTGTTGTCTGAACGCGAACGCGACGAGTATTTGGCAAGCCTCGGACTGAAAGAGCCGGGCCTCGATCGCCTCATCCGTGCGGGCTACGATCTTCTGGGATTGATCACGTTTTTCACCGCGGGCCCCAAGGAAGCGCATGCCTGGACGGTGGAGCGCGGCACGCGCGCGCTGCGGGCGGCCGGTGTCATTCACAGCGATTTCGAAAAAGGGTTCATTCGGGCGGAAACCATTCCCTATGACGACTATGTGGCGCTCGGCGGCGAAGTAGGCGCGCGCGAGGCGGGGCGCATGCGCCTGGAAGGCAAGGATTACGTGGTTGAGGACGGGGATGTGCTCCGAATCCGCTTTGCGGCTTAGCGCGCCCCGAAATAGAAAAGTCTGGTGAGCGCGGGGATTCGCATGCAGGCCGCGCTGCCGTAATATTGTCTCAATACTAACGCCTTATCCGGGCGCGAATGCGCGGGCAATCGCTATGCCATTGAACCCAACCAGGATATCCCGGCGCGCGGCGCTTGCAGCTACGGCCGCGCTGCTTGCCGTTCCGCGCGCATTCGCCGCGCCCGCGCAGGTCACGATCGAGAACTTTTCGCCGTCCGGCAAGAGCCTCGGGAAACAGCGCGTGGCGAAAGTGGTCAAGAGCGAAACCGAATGGCGCAGGCAGCTTTCAGAGATTTCTTTCCATGTGACGCGCGAGGACGGTACAGAGCGGGCCTACACGGGCGCGTTGTGGGACCATCACGGCGATGGTCTGTATCGTTGCATCTGCTGCGGCACCGCGCTGTACGATTCCAGAACGAAGTACGAATCCCACACGGGATGGCCGAGCTTCTGGCAGCCGCTATCGAAACTGAACGTCGCGGAAAGCACGGACTACAAGCTGATCTATCCGCGCACCGAGATTTCGTGTGCGCGCTGCGACGCGCATCTGGGACACGTGTTCGATGACGGACCGAAACCTACCGGCCTTCGTTACTGCATGAATTCCGCGGCGCTGCGTTTCGCACCGCGCACATGAGAAAGGAGCTACGATGCCCTCGCCAGTCAAATTCAGCCGCTCGCGCATCATCGCCATTATCATCGCCATCGCGCTGACGCTCGCCGCGATCGGATTCCTCACGCTCAATTTCGCGCGCGCGGAACCCGCAACCGAAATTCCCGCGCCCGCACTCGATGCGCCGAAGGCCAAGGGGCCGCCGCAAAAGGCGGTGCTGGCCGGCGGATGTTTCTGGGGTGTCGAAGCCGTGTTCGAGCATGTGAAGGGCGTAACCAGCGTTGTCTCCGGCTATTCCGGCGGCAATCGCGCGACGGCGATGTATGAGGTGGTGGGAACCGGTATGAGCGGACACGCCGAAGCAGTCGAAATCACCTTCGACCCGGCGCAAATCAGCTACGGCGAAATCCTGCGAATCTACTTTTCCGTGGCGCACGACCCCACGCAGCTGAACTACCAGGGGCCGGACCGCGGGCCGCAATACCGCTCGAACGTCTTCTACGCGAGCGCGGAGCAGAAAAGGATCGCAAAGGCGTACATCAAACAACTCGAAAGCGCGCGTGTATTTTCAACGCCAATAGTGACGCGCATTGACGCGCTGAGCGGTTTTTATCCGGCCGAGGATTACCACCAGGACTTCATGGCGCGGCATCCGACATACCCTTACATCGTGCGCTACGACCGGCCGAAACTGGAAAACCTGAAGCGGATGTTTCCGGAATATCTGCGCGCGAACCCCGCAAAGGCGTAATGGCCGGATTGCTGCATTTCGAGGATTTCCGCGCGGGCCAAACATTCGAGTTCGGCACATATAATGTGACTGCCGATGAGATCCTCGAGTTCGCGCGAGAATTCGATCCGCAGCCTATGCATCTGAGCGACGAGGCCGCGCGCAAAACCATGATGGGCGGCCTTGTGGCCAGCGGCTGGCACACTTGCGCTATCGCCATGCGCCTTCTTGTTGACGGTCTTTTCAACCGTTCGGCCAGCCTGGGCGGCGTGAGCGTGGACGACGCGCGCTGGCACAGGCCCGTGCGTCCAGGCGATATGCTCGCCATGAAGGTCGAGGTGCTGGAGACGCGCGCATCCAGCAAGGGCGGGCGCGGTTACGTGAACTTCAAGTGCACGCTGCATCGCGCGGGTGAGCCAGTGCTCACCTTCACGACGTGGCCTTTCTTCGCGGCAAGGAAGGCGGCCTGATGTTCATTGAAGACGTTCCGCTCAACGTGAAAACGGTGCTGGGCACGTACACCTTCACGGAAGATGCCATCATGCATTATGCGCGCCGCTACGATCCGCAGCCCTTTCACATCGACCGCGAGGCGGCGGCCCGGTCGCATTATGGCGGCATCATCGCCAGCGGCTGGCACACCGCGGCGGTGTGGATGAAGCTGATGGTGGCGCATATGCAGCGCCATCTGCCGCCGCAATCGTCCGACCTAAGCTTCATTTCGCCGGGCTTTCGCGAGCTGCGCTGGTTCAAGCCGGTGCGTCCCGGCATGACGCTCACCTATTCCACGGAGACAGTCGCCAAACTGCCGTGGCCGAAGCGGCCCGAATTCGGCCTGCTCGAAAGCCGCAACGAAGCGCGCGACGAAAACGGAGAAGTCATGATGTCATTCGTGGGGCGCGTACTAATTCCACGAAAACCAAAATAAAAATTGTCATCACCCGCGCCCGCGCGGCTTCGCCGCGCTATTTGACTTATTGGCGTGCGAAGCACGCCGGAGGGTGACCCAGGTTATGAAGGCCCAGGAATTTGGGCTGCGGCACCTGGGTGGCCCGCATTCGCGGGCCATGACACGCCGGTTTATCTCAACGAAGCTTCGATGTTGCCGCCGTCGACGGTGATGGAGGCGGCGGTGGTTTTGCGCGCGAGCGCGAGAAATACGAAAGCTTGCGCCACGTCGTCGGCGTTGACTTCGCGGCCCAATAAATTCGCCGTCATGTAATCCTTTTCGGAAACGCCGCGGGCTTTGGCGCGCGCGCTCACCATGTCGTCAGTCAAGAGTCCCGTGCGGATGCGGTCGGCGTTGACCGCATTGGAGCGGATGCCCTCGTGCCCGTAATCGAGCGCGTATTGCTTCATCAGGAACAGCGTGGACGCCTTGGGCAAACCGTAAGGCCCGAATTCTCGCCCCGGGTTCACCGCCTGTTTCGACACGTTGAACAGCAGCACGCCGCCGGTTCCTTGCACGCGCATGACGCGAACGGCGTTCTGCGCCACCGTCTGGTGCGCAAAGAAGTTGAGCTCGAAGGAGCGGCGCAGCGTTTCCTCGTCCACCTCGCCGATGCGGCCCTGCCATGCCGCGCCCGCGTTCGACACCACGATATCGGCGCCGCCGAAGGTTTCGCACACTCTATCGAAAGCCGCGCGCACGTTTGCCGCGTCCGTCACGTCGCAGGCAATTGCCAGCGCCGTCTTGGAGATTTGCTTCGCGGCCGCCTGCGCAGCAGAGAGGTCAAGATCAAGCACGGCCACTTCCGCCCCTTCGCGCGCCATGGCCTTGGCCGTGGCCGCGCCGATGCCGGAGCCGCCGCCCGTCACCACGGCCACCTGGCGGGCCAAGGGTTTTTCCGCCGCCTTGCCTAATTTCGCTTGCTCCAGCGACCAGTATTCGATGTCGAACTGATCGGCCGCGGAAATGGATTCATAACGCCCGATCGCTTCCGCATCCGTAATCACCTCGACCGTTGCCTCGGCGATGTGGGCGGCGATGGCCGCGTCCTTCGCGGATGTGCCCATGCCGAAGAGCCCGAGGCCGGGCACCAGTGCCACGCGCGGCAACGGATCGAGCTCGGTCTTCTTCGGATGCGCGCGTTCGTTATTGCGGCGGAAATAGGCGTGATAGTGCTCGACGTAACGGCCCACCGCCTCCTGCACATGCGCGACCCATTCGTGCAGCCTGTCCGCTTCGGGTGCGGGCAGCAGCAGTGGCCAGTTCTTGGTGCGAATGGTGTGATCGGGCGTGGCGACGCCTATCTGGCTATAGTGCGCCACGTCTTTCCCATTCACGTAGACGAGAATCTGCGCTGAGGTGCGGAAGCAGAGCACCTGGCGCTTGGCGATGCCTTCGTGGCGATCATTCGACAGCGCGCAGGCGCCCCGCAGGATGGGAGCGACTTCCGCCAGCGGCGCAATCTTCGCCGGCGCGGCGCCCGGCGCAATCGTCTTGCGGTTTTTCGACAGGCGATCTTCCGCAAGCGTGATGAACTCTATCATCAGCTCATAAGCGGTGCGCGCGTCCTCGGCGAACGTAAAAATGCCGTGGCGGAGCAGCACCAGGCCCTGCACTCTCGGATTCTTGTCATAAATATCAGCCACGCTCTTCGCCAGCGCATGACCCGGGATCGTGTAGGGCACATAGGCGACGCGGCCGCCATAGACCTCGCGCGCGGTTTTCTCGCCCTCGGGCTGATTAGTGATGGCGAGCACCGCGTTCGCATGAGTGTGATCCACGAATTTGTGCGGCAGGAAGGCATGAAGCAGGCACTCGACGGAAGGGTTCGGCGCGTTCGCATCGAGCAGATTCACGCGCTGGAAATTGACCATGTCCTCATCGGAAAGTTTCGCCAGCGCGCGCAGTTTGCGCAAAGGCGCGAGACGCGCCGCAGGCAAGCCCTGCGGCTCGATGGTTGCCATGTCCCAGCCCGAACCTTTGATGCAGATGACTTCGACGTCGTTGCCTAGAACATCTTTTATGCGCGTCTTGACGGAGGTGTTGCCGCCGCCGTGCAGGACGAGGCGGGGGTCGCTGCCCAAGAGACGCGTCGTGTAGGTGCGCAGCGCCAGATCCGCGTTCACGCCCTGCGCGGCGTATCGCTCGACGGCAGCTTTTGCGTCCGTGTCGGACCAGCGGGAGTTCATTTCGTTTTGCCTGTGCGCTTCAGATAGGCAATCACATCGGCGCGGTCGCGCGCGTCGGGGATGCCATTGAAGATCATCGAGGTGCCGGGAACCATCGTTTCGGGGTCGGCCAGGTATTGGTCGAGCGCGCGCTCCGTCCACTCCAGCCCCGCTTTGGCCTTCGCGCGCAGGGCCGGCGAATAGTCGAAGCCCGCGACGTTCGCGGCTTTGCGCCCGACCACGCCGCGCAGGTTGGGCCCTGTGAGGCCGTTTTCGCCCGGTTTCACAGAATGGCAGGCATAGCAAAAGGCGAAAACGCGCTCGCCGCGCTGCACATCGCCCGCAACTGCGGGCGCCGCAAGCAGCACTGCGGCGCCGGCAAGCAGCGGTCTAGTCAATCGCCGCATCGCTCCGGATTACGACAAGCCGGTCGGTGCCGTATTCTCCGCCCCACACTTCGCCCTTGCGGCCTAGGAGCTGACGCACCTGCGCGTCCGGTTTGTCGCTCGGAAAGCTCCGGAATTTTTCCGTGACGGGATCGAAGCGCAAAATCGCGTTCGCCGCAAAATCAGTGACCCACACCTTGTCGTTCTCGTCGACAAAGACGGCGTAACATTTGGCGCCATCGCCCGGCAGCGCCCAGCTTTTCCACGTCTTTGCGGCGGGATCGTAGACGCTGAGCTTGCCAGCAATCCATTCGCTCACCCAGAGCCGGCCTTTCGAATCCGCCCACACGCGGCGCGTTCCTGCCTTGGGCGCAGGCGGTTCGATCACGTTCACCTTTCCGGTTTCCAGATCGACGTTCGCGAGATAGCTGCCCGCCAGCGACACGAACCAGATGTCGCCGTTCCTTGTCGCGCTGATGCCATAAGGACCGCGCCCTTTCGGCGCGTCCCACACTTTCATCTCGCCCGACTTCGGCTCGAGGCGGCCATAGATTCCGTTCTGGCCCGTGAACCAGATGCGCCCCATTCGATCGAAGGCCGCCGTGTTGAGGTTCACATAGCCGCGCTCCTCGGGAAGCTTCCACAATCGCACGGATTTCGTCTTCAGATCGACGCGGGCGATTGCATTCTGCCCGCCTTCGGTCACCCAGGCGGCGCCGTCGGGCCCGATGATCACGCCGTGCGGCGCTGCGCCCTTGCCCAGGTGGATCCGTTCCACCTTGCCTGTTTTCGGATGGAGGCGGCCGAGCACGCCCGAGCGCTGGCCGGTGTACCACACGGTACCGTCCGGCGCCGGCGCCACATCGTGCGCGTGTTCGCCCTTGGGCAGCTCATAATACTGCACCTGCGCCGCGGCAGCCGCAGTTCCCGCAAGGAACGCAATCGAAATTAGCGCAGCCGTTCCAAATCTCAATGAGTTCCGTTTCATGGGGGCCTCCGCTTTTTGAGCGAGTAGCGCGTAGTGAGTAGCGAGTAGACAAAACAGAAACAACTCTATTCGCTGTTCGCGGCTCGCGAATTACTTCGGCATCAGCGTGCGCAGGCCCTCGACGGTGGCAGGGCGCACGCCCTTTTCGGTGATGAAGCCGGTGACGAGGCGGGCGGGTGTCACGTCGAAGCCGGGGTTTGCGGCCGCCGAGCCCGGATTCGAAATCGTCACCGTCGTGACGCGGCCGTTTTTTCCGAGGCCGCGAATGGTGGTGATTTCTTCCGCATCGCGTTCTTCGATCGGGACAGCGTCGCCGTTGGGCAGGGTCCAGTCAATGGTGGAAGACGGCAGCGCCACGTAGAAGGGAATGTTGTTGTCCTTGGCGGCTAGCGCTTTCAGGTAAGTGCCGATCTTGTTCGCCACGTCGCCGTTCGCCACCACGCGGTCGCAGCCCACGATGCAGAGATCCACCTCGCGCGCGCGCATGTAATAGCCGCCGGCATTGTCGACGATGATCGTATGGGGCACGCCGTGGCTGCCAAGCTCGAAGGCCGTAAGCGCCGCGCCCTGGTTTCGCGGTCGCGTTTCATCCACCCACACATGCAGGGGCAGCCCCGCGTCATGCGCCATGTAGATCGGCGCCAGCGCTGTGCCCCAGTCCACGCAGCCGAGCCAGCCCGCGTTGCAATGGGTCAGGATGTTGAGGGTCTTCCCGTTCTTCTTGTCGGAGATGGAACGTAGAAGCTCGTAGCCGTGTTCGCCGATTTTGCGGTTCGTTTCCACGTCTTCGTCGCAAATGGCCGCGGCTTCCGCCCACGCAATCCCGGCGCGCGCCTCGCGCGGCTGATTGCGCAGCGCGTCGCGCATGCGCTTGAGCGCCCATTGCAGGTTGACCGCGGTGGGGCGCGTTTGCAGCAGCATATCGATGGCTTTATCGAGCGCATCATCCGACGCATCCTCGCGCATGGCGAGCGCGATCCCATAGGCGGCCGTGGCGCCGATCAAGGGCGCGCCCCGCACGATCATCTTGCGGATGGCGTCGGCCGCCTGTTTCGGCGCGGCGATTTTGACGGTCGCAAATTCGTGCGGCAGCCTCGTCTGGTCGATGACCTCGACTCCGCCATTCACGGGCCAAATTGTGCGATATGCCTTGCCGTTGATCTTCATCTAAAAGCTATCCTGCTGATGTAACGCTTCTTTTCGGATTATTCGTTTTTCACTTTTCGTCCCTCCCCCCTCCCCCCTCCTCCGCCCGGCCCGAGCCAAGAAGAAAGAAAGCGAGCGCGCTCAAGTGGCAATCGCATCGGGCGATTTCAAGGCGCAAATTACTTATCCACGCGCCACGCGCATGCAAAGCAAGCGCGCCCGCGCAAAATAAATTTTCTATCCACGCTCAGTGGCCACGAAGAAGACCTGGACCTCATTTTCCCGCAATTCTTGTCATTCCCGGCCGAGCGATGCGCAAGCATAGCGAGGGGTAGGGGATGACAGCATGAATTCATTGCCCCTCGAAAGAAACCAGCGTCACGACTTCCTTGCCCAGCGCGCGGATTTTGTCGGCGCCGCCCAGATCGGGGAGATCGATCACGAAGCAGCAGCCCATCACCTTGGCGCCCGCCTGCTCGATCAGCTTGATGGCGGCGAACGCGGTCCCCCCGGTGGCAATTAGGTCGTCCACCAGCACCACATGGTCGCCCTTTTTCACGGCGTCTTCGTGAATCTCGACGCGGTCGGTGCCGTATTCCAGCGCGTAATCCACGCCTACGGTCTTCCACGGCAGCTTGCCCTTCTTGCGCACGGGGATAAAGCCGACCGAAAGCTGATGCGCCACGGCGCCGCCGAGGATGAACCCGCGCGCCTCGATGCCCGCCACCTTGTCGATGCGCACGCCGGCATAGGGCTGCACCAGCTCGTCCACCGCGCGGCGAAAGGCCCGTGGATTGCCGAGCAGGGTCGTGATGTCACGGAAGACGATTCCCTTTTTCGGGTAATCGGGTATCGAGCGGATGACGACGGAGAAGTCCATGTGTTTACCTCGTCATGGGCGGCCCCGCGCCGCCTCGCGGCGCATTATACAAATTGGCGTGCGAAGCACGCCCGGCGCCCATCCATCAGGCGAGCGTCCGCGAGCCAATGAACTCTTAGCGCCCGCAGACACGGGCGCGATAGATGGCCGGGTCGAGCCCGGCCATGACGAACTGTGCGTCATTTCTTCAACACCCGTCCCGCCACCGCATCGAGTTTGCGGAAGAGTTCGTGGTCGCGCTTCTCCGGCGCCGTGATAAGCGCGGTGTCCAGCACATGCTCGATGCCGAGCGGGCTGGGCTTGCGCTCGGGCCCCAGCTTGGGCGCCACGCGCTTCACCAGCGCGCGCGCCTTGTCGGCGTTGCTCATGAGGATTTTCACCACCTGTTCCACCGTGACATGGTCGTGCTCCGGGTGCCAGCAATCGTAGTCCGTCACCATGGCGACAAGCGCATAGGGCAGTTCCGCCTCGCGGGCGAGCTTGGCTTCCGGCATCGCCGTCATGCCGATCACGTCGCAGTCCCAGGTGCGGTAAAGATTGGACTCGGCAAAAGAAGAAAATTGCGGGCCCTCCATGGCGAGATAGGTGCCGCCGCGCCGATAGGGGATGCGCTCTTCGCGGCAGGCCTCTTCTAGGGCGTCCGCCAGCTTGGGGCAGACGGGGTGCGCCATCGACACATGGCCCACGAAGCCCTTGCCGAAGAACGTCTTCTCGCGCGCGTGCGTGCGGTCGATGAACTGGTCGGCCAGCACGAACATGCCGTGGGAGAGCTCGTTGCGGAACGAGCCGCAGGCGGAAACCGAAATCACGTCGGTGACGCCCGCGCGCTTCAACGCGTCGATGTTGGCGCGGTAGTTGATGGAGGTGGGCGAATGCACATGGCCGCGCCCGTGGCGCGGCAGGAACACCATGTCCACGCCCTTGAGCGTGCCCATCAGCAGCTCATCCGACGCTTCGCCCCAGGGCGAATCGACCCTCACCCAGCGCGCGTTCTCGAGCCCGTCGATCTGATAGACGCCGCTGCCGCCGATGATGCCGAGAACGGTCTTCATGCCGTCCTAATACCAGAGTTGTCATTCCCGGCCGAGCGGCGAAGCCGAGAGGGGAAGGGAATCCAGGTGGATAGAACCGGCTGAACACGAACACCTGGGTCCCCTTCCCTCGCGCAGCTTCGCTGCGCTCGCCGGGGATGACAGGCGCGGATCAGTGCTGGGCGTGCCAGACTTTGCGGTAGGTGAGATAGAGCAGCCCGGCCAGCACGAACATGAAGATCAACACGCCCATGCCAAGCCGCTTGCGTTCTTCCATCTTGGGGTCGCCCGCCCAAGCGAGGAACGCCGCCACGTCCTTCGCCATCTGGTCGACGGTCGCCTGCGTGCCGTCGCCATAGGTGACCAGGCCTTCAGACAGGGGCGGCGCCATAGCGATCTGATGCCCGGAGAAATACGGGTTGTAATTCATGTTGGCCGCCATCCTGAGCTCGTGGGGCACCGTCTGCCCATAGCCCGTGAGCAGCGAATAAACGTAATCGGGCCCGCCGTGGCGCGCCTTGACGATGACGGATTGATCCGGCGGCAAGGCGCCGAGATTGGCGGCGCGGGCGGCCCGTTCGTTTGCGTAAGGGCCGGGGAAATAATCGGCGGGCGTGCCCGGGCGCGTGATGCGCTGGCCGGCATCGTCATGCGTGCGGCCCTGATCGTCGGGCTCGGCGGGCACCTGAAAACCGGCGGCGATCGCCTTGACTTCCGCTTCGCTGAAGCCGGGGCCGCCGGGATCGCCGAGATTGCGAAAGGCGAGCAGCTTCAGGCTGTGGCAGGCGGAGCAGACTTCCCTGTAGACCTGAAAGCCGCGCTGCAATTGTGCGCGGTCATAGGTGCCGAAGGGCCCGTCGAAAGACCACGCCACATGCTTCATCGGCAAGGGCGGAGCGGGCTCGCCGCTTGCCGGCGGCGCGGCGGCCGATGTGCCGGTTTGCGTTCCGGCCGCCGGCGCAGGCTCAGCGGGCGCGGCCGCGTTTTCCGGTTGCGGCGCGGGCGCGGGTTGCGCGGGCGGCGCGGAAATGTTTTCGGGCGCAGCCGCATTGTTCGCGGGTGCGGCCGCGTTTTCCTGCGCCAGCACCGCGCCCGCCAGCGCGAGCGCAACAGCCGCCGTGCCAAGCCCGAGTTTTGCGCGCATCAAGCTCCTCATGTGGCGGGCACCAGCACGGGCTTGGCGATGCTGCCGGGCAAAGGTTTGGGCGTTTCGATCAGCCCCACGATCGGCATGATCACCCAGAAATGCACGAAGTAGTACAGCGTCCCCAGCCGCGCCAGCCAGACGAGAGGAACGTCGACGCCGGAAAGATGCCAGATCCCGTCGGGCCGCTGCGAGCCGAGATAGCCGAGCAGGATGCAGTCGGCGACCAGAATCCAGAAAAACTGTTTCATGATCGGGCGAAAGCGAAGCGAACGCACGGGCGAAGTGTCGAGCCAGGGCACGAAGAAAAGCGTGAAAATGGAGCCGAACAGTGCGATCACGCCGATGAGCTTGTCGGGGATCGAGCGCAGGATCGCGTAAAACGGCAGGAAGTACCATTCGGGCACGATGTGCGGCGGCGTCAGCAGCGGATTGGCGGGCGTGTAATTGTCGGGATGGCCGAGATAGTCCGGCGCGTAGAAGACGAAGGCCAGAAGCACGATCACGAACAGCGAAAGGTAGAACGTGTCCTTCGCCGTGTAATAGGGATGGAAGGGCACCGTGTCCTGCGGTCCCTTCACGTCGATGCCGAGCGGATTGTTGTTGCCCGGTACGTGCAGCGCCCAGATGTGCAGGATGACCACGCCAAAAATCACGAAGGGCAGAAGGTAATGCAGGCTGAAGAAACGCTGCAGCGTGGGATTATCGACGGCAAAGCCGCCCCACAGCCAGTTGACGACGGACTCGCCTACCAGCGGTATGGCGCTGAAAAGATTGGTGATGACGGTTGCCGCCCAGAAAGACATCTGGCCCCAGGGAAGCGTGTAGCCGAGGAAGGCCGTCAGCATCATTAGCATGTAGAGGATGACGCCCAGGATCCACAGCACTTCGCGCGGCGCCTTGTACGAGCCGTAATACAGCCCGCGGAACATGTGGATGTAGACCGCAAGCATGAAGAACGACGCGCCGTTGGAATGGAGATAGCGCATCAGCCAGCCGTAATTCACGTCGCGCATGATGTGCTCGACGCTGTCGAAGGCCTCGGCGGAATTGGGCGTGTAATGCATCGCGAGCACGATGCCCGTGACGATCTGCACCACCAGCATGAAGGTGAGAATGCCGCCGAAGGTGTACCAGATGTTCAGATTGCGCGGCGTTGGATAGGTGGAAATCGTGTCGTCGACGAGCCGCATGATCGGCAGGCGCGCATCCAGCCACTGCGCAAAGCGCGATTTCGGCACGTAAGTGGAAGCGCCGGCCATCGGTCAGCCGATCTTGATACGCGTGTCGCTGAGAAACGCGTAAGGCGGGATGTAAAGATTCTCCGGCGCGGGCCCGACGCGCACGCGGCCCGAGGTGTCGTATTGCGAGCCGTGGCAGGGGCAGAGCCAGCCGCCGTAAGCGCCCTGATAACCGAGCGGAATGCAGCCCAGATGCGTGCACACGCCAATCACTACGAGCCATTCGGGCCGTATCTTGCCGCCGTCCGCCTGAGCGGGAGCGGTTGCCTCCGCCACTGCGGGCGCAGGCGCCGGTCCGGGCTGCGGCTGAGCGACGGCCGGTTCGGTTGCGGGCGCGGGTTGAGCGGCGCCCGCAGCAGGCGCTGGTTGCGGCGCGCCTATGGCTGACGGCGCCGCCGGTGGCTGCGCGCCTTCGACAGCGGTTGCGGGCTGCGCAGTTTCCGCCGGCGCAGGTGCGCCTTCCGCCGGCGCGGGCGACGCCGGCTGCGCTTCTTGCGGCGCCGCCGCTTCCGGCTGTGGCGCCGTTTGCGCGGCGGCGACGTTCGGTGTCAGCCGGTTTTCGTCGGTTGCTGGTGCGTCTTCGGCCAGGTTTGCGTTGCGTGCGAGCGGATCGATCAAATCGGAAACCGTCACCG
Organism: Alphaproteobacteria bacterium; assembly: GCA_052389895.1. GTDB lineage: Bacteria > Pseudomonadota > Alphaproteobacteria > Micropepsales > Micropepsaceae > CAVVXX01. Next base: position 6,867 of record JBQTHM010000015.1, on the reverse strand, counting down.
TCTCGGCTTCCTGAATTTCCTTGGCGGTGCGGCGGCGGATGAAAATGGGCTTGCCGCGCCACATCACGGTAATGGCCTGGCCCGGCTGAACGGTGGAAATGTCCACTTCGATGGAGGCCAGCGCCAACACCGAAGCCGAAGGATTCATTTGGCTAATGAACGGCCAGGCCGAGAGCGCCGCGCCCACCGCGCCGAACGTGCCGGTGGCGATATAGAGGAAATCGCGTCGCGTCGGTTCAACCGCTTGCGAGTGAGCCACGGCACCTTTCCAGAGTTCGGGCGCACCGGGAGGCAGGAAACAGGCGCACGCACGCCGTCCCCGGAACCGCGGCGCGCAGAAACACGCGGGCTAAGATAGAGAGTCGGTCCCCAAGGGTCTTGCGTCACGATGCCGCAGAAATTGGGCGGAATTGCTGGGGTTTAGAGTGCGCTTGACGCTTTCCGTACCGGGTGCCTACTGCCATCCGCACAACAACTGCAGTGCCGTGCAATGACAACTTCCGATCTCGACGAGTGCAAGGCACGCGTGCGCGCCTGGTTCGAGGAGCTGCGCGAGCGCATGTGCGCCGCCTTCGAGCAGATCGAGGACGAGTACACCGGTCCCCTTCGCCACATGACGCCGGGGCGGTTCGTGCGCAAGCCATGGACACGGCCGCCCGACGAAGGCGCCGAAGGCGGGGGCGGCATCATGGCGCTGATGCATGGACGCGTGTTTGAGAAAGTGGGCGTCAACGCCTCCACCGTGCACGGCCGTTTTCCTCCCGGCTTCGCGAGCGAAATCCCGGGCGCCGAGAACGACCCGCATTACTGGGCGTCGGGAATCTCGATGGTCGCCCATATGCGCGGCCCGCGCGTGCCGGCCGCCCATTTCAATACGCGCTATGTGATCACGCAAAAGGCCTGGTTTGGGGGCGGCGGCGACCTTACGCCGACGATTTCCTCGCAGCGCAGCCGCGAGCACCCGCTGGCGCAGTCGTTTCACGCGGCCTTCAAACGCGTCTGCGACAAGTACGACGCGAACTATTATGTGCGCTTTTCGAAAGCCTGCGACCGCTATTTCTTCATTCCCCACCGCAACGAACCGAGGGGCGTGGGCGGCATCTTCTACGACGAACTCGACACGGGCGACTGGGAAAAGGACTTCGCTTTCGCCCGCGATGCGGGTCTAGCCTACCTCGAAGCCTATTCGGCCATTGTCCGCGCCCAAATGAACGAGCCCTGGACGAAGGAGGAACGCGAGGAACAACTCATTCGCCGCGGCCGCTACGTGGAATTCAATCTGCTCTACGACCGCGGCACGCGTTTTGGGCTTGCCACGGGCGGAAATGCCGAGGCTATTCTGATGTCACTGCCGCCCGAAGTGCGCTGGCCATGATGGCCCGCGCGAGGATGCGATCTTGGACTTCATGACCGAGCCCGCCCTGGTTGCGCTCTTTCAGGTCATTCTGATCGACATCACGCTGGCGGGCGACAACGCGGTCGTCATCGGCATGGTGGCCGCGTCGGTCAGGCCCGAGCTGCGCAAGAAGATCATTTTCTGGGGATTGGCGGCCGCCGTCGTGTTGCGCATCGGGCTTGCGCTCATCGCCGTTCAATTGCTGACCATACTGGGCCTGGCCATCGCCGGCGGATTGCTGCTGCTTTGGGTGGCGTGGCGCCTTTACCGTCAGCTGCGCAAGGACCACAGCGCCGAGGAAGCAAGCGTCGCCACCATCGCAGGCGTCAACGGAACTGCGGCTGCCGCTGCGGGCAACTACGTTCCGATGAACAAGGCTATTTTCCAGGTCGTCGTCGCCGACATTTCCATGTCGCTGGACAATGTGCTGGCCGTAGCTGGCGCCGCGCGCGACCATGCCTGGGTGCTGGCGATCGGTCTGCTGCTCTCGATTGCGCTGACGGCCGTTGCGGCCACGATCATCGCCCGGCTGCTGCACCGCTATCCCTGGATCGCCTATGTCGGCTTGCTCATCATCGTCTATGTGGCGCTGAAGATGATCTGGGACGGCGGGGAGGAAGTCCTGCGCCTGATCTAGTTCAGCGTTGCGCGAGCGCCTTGAGCCGCGCCAACAGCGCCGCGCGATGGGGACGAAAGTCGTTTTCGATCCACCACTGCTCCAATTCGCCCAGAACCTTTCCGACGGCCGGCCCCTCCTTGAGCCCCGCGGCCATGGCATCGCGGCCGTCAATTGGGAATTGCGGCCGCCGCCACGTATCGGTGAGACGGATAAGGCTTTTCCACTTTCCGTCGGCGCCGGATTCCGCCCACTGCAACATGACCGCGTCCTTGAACGCGCGTTTGCCCAGCCGGTAGAGCGCCGCGCGTGCCTCATGTTCCCGCAAACCTGGGTTAAGCCGGTTTGCCGCCACGGCATTCAAGCGGTCCCGCTCCGCATTGGACAGTTTCAATGCATCGCCCAGTTTCTCGATCGCCTTGAGGTCCGAAGGCATCAGCGCGCCAAGGCGAAGAAGCGCGTCGGGCGCAAAGCCGTTTTCGGAATCAATGCGAACGAGATACGCCAGGCGTTCGGGCAGCAACCGCCAGGGCAGAACCTCGGCCAGCACGCCACGTTGCTCCATTGCATGAATCGTGTGCAGCGGATCGGGTGCGGCGAGCAGCTTGAGCAGCTCGTTGCGGATGCGCTCGCCGGACAAGCGTTTCAGTCCTGCCTTCTCGGCGACGGCGGCTTCGAGTGCCGCCCCGTCGATCTCCCCCTTCCCGTACCAGGCGTAGAAGCGGAAGAGGCGAAGAATTCTCAAATAGTCTTCGCGTATGCGTGTACGCGGTTCGCCCACGAAGCGCACGCGGCCCGCCTTCAGGTCGCCCACGCCGCCCGCGGGATCGAAGAGCGCGCCATCGGGCGCGGCGTAAAGCGCGTTGATGGTGAAATCGCGCCGCGCGGCATCCTCCGCCCAATCGTTGGTGTAAGTCACAACGGCGCGGCGGCCGTCGGTCGAAACGTCGCGCCTCAGCGTGGTCACTTCGAAAGGCTTGCCGTTGGCAACGGCCGTCACCGTGCCGTGTTCGATACCCGTGGGCACCATCAGGAGGCCAACACGTTCGAGACGCGCCGCAACTTCCTGCGGCGTCAGCGGCGTTGCGATGTCTATGTCTGTAACGGGCTGGCCCAGAAGCGCGTTGCGTACGGCGCCGCCGACGAAGCGCGCTTCGCCTCCCCCCGCCGTCAGCGCCGCGACGACGGCGAGCGTTTCCGGCGCGCGCATCCAGGGATGTTTTGCGGGATCGAGCCGTTCGCTCACTGCGGCGGCTTCTTCTTTTCGATGTGCCCCGGCACGACGCGCCCGTTTTCGGTGTGCGGCGGAACGTAGACGCCGTCCCGTTCGCGGCCCGTTTCGCTCATGCCCAGCCAGAGGAAACTTGCAGCCACCAGCGCCAGCCCGGAGATGAACAGCAGCGCCCAGGGATGCGGGCGCGCTTCCTTTTCCGGGTCGCCCTTGCGCGCAAGACGCCAGTAGACCGCGTAGAGCGCAAAGGGCAGCAGGAAGAGCAGGACGTCGATGAGGATTCGCCGGACCATGCGCTGATCATAACAGCGATGGGGCGCGCGCTCACGCTTTGGGCCCCAACACAAAAAACACGCCTGCACTCCACACGCCGAGCATGGCGGGATGGTCCGGCGCCTCCACAGCCAGCTCGGCGAGGCGGTAAAAAACCGCGCGTGCGATTCGCGCCTCCAGTCGCGCACGCACCAAGATATAGGGAGCGGGTTCATTCGTCTGCGCAGCCGTTTCGACGCGAACGGGGTGGGCAGCGTCTGCCGTCACCGTGTCGCCAACATTGGTCGTGAAGGTGAGCCTTTGACTCCGTCCGCTGCCTTCCGCCTCGATAAGTACCGCCACGAAGGGCGCGTCATCCACGCGAATGCGGAGCTTTTCTGCGGGCGTGACCAGATAGAATTCGTCTCCTTCGCGGCGAAGCACGGTCGAGAACAGCCGCACGATCTCGGGGCGCGCAATCGTGCGGCCCCGATGGAACCATGTCCCGTCGCGCCCGATGCGAATGTCAATTTCTCCGCACCGGCTTGGGTTCCAGCTTTCCACCGGCGGCAGTCTGGCGCCCCGGGCCGCGTCTGCCAGCAGCCCGGCGAGGCCGACCGGTAAATCTTGCCGCTCTGTCATTGCCCGTCCATCAAAGGCGTTCGCGCGCCTGTGTTTCCATGTTAGCCAACGCTAAAGCCCGCCCTGTTGCATGCGGCGCTTCAGGGTGCAAACTGGGCTCCGCCCATTATCGAGGCTACGCCGCGCGAACGCGGCAACAAGAGAAAAACACCTGTCCATGAACAAAGCCGCCGGCGCCGAAGCCGCAACGCAGTTCAAGTCCGAAAATGCCGCCGTGGCGCGGGCCGAAGCCGTGGCGGCGGAGTTCGCGCGGGGACGCGACGCCATAGGCCGCGTGATCTTCGGCCAGCAGGACGTGGTGGACCAAGTGCTGCTGACGCTGCTGTCGGGCGGCAACGGGCTTCTCATCGGCGTGCCGGGCCTCGCCAAGACACGGCTCGTGGACACGCTCGGCATTGTGCTGGGCCTCGATGCCAAACGCATCCAGTTCACGCCCGACCTGATGCCGGCCGACATCGTGGGCTCGGAAGTGCTGGAGGAGGACGGCGGAAGGCGCAATTTCCGTTTTATCAAGGGGCCTGTGTTCTGCCAGCTTCTGATGGCGGACGAAATCAACCGTGCTTCCCCACGTACGCAATCGGCGCTTCTGCAATCGATGCAGGAGAAATTCGTGACCATCGCCGGCAAGCGCTATGACCTGCCCGTGCCATTTCATGTGCTGGCGACGCAGAACCCAATCGAGCAGGAGGGAACCTATCCGCTACCCGAAGCACAGCTCGATCGCTTTCTGATGCAGATTGACATTAGCTATCCTGCCCTGGACGCCGAACGGCAAGTTCTCATGGCGACCACGGTGGGCGAAGAAACGCCCCCTCAGCGCGTGACCAGTGCCGAAGCGTTGCTGGACGCACAGAAGCTGGTGCGCCGTTTGCCGGTTGGCGAAAAAGTTGTGGAGGCGATTTTGCGCCTGGTGCGCGCGGCGCGGCCCGAGCCCGGCGCGAGCGAAATGGTGCGCAACTTCGTGGCCTGGGGGCCGTCCCCTCGCGCGAGCCAGGCGCTGATGCTCGCGTCGCGCGCGCGAGCGCTGCTTCAGGGGCGTTTTGCGCCCTCAACGGACGACGTGGCCGCGCTCGCCCAGCCCATCTTGCGCCACCGCATGGCACTGAACTTCTCGGCGCGGGCAGAGGGGGCAACAATCGCCCAAGTGATCGACGGCCTGTGCCGCGCGAACCTTTGAACGAAGCGTACCAAACACAATCACCGCAGCGCTGGAGCCGCACGCGCGAAGAGGCGGAGCGGCTCGCGGCGTCGCTGCCGCCTTTGCTGGTGGCGGCCGAAACATTGGCGGCGGCGACGGCACTGGGCGTGCACGGCAGGCGCAAAGCCGGCATGGGCGAAACATTCTGGCAATTCCGCCGCTATCAGACTGAAGATCCGTCTACCGCCATTGACTGGCGGCAATCGGCAAAATCGCAGCACCTGTTCGTGCGGGAGCGCGAGTGGGAGGCTGCCGAATCGGTATGGTTCTGGCGCGACAGCGGTCCCGGCATGGCGTTTTCCTCGTCGGAGGACATTCCGGCCAAGCTGGAACGCGCGAGTGTGCTCGCCCTGGCGCTTGCATCGTTGCTCGTGCGCGCGGGCGAGCGCATTGCGCTGGTCGGCGATCCCAATCCGCCGGGCGGCGGGCGCGTGACGCTGACGCGTGTAGCGCATGCATTCACAAATGGGACTGGTGAATCCCTGCCGCCGGATGCCGAGCTGCGGCGCAACGCGGCGCTGGTGTGGATTTCCGATTTCCTGTCTCCCATCGACGCCATCGAAGAGCGCATGCGCTATTTCGCGCGTGCGGGCGTCAAGGGATTTCTCGTGCAGGTCAACGATCCGGCCGAAGAGGATTTTCCCTATGCGGGCCGCGTGCGCTTTCAGTCGCCGTTGCTTCCCGAGATTGCCATCATCGGGCGCGCCGAAGGCGTGCGCGAGCAGTATCGCGCCCGCTTTGCCGGGCATGTGGAAACGGTCGGCACCCTTGCGCGCAGGCTCGGGTGGAATTTCACGCGTCACCGCACCGACCGCTCGCCGCAAACGGCGCTGATTGCGCTTTACGGCGCCATCGGCGGAACGCGCGCCAGCCGGGGATTCTGATACGTGCCGGGCCTGGAGAATTTGAGTTTCGGCGCGCCTTGGATTCTGGCGGCGCTTGCCGCGTTGCCGGTTATCTATTGGCTGCTGCGGGTAACGCCACCGCCGCCGCGCCGCATCACTTTTCCGCCCTTGCGATTTCTTCTTGGCCTGAAGGCGCCGGAGGAAACGCCCGCGCGCACGCCGTTGTGGCTGTTGCTGTTGCGTCTGGTTGCAGCCGCAATCGTCATCACCGCATTGGCGGAGCCGGTGTTCAATGCGGCGCCGGCTGCTACGCGCTCGGGGCCGCTGGTGCTTTTCATCGACAATGGCTGGACAGCTGCTCATCAATGGGCCGCGCGCGAAGCCGCCATCGCGCTGGCGCGGAACGGCGCTGCGCGCGACGGCCGGGCCGTGATGATTGTGGCCACCGCAGAACGGCAAAAAGGCGCGCCCGCCCTGCTCGACGCGGGCAAGGCGCTCAAGACTACCGATGAAATTCGTCCGCGCGCGTGGCTTCCCGATCGCAACGCGGCGCTCGCGAATTTCTTGTCCGCGCGTTTCCCGCGCGCGCCGGAAATCCTTTGGCTCAGCGACGGGCTCGATCACGGGGGCGATAAGCAAGTCGCGGACACGCTGGCGCGAAACGGCGCGCTTTCAATATTTGCCGAC